>CAVREL010000090.1:0-82474 GCA_963720105.1 uncultured Acidobacteriota bacterium | reverse complement strand
CAAGCCGCTATGCCGGTGACCCCGACGGCGACATCGTCCATCCTGAACCGCTGCCGCCCGGAGTCCTGGGCGAGGGAGCCGTGATCCGTGTCCGGCTTTTGGACCAGCTCTCAACCCGCGACAGCGTGAAGGGCGATACCTTCCGCAGCCGCGTGGCGAGTGATGTGATGGAAGGCGGGCAGATTCTCATTCCTGCCGGCGCGGAAATCGACGGAAGCGTTGTCGAGGCCTCGAGCGGCAACCACCTTGGCAGCCACGGAACCATGCGCCTGCGTCCAGAAACCGTGATCCTGGCGGATGGATCTCGCTTCCGCCTGCAAGCTTACCTCGCCGGCGCGCCGGGCGCGCATGCCCGTGTCGACCGCGAGGGCACGATTGGCGCCGAAACGCGCATCAAGCGCGACGGAATTGAGTACGGAGCAGCAGTTGGCGCGGGCGCGATCACCGGCGCCATTCTCGGCGGCCCCGCGGGAGCCCTCGCCGGCACCATCATCGGCGCCGGAGCGGTGACTACTCATCTCCTCGTCAGCCACCCGCAAGCAATTCTGGAGCCGGGAACCGTGCTGCTCTTTACCCTCACCCAGCCCCTGAACCTGGTGGCCGCACCGAACTCCAGCACCGCCAGCAACCCGCCCGCCGATCAGCCGACGAACTAGTTTGGATTCTGGATTTCCGATTGCGCCAGCCCCCCGCAGGCTGGCGCATTTGCTTTATAGGCAAAATCAGCGCGGCAAGGTCGGCTACTGCATCGGCTGTACCCCATGAAATCCGGCTCGCGGCAACGGGATTGTACGAGGAATTGCGGCAGCGAAAACCTTATTCTGCTCCGAATATCTTTTTGAAGAACCTGCCGATGCTGCGGAAGAGGCCCGGCTTCTTTCCCGCTGAGGTCTTTGCCGGCGGCGGAGTGGGAGCCACGGCGGGAGGCGGATTTTCCGGCGCAGCAGGTTTGCCCGCGCTTTGGTCCGGCGTGGGAGCAGGAGCCGAGTACACTAGCGGCTCGCTCAATGCCTGTTGCGGTTTTTGGGGCGCGGCCGGCTGCGGCGCGGGAACCGCTTTCTCCAGCGGAGCAAGGCCGGCGCTCTGTGCCAGCGGAAATTCATTGGTCCCCGGGCGTGTCTCCGGTGGACAGCCGCACGGTTCCTTCTCCTGATCTACCACTTCGTTCAGGCTGCCGTGCTGGAACATCACCCGCTGGCCGGGCTGCACCCGGTAGGCTCCGCCTTCGAAGACGCTGGAAACCATTACGTAAGGAGCATTGGCCCCCGGGTTGTCCACGCAGGTGTCGCCATGCTGGCCTAACCGCACCTTTACCTCCGCCGAGCCCGGTCCGCCGATAAGAATGCGGAAATCAGGCGTGAGTAGGATGTCGGAGTTGCGGCCGGTGGCGAAGCTGGCCTCCAGGGCCCCGTGGTCGAGCGCCATCATCAAGCCAGGTTCGTCTCCCGCCGGCACGCTGGCGTCAGTGGACAGGTTCACGCTGGTGGAGGCGCAAACCCGCAGCACGCCTCGCCGGGGCAGCACGACCTCCGTGGTCCGGGCGCCCGAAGTGACCGTGCCGCTCTTCGCAATGACGGCTCTCCCGGAAAACACCTCGATGGCTCCCGTCACCTTTGCCGCACTGGCGGGGTCGCTGTCGAGGGGAACAAGGGCGATTGGATCCGGCTGTCCGGGAGGATTGCCGGCCGGCGCGGGAGCCGGCTCGGCCGCCGCCGGGATCGCCGCCTGCGAATACCCCGCTCGCGGTTCCAGAAGGATCGCGGCCATCAACGCGGCCGAAACCATAGCACACCCATTTCTTGCGATTACGGAGGAGAGCCGGCTTGGGCAGAGGGCAAAATCCACGGTCGTGGCAACCAGCGAGAGGCTTACATTTGCATGAAATTACGGATCATCTGCCGGCCGCCCTCGGTCAACACGCTCTCGGGATGAAACTGAACTCCCTCGATGGGCAGGTCCTTGTGCCGCAGCCCCATGATGACCGACGCGCCATTCAGCTCGGGCGTTCGCGCGGTGACGGCAAGCTCGCCGGGCAGGGAATCCTCCTCGACGATGAGGGAATGATAGCGCGTGCAGGTCAGCGGCGTGGGAAGGCCTGCAAATACGCCTTTTCCGTCGTGATTCACTGAACTGGTCTTGCCGTGCATCAGATGCGCGGCACGGATCACTTTGCCGCCGAACGCCTCGCCGATGGCTTGGTGGCCCAGGCACACTCCCAGGATGGGCGCTTTCCCGGCCATGTGACGGATCAGCGGCACCAGGATGCCGGCCTCCGCGGGCGTGCAGGGCCCCGGCGAAAGCAGGATGCGTTCCGGCTTCAGCGCCTCGACGTCTTCAACCGTCAGTTCGTCGTTGCGGCGCACCTCGATCCGGGCCCCAAGCTCGCCGAGGTACTGGACGAGGTTGTAGGTGAACGAATCGTAGTTATCGAGAACGAAGACCATGTGAAGTTCCAGTGTAGAAGAACAGGGACCAAGGGACCAAGAGAACAGGGAACAAGGGAACAAGGGACCAAGGGAACAAGGGAACAGGGACCAAGGGAACAAGGGAACAAGGGAACAAGGGACCAAGGGACCAAGGGAACAAGGGAACAAGGGACCAAGGGACCAAGGGACCAAGGGACCAAGGGACCAAGGGAACAAGGAAACAGGGAACAAGGCGCTGCACCATCAAGGTTGCGCCAAACCCCCGCTCGTCGTTGGCTGCTCTGATCGGATAGTATTCCATCGGAGAGCCATTATGGAACGCATTCCCATGGAACGATCGTTGGCCACGCCGGCCGACGCCGAAATCATTCTCAAGCTCTACGACCTGCGCCGTGAGACGCTGATGCGCCAGGCTCGGGCTTGGGTCACCGGCGAGTTCTGGCCGGCCACCGCCGAGGAGTACTTCGCGGTCGCATCCAACCCCTTCGACCCCCATAACGCCTTCGTGCGCCAGGTGATCGGCTATTGGGAAATGGCCGCTGCACTGGTCTTGCATGGCGCGGTTTCGGCCGAGTTGTTTGTCGACTGCAACGCCGAAGGCTTTTTCCTGCTGGCCAAGTTTGCCCCCTTCCTCGACGAGATCCGGCAGCGCAATCCCATGTTTCTGCAGAAGACGACGGAGATGATCAAGCGCTTTACCGCGGCCGCCTCGAAATACGAAGCGGTGCAACAGAACGTGGAAGTGATGCGGGCCAACCGTCAGAAACAGAGGCCGTTTGAATACGCGTTCCAGCAGAAACCCTGAGCGGCATTTGCGGTTCAATATTCAGATTTGAAAGCCCCTCAAAAGGAGGTTGAACATGAAACGTATTGTTGCTTCGCTGGTTGTTATCCTCTCCCTGGCTGCGGGTGCGGCGCGCGCGGCTGATTCCACCAAGCTGAGCGGCTGGATCTCCGATTCGATGTGCGCCGCAAAGCACGCTGGAAGCGGCGCAGCCTGCGTGAAGAAATGCATTGAAGGCGGCATGCAGCCGGTCTTTGTCGACGAAGAGAAGAAGGCCGTGTGGAAGATCGACAACCCCGACGCCGTCAAGAACTTCTATGGCGATCACGTGACCGTTTCCGCGACCGCCGACGCGGAAAAGAAGAGCGTCCACATCGACACCATCGAGGCGGCAAAGTAGGTACCCCGGCGCGAGGCGGCGGCCCTTCCCGCCTCGACCTGATCGGCGTTCTCTGATACTGTCGTATCGACTGTTTGGGACGGCATGGCAGTGCCGCGCCGGGCAGTTCGCCTGTTGAATCGGATGAACCATGGCACGAGCACTTTGGAACGGTAAGGTGATTGCCGAAAGCGATGTGACGGAGACAGTGGAAGGAAACGTCTACTTTCCTGAATCGACCCTCAAGCGCGAGTATTTTCGCCCCAGTTCGACGACTTCGACCTGTCCATGGAAGGGCCAGGCGCGCTACATGAGCCTGGTGATCGACGGGAACGAAAACCCGGATGCGGCGTGGTATTACCCCGACCCCAAGCCGGCGGCGCGCAAGATCAAGGGGTATGTGGCGTTCTGGCGCGGAGTTGAAGTGGAGAAGTAACTTTTCCACCTGACTTCAATCCACCACAGCATCTCCGACGAGATGTTTCTGCCTTTTTGGGCGGAATAGGTGGGAGACTGCATCTCTGCCTTCCTTTGAACAGCCACCCTGCCACGCGGAGAACGAATGCGCGTTTCCCATCTTCTGCTGGTTTCCTGCCTGACCGCTGCGCTGGGCGGATGCGCGCATCCATCAGGCTCCATGCCGGCCGCGGCTGCCGCGCCCACGCTCACCGGCGACCCTGCCCATCCGGGACGTACCGCGGGCTGGGTGGATACCCGGCTTTATTTCGGGCTGGGGCCGGCCGATCACCCGGACGAGGGCATCAGCGAAACCCGCTGGCGGGAGTTCCTCGATCGCGAGGTGACGCCGCGCTTTCCTGACGGCCTCAGCGTGGCCGATATTTACGGTCAATGGCAGGGTAAGGGCCAGCCCGCCCCCGAACGCCTCCGTTCCAAGGTGCTGATCATCGACTACCCCGACACCCAGGAAAATCGCGCCAGGATCGACGCCATTCGCGCTGCCTGGAAGGCTATAACCCACGACCAGTCCGTCATGCGGGTCACGCAGCCGGCAGACGTCTCTTTCTGAGGATTGGAAGACGAGTGTACCCGAGCCGGGGGCGATCGACGGAAGCAGGGGTGGATGGCGTTCAAGGGTAGTACCATATCGTGGTACGCCCTACCCTCCCCCCCGGACTCTGTGCGGAAGTTTCCTGGATTCAGTGGCTTACGGCAGGAATTTTGCTGCAACTTCCTCTTGGCAAACGACTTACCCGCAGAGTATCTGGATAGAAGGACTTAGGAGCGGCTTATCGAGGCAGTGCACCAAAAACGGTGCATTGGGGGGAGGGGGGTGGTACCTTCGGGGGTGACTTTGGTGCACCCGTCAAGGAGAGAATCCGCAAACAGAGGACCCGGAACCAAAGGTGATGTTATTTCGATTGTGCACCTGCCGGAGGAATAAACATGCAAAGAAACCTGGAGTCGTTAATGATTATTTTGCAATGATTTATGTGCCCCGGCGGATTTCGGACACTTGACAAGCGTTTGGGGTGAACCCCTGGGGTGAGACAGTAACTCAGAATGCGGCCTAGCTGGTGTAGGCCGCCGCTAATAGGGTCATTTACTAATGCCCCGCAGTTGGGTTGAATTTGAAGAAGAGGCGTCCCTCAGGGGCTAAAGAGGCTGCGGAAAAACAGTTAAGGGACGAGCAATCGAGGTAAAAAACATCCCTCAGGGGCTAAAGCCCAATACATTTTGTTCGGCTTATCGGCACGACTGAAGTCGTGCCCTTTCAAAACATCCCAACACACGGCGTTTTTCCGCAGCCTCTAAAGCCCGGCTCATTTCGGGCCGTTTTACGGCACGACTGAAGTCGTGCCCTTTCAAAACATCCCAACACGCGGCGTTTTTCCGCAGCCTGTGAAGTCGTGCCCTTTCAAAACATAAACGACCATCTGTGCGGCGGCCTAATTAGCAAAAAGCCGCACGTAGCTGAGTACATCCGATTTCCTCCCCGGAGCCAGGTTGGGAAACTCCGTATCACCAGGCCGAACGCCCACAACCTGAAACCCACATTTCTCCATCACGTGCGCCGACGGGCGATGGTCGACATGGCAGACTGATTCCAGCCGTCGGACGCCCAGGTCGCGCGCCAGATCGACCATCGCCTGGAGCGACTCGGTGGCGTAACCATGTCCCCATTCGGCGCGGGCGAATGCATAGCCGGTCACCGCCCGCTCCGGCGATTTGAGCGACAGTCCCGTGCTGCCCAGCAGGCGGCCGTCAGAACGCAGGAAGACAAGGTAAGGACCGGCCGGCCATTGCTCCCACTCGGCATCGCTCCAGGCAAGGAAGCCGCGGGTGTCGTCGAGGCTGCGATGCGTGGGCCAGCTCAGGTACCGGGTAACCTCGGGGTCGCTCGCGTAGACAGCGAAGATCGCCTCCGCGTCGGACGGCAATGGTTTGCGCAGCCTCAGGCGGGCTGTTTCGATGAGTTCGCGCTTGGTCACTCCTGGCATCCCTCCCAGGTCTCAAAATCGAGACCTGGGGCACCCCCTACTGTATGAATTACAGCGGCTTGCCGATTTCCCAGTGATGGCCGAACGGATCGAGCACCCGGCCCACGCGCCACTGGTACGGCTCATCCACCACCGGCGAGACCTCCTTGGCTCCGGCGGCCACCGCCTTCGCGAATACGCCGTCCGGATCGTCCACGGTCAGGACCATCCGTGTAGTCGCGCCGCCAATTGTCTCGGGACTGAAGTTCTGGTGCTCGGGAGACTCATCGGCCACCCAGAAGTCCGACGATCCCACCCCAAGGTGGGCGACCACCGCCCCATCCGGAGCCTCGATGCGGAAAATCTCCGCGGCGCCGAAGGCCGTCTTGTAGAACTCGACCGCCGCGGCGCCCCGGCGAACCGAAAGCATGGGAGCAACGCTGGGGCGGGGACGGGAAACGTCTTCGGGCATGAAGTCCTCCGAAAGCTAGTAGCTAGTAGCTAGAAGCTGTTTCTCTAATAGGCCTGGAACTGGTTCAACGGCAGCCGGACCCGGAAACAGGTCGAGCCCGGTTCGGAGCGCACGCCCAGGTGGCCGCGATGCATGCGCACGATGCGCATGGCAACGTCCAGGCCCAAACCCAGGCCCATGCCCGGCGGCTTGGTGGTGAAGAACGGCTCGAAGATGCGATCCTGCAGCTCCGGAGCGATGCCCTGCCCGTTGTCCCAGATCTCCACCAGCAGCATGTCGGCTTCGAGACGGCAGACCAACTTCAGCCGGCCCGTGCCGTCACACCCCGCCATGGCTTCAATGGCGTTCTCGATGAGCGCCGTCCATACCTGGTTCAGCTCGGCGCCGTATGCGGTGATGCAGGGCAGGCCGGCCTGGTAGTCGCGCACCACCGCGATGTTCTTCATCCGCGACTGCAGCATCAGCACCGTGGCGTCCAGCCCGGCGGGCACGTCCACTTCCAGGATGGCGGCGCGGTCCATGTTGGAGTAGGCCTTGATCGCCGTGATCAGGTCGAAGATCCGATCTGTAGAGTGAAGCAGCGTTCCCACGGACCTGGTGGAGCGCAGATAGCGGGTAAAGTATCCCAGGGCAACGGAGGTCGCCTCCGCGCCGAGTATGACGTGAAGGTCGTCGAGATCCGTCACCGTGGCGCCCTGTTCGCACAATTGTGCGGCCACGTCCCAGGCGTTCTCGCAGGGCAGGGCAAGCAACCACGCCCGAAGCGCCTCCTCGTTGGCGATCAGCGCGGCGGCATTGCGCGGCTCCTCGGGCTGGGGACGTTCGAGCAGGCGATCCTCCCACGCCTCCATCTGGTGAATCTGCTCGGCCGTCAGGCAGAGATTCACCAGGCGGAACCGGTTTTCGCGATTGGCGCGCAACTCTCCCACCAGGCTGGATGCCGCGCGTTGGGCGGCGGAAGCGGGATTGTTCAGCTCGTGGGCCAGGTTGCCGGCCAGCTTGCCCAGGGCGCTGAGCTTCTCGGCCTGCTGCTCGATGCGGGTGACTTCGCGTACCCTGTCCAGCAGCGTGGATACTACGCGCTGCGCCATCGAGGGAATGGCATCCAGCATGGCCTCGAAATGCATTTTGTGGATCATTAGCGCCCAGACCGCGGTGGCGGCTACGCCCTGCCCGCCGTAGGCTTTCATCCGCGAGAAGGGCAACAAACCCGTCATCTGGCCGGTGCGCCCGATGAACAGCGCCATGGCCCCGTTGTGCTTGCGCTGCACATGGATTTCGCCCTTGAGCATGAGCATCATGTATTCCGCCGGGGCGCCGTCTTCAAACAGCGTGTCGCCGGACCGCATCACCAGCTCCTCGCCGTGCCGGGCGAGCCACAGGCGGTCTTCAAGCGATAAACCCAGCAGGGGCGTCACACGCTCCAGGGCCTCCGCGATGGTTTCGGGCGGCGTGGGAGTGGCGGGCGGAGAGAACGAAGAGGCGGGGGATTGCATAACGACCTCCGGAGCGCAGTTTCAGGATAGCCGATCGGCGGCTGCGTTCCTTCCTCGATGCGACACTGAACCTGATGCTCCGGGATGGGGATTGGTTCCGCGCAGTCCTTCCAGTTTTGGGATTGCCGGACGAAAGGCAAACGAAAATGCAGCGAAACTACCGGATCTTGTGACGAACCGGCTGAAACGCCGGGTCTGTGGGAAATCGAACTTCCTGATACCTGAAGGGGTATATATGTGATATATACGTAGCATGGCCGGGAAAGATCCGCTCGCGGCTTGTACTGGGTTCGATTGGGATGATGCGAATGTCGCCAAAAACTGGGAGGAGCATCGGGTAACTCCAGAGGAGGCTGAGGATGTCTTCTTCAATGATCCCTTTGTGCTGCGCTCCGACCCCGCTCACTCAAAGATCGAAAAAAGATATTGGGCGCTGGGACAAACGTCGCGTAGAAGGCGGCTCTTTGTAGCCTTCACGATTCGACAAAATCTTATCCGTGTCATTTCAGCTCGGGATATGAACCGAAGAGAGAACGAGGTATATGAGCATCACGAAAAAGCCAATCCCGAAGTTTGAAACCGAGGCCGAAGAATTCAGCTTCTGGTCATCGAGGGGACCGGGTGCAGACTCAACCGAATACCTTGACTGGTCCAAGGCCAAGCGCACGAAATTCCCAGCACTCAAACCGACACTAAGAACCATTTCCGTGCGTCTGCCGGTCTCGATGATCGAAGACCTGAAGATTCTTGCCAATCAGCGAGATGTTCCCTATCAGTCCTTGCTGAAGGTCTTTCTTGCTGAGCGCCTGGAAGCAGAAAAGCGATCCCGAAAGACAGCGTGATCGCTCGCTAAGCGCTGTGCCCGGCGCAGTGCATCACGCCCAGGAACTTGCTCCACGGCCCCACGGCCTCCCGGTACTGGACCGCCATCACCCGCGAGATCTGGTGCAGGTGGGTCAAATCGTGCGCGCCCCAGGTGGCCAGAAGCTGAGACAGCGTGACCGTCCCCAGGCCCGGATGGGTTCCGCGCCGCTCCAGATCCCTGGGCAAGAGGTTCATCGCGCTCAGTTCCTGCAGGCTCCCGGCGCGGGCGCGTGCAAATTCATGAAGCAGCTCTTCCAGGGACCGGGTCCGCAGCTCGCCGAAGCTTCCTTCGCGATCGAACGGCGGGAACGGCCGCGCTTCGCCCGACTCGAGGATGACGCGAGCCCGCGGAATCCAGTTCTCGCGCTCGGTATGGATGAGGTGAGCGACGACGTCAAACGGCGTCCATGTGCCGTCGCCCTCGTTCCGCATCGTCCAGCAATCCGGCAGGCCGAGCAAGAGCGTCTTCAACACGTCCGGCGTGCGCGCCAGCAGGACGATGGTCTCGTCGAGGTTATGCATCTTAGCTCCGGTTGCGTTTGAGCCTGTAGCCGGTAGCTTGTAGCCAGTAGCTTCAAAAGACACCTCCTACGAGCTACAAGCTACCGGCTGCTTCAACGCGTCTTCGCCACTTCCTCCACCGTGACCGGGTCGAGGAAGGGCATGCTGGCGCGCAGCGTCTTGCCCACGATTTCCACCGGGTGCTTTGCTTCGGCCTCGCGGAAGGCGAGGAACTCGCGCCGGCCGGAGTTCTGGTCGGCGAGGAACCGCCGCGCAAAGCTGCCGTCCTGGATTTCGCGCAGGATATCCTTCATCGCCTTGCGGCTGGCCTCATTAATGACCCGCGGGCCGCTGACATAATCGCCGAACTCCGCCGTGTCGCTGATGGAGTAGCGCATGTACGCCAGACCCCCGCGATAGATCAGATCGACGATGAGCTTCAGCTCGTGAAGCACTTCGAAATAGGCGCTCTCCGGCTGATAACCGGCTTCGACCAGCGTCTCGTATCCCGCCTTGATAAGCGCGCTGACGCCGCCGCACAGCACCGCCTGCTCGCCGAACAGATCGGTCTCGGTTTCCTCTTTGAAGGTGGTTTCCAGCACTCCGGCGCGCGTGCAGCCAATCCCCTTGAGATAGCTGAGCGTGAGAGCGTGAGCCGTGCGCGTGGCATCCTGGTGCACCGCGATCAGGCCGGGGATCCCGCCGCCCTCGGTGAACACTTCGCGCACCCGATGGCCCGGGCCCTTGGGCGCAGCCAGGCCCACATCGATGCCCTTGGCCGGAACGATGGTCTTGAAGTGGATGTTGAACCCGTGCGCGAACAGCAGAAGCTTGCCGTCAGCGAGGTTGGGCGCGATCTCTTCCTTGTAGAGCCTGGCCTGGGTCTGGTCGGGAGTGAGGATCATGACCACATCGCCCCAGCGGGCGGCCTCGGCCACCGTGGCCACTTCCAGGCCCGCCTTCAGCGCCTTGGCCACGGATTTGGAATTGGCGGCCAGGCCGACCTTTACCTGAACGCCGGAATCCTTGAGGTTGAGAGCATGGGCATGGCCCTGCGAGCCGTAGCCGATAATGGCTACCTTCTTGGCCTGAATGAGGGAAAGGTCAGCATCGTGATCGTAATAGGTGGTTGCCATTTTCTTTTCGTTTCTTCCTTTGCTGGTTGATAGCGGAGTTGGCGGTGCTGGGCGGGTGATCGGATTCGGTGGTCAATCCTGGAGCCGAAAGAAGAACAACCGCAGATCCTTCGACTTCGGTCGCCTCCGGCGACCTCCGCTCAGGATGACAAGACTATTCAATGAGTGGCGAATTCCAACGATTACTCGGGTTCGACCACCGCGCCTTCTTCTGCCTCGAGGGCCTGGTTCTCGCCTTCGGCGGTGTCGGGCGCGCTGGTCCCCATGGCCTTGAGCACGCTGCTGGTATGGTGCCCGCGGCGCATGGTCATTTTACCGCTGCGGCAGATCTCGAGAATGCGATTATCGCCCTCCGTGAGCACCTGGATCAGTCCTTCGATCTTGCTCTCCACGCCGGTCATCTCAATCATGAGCGATTCCGGCGCGAGGTCCACGATTCGCGCCCGAAAGACTTCGACCAGCTCGAAAATTGCCGAGCGCGTGTGCCGCGTGGCCGCCACCTTGATGAGCACCAGTTCGCGCGTGACCGAGGGCGCGCCGGCAATGTCGTCCACGTCAACGACGTTTTCGAGCTTGAACAGGCTGGCGCGGATGCGATCGCCCGCCTCCGCCGACGCCTCGCAGACGATCGTCATGCGCGAAAGCCCTTCGCGCTCACTGTGGCCCACGGTGAGCGAGATGATATTGATGTTCAAACGGCGGAACAGCGAAGCCACGCGCGTCAGCACGCCGGGCCTGTCTTCAACGTAGGAAACGAATGTGTGCAGCATAAAGGCAGCCTCTAGCTTCTAGCTTTCAGCCGTCAGCTTTCAGCCATCAGCTTCCGTCGACGCGATGGATAGCTGAAAGCTGAGAGCTGAAGGCTGAGAGCTGTGTTACTAATCCTCAGCGGTTTCCACCAGCGGATTCTTTCCCGGCCTGCGAATCATTTCGTGCAGGGCCGAGCCGGCGGGAATCATCGGATACACTGAATCTTCTTTCTCGACCAGGAAATTCAAGAGATAAGCGCCCGTGTGATTACGCGCTTCGGTGACCGCGGCATCCACTTCGGAACGCGTTCTGACCGTGCGGCCCGCAATGCCGTGCGCATCCGCCAGCTTCACGAAATCCGGGCTGATCAGCGGCGTGGCTTCATAGTTGCGCTCGTAGAAAAACTCCTGCCATTGGCGCACCATGCCCAGATAGCCGTTGTTGATGACCGCGATGTTGATCTTGAGATTTTCCTGCACGATGGTCGCCAACTCGGCCGCGGTCATCTGGAATCCACCGTCGCCGGCGATCACCCACACTTCCTTATCCGGACATGCCACCTTGGCGCCGATCGCCGCCGGCAACGCAAATCCCATGGTGCCCAGCCCGCCCGAAGTAATCAGCGTGCGCGGATGCTCGTGATGAAAGTATTGCGCCTCCCACATCTGATGCTGGCCCACGTCGGTGACCACCACTGCATTGCCCCCGGTGATGCGCCACAGATCGTTTATCACGTGGGCCGCGTAGAGATGCCCGGAGTCGGGAAGGTTTTTGATATCGCGCACGGCAACCGCGCCCTTGCTGGCTTCGACCGTCTTGATCCACGCCGAGCCATCGCGCCCCGGGATACGAGGCAATAGCATTTCCAGCACCTCGCGCAGATCGCCCACCAGCGCCACATCCACCCTTACGTTCTTGTTGATCTCCGCCGGGTCCACCTCGATGTGGATCTTCCGGGCCTTGAGTGCGTACTCATTCAGCTTGCCGGTTACGCGATCGTCAAAGCGCATTCCGCACGCCACCAGCAGATCGGCTTCCTGGATGGCGTGGTTGACCCACGCTTCGCCGTGCATTCCCATCATTCCCAGGTTCAACGGATGCGATGCCGGGAATCCGCCGATGCCCAGCAGCGTCATCGCCACAGGAATCTGCGCCCGCTCTGCCAGCGTGCGCACCTGCTCCATTGCGCCTGACTCCTGGATGCCGTGCCCGGCCAGAATCACCGGCTTTTTGGAATTGCGGATCAACTCGGCTGCGTCTGCCAGCCCTGATTCTTCCACGCGCAGCATGGGATGCGGGCGATGAGCCCTGGGCTTGGCCGCTTCAAAATCGAAGATCGTGCTGTTGATCTCTGCGTCCTTGGTGATGTCCACAAGCACCGGTCCGGGGCGGTCCGACCGCGCGATCTGAAAGGCATAACGAAGCGTCGGCGCAATATCCTCGACACGATTGACCAGGAAATTGTGCTTGGTCACCGGAAGCGTAATGCCGGTGATGTCCACTTCCTGAAACGCATCGGTCCCAAGAAGCTTCGAAGATACATTGGCCGTAATGCAGACCATGGGAATGGAATCAAGCATCGCCGTGGCAATGCCCGTGACCAGATTGGTTGAGCCGGGGCCGCTGGTGGCCACGGCCACACCAACCTTGCCTGAAGCGCGCGCGTAACCATCAGCCATGTGCGCCGCGCCCTGCTCGTGCCGCACCAGCACGTGCCGAATGGGAAACTTCCGCAGCGCGTCGTACGCCGGAAGGATCGTTCCTCCGGGGTAACCGAAGACGGTATCGACGCCCTCGCCCACCAGCGTGGCCCATATGATCTCCGCGCCGGTTAGCCGAGTGGGAGTGGCGGAGTGCGGATTGGCGTTGCTGCTCATGATGAGGTCTCCTTTTAATAGTGCTCAGTGCTCAGTGCTCAGTGGTCAGTGCTCAGTGGTCAGCTCGTTGTACGTGTCGTGGGTTGCGTCTTCCTCAAAGCTTTACTTCGGTTTGTGGCGATCCCGGACCACCGTGGCGAATGACAACCCGTGCATCTTGGCAAACGGGGTACGATCTCAGCGTGGGTTCCATGGCTCGAAAGAGCCGTTCGGCATCTGGACCATATGCATAGAGGGTCGCAGACCCTTGACCGACTTCATTGCCATCGAATTCCCCGGCTCCACTGCGTTCAACTTCTTCATAGAGCCGCTCATTCAGTTTCCAGAACTCGTCCGGCAAATCAGTTGCGTCAATATGAATCAAGACGGCTTCTTGTTGACCTGTTTGCTTCGCTTGCCGCTTTGAGAAGAGCCCCATCTTGCTTCCTTTCACCTACGTCGTAGCACCAAGTGATGCCGAGTTCACGCGGTCCACATACTTGCGGAAAACGCCGCCCGGCCAGCGCAAAGCCGGCGGAGCAAAATTCTTCAGCCGGTCCTTGATTTCCTCGTCGCTCAGCTCTACATCGAGCCGGCGATTGGGAATGTCGAAATGAATCATGTCGCCCTCGCGAATGGCCGCGATCGGACCCCCCACGAAAGCTTCCGGAGCCACGTGACCGGCCGTCAGTCCGCGGGTCGCGCCCGAGAACCGTCCATCGGTCAGCAGCGCCACGGTGTGGCTCAGGTCCGGATGCCCGCTCACCGCTGCCGTCACCTGCAGCATCTCGCGCATGCCCGGGCCGCCTTTCGGTCCTTCGTAACGAATCACCAGCACGTCGCCCGGCTTGATCTTCCCCGTCTGCACCGCGGCGAAACAATCTTCTTCGCAGTCGAACACGCGCGCCGGCCCGCGATGCTCGGTGCGGTCGGCCGCCGCGACCTTCATCACGCAGCCTTCCGGAGCAAGGTTGCCCTTGAGAATCACCAGGCCGCCGGTCGCCTTGATGGGCTTCTCGAAGGTGTGAATCACCACCTGCCCCGGCGTCTCCGCGGCCAGCGCCGCCTCTTCTCCCAGCGTGCGGCCGCTGATGGTCAGCGTCGAGCCGTTCGCAAAATCGGAGTCGATGAGCCGCTTCGCCAGCAGACGCGAGCCGCCAGCCGCCTGGAAGTGCGAAGCCATGTACTTGCCCGCCGGCACCAGGTCGCAGATAAATGGCGTGCGCCGCGAGATCGCATCGAAGTCGTCCACCGACAGCGGAATGCCGAGCTCCCGCGCAATGGCAATCAGGTGCAGCACCGCATTGGTCGAGCCGCCGCTGGCCGCCACGCTGGCAATGGTGTTCTCCAGCGCCTGGCGGGTAATGATTTGCGAAGGCCGCCGATTGGCGCGCACCGCATCCATAATCATGCGTCCGGCTTCGCGCGTCGCCGCGTACTTGTCCTTGTCGGTGGCGGGAACACCCGAAAGCTGCATGGGCGCAATGCCCAGGATCTCCGCGCTCATGGCCATCGTGTTGGCCGTGAACTGACCGCCGCACGCTCCGGCGCCGGGGCACGCATTGGCTTCCAGTGCTTCGAGTCCGGCGTCGTCGATCTTGCCTGCTGCATAGGACCCGATGCCCTCGAATACGTTTTGAATCGTGATGTCGACGCCGTTCAACTTGCCGGGCGCAATCGAGCCGCCGTAGAGCATCATCCCGGGAATATCGAGACGGCACAGCGCCATGATGATGCCGGGCATGTTCTTGTCGCAGCCCCCGATGCCCACCAGGCCGTCGAAGAGATTGCCGCGCGAGGCCAACTCGATGGAGTCGGCGATGACTTCGCGCGAGACCAGCGACGCCTTCATCCCCTGGGTGCCCATGGTGATGCCGTCGGAGATGGTGATGGTGTTGAACTCCATGGGCGTGCCGCCCGCCTCGCGAATGCCTTGCTTCAGCGCTTGGGCCACTTCGCGCAGGTGCACATTGCAGGTGCCGATCTCGGTCCAGGTGTTGGCGATGCCGATGATGGGCTTGTGCAGGTCTTCTTTCGCAAATCCGGCCCCGCGCAAATAAGACCGCGCCGCCGCGCGGCTGGGGCCTTCAGTCAACGGAATGCTCTGGCGCTTGCCTTCGATGGTCATTGGCTCTCTTCGTTCGCCAGCTATTAGCTGTTAGCTATTAGCTTTTAGCTTGTTGATACTTCCATTCAATACCCAATGCTGCTGTCATCCTGAGCGCAGCGAAGGATCTGCGGTTGCTTCTCACTCGCTAGCGGTTACTTCGCTTTAAGCCAACCCGCGTTGTCGTGCTTCTTCTCGTATTGGTCCAGCTCCGCCGCATGCCGCAGCGTCAGGCCGATATCATCCAGTCCTTCCAGCAGGCAGAATTTGCGGAACGGGTCGATTTCAAACTTCGCTTCGAATCCCTGCCCGTCTTTTACAGTCTGGTCGGGCAGTGAAACGGAGAGTGCATAGCCGGGAATCGTGTCCGCCTTATGCATTAGCTCGGCGATCTGCTCCTCGCCGAGTCTCACCAGCAGAATCCCATTCTTGCCCGCGTTGGAGAAGAAGATATCTGCAAACGAAGGCGCGATTACGCAGCGAAAACCGAAATCGCTCAGCGCCCAGGCCGCGTGCTCGCGGCTCGAGCCGCAGCCGAAGTTCTTGCCTGCCACGAGAATCTGGGCGCCCTTGTAGCGCGGATCGTTGAGCACGAAATCCGGAATCGGATCACCCGACGGTGTTTGCCGCCAGTCGAAGAACAGAAAATCGCCATATCCGGTGCGCTCGATGCGCTTCAGAAATTGCTTGGGAATGATCTGGTCGGTGTCGGCGTTGGTGCGATCGAGCGGCGCGGCCAGTGCGGTGAGTGTCTTGAAAGGCTGCATCAGAAACTTCCCTCAGGGGCTAAAGCCCGAATCATCTGTTGGTCTTCACGGCACGACTAAAGTCGTGCCCTTTCAAAACTGCAGCAGAGGCGCGGCCAGTGCGGTGAGTGTCTTGAACGGTTGCATTAGAAACTTCCCTCAGGGGCTAAAGCCCGAATCATCTTTTGGTCTTCACGGCACGACTAAAGTCGTGCCCTTTCAAAACTGCAGCCGATCGAAAGCCCTAGGCCGTTACTTCTTCGCGGACTTCCCAGTTGCGAATATCGACGAAATGGCCGGCAATTGCGGCTGCCGCGGCCATCTCCGGCGAAACCAGGTGCGTGCGCCCGCCGCGTCCCTGCCGGCCCTCGAAGTTGCGGTTCGAGGTGGAAGCGCATCGCTCCCCCGGCGCCAGAATGTCGGGGTTCATGCCCAGGCACATCGAGCAGCCCGGCTCCCGCCAGTCGAATCCGGCTTCCTTGAAGATGCGATCCAGGCCTTCCTGCTCGGCCTGCGCCTTCACCTGCTGCGAACCCGGCACCACCATGGCGTGCACATGCGTCGAGACCTTGTGCCCGGCCGCAATCCTCGCCGCCGCCCGCAGGTCTTCAATCCGCCCGTTGGTGCACGACCCGATGAACACGCGATCAATCGACACATCCTGAAGCTTGGTCCCCGCCTTCAGATTCATGTACTCGAGCGCGCGTTCAAACGATTTGCGATCGAGTTCGTTCCCCGCCGCCGCGGGGTCGGGCACCGCTGCCGTCACCGGCGCCACCATGCCCGGGCTCGTGCCCCAGCTTACGTAGGGAACCAGCGCTGAGGCATCGATTACCAGCTCGCGATCGAATTTCGCGCCCGGATCGGTGGGAAGCTTGCGCCATTCCTCGACCGCTTTGTCCCAGGCCTCGCCCTTGGGCGCAAACCGCCGGCCCTTCAGATACGCAAAGGTAGTCTCGTCGGGAGCCATCATGCCGGCGCGCGCGCCCGCCTCGATGCTCATGTTGCAGATGGTCATGCGGCCTTCCATCGAAAGCGAGCGGATCGCGGATCCCGCGTACTCGATCACACAGCCGGTCGCCCCGTCGGTGCCGATCTGGCCGATGATGGCCAGAATGATGTCCTTGGCCGTCACGCCTACGGGCAGCTTGCCTTCGACCGAAATGCGGAATGTCTTGGGCTTCGACTGGGGAAGCGTCTGCGTGGCCAGCACGTGCTCCACTTCGCTGGTGCCGATGCCGAACGCCAGCGCGCCGAAGGCCCCGTGCGTCGACGTATGCGAGTCGCCGCAAACAATGGTCATTCCCGGCTTGGTCAGTCCCAGTTCCGGCCCGATCACGTGAACGATGCCCTGTTCGCGCGAATTCACGTCGTAAAGCTCGATCCCGAAGTCGGCGCAGTTCTTGCGCAGCGTGGCGATCTGCGTGGCCGCGATCTGATCGACGATATTGAGCCGGCCCTCGATGGTGGTCGGCACGTTGTGATCCACGGTGGCCACGGTGCGGTCGGGGCGGCGCACTTTGCGGCCGGCCAGGCGAAGGCCGTCAAAAGCCTGCGGGGAGGTGACCTCGTGTACCAGTTGCAGGTCGATATAGAGCAGTGTGGGCTCGCCTTTCGGTTCAACCACCACGTGCTGCTGCCAGACCTTTTCGAATAACGTTTTGGGTGTGTTGCTCATCAAAAACAGCTCCTAGCTTCTAGCCTCTAGCTTTGCTCGGTTGGTGCCAGCACTCTTTCTTACGCCCCCCGCGGGGGCTGGCGTGCTTAATGGTCAGCTTTCCCCAGGGTTACGCCTGGGGCTACTATCTTGCGCCCGCTTCGCGGGCTGCCAACTGTTCTTTCACCGTCTCGCGAACCTTGGCGCCCATGGCCTTGGTCGAGAGCACGGTAAACGCCGCGGTCACCTCGAGCTGGCCGCGGGCAAGATCCGGAGTGCGGAATCCGGATTCGAGCACCTTGCGCACGGCCATCTCCACCGCGTGAGCTTCCATCTCCAGGCCCGCGGAGTGGCGCAGGATCAGCGCGCCGGTCAAAATCGCGCCCAGCGGGTTGGCGAGGCCTTTGCCGGCAATATCCGGCGCCGAGCCGTGCACCGGCTCGTACAGGTTCACCTTGCCGCCGATGGTGGCCGAGGGCAGCATGCCCAGCGACCCCGTGATCACCGCTGACTCGTCCGACAGAATGTCGCCGAACAGATTCTCCGTCAGCACCACGTCGTAGCTGCGCGGCTGGTTCATCAGGTGCATCGCCATGGCGTCCACGTACTGATGTTCGACGGTGACGTCGGGGAATTCGCTTGCCACCTCATTCACCGTCGCGCGCCAAAGTTGAGAAACTTCCAGCACGTTGGCCTTATCCACGCTGGTCAGCTTCTTGCGCCGCCCCTGGGCCAGGTTGAAAGCGATGCGGGCGACCCGAGCCACCTCGTCCCGCGTGTAGCGCATCGTGTTCCAGGCCTCGCCGGTGGCCTTGTTCCATTCGCGCGGCGCGCCGAAGTAGAGGCCGCCGAGAAGTTCGCGGACGAATAATATGTCGGCGCCTTCCACGATGTCCGGCCGAAGCGGGCTGTTGACCGTGAGCTCTTTGAAGGCAAACGCGGGACGCAAGTTCGCAAATCCGCCCAGGGCGGCACGAATTTTCAGCAGGCCGGCTTCGGGGCGTTTGTCCGGGGGAAGGGAATTGAACTCGTTGCCGCCCACGGCGCCCAGCAGCACTGCATCGCTGGCCAGTGCTTCCTTCAGTGTGTCCGCAGGCAGCGGAGTGCCGTCCTGGACGATCGCCACCCCGCCGATGCGTCGCTCGGTAAAGGTGAATTCGTGCCCGCCCAGTTCCGCCACTTCGCGCAACACGGCGACTGCTTCGTTGGTGACTTCGGGACCGATGCCGTCGCCGGCGACGACTAGAATCTTCAGCTTCATTGCTCTCTCAGTTCACAGTTCGTAGTTCTTAGTTCGCAGTTGCGAAGGATCAGGTTCGGGACCGGACTTCGGAAGCCTTGGTCCCTTGTTCCCTCGGTCCTTTTTTCCCTGTCTCAGTCCAGTTCCGCCACCGGCACGTGCCGCCGCTCGCGAATCTGGTCGGGAAGAATCCCGATCAAATCCTGGTCGTAGATGTTCTTCTTGCGGTCGGCCAGGGCGGCGAAGCGGTAATACGTATGCTGCAGCTCGTCGCGCGACAGCGTGAACCCGAGCTGCTCCAGGCGATCGCGCAAGGCGGCGCGGCCGGAATGTTTGCCCAGTACCAGGTGGGTTTTGGCAACCCCCACCAGGGCCGGGGTCATAATTTCGTAACAGAGAGGATTGGCCAGCATTCCATGCTGGTGGATGCCCGATTCGTGGGCGAACGCGTTGGCGCCCACGATGGCTTTGTTGGGGGAGGGCCGGAAGGTAATCAGCTGTCCGAGCACCTCGCTGGTGGGATAAAGCTGTTCGAGCTTGATGCCGGTGGTCACACCGAAGTGGTCGCGGCGTACATAAAGCGCCGCGGCAATCTCTTCCAGAGCAGCATTGCCGGCGCGCTCGCCGATGCCGTTGATGGTGCACTCCACCTGGCGCGCCCCGGCCTGGATGGCCGCGATCGAGTTGGCCACGGCAAGCCCCAGGTCGTCGTGGCAGTGCGAGGAGAGAATGATGCCCTGCGCGTCGACGGCCGGAATGCGCTGGCGAACCTCGCGGAACATATCGCCATACTCTTCCGGCGTGGTGTAGCCCACCGTGTCGGGCATGTTGATGGTGGTGGCGCCGGCTTCGATGGCAATGCGCACCATCTCCACCAGAAAATCGCGGTCCGAGCGGGTCGCGTCCTCGGGCGAGAACTCCACGTCATCCACCAGCGACCGCGCCAGCCGCACCGACTCGCCGGTGAGGTCGAGCGCTTCCTGCCGGCTGATCTTCAGCTTGTATTCGAGATGCAGGTCGCTGGAGGCCAGGAACACGTGGATCCGCGGCCGATCGGCAAACTGGATCGCCCGGGCCGCCATCTCGATGTCTTCCTTCTTGGCCCGCGCCAGGGACGCGATGCGCGGCTTGCGGATGGCCTGGGTGATAGTCGCAATGGCCGCGAAGTCGCCTTCCGACGCCATCGCGAACCCGGCCTCGATAATGTCCACGCCCAGGTCCTCGAGGGCGTGGGCCATGGTCAGCTTTTCCTGGGTGGTCATGCTGCAGCCGGGGGACTGCTCGCCATCGCGCAAGGTGGTGTCGAAGAATGCGACGTGATTGGGGGACTTGTCGGTGCTCATAAACTCCGCCTGGGGAGGGGAAACCTCGTCCGCAAAACCTGCAATAACCATAGTTTCTCGCATTTGGGCGATATAAGGCAAAGTTATTCTTGTTGGGGAAGCGATTACAATTGCTTATAACGCCAGTGATCAGTGGTCAGTGATCAGTGGTCAGTACGTCACCTCCTGTTTCTAACGCTGTCATCCTGAGGACCCTGAGTAGCGCGAAGGGGACGAAGGACCTGCTTTGGAGACCCTGGGGCCCGTTCCGCCCGGCGCATATTTTGATCGGCTATGCCCACACTGACCACTGACCAGTGATCACTGACCACTGACCACTGGCGCCCGGAGGGCGCATGGAACTCAGCCAGCTCGAAACGTTTCTCGCCGTGGCGGAGGAGCGCAGCTTTTCGCGCGCGGCGACGCGGCTGCACCGCACCCAGCCCGCCGTCAGCCAGGTGATCCGCAAGCTGGAGGCGGACGTGGGCGAGACCCTGTTTGACCGCTCAGCCCGCGACGGCTCGCTGACCGCGGCCGGCGCCCTGCTGCGCGACTACGCCCTGCGCCTGATGGCCCTGCGGCGGGAGGCCACCAGCGCCCTCGACGAATTAAAAAGCCTGGAACGCGGCCGCCTCCAACTGGCGGCCAACGAATACACCTGCATGTACCTGCTGCCGGCCATCGACGCATTTCGCCGCGCCTATCCGAATATCAGCGTCACCGTGCACCGCATGCTGGCCTCGCGCATTCCCGACGAACTCAACCTGCGCACCTTCGAGATGGGGGTGATGTCCTTTCGCCCCGACCCGGATGCCTTCCGCACCATCGCCGTCTATGGCGACAGCCTCAAGCTGATCGTGAGCCCCGGCCATCCGCTGGCCGGTGCGGAGCGCGTCTCCATTAACGATCTTGGTTCCGAGACGTTCATCGCCCACAACGTGGCCTCGCCGCTTCGCCGCCGGGTCATCGAGACGTTTCATCGCTATCGCACGCCGCTGAACATGGGCATCGAACTGCCCACCATCGAGGCCATCAAGCGCTTCGTGGGCATGGGCAACGGCGTGGCGCTGGTTCCCCACCTCACTGTGGCCCGCGAGCTTGAGACCGGGGAGCTGGTGGCCGTCTCCGTGATCGAGTTGGAAATGAAGCGGGTCCTGCGCCTGGTGCACCGCCGCCAGGGAACGCTCTCCTACGCCGCCACGGCCTTTCTGCAGTCGGTGCGCGCCCTGGCCCGGAGCAATGGCCCGCCGTTCTATTACCAGGTGGAAAAGGGGTAAAGGCAGGGACTAAGGGACTAAGGGACCAAGGGACCAAGGGACCAAGGGACCAGGGACCAGGGACTAGGAAATGGGGAACGACGCCGCATGGATCGGTTCCCAATTCCACGGCTCCATTCCTGTTCCTTAGTCCCTAGTCCCTTAGTCCCTTGGTCCCTTAGTCCCTTAGTCCCTGAGTCCCTCTTCCCTGAGTCCCTCTTCCCTATTCCCTGCTTGTCCGTCTAAGCTGCAGATCATTCTCGCGCCAGTCAAGCCGCCGCGCCGTTTCGGCCATTTACAATGCTGAGAGCGGGGCACGGCATGTACCGGTGCGCCGGAATCGAACCAGCTCTTTGCCAGCCACTCGGTTGCGCAGTCGTGAGGATCAGGACCGAATGAAGAAGATCGTATTCGTACTTTTCCTGTTGGCCGTCAGTGTGGCCGCAGGCAGGGCTCAGGAAAGCCGCCAGGATATCAGCCTCAGCGGAACAGGCATCATCGAGCCGTTTATTGCCTCATCCACCGACGTCCAGGTCCACTCCAATTATGCGCTGGGCGCCCTGGTCAGTTACCGGTTCATGCTCACGCCCACCAGCGCCATCGAAGCCAACTACGGCATCACCTACCAGAACACGTTCCACTACATCGTCAGCAGCACCAACAACTACAAGATCCTGACCCGCACGCAGGAGATTTCGGCGGCCTACGTGCATAGCTTCGTGTTCAAGAAGTTCAATCCTTTCGTGGAAGGCGGGCCGGGCGCGCTCATATTCCTGCCCATTCGCAATTCCGGCACCACCCTCATTGACGCCAAGCAGCAAACCAGTATTGGTGGCATGTACGGCGTCGGTATCGCCTACGAGATCAGCCCCAGCTTCGACATCCGCGCCGAATACCGCGGCTGGGTGACCAAGGTGCCCACGTTCGGCTCCGGCAGCGGCTCCACCACCGCCAATCTATCCACCAACAAGTGGTTCAACATCTTCGTGCCCACCGTGGGCGTGGCGTACCACTTCTAAGAAGCAGGGACCGAGGGACCGAGGGACCAAGGGAACCAGGGAACGAGGGACCAAGGGACCAAGAAAACCTTTCGGCACCCTGAGCGTGATTCCGTGCATCGATTATCGGTCTGCTTGTTTGTTCCCTTGGTCCCTCGGTCCCTCGGTCCCTGCATCTTCATAGCATCCCAGCGATTTGACCATCGCGCAGTGCGGTCTTAGCGCTTCCAGCGCCCGCGTGCCTTCTGCGCGCGACTGAATCTGGCAATCCACGTAGAAGATGTACTCCCAAGGCTTGCCGTGCACCGGGCGGGACTCGATCTTGGTCAGGTTAGTGCCCATGGCCTTCAACTCCGAAAGCGCTTCCACCAGCGATCCCGGCCGGTTCTCTACTGAAAACGCCAGGCTCATCTTGTTGGCCGGGCCGTCCAGCACGCCTTCCCCCGCCCGCCTCACCAGGAAGAATCGGGTGTAGTTCTCAGGATTGTCTTCAATGTCGGCTTGGAGGATCTGGGCGCCGTAGTACTCGGCAGCCGCCGCGCTGGCAATGGCCGCCGCGTGGTGATCGCGCAGTTCCACCAGTTGTTTCACGCTTCCGGCGGTGTCGTAAAACGAGTACGCCTCCATTTTGGGGTGGTCGGCAAGAAAGCGGCGGCACTGGGCCAGGGCCACGGGATGCGAAAACACGCGGTCGATGTCGCCGATGGCGGTGCCGGAAATGCCGATCAGGTTATGGCGGATGCGCAGCAGGGTCTCGCGGTCCACTTTCACGTCGTGGGTCAGCAGCAGATCGAAATGCTCCGATACCGATCCGGCGAGGCTGTTCTCGATGGGAATCACCGCGGCTTCAACATCGTGGTTGGCGAGCGCCAGGAAAACATCGGCGGATAGCGAAAAGGGCGCGATCAACGCATCGTTGACCAGTTTCAATGCGGCTTCATGGCTGAATGAGCCGGGCTCTCCCTGGATGGCGATTTTCATTCTGCCGCTTGTGTCTCCTGTGCTGGACGTGGGGGAAGATAGCGCACTTCTCTGTTTCGCACCATACCATACGTTGAGTTGGGTATCGCGGGCGCCGGTCATCGCCTCAGCTCCGCAGCCACAGGTCCGCGGCCACAAATGCCAGAAAGACCATGGCGATGACTCCGTTCATGGTAAAGAACGCGGCATTCAGGCGGCGCAAGTCGCGCGGCGAGACGATGGCATGTTCATAGGCCAGCAGCAGGCCCACCGCCGCGATTCCCAGCCAGCCCGCAACCTGAAAATGAAACAGGCGCGCGAACCAGGCCAGCAGCGCCAGCATCAGCAAGTGCATGACGCGCGCGACCCAGAAGGCGGCGGGAATCCCGATGGACTGCGGGAGACTGTAGAGGCCGGCGGCGCGATCGTGCTCATAGTCCTGGCAGGCATAGAGGACGTCGAAGCCCCCCACCCACAGCGTGACCGCCCCGGTGAGCACGAGGATACGCGCATCCAGCGCGCCGCGTACCGCAATCCACGCGGCGGCGGGCGCCAGCCCCAGGGCCAGCCCCAGCACCAGGTGCGACCAGCGCGTGACGCGCTTCATGTAGCTGTAGCCCAGCAGCACCAGCAACACCACGGGCGAAAGATAGAGCGTGAGCCGATTCAGCGAAGCCGCCGCCAGGATGAAGACCGCGGCCATCAGCAGCGTGAATCCCAGGACGAATTCGCGCGACAGCAGACCGGCGGGAATGGCGCGGCTCCGGGTGCGCGGATTGGCTGCGTCCAGTTCCGCATCGGCCCAGCGGTTAAACGCCATGGCGCACGAGCGGGCGGCCACCATGGCCACCAGGATCCACATGATGGTGCGCACGGCGGGCAATCCCTGCGCGGCCAGCAGTGCCGCCGTCAGCGCGAACGGCAGCGCGAAGATGGAGTGCTCCCACTTGATCATCTCCAGCGTCGTCCGCGTCTTGTCCCAGAGGCCGTTCATTGGTGTTTCCCATCGTTCAGTCTACGTGAGGGAGCCAAGGGAATGAGAATCGAGTTGCCGGCAAATGAATCCGGGACACGCGTTGTGAGATACCCAATCGGGGCGGTTGATTTAGTGATCTGACTCACTCCGAATCTACGATAGGGAACGTGTAATTGTGGATGGTCATTGGATTTGGCCCTTGAATCAGCAGGGTTTAGGTATATTCCACAGTCTTACAGCCCGGGAGTGAGGCCAGCAGGTGGGGGGTTGTGGCCGGTTGTCCTGTTCAGTAATCGGGAGCGCACGCTATAGCAAGCCAAGATGGTCAGGATACTTTGCCCGCAAGGAGCTCACTAACGTCTCAAATTCAGGCAGGCTGCGCAGATTCTGGAGACAAGTGTCATGCAGAAAGAACGGCCAGCACGCAAATCCGCTGTTGACGGTTCTCTCCAACCAATCAAAGGCCACATCGCGTCTACCCAACAAGGCGAAAATGCATGCGATCTGATAGTAGATATGGTGAGAATGTCCGAAGGATTTCGCGTTGCCACATGACCGGGCAACGCACTCAAGCGACTGTTCCACATTCCCTGTCAAAGCCCAATAGACGCCCAGCAGACTGATCATGAGCGGCTCTTCCGGCAAGAGATGAATTGCTTCATCGAGCAGAGCTTTCGCTTCTTCCCAATCGCCCATCATCATTGCGGGCTGCGGAGCAAAATAGATTGCATACTTATTTCCCGGGCTTTCGGCTCTCCAGGCCTGGATCTCTTCAATCGCCGCATCGAGTTCGTGGTTCCAGAGATAGACCTGGACAATGCTGTGATTGACTACCTTCTTAGGTTGGAATGGGCGGCCTCTCTCGTACATCTCACGAGCACGATCGAGCAGGCCGATGTGCGCGAGGATCGTGCCCAGGCGGTTATAGGCGTGCGGCAGGTTCTTTTGCTGAACGATCGCCTTTCGCAGTTCGGCGATTGCATCCACATGCTGAAAGTTCTTTGACGGGCTCCAGAGTAGAAAGGCCTTGGCTACGTGCGCCTCCGGCAAATCCCGATTGAGTTCAAGTGCGCGGCCGCAATGAAATTCCGCCCTTTCCAACCATTTGTTGGCTGGTTCGACCTCAAAATAGCGGGTCGCACAGGCAAGCGACAGAGTTGCGTGAGCGAGAGAGAACCCGGGATCGCGGGTCACCGCATTGCTCAACCGCTGTACTGCCTCTTCCAGCAATGCGGGATCTCCGGAGGAGCAGAGGCGATAGCCGCGCACGAATTCTGCATACGCCAATTGGTCTTTGCTGTAGCGACGGCTTTGGGTGGTCTCCGGGAGCAAAGGTCTGTTCAATGCGCTCGCAATTTGCCTGGCGATTTCGTCCTCAAGTTCCGGGAGACGATCCAGATCGAGATCGAGCTTCCGCGTGAATCCTGCGCCCTGCAAACGTGTGTCGAACATCTGGAGCGCAATGCGCCATTGCCCCTTCGATTCTCGAATCGCGCCGTGGACGACGAAGCGAACCCCGAGATTCGATCCGACATCCGAGGGGCTCATCTCCGCCGGTACGTTCAGCATTGCGGAGGTCGGCAAAACGTCGATATCCTTCAGGTTTGCAAGGCGCGTTGCCAGGGCATCGGCAAAACCGAGACACATGCCATAGTCGTCAGGAACACTTCCGAGCAGACACAGTGGCAGGACAGCAAGACTGGCGCGTTCCTCTGGCATGGAATTCCGCCAACTGAGGGCATCGGTTGCCGGAGTCTGTTCGAAGCCCGCAAGCGCCTTACTCGCGCCAACTATGCGCATAGGCCCGATGAGTCGGTACCCTTTGCCAACGACAGTCTCCAGAAAACGGGGTTTGCCGGCGGTGTCGCCCAGAGCTGTTCTGATTTTTCGAATCACATTGTTGATGTTCGCTTCGGTGTCGATAAAGAGGTCCGAAGGCCAGAGTTTCGTCATAATGTCCTGGCGCGAAACAAGCTGCTCTTTTCGGGTGGAAAGAAAAATCAACAGCTCCATCGGTTTTTTCTCGAGCTTCACCCGTCTGCCGCGGCGGCGAAGCTCGTAGCGCCCCAGGTCCAGCTCAAATTCACCTGCTTCTCGATTCACACTGGGCATAGAACTGCCTTGCGCGCATTATTCCATAAGATTGAATTGTTTACGAGGATAGATGAAAGATATGGAAACTTTATCTGATTCTGCTTGAAAAGGCGCACTCGCCGGGAGACTATCCTTGGCAACCGGGAATTGAATTCGACGAGGGAGGCAAAGTTCTATGAAGCGAAATGCTTATGTGATCGCAGTGCTGGCGGCACTGGTGTGCGGTGTAACGATGGGATTGATGGTGGGAGCGCAAGACGGAGGGGCAAAACATGCATTCACACCGGATGCGCTTCCTTATGGGCCTGTCCCTGCATTCGTGCCCCCAGGCGCACAACTGGCGGTTCTGGAGGGCGATCCGACAGCGTCCAGCGGAGATTACACCATCCGCATCAAGATGCCCGACGGATATCGCATCGCACCGCACTGGCACCCGAAACGGGAAAACGTCACGGTCATCGCAGGGACATTCAAGGTGGGTATGGGAGATCGCTTTGACGAAAGCAAGATGGGGGATTTCCCAGCGGGCAGTTTTGCTTATCTCGACCCCGACATGCACCATTACGCGATGGCAAGCGGAGAGGTTGTCGTGCAAGTACACGGAATGTCTCCGTTGCAATTCAACTACATCAATCCTGATGACGACCCAAGCCGCAAGAAGTAGTCGACGAGTGGCCCTGCTCGAACGTAGCGAAAGACAACAGCAGATCTTTCGGCTGCGCCCGTCGCCGGGCGCAGCCGACTCCTCGGGTGAGGACGGAAGCCGTACTTGTCGGCCGGCATCGCCTCCGCCAACCCCTAATCCCTAACCCCTGCATCTCGCACTCCGGCGAAGATCGACTTCAGCTCTTCCGGCGGAACGACCTCGAGTTGCGCATAGGTGCACTGCTCGAGCTTTTTGTCCATGCGCCAGCGACGGAACTGCGCCATGTGCCTGAATCTGCCGGCCTGCATATGCTCGTACGCCACCTCGACCACCAACTCGGGGCGGAGCGGCTCCCAGGAAAGGTCCTTGCCCTGGCTCCAGCGGCTCTGCGCGCCGGGCATGCGCTGCATCGCTACAGGATCGGCGCTCAGTTCAGCCCAGGTCTTCCAGGGATGATCGGCCAGCGCGTTTTCGCGATAGGGCGCCAGGAAATCGAGCAGCTCGCGGCGCTTGTCCTTGCTGAAGCTGGCGCAGACGCCCACGTGTTGCAGCGCGCCTTCATCGTTAAACAGGCCCAGCAGCAGGGAACCGATCTCCTTGCCCGCCGCATCCTTGTACCAGCGAAAGCCCGCCACTACGCAGTCACAATCGCGCTCATGCTTGATCTTCAACATCACACGCTTGTCGGGCTGGTAGGCGCTGTCGATCGATTTGGCCACCACTCCGTCAAGGCCCGCGCCCTCGAAACGGTGGAACCAGTCGCGCGCCGTGGAACGGTCGCGCGTGGCGGGCGTGATGTGGATAGGCGGCTGGGCTTGTGCGAGCAGCGATTCCATTTCGGCGCGCCGCTTCGCGAATGGCTCCTGCCGCAGGTCGCGATCGTCAACACAAAGAAGATCGAAGAACACCACCGACGCCGGCATCTGGCCGGCCAGCATCTTCACTCGCGACGCCGCCGGATGGATGCGAAGCTGCAACGCGTCGAAGTCCAGCCGCCCCTGGCGCGCAATCACCAGCTCCCCGTCCAGCACGCAGCGCCGGGGAAGCTGGGATCGCAGGGGATCGATCATGTCAGGGAAGTAGCGGTTGAGCGGCTTGGTATCGCGGCTCTGGATGAAGACCTCGTCGCCGTCGCGGAAAATCAGCGTGCGGAACCCGTCCCACTTGGGCTCGAAGATCCACTCGCCGGCCGCCGGAATATCATCCACGCGCTTGGCCAGCATGGGCAAGATGGGCGGATTTACGGGAAGATTCACGAACTCATTCTATGGCAAAGCGTCATTACTTCCGAATTGGCCACAATACGTCCGCGATGACTTTACCCGTTCGGGTGAGAAAAACACCGGTCGTAGTATGTTAATGAATTAATTTGGCCTAGGATGTGGTGCATGAAAATTCGACTGACAGCGATTCGTCGTTTCGTCGCATTACTGTCGCTTGGGTTATGTGTAGCTTTGATAACTCTCGGCCAAGCCAAGGTTCGGCCTCTGGTGTCGGATGAACTCACTCAAGGTAACTACCAGGTCTGGCTTGATCAAGACGTCCGGTGGATCATCAGGCCCGACGAAAAACAAGCCTTTCTGGGGCTGAGCAACAACCAGGAGCGCGACGAGTTCATTCGCCAATTCTGGGTGAGACGCAATCCAAATCCTGGCAGCGAGGAAAACAAATTCAAGGAAGAGCACTACCGTCGCATCGCCTTCGCCAATACGCATTTTGCAGCTGGAGAGCCGGGCTGGCAGACTGACCGCGGTCGCGTCTACATTGTCTTTGGGCCGCCGAACTCGACCCACTTACGTCCTGCTGCTGCAGGTGGGGCGACGAAATCATTCGAAATGTGGCATTACCGGTCGATTCGGGTGGGATGGCCGTTTGGCCGAGAGTCAAATGCCAACCGACACACGGTGCAGCAGAGGATCATCAAGAATTTCGATTTCAGATTTGTTGATGAATGCTCCTGCGGTCAGTATCGCCTCGAGTCACCCTGGCCATCGGCTTAATCCGGCACTTCGACATGCGGCCCGGCTCCGAGCACGACCTGAAGTCGTGCCCTGACACAAAGCTCGCCGAGGTTGTCGGATGACCGCCGATGCGGAGTTACGAAGAACAACCGCAGATCCTTCACTTCGTTCAGGATGACAGCGCGCGCGGGTAGTGCGACGCGGTAGTATCTCCGCCTACTCGTCCCCAACCCGGATTCGGGGTCTGCCGGGGACCGGCTCCCGACCGAGGGCGAACAAACGTAAAAGTCATTATGGTGTGACCGGTTCGATGCGCTGGTCGTGGGTTAGGCTGAGTTTGTTTGACGAACTACAGTCCAGAGCCACATGCGGAGGGAACCGGTCATGAGAGAGAAGTTACGATTTTTGGGTTTGGATGTCCACGCCGAAACGATAGCGGTTGCGGTCGCTGAGCCGGATGGCGAGGTTCGGAGCCTGGGCACGATCGCCAACCGCGAAGACTCGATCCGGAAGTTCATCAAGAAGCTTGGTCCGGCTGAACAACTGCGGGCCTGCTATGAAGCCGGTCCGACAGGTTTCGTGCTGTACTGGCAACTGGCGCAGCTGGGCGTCGAGTGCGCTGTGGTGGCGCCGACGCTAGTTCCGCAAAAGCGCGGAGACCGCGTGAAGACTGACCGTCGCGATGCATTGAAGTTGGCACGCAGTCACCGCTCCGACGATCTGACGGCGGTGTGGGTTCCGGATGAAGGCTCAGAAGCCTTGCGTGATCTTGTTCGTCAGCGGGAGGCAGCCAAGCAGGATCAGTTGCGTGCTCGGCACCGGCTGACCAAGTTTCTTTTACGCACCGGACGTCGCGCCCCGCTGGGAGTGAAGGCGTGGACGGAACGTTACTGGGAGTGGATCCAGCAGGTTCATTACCCGCAGCCGGCACAGGAAGCTACGTTTTTGGACTGTCTGAACGAAGTGCACCATATGTCAGAACGAATCAAGCGCCTGGAACAGATGATCGTGGACGCGGTGAAGCTGGCACCTGCGCCCGTGCAGGAAGTGATCCGGGGCCTGCAAGCATTGCGCGGCGTGGCACATATTTTGGCGGTCACGATTGCTGCCGAGTTGGGTAACATCACTTCCCGCTTCCAGAGTGCGCGGAAGTTGATGGGGTATTGCGGCGTATTTCCGAGCGAAGACTCCAGTGGCAAGCGTATTCGAAAAGGCGGCATCACCAAAACCGGCAACGCACACCTCAGGCGGATCGTGGTCGAATCGGCCTGGAGCTATCGACACCGGCCATGGCTAGGGGCCAAGCTACGCAGACGACAGGAGGGGGTCTCAGCAGAGATCACCGAGATTGCATGGAAGGCGCAGAATCGCCTGCACAAGCGCTACATGAAGCTGATGGCAGCAGGCAAAGACCGGAGAAAGACCATGACCGCGATTGGACGCGAACTGATGGGGTTCATCTGGGCCATCGGTATCAAGGCGGAATCAGCCTGCACGCGACAACTGGCAGCTTGACGGGACCCGAAAAGCAAAAGCAAAAACCTTCCAAATAAGGAAAAAGCAAAAACAGTGCATCGATGCACAGCGCAATCCAATTCGAGGATAGGGTCAGCCGCAGCCGGAGCAAGCACGAAGGAGAATCCTCGGCGTCCCTTTGCGACAGGCTCAGCCGGACTCGCGTTCAAAGTCAGAGGCAGCTCCCGACGGATCATGACCATGCGGTTCCGACCCGCGAATATCAGCTTGATCAATCGTCGCCATTACCTGCCACGGCTGCTGCTGACCTTGTCCTCGAAGTACAACGACAAAAACAACCCCAGCGATTTGCAGATGTTGACAGGTCACACCATATCAGGGACGAGTGGGCCACAACCGTGCGCCATGAGCACGCGAAGCTCGCAAGAGCAGACCGTGCGTAACTGCTTAACCGATGAGGGTCGGCCCCTCGAAGTCGGCTTACAGGAGCGGGCTTCAAACCGCCTTCCGGCGGCTGTGGACAAAAGCCATGGTCGTGAGCGCGGAAGGAAAAGGCCCAGCGAGGACTGGGTCAGGTGTCAGGCAAGAAGAGGACTGCAAGGAAACCACTATTGAAGTGTCGAAACCTATTAGACGATGTCAAAACCGCGGTTTGGTTGTGGCTGCGGGATAAGCTTCGACGGCACCTGTTTACGGGCGGAGCGGCATCCGGCATGAGAGGTGGCCTGAGCTTGCCATGAGGCGGATAAGCGGAACATGGGAACCTGCGATCACGATGTTAACGGAGAAGCCACAAGTGGCGAACCCATGAGGGCGAGAGTACGGATGCGTGATCGCAGGGACGGGACAGCGTGTAGTAGCGATGAAGTCCCCGATAAAGGGATGGAGCCAAGGCGCTGTGTCGAGGAGCCTGATTCGACGAGCCAACCAGCAATGGGAGGAGCCCGATGAATGAGGCAAAGCCGTTTTGTATTTCGAAGCAAGAGGTCTGGGAAGCGTATCAGAGAGTGAAGTCGAACAAGGGATCGGCAGGCATCGATGGACAGACGATCGAGGATTTTGAAAAGAGACTGAAGAAGAATCTTTACAGGATCTGGAATCGAATGTCGTCGGGCAGCTACTTTCCACCGCCAGTCAGGACAGTGAAGATACCGAAGAAGAGTGGCGGAGAAAGAAGTCTGGGCATTCCAACTGTGGCGGATCGAATTGCACAACAGGTTGTGAAGGCACGGCTGGAACCGGAGGTTGATCCACATTTCCATCCTGATTCTTACGGCTATCGGCCGGGAAAATCAGCGCTGGACGCAGTGGGTCAGGCCCGGCAGCGGTGTTGGCGACATGACTGGGTTTTGGACCTGGACATCAAAGCCTTCTTCGACAACCTGGATCAAAATCTACTTCTGCGGGCGGTGAAGAAACACGCATCGCAGCGGTGGATGGTTCTCTATATCGAACGCTGGCTGAAAGCGCCAGTGGAACAAGAGAACGGGCAACTCATTCTGCGCCAGAACGGCACGCCGCAGGGCGGCGTGATCAGTCCACTGCTGGCCAACCTGTTTCTGCATTATGCGTTTGATCGGTGGATGGCGGCGAACTTTCCTCAGATTCCATTTGAGCGGTACGCCGATGACGCCATCGTGCACTGCAGAACGGAGAAGCAGGCCGAAATGATTCGGAAGGCAGTTGCAAAGCGGTTGTCGGACTGTGGGCTGGAACTCCACCCGGAGAAGACGCGGATCATCTATTGCAAGGATGATAGGCGGAAGGGAAGGCACACCGATGAGAAGTTCGATTTTCTCGGCTATGAATTCCGTCCAAGAGAGTCGATCAATCGCAACGGAAAAGTCTTCGCCAATTTCAGTCCTGCAGTCTCAACCAAAGCTGCCAAGTCGATGCGGGAGACCATCCGGAACTGGCGACTGCGACACTGCAGCCACCAGTCTTTGGAAGATCTGTCCCGCCTCTACGATCCGATTATCCGCGGCTGGTTCCAATACTACGGAAGGTATTACCGTACAGGGCTTTACTCGGTGATCCGCCAACTGGACTTCGAACTGGTCGACTGGGCCAGACAGAAATACAAGAAGCTGCGCAATCATGTCCGCCGTGCAAGGCACTGGGTCGCGACGGTCTCCCGTCGTTCCCCAAATCTCTTCGCACACTGGACCAGGATGCGCGGTGGCTCCTTGATGGGAGCCGTATGACGCGAGAGTGTCACGTACGGTTCTGCGAGCGCCTCGGGGTGAAACTCCCCGGGGCGACTCTCCCGTCCGGAGTAGCATGAAACAGTGCAGATGAGACGGTTTGATAGTGCGGGCAGGGGCCTTCCGTGATCCAACTTAGATTGAGTATCTTCGCTTTGCTACTGCTGATGGAAGTAGGTGTGCTCGCTGCGCCAATCGGCACCGAGAACACCACAATTGTCGTGCGCGCCGTGGATGGACGGACAGGCAAGCCGCTCGAAAATCAACATCTGCTTTTCTTCGGCGGCCCATCTCAGGAGGCTGCACGAGGGGAACAACAACACTACGAAGTTGTGACCGGCAGGGACGGAATCGCGACGCTCGATTTAGCTCCAGAAATCCGATGGCTTCAAGTATGGGTTGATTGGCATGTCCTCTGTGTTCCAAAGAATCCCATTTTTTCCGTAGCGGATATTTTGTCATCAGGCGTTAATTCCCCAAATACATGCGGTTCGGAATCAAAGAAAGCAAGTCCGGGACAGCTTCTGGTGTTTGCACGCTCGATGCACTTTTGGGAGAAGATGCGACAGTAATGCAGACGCTAATTTGTCGTTAGTTCCCGAATCACCGCCTACTCGGAAATAACGAGAAGCAACTGCAGATCCTTCGACTTCGCCGGTCGCGCAAGCGCGATCGGCTTCGCTCAGGATGACAACCTGGGCGGCAGCATGGCAGGGGCTGAAGCCCGACACATTTTGGTGGGCTTATCGGCCCGACTGAAGTCAGGCCCTTGTTACAAAGCAATGTCGAGCGAGTTTTTCCGCAGCCTGTCAAGCCGGGCCCGCATTACAAAGCGCTCGAAGTTGGCGAATCACCCCCTACTCGGACATAACCTCGGAGGCATCCCTCAGGGGCTAAAGCCCGGACTTTTTTGGGGGCGTTTATGGCACGGCTGAAGCCGTGCCCTTTCAAAACAGGTTCACTCGGGAGTATTACCCCCTATTCGGAAGCCGCTCTGACATGGATCGCAGCGCCCTTCCGGGGCGCGGGCCTAAAGGGAGCCGACAACCCAGGGTTTCACCCTGGGCTATTCTCTTGCGTTCCCTCCGGGAACTCAGTGCGTGCTCAGTTTGAACAGTGTGGTTTGGGAAACGGATTCCGGGTCCCGGCACGCGCCGTTGCCGAATGAGATGCTGGAATCAGGCCGGCCGGCCCGGTTTGTGGCGCGGCCGGCAGGCTTACCCCTGGAGCAATCACGATGCAGATCGATGAGTTGAACAAGCGGTTCGGGATTCCGGGAATCGTGCAGGTCCTGGCCGGAAATGGCGGCCTGGCAAAGGTGCGCATCACTTCGTCCGCAGCCGCGGGGGAGACCTACCTCCATGGCGCCCAGCTCACGTCATGGCGTCCTGCCGGGGCGGACGAGGTCATCTTTGTCAGCCAGCTCTCCCATTGGCAGGACGGCAAGGCCATCCGCGGCGGTATCCCTGTCTGCTTTCCCTGGTTTCGCGGCAAGTCCGACGACCCGAAGGCGCCGGCCCACGGTTTTGTGCGCACCCGTGAATGGACCCTCGAGTCGGTAGCCGCCGAGAGTGATGGATCCGTCACCGTCGTCTGCGCGACGGAAAGCGACGAAACCACCCGCGACTGGTGGCCACACGAATTTCGCCTTACCCACCAGATCACCATTGGCCGGACACTGCAAATGAAGTTGACGGCGTCTAACACAGGACCAACTCCATTCCGCTTCGAAGAAGCGCTCCACACCTACTTTCGCGTTGCCGATGTGGAGCGCGTCGAGGTGCGCGGATTGAGCGGCGTGTTCTATCTCGACAACATGGATGGGAACCGAAAGAAGGTTCAGGAGGGCGACGTAAAATTGTCCGGCCCGACCGATAACGCCTATCTGGAAGCTCACGGACCGGTCGAAATCCTCGACCCGTTGCCGGGACGCATCCTTTGCACGGAGAAGGAAAATTCCGCGACCACGATTGTCTGGAATCCATGGCGGGAAGGGGCGGCCAGGCTGGCCGACCTCGGCGATGGCGAATGGCATTCAATGGTGTGCGCGGAAGGGGGGAACATTATCGGCGCTGCGGTTTCGATTGGGCCGGGAGAATCGCATTCCCTGCGGGTGAGGCTCAGCGTGCGCGAGCCAGCGCAGCAGTAGAGCGCTTGTGCGACGATGGTATCGGTGACGCGATATTGAAGATTGCAAGCTGGAACGTGAATTCCATCCGGGCGCGTGTGGGGCATGTCACTGCATGGCTGCGCGAACGCCAGCCCGACGTGCTCATGCTGCAGGAGCTCAAGGGCGAAGTCTTCCCCGCGGAAGTGTTCAAGGAAATGGGCTACGAGAGCGCCGCCGTGACCCAGAAAACCTATAATGGCGTGGCCGTTCTGTCGCGCCTTCCCATTGAAACCATCAACACCACCCTGGCCGGCGATGACCGCGACAGCCATGCGCGTTTCCTGGAGACCAGGATCGGCGGGCTGCGCATCGTCGATGTCTACATGCCCAACGGAAACCCGGTGGGGAGCGACCGGTTCAATTACAAGCTGGCGTGGATGGATCGCATCATGGACCAGATGATCCGCTGGCTCCGCGACGAAGTTCCCACCGTGATCGGCGGCGACTTCAACGTGATCCCCGAAGACATCGATTGCCACAAGCCCGAATCCTGGATGCGCGATGCGCTGTTCCAGCCCGAGCCGCGTGCTCGTTACCGCGCCATGCTGGAACGCGGCTACGTGGACGCCTTCCGCGCGCTCCACCCTGACCTGCGCGGCGCCTTTACCTTCTGGGATTACTTCCGCAACGCCTTCGAGCACAACCGCGGCATTCGCATCGATCATTTCCTGCTGTCGCCCGCTGCGGCCCCCCGCCTGGCCTCCTGCGAGATCGACAAGGGTCCGCGGATGCAGGACAGGCCGTCAGACCATACGCCGATCGTGGTCGAGTTAAGGGAATAGGGATTGGGGAATGGCGCGCGCGACACCTAAAAAAACAGAGCTTGCGGAGCAGGTTATCTCCGCAAGCTCTATATATCCGGTTTTCTAATCTATTGAGCTTTATTGGCCCGGTGTTTCCATATCTATAGTGGATTTACGTGTAAATAGAACGTCGCGCTGTGCACCCGCGATCCGCTCACGCCGAACAGAGTGATTGGAACCGTTTGCGCCACCGCGGTGGTGGTGGAGTTGAAGGTGAGGGTGACGACCCCGCCGGTGAGCGAGGCCTGGCTGAGGGTTGCGCTGACACCGCTGGGCATGCCTTCGGCCGTCAGGGTGACCGCTCCGTACCCGAACGAATTCACGCGCACGGTAGCCACCACTTTGCCCGCTGACATGGTGTAGTTGTCGTTGTCGAGGTTGACGCTGAAGTCGGCGTACGCCGGCTTCGGCGCCGTACATGCGGTTACAGGTGAAGTGGCGGGCGCCTGCCACACCGACGTGTAGTCGGTCTGCACGGCGCTCTGGAAACCGGGGAGACCCACGATCTTCCCGTTGAAGATTTTGTAAGAGTTGGATTTGGAGGGGTCGTACCACGTGTTATTGCTCGATTTGAGCGTGGAGGCGAATTGCGTCCAGTCCGTGCCGCTCAAGTAGGTTCCAAAAACAAGCTGCGCGGGGGACGCGTTGAGAAACGTGTTTCCTGACAGAGCCATGCCGGTGGTGAACAGATCGTAGGCCTGGCCGGTGACCCAGTCGGTGATGATCTTTCCGCCTGCCTGGCCGCCGACGAAAATCTCCGCCTGGTACTTGTTGGTGCCGCTGTTGTTGTAGAACGTGTTGTTCTGGATGGTGAGTCCTGCGCTGGTGAGCACGTTCACGCCCTGCCCGCTGGAGCACAGGTGACTGTTTTCGAGTGTGATGGGGCCCTCGTTGCGTTCGATCTGCAACGCGGCCTGCACGTTGCCGGAGAGGGTTGCGTTGTTGATGGTGATGTTCTTGTTATCGGTGTCGAACCACAGCCCTTGCGCCTGGTTGTTGTAGGAGAAGTGGTTCTCAACCGTCGCGCCATGGGTCTGGAAGAACTTGGTTCCCCCCATGGCCCAGTCGTAGAGCGCGGCCTGCGCCCCGCGCCAGTTGTTGTAGTCGCTTTCGTTGAAGTTGAACAAAACGTTCTGGTTCTTGTTGCCATAGAAGCCCACGCCGCCGTTGTGGCTGGCAATGGAGTTCTGCACGGTTACGTTGCTGGACGAGTACACACCTAGCCCGCCCCAGTTGTTCCAGAGGGCCTGCACGGAATCGATGAGCACATTGTTGCTGCTGTAGATGTTGGCCCCGGTGGTGACGATGCAGTTGGCCGCGTGCTCAAACACCAGCCCGCGGAGGACGATGTTGCTGCGGTTTTCGATTGACAGGGTCTGGGGTCGCGCCGCCGCTTCCACAACGGCGGTCGACATGTCGGTCCCTGCCGGCGGATCGATGTGGATCACTGCATATGTGGTGTTGACGTAGAACGTGCCCGGCCTCAGATCGGCCCATTGGGTGACCTGGGTAAGAGGCGTGCCGTTGACGAAGACCATCTCCGTGCGCAGGGCGATGGGCGCAAACGTCGTGGGCCAGCCTGCCGGAACGCCGCAGACCGGGGTTGCAAAAGGCATGCCGCGGGTGTAGATCCCGCCGGAATCAGTCCAGCCGGTCAGCACTTCGGCGCCCGAGATTACCGCCGTTCCGGCCACCGCGGCCTGAAGCGTCAGCGGGGCGGCCGTGTTCTTATAGCTTCCGATATTGAGCGATTCTCGATATACACCGGCGTTCACCATGACCTTCACGCCGATGCCCTGCTCATTGAGATAGTTGGCCTTGTTGACCGCCGCCTGCACGGTCTTGAAGGGCGAGGCTTGCGCGCCGGAATTGCTGTCGGAACCGAGGCTTGCGTCCACGTAAAGGAACGTGGTCTGATTCTCGATTACGTTCGCCTGCGCGCTCATGCGATCTGCTGACACAGCCAAGGTCGCAAGGAGAGAGAGAGCAAGAAAGGTCTTCATCGTTCTGAACGAGTGCCTCTGCGGGCCACAGCGGTTGGGGGACGTTCAAGTGAATAAGTGCGATCTTCCCGGCACCTCTTGCAATGGCAGCGAGGAGACGCAGGATCCCGGAGACATCCGTACTGCTCCGGGGCTGTGGAAAACTTGGGTGAATTGATGCTGGGAAGAGAATCGCACGAATCTACATAGTTACGGTTATGGAAATCACCAATGGGTGGTTACTTTAGAAACCCGTGCGGGAAAACAGCTGCGAAATGTCCGCGGGGGACAATTCACCCCGGACGATCAAATTTCAGATTGGGAAGAAGGGTCGTCCGGGGAACACGGGCAAAGCTCGCCGAGCGGCAACTCTATGCTTTATTCAAAGGGTTGTTGGCGGAGGTATGGCGAGGACGGTCGCCGAGAAGTGTTTCAGAACTGTTCACTATTTTGTTACTGACGAGCATGGTCATTCGCCAACAACGCCTGGCTTTGAACGATCATTGTCGCCGGTTAGAACATGACTCCGAAGTTATGTCACGAGTCGTGGGACCGGAGGAAAAGATGTCGGATCTCATGTTCAAAGGCGGCTCTCTGGGCGACGTTTTCGAGGTGTATAATCCTCGAATCCTTGGCTTGAGAAATTCCATGGGTGAGATGGGAGAAGACCCTGCACTTTTCAGAAATAAATTTGTCAGCTTGAAAGAACTTTACAGACGGTTCTGAACGCAGCAAGCGATGGCCGCCTCTGCTCAGTGAAAATCGGCAAAACCCCGCGGGGCCAAAACACTTCCGTCCGCTCCTATTCTGACATTCCCATTCCCATGTTTCGATTGTTACCGCGCGATGCGGATTCGAATCGAGGGACCGATGTACACCAGTGTGATGAGGTGGCTGCGCCGATGGTCATCGCTATCGGTATTTTTCTCACTATTCGCGCTGGCCTTCTGCTCCAGGAGTGAAGCTCAACAGCCAAGCCCTTTTCAATTGGTGGGGACATTCCAGTCGGTCGGCTCAGTCCTGGATCAAGTCGTCGGCCCTGGACCGTTACCCGGATCGCAACGCCTATATGTTAGTGTGGCGAGTACTCTTTCCGGGTTTGACATATTGGCAATTGATCCGGCGACTCAGTCAACGACGGTGTTTCATACCCCGATAAGCGGAGAACAATCGGCGTGGCGGTTGGCTGTAGGTCCAGACGGAAATATCTATATGGGAACAACGCCACACGGGCATTTCGTGAGACTGAATGTGGCTGCCGGGGTGATGGAAGATTTAGGGAGTCCGAGTTCAACCGAGAGTATCATTTGGCAGGTGGCGGTTGGATCGGACAACCTTATCTACGGTGGTACATACCCGAACTGCAAACTCGTGCGCCTCGATCCGTCGACGGGAGCGATGGCGGATCTGGGCCGGCTCGATCCGACTCAGTCTTATGCGCGGTACATCACGGCCTCATCCGATGGCTTTATCTATGGCGGAATCGGAAGTTCGGTGATGAACGTCGCAGCTTATCAGATTAGCAGCGGTCAGATTCAAGAGATACTTCCAGCAAATGCCCAAACCGTGGGATTTGCCCAGACATTCGAAGGAGCCGACGGCAGTTTTTATGCAAAAGCAGGAGTTCTCGAATTTCAGCTAAGTGCGGGAGCGGCAAACCCTGTTGCCAGTCAGAACGTTCCTGGGCCATTTCCGCAAAACGTGCTCAGTAATGGACAGCAAATCACGGCCGCAGCGTCCAATGGACAGTTAGTGGCTACAATCCTGAATCCCGACGGAACAACGAATGCCTCTTTTAATGTTGCGTATGCAGGAGAGCCGAGCGAGCTGTTCAGAGTCGGGATTGGTCCCGATGGAAATTTATATGGATCAGGAGCGTTGCCAATCGATATCGTCCGTTTCGGTCTGCCTTCGGGCGGGTATGAATACATCGGTGCGATTGGCAGTGGTGAGGCGTATTCGTTTTTACCTTTGGGCAGCAATCTCTTGATTGGGACTTACGCTGCCAGTACGACCCTGTTCTCGTACGATCCCACCCAGCCGTTCAGCGCCCCGCCAGGCTCGCCCTCATTGGGAAATCCGCAGCCCTTGTTGTTTGCAAATCGTAATACAAGCTGGAGACCCGAAGCGATGATCGCCAACGGAGACGGGACCGTTAGCGTCGGTGTGGTTGGAGGGTACGGGATTCTTACGGGTCCTTTGTTACTGTGGAATCCCAGTACCAGCACAGTTCAAATATTTCCGGTTGTGACCGATCAAAGCGTTGTATCGCTGGCCGTGGCGAATGGAATTGTGGTTGGCGGAACGTCAATATACGGAGGCCTGGGAACTCAGCCGACGCAGCCGAGCGCTGTCCTCTTTGAGTGGGCTCCCGCTAGCCAGGCGGTTCTATCTGAGACGACTCCGATAGCAGGAGCGAAGACAATCACCGACCTGGTTAGCGCTCCTAACGGCTTAGTGTACGGAATCGCGGACAGCTCGCTGTTTGAATTCGATCCGATCGCTCAGGCAGTTACTCGAACCAACACCCTCCCGCTTTTGCACCCAATCTATAACGCCATCGCCACGGACGCCAGCGGTCGATTGTGGGGATTAGCGCAAGAGGGAGTGTTTAACGTCGATGTTCCGTCGTTGAGCGCAACGATTGTAGCCAGTCCACCCACTCCCATATCGGGTGGATTTGCCATGGCTCAAAACACGATTTACCTCATATCGGGGCCTTCGATTTATTCCTACCAGGTTCCGGTGGCTACGCCCGTCTTCAGCATCGCCGCGGGCACATATACCTCGGCCCAGACGGTCACCATTACCAACACCACGCCGGGAGCGGTCATTTACTACACCACCGACGGATCCGTCCCGGCCACTACCTCGGCTTCATATAGCGGTCCCATTACCGTCTCCACTTCCGAAACCGTCCAGGCCATCGCCGCTGCGAGCGGTTATTCGCAGAGCGCCGTGGCTTCCGCGGCCTATACGATTACTCCCCCGGCGGCCACGCCCGTCTTCAGCATCGCCCCCGGCACCTATACCTCGAATCAGACGGTCACCATTACCAACACCACGCCGGGAGCGGTCATTTACTACACCACCAACGGATCGGTCCCGACCACCGCCTCGGCTCCGTATAGCGCCCCCATTACGGTCTCGACGACAGAGACCATCCAGGCCATCGCCACAGCGACCGGTTATTCGCAGAGCGCGGTGGCTTCCGCGGCCTATACGATTACTCCCCCGGCGGCCACGCCCGTCTTCAGCATCGCTCCCGGCACATATACCTCGACGCAGACGGTCTCCATTACCAACACCACGCCGGGAGCGGTCATTTACTACACCACCAACGGATCGGTCCCGACCACCGCCTCGGCTCCGTATAGCGCCCCCATTACGGTCTCGACGACAGAGACCATCCAGGCCATCGCCACAGCGACCGGTTATTCGCAGAGCGCGGTGGCTTCCGCGGCCTATACGATTACTCCCCCGGCGGCCACGCCCGTCTTCAGCATCGCTCCCGGCACTTACACCTCGACGCAGACGGTCACTATTACCGACATCACGCCGGGAGCGGTCATTTACTACACCACCAACGGATCAGTCCCGACCACCGCCTCGGCCCCGTATAGCGGGTCCATTACCGTCTCAACCACCGAGACCATAAAGGCCATCGCCACGGCGACCGGTTATTCGCAGAGCGCGGTGGCTTCCGCGGCCTATACCATTACTCCCCCGGCGGCTACGCCCGTCTTCAGCCTCGCCCCCGGCACTTACACCTCGACGCAGACGGTCACCATTACCGACACCACGCCGGGAGCGGTCATTTACTACACCACCAACGGATCAGTCCCGACCACCGGCTCGGCTCCGTACAGCGGCCCCATTACCGTCTCAACCACCGAGACCATAAAGGCCATCGCCATCGCGAGCGGTTATTCGCAGAGCGCGGTGGCTTCCGCGGCCTATACCATTACTCCCCCGGCGGCTACGCCCGTCTTCAGCCTCGCCCCCGGCACTTACACCTCGACGCAGACGGTCACCATTACCGACACCACGCCGGGAGCGGTCATTTACTACACCACCAACGGATCAGTCCCGACCACCGGCTCGGCTAGTTATAGCGGCCCCATTACCGTCTCAACCACCGAGACCATAAAGGCCATCGCCATCGCGAACGGCTATTCGCAATCGGCCGTCGCATCCGCCACATACATCATCTCGAAAACCGCTGCCACTCCGGTCTTCTCGCCTGTTGCCGGGACTTACTCGTCCACTCAATCGGTCACCATCACCGACTCTACCCCGGGAGCCACCATCCACTACACCACCAACGGCAGCAACCCAACTACCTCGTCGACCAGGTACACTGGCGCCATCACCGTTTCCGCCACCGAAACCATCAAGGCCATCGCCACGGCAAGCGGCTATTCGCAGTCGTCCGTCGCCACGGCCGCCTATACCATCCCGAAAACCGCCAGCCCGGTCTTCTCGCCTGCCGGGGGGACCTACTCCTCCACCCAGTCGGTTACCATCACCGACTCCACCCCGGGCGCGACTTTTTACTACACCACCAACGGCAGCACCCCCACTTCCTCGTCGACCAGGTACACCGGCGCCATTACCGTTTCCTCCACCGAAACCATCAAGGCCATCGCCACGGCAAACGGCTATTCGCAGTCGTCCGTCGCCACGGCCGCCTATACCATCACGAAGACCGCTGCTACTCCGGTCATCTCGCCTGCCGGAGGGACCTACTCCTCCACCCAGTCGGTCACCATCACCGACGCGACGACCGGAGCGACCATCTACTACACCACCAACGGCAGGACGCCCACGACCTCATCCACCAAATACACAGGCGCGATCTCTGTTTCGTCCACCGAGACCATCAAGGCCCTCGCCACAGCGACGGGCTACAAACAATCTGCAGTCGCGACGGCCGCGTACACCATTCCGTAGGGGCACAAAACACTCATAACGTGGCCACGAAGACCGCCACAATGATCAGGTTCACGGGAGAGTCGTCCACTCGTCCCCGGGCCCTCTCGAGCCGCATCGCTACTTTGAGATCGTCTCTATCTGCAAGTGATAGGGACCGAGCAGCTTACCGGTGGAATGGTTGAGAGCGGCCAGGGCCAGCTGATAGCTAACCCGGCTTTGCAGAAGGACAAGTTCTGCATTGGCCAGCCGCGACTGCGAATCGAGAACAAAGAAATTTGTTTCCGCGCCGAGTTCAAATTTGCGCTGGTCTGCAGCCAGGGACTTCTTCGCCAGATCGACGGACGCGATCGCGGCGGTCAACGACAGCCGGGCAGTCTCGAACTGGTGAACCGCATCTCGCACCTGTCGCGTGATCTGCTCCTGCGCCTGCCGGTTGGCATAGAGATCATGTGTGCGGGCGACCAGGGCGTTTCCCAGATGAGACTGGGCGGCTCGATTCCTAACCGGCAGGTTGAGAGTCAGTTGCACGCCGTAGCCGGGATATCCAAAGCCAAAGAGCTGGTCGAACGATGTGCCGAAGCCGCCTTTGGAAGTGAGCAGGCCGGTAGTGAGGCTGTATTCGTTACCTCCCAGCCCGGTGCTTTGATATAAACCCTGGAGTTCGAGGTCGGGCTTGAGCTGGCTGCGGGCCAGGCGAACACCGATTTCATCGCCTTCGAGCGCATCCCGGGCAGCTTCGATTTCCGGACGATTGCTCAGCGCCTCGTGGAGTGCGGCGTCGGCATCAATGTTCTCCACGTCCCCGGAGGTCGCGGGGTTTTCCGTCAGTTCCAGGGAAAGCGATCCGAGTTGCGGATCCTGGTCGGCGCCGATGGTCAGTCGCAGCGCCTCTTCAGCCTGCTCCACGAGATAGTCGGCCTGGATGGACTGCACTTTGCGAGCGGCCACCTCGGACTCCGACCGACTGATATCGAGCGGCGACAAAGCGCCCAATTCGAGCGCCCGCCTGTCGCGCTCGTAGCTCACCTGGGCGAGGCTAAGGGCTCTCTGTTGTACGTCAAGGGCGCCACGGGCCTGGACGGCCGCCCAGTATTGGGTGACGACCTGCAAGATGGCGTCGTTCACCTGGGCTTCGAAAGCTGCGCTCGATTGCGCCAGGGACCGGCGGGCAATGCTGATGGGGGCGGTGTTCGGAAACCGGCCGAAATTGCGCAGCAGCGGCTGGGTGAACTGCAGGTTGAGGCTGGTGCTGAAGTAGGGATTGAAAAAGTAGAACGAACTGTTGGTCGACGACTTACTGCTGGAAAGGCCGAAGTTAAGACTTGTTCCGGTAGTGAAGGTTTCGAGATAGTTGACCTGTCCGGTCTGGGTCAACGAATTCAAGGTCGCATTGCTGGACTGGCCGATCCCCTGCAGTTGGGTGTATCCCGGATAAGAGTACCGATTGATGTTGAGGCTGCTCTGAATGGTTGGATCAAACGGCGACCATGTACCCAAAAGCGAGAACTTGCGGGTCTCGATGGAGGTTTCCTCAATCTGGATGTCGCTGTTGTTTTCCAAGGCGAGCAGAATGGCATCGCGCAGGCTGAGGCGAATCTTGTTGTCCTGCACGTAGGATTTGAGGTGTGCTGGAGGCGGCAGCTTGTCGGCGCGCACGCGCGGAGTGAGCAGCCCATTGTAATTCTCTTGCGATTCAGACGGATTCGGTTCCAGGCCCATGAACGCGCAAAGGAAAAAGAGGCCAAAGCGCCAAAGCTTCATTTTGTCTCCCCAGTTTTTCTCACTCGTACCGGATGGCCTCCACAGGATCGAGGCGCGCGGCCTTGGTCGCCGGATAGATTCCGAACACGAGCCCGACGGAAATAGACACGATAAAGGCGAGGGCAATGGAGCTGAATGTCACAATGGTTGCCCATCCGGCCAGCCAGGCGATGGACCGGGAAATGACGAATCCAAGAACAATTCCGATCGTCCCTCCGGCAAAGGAGATCATGGTGGCTTCGACCACGAACTGGCGCACGATGTCGGAACGGCGCGCCCCAACGGCCCGGCGCAGCCCGATCTCGCGCGTCCGTTCGAGGATGCTGGCCAGCATGATGTTCATGATCCCAATCCCTCCCACCAGGAGCGAGATGGAAGCAATGGCCACCATCACGGTGTTGAACAATCGCTCCGTGCGCCGCTGTTCCGCCAGCAACTCGGCGGGCACGATGATGCTGAAATCATCCCCGCCCCGGTGGGATGTATCGAGCACCGCCCTGACAACCTGGGCGGCGTCGGTTATCGACGCGGAATTATCAAGCCGGAGATAGATCCCGTCGATCTCGTCGCGAACATCACTGTAGCTATCCTCCAGGCGTTGAAAGGCGGACTGCAACGGAATGTAGATGGCATTGTTCACATCCATGGCGGGCACTCCGGCCACCGCAGTATCGGAACTGAGTTGCGGGGCAACCACTCCAATGACGCGAAACCACTGTTCGTTGGCTTTCACAAATTCGCCTACCGCGTTGGCTTCTCCGAACAAGCTCCACTTGGCCGATGCGCCCAGTACGCATACCGCGGCGCCGCTCTCTTCGTCGTTCTTGCCGAAGAAGCGGCCGTTCACAAGTTGCAGGCCGGCGATTCCCTGGTACTGTGGATTGACGCCGAAGATTACCGGCATGTCCTGCTGTGGTTTGGGAATCATCTTGGACGGCGTCATTCGCTTGCGCGGTGTGGACGCCACGATGCCACCCACGTCATCGCCAATCACGCGGTAATCGAGCAAGGTGAGCCCGGGCGAGATCTTGCGCATTTTCTGATGGGCCTGCCATTCTGTGGTCTCCCTGGCCTCAACGATCAGATTATGCACGCCCATTTGCTCGATCAGCGCCATCACCTTCTGACGCGCGCCGGCGCCAATCGAAAGCATCGCCACGACGGCGGCTACGCCGAAGATCATGCCCAGCATAGTGAGCAGCGAACGCATCCCGTGAATGAGCAGGTTCTGAAGACCCAGTTCGGCATCGCGCGTCCATTGCTGCGATATCGAGATGAGGTGCGCCCGGTTTTCAACGTCCATCAATGCCATCAGGGCGCTCCTTGGTTGTCGGCGGCCGCGGCCCCGGAGCGCTTGTGCGGCACGGTTGGATCGAGCAATGCGACCTCGCTTCCGTCGTCGAGCCCATCGATTGCGGCGCGGCTCTCGCTTTCGCTCTTGATCCTGACTTCGCGCTGCTGGTAGCTGCGGGCTTTGCGCACAAACACGACCCGCTTGCCGTCTTTCATGAACAGCGCCTGCCGGGGAATGTAGAGCACGTGAGCTGTGGGGGCGCCCTCGTAGATCAGTTCGGCGGTCAACCCGGGGCGCAGACGAGGATCGCTTTGCTTCAGCTCGATGGTGACATCGAAGGTGTGGCTCGCGTCGGGATTGAAAAAGAATCCTGACGTCATACCGCCCACGTTCTTTACCAGGCCTTCAAATGTCGTACCCGGAATCGCGTCGAACTTCACCTTCACCGTCTGGCCGGCCTTGACATTGTCATGTTCCCCTTCCGGCACCTTTGAAAGCAGGTTCATCCCTGCCGGGTCGAGCAATTGCACGATCGCGCTTCCGGCCTGGACCTGGTCTCCCGGCCGGTAATCAGGCAAGGACATGCCGGTGAAGAAGAATCCGCCGGATGCGTTCATATTCTTTTGAATCGACACCAGCCCATCCATGGGGGCTGTGACTTTCATGCGATCGAGGTTTTGCTGCGCCTGGTCCATGGCTAATTTGGCCTTGTTGTGCTTCTCCTGCGCCAGGAAGATGGCTGCTTGTCCCGAGGCGCGATGTGATTCGATGTCCTTTTCCAACTCGGCGAGCACGCGCCTGGCCTGGAGAAGAGCAAGATTGTTTTTCTCGGCATCGATCTTGCTCGCCAACTCGTTCTTCTCCACGTCGAGTTCGGCGCGGCGCACTCCGTATCGATCCTTCAGCAGCGCTACTTTATCTTCCGCCGCCAGCACCTCGGCGTCCGCCCTGGCCTTGATGATCTCCTCGTCAGCCTCCAACAGCTCGGAGCGGTTCTGTTCCAGCTTGTATTGCTGTTCGCTGGGATCGAAGTCGACCACCGGGTCGCCCTTTTTCACGCGGTCGCCGTTCTTGGCCAGATGAGTGATTTGCAACGCATCTCCACCCACTGCGGGCGCGGTCACCATGACGGTGTGATTGGCGTTGAGTTCTCCAGTGGCATGAATTTCAACCGCCATGTCTCCGCGGCGGACCACGGCCATCGGAATGTCGTCTGCCGCCGTGCTGGGGTGGGTATGGCTCATCGCGATCAACGCTCCCACCCCGGTGACCAAGACCACGGTCAGCAGGGACCATACTCCGATGCGGGAACTTCTCATGATCGGTACCTCAGTGCTTCACCGTGGGATCTTTCAATGCCACGGTGTCCCCAGGCTTAAGTCCGCTTTCAATCAGCGCGCGGTCGCGGCTGCGCCTCTGGATGTGAATGGTGCGCTCTTCAAAGGAGGAGCCGTTCCACACATACGCCACGTTCTGCCCCGATTTCATGAACGACGCCTGGACGGGAATCGAAATGGCATGGGGAACGCGGTCAACAATCACCGTGGCTTGCACCGTCATTCCGGGCCGAAAACGTGGGTCCTTCTGATCGAGGACGATCTCCAGGGTGAAGTTGCGCGGGATGGGCCATCCTGCCGAAAAATCGGAGGTGGCAATGGTGCCGATGTGTTCGATTTTGCCCGTGAACTGCCGGTCGCTGATGGCATCCAACGTAACCGTCACCGGTTGTGCAACGGAGAGGCGCCCCCGTTCCGTCTCGTCGACATGCGCCACCACGCGCAGCGACGACGGATCGGGTAGTTCGGCAATCGGTGACCCCGGCCAGGCGCTCTCGCCGGGCTTGAACGGTCCTTCTCCGCCCTCGTGCCACACGGAAACCAGACTGATGTTGCCGTCCGACGGGGCCTTCAGGACCATGGAATCCAAGGCGTGCTGGGCGCGCTCTTGATCAAAACGCGCCTTGCTGCTGGCGTTGCGATGTTCCTCGATCGCAGCCTGCGTTTTGGCTCGATCCGACTTCAGCTTTTCCTCCGCCTGATGGAGTGCCTGTTCGGCATCGGCGACCTTCAGCCGGGCCTCCGCGCCCTCAATCTGAGAGACAATCTCTTCTTTCCCCGCGTCGAGTCTGGCCACTTCGACGTCGTAGCGCGCCTTCATCACCGCGGTGGTATCCTCTTCTTCGGTCAATCGCCCCTGCGCCCGAGCCTGCTCGGTCTCGGCATCGGCGGACTTCAACTGCGATTTGTACTTCTCCAAGTCGGATTTGGTTTTGGACGCGTCGAACTCCACCACCACATCGCCTTGTTTGACGGCGCTGCCGTCGGCGACCAGCTTCACGATCTGCAGCTGACCCACATCCGGGGGAGCGGAGATGGTGACCGTCCGGAGTGCTTTTATCTCTCCCCGGAACTGAACCACATCGAGAAATTCGGCCGGTTGCACCTGGAACGAAGGAACCGTGGGCTCCCTGCGAACTGTTCGCACCCATCCGAACACACCGATGCTGCCCGCGGCCAGAAATGCCACGACGGCCATGGTGCGGTGTTCCCGGAGCAGGATCTGCAGGCGGGCCATCATCTCGCGTGGTCTCCGGAATTCCCGGTGTCGTCTACGGCTACGTCCACAGCCGCGGTGAGATCGGGCATCAGGCGCGCATCATTGCCTTGGATCGAAAAGGTCGCCGAAAAGGTGCGCAGCTTGGAAGAGAAGTCGCCCCGCTTGCCCATGGGATCGATGGACTCGAGCGTGCCGGCGAACTCCATGTCGGGATAGGCGTCCAGATGCACTCGCGCGCTCTCTCCAATCCTGAGCGCCGTCAGGTCGTCCTGGTTGACCAGCACATGGACCTGCATCTTCGCTGGATCGACGACCTGCATAAATGGGACGCCTGGCCGTACCTGGTCGCCTTCTTGCACTTCGCCCATGTTGCCCTGTTTCCAGATTGTGTTGAACACCACGACGCCGTCAATGGGCGAACGGATCTGCATCAGGGCGGCATTGTTTTCGGCATGCAGCATGGTTTCGCGCGTGCGGTCGCGCTCAATCTCGAGGATGCGAATGGAGGCGGCGGCCGCCTTGCGCTTCAGCTCAAAAGTCTCCTTTAACTGGGCAAGAGCGGCGCGCGCTTCATCGAGATCTTCGTGCGCCTTTTCCGCATCGATGCGCGACAGAAGCTCGACCTTTAGCATTTCCAGCTCGGCCTTGCTTAGCGCGCTCTGAGCAGTTTCAATGTCGGTCTCATCTTTGACTCGCGCCGCGGCTTCCGCTGCCTGCGCTTCAAGCACCTTGCCGTTCTGATCTTCGCTCTGCGCCTTCTTATCAATGGAGTCGCGCAGCTGCGCCTGGCGATCGAACTCCACCAGCAGATCTCCCTGCCTCACCCTGCTGCCGCTGGGCACCAGCTTGACGATGGTCAAGGTTCCGACTTGCTGTCCGGCTACCAGCGGAGCCAGGATCGCTCTCGACTGCACCGCTTCCGTTTTTCCGTTGAGACGAAGGTTGAGAGCATGGACTGCCACAGCGGTAGCCGTCGACCGCGGCGCCTGTGCAGGCGAACGCGCCAGGCGCTTCAGCAGCACTCCTCCACCGGCCAGGGCCAGACTCAAAACCGCAGCCAGCCCGTATTGCCACCATCGCGAATGGTGGGTGACCGTGAAGCCGGCGGCTTTTGTCGGATTCTGAGAAGGTGCGGTCCCGCCATTCACAGTGAACTCATTTCAGCGAGGGTGAATACACGTAGTTTTATGCGGTTTATCTGTGATTCAGCTACTATAAACCGCTCCGATAAACGCGGCAAACGAAGGAAGGCGAGCTACTGCTTTCATGGAAAATGACTTCTCTGTATCCATAGACGGCGGGGAGCAGGAATCCGCTTTCTTGCCCCGCATAGTTTTCCATTACTTCTTTTTGCCTAATATCCCGGAACGCGCAAAAAGGCCGATCGTGAGAGATACGGTCGCAGTCTGTTGCATCGACCCCGAGGTATCGCAGGGCGAAGTTCATCGCCCGTCACACATCGGGCGTGGCGGCGCCCACAGCCATGCTGCTCTGGTGAGTGCCGGCTCGCTGGCCACACTCTATGAAGCGCATCGAGAGCAGGATGGCGAAAACAACGGCGATGAATTTCGTCTTGCGGAGAATGCCTCTGAGGACGCACCTTTCACACGCTGGCTGCGTAATCCAGTGGTTGGATGGAATCAGGAGGGAGCCCTCATCCGCGGCCGGCACGAGCGGCCCCGGATTGCTCCAGGCTCGTCGCGCTTTTATCGTCCTCGGTCTTCATCCAGGCAACATCACTCGCGGTGTCGGTGAAACGCCGCAGGCCGGCCTCGAGTATGGCTGAATCCGGCACCTTGCTGAGCGGCGTGTAGCGGGGATGATGATGTTCCTTGTAAGGATTGTTGCGCGCGGCGTTGTAGCAGCAGATCATGGCCCAGCGCGGCTGGTCGGATCTGTTCTGGTCCGATCGGTGCAACAGGTTGGCGTGAAAGAACAGCACGTCGCCGGGCTCCATTTCCACGTACACGCGTTCGAGCACTTTCTCCGCTTCGCGCACGCGCTCCATATCTGCCCCCGCCTGATCGCCGGTGAGCACGTGGTCCACGCGCCCCAGCAGGTGCGAGCCTTTCAAGACCTGCATGCAGCCGTTCTGCCGGTCGGCGGGATCGACCGCGATAAACGCGCTGGTCAGCAATGGAAACAGTACGCCGTTTTGGTACCAGTAGCCATAATCCTGGTGCCAGGCCCACGCCCCGCCCACCTTGGCGTCTTTCATGATCATCTTGGAGTGATAGTGGTACACTTCGCCGGCGAGAATCTTCTCCGCCGAACTGACAATGCTCTCGCAGCGGGCGAACATTCCGTAAATGGTATCGCCGGGGTGATTCCACAGCGAAAGGCGCACCGTTCCACCCTCGCCGTCCCCTCTGCCGAAGGAGTGCTGGTCCAGTTCGCGATCCTCCCTGGCGGCGCGGCGCAGCAGGCCGATCTCCTGACTGTCAAACATGGTGCGGGCAATTACGAAGCCATCGGTTTCGTAGGTCTTCAACACTTCTTCCTTCAAAGGACCTGTAGCCATAACTAATTCCTCCTTGGGGATCGGACCATCTCACGAACGAATGGCAAGATCGGTCATCAGCCGGTCAGTTGCGATGTACGCTTCGCGAACCCAGTCCACAATCTTGCCGGGATCGGGCGAGTATTCAAGCTCGATGCTTACGCTGCCTGCGAACCCGGCGTCCGCCAGCGCTTTCAAATAGGGCGGAAAATCCACCGTGCCGCGCCCTGGAGGAAGATCGCCGTGGACCTTGCCGTTGCATTCGGAGAGATGGACGTGCCCGATGCGCCCCTTTAAATTCAAAATTTCATGGGCTTCATCATGCGCCAGGGCAAGATGCGAGACATCGATGTTTGCCTTCGCGGCGGGGTGACCCACGTTCGACAGGAATTTCTCCATCAGCCCTACGTTATTCACGATGGATAAATGAAACGGCTCGATTTCAAGGGCCAGTTCGAGGCCCAGGGTCTGCGCATATTCAGCCAGTTTGCGCACTTCCTCGACCGCCCACATCCATTGGTCGGCCGGCGGAATGACTTCCTGCTGCCAGATGTACTCGCCGAGCACCAGCAATAGGTTTCGGCCCTCAAGCTCATAGCACAAGTCAAGATACGCCTTTGCGCGCGCCACGTGGAAGTCTCGCACCGGGCGATTGAAATCGGCTATACCGAGCGCACAGCACACCGTGGACACGACGGGCAACGCCGCGGCAACGCAGCACTTTCGGATGAGGCGGCGTTCCTGAGGACTGATCTCCAGGGGATCGGCAAAGATATCGATGGTGTCGAAGCCGATCTGCCGGGTCAGTTCGATGCCCCGCGCGGTATCGATGGAAGTGCCAAGCCAGGCAGAATTAATGAGGCCAAGTTTCACTGCAGAGGTTCCTCGAAACTCGCGTTGTGGTTGACCATTGGCAAGCGTGAGGATACTATCACATCGTTTCAGCGACGTTCATGAAGGCTTTCATAGACTGGCAGGTCGCTAATCAGCCGTGAGCCTCGATCTCAATCTGGATATGACTCCGTATGCCGCTATGCCGCCGCGCACCGACTTTGGAATCGGCGCCGTTGGCGCGGGCTTCATCATGCGCGATGTGCACCTGAAAGCCTATGCCGATGCGGGTTTCAACGTGGTGGCGATTACCTCTCGAACGCCCGGAGTTGCCCAAGAAGTGGCCGATCTCAGGGGGATTCCGCGCGTCTGTGAATCGCTCGAAGAGATGCTTGAGGATCAGAACGTCGAAATTCTCGATATCGCCGTACCACCGGACAAGCAGCCCGGCATCATTCGCACCGCGATCCATCGCGGCCAGTACCTCAAAGGCATCCTTGCGCAGAAACCTCTGGCGGTCACTTACGACGAAGCGGCGCAGATCGTGCGTCTTTGCGAAGCGCGGCGCATCCCTCTGGGGGTCAACCAGAACATGCGTTACGACCGCTCCATCCGTGTATTGAAGACGCTGCTGGAGGGCCGCCTGCTGGGTACGCCGGTGCTGGCCACCATTGAAATGCGGGCGGTGCCGCACTGGCAAACGTGGTTGCGAGAGTATGGCCGCCTGACGCTGCTGAACATGAGCATTCACCACATCGACAGCTTCCGCTACCTGTTCGGAGAAGCGAAATCGATCTATGCCAGCGTGCGCAAAGATCCGCGCACGCAGTTCGAGCATGAAGACGGCATCTGTCTTTATATCCTGGAATACGAGGACGGCTTGCGGGCCGCGGCGTGGGACGACGTCTGGGCGGGGCCGCGCAGCGAGAAAGACGATCTCAAACCGTATATCAAGTGGCGCGTTGAAGGCACCCAGGGTTTGGCCGAGGGAACGCTGGGCTGGCCCGAGTATCCGAATCGCTGCCCAAGCACGTTGACGTTCACAACCGCGGCCGAACCGGGTGTGTGGATTAGTCCGCGCTGGCGCGAAGTGTGGTTCCCGGATGCGTTTCAGGGACCGATGGCCGATCTGATGGACGCGATTGCCCGCCATCGCCAACCCGCGGTAAGCGGCGCCGATAATTTGGGCACCCTCGCGACCATCGAGGCAGCCTACCGTTCTATCCATCAGCGCCGCCCGGTGGACATTGCCGAAATCTGTGAAGACGACAAAGCTGCTTCCGCGAAAGGCTGAGGTCATAGGGCTCCGTTCTGCCTCACTCGGAACTGCGGCATCTCCGATTGCATTGTCCACTCGTCCGATTCGGACCACTGCACTTGCTCAGACGACGACTTTGCGGTTTACTCGGGATGTTGGCGTGCGGCATAAACCGGAGAATGGTGAACACCAAGGAGGGCAGGACATGATGACCACAACGCAGCTCTTAACCGACCCCGAAGAAGGCGCCCTTCGAAGACGAGACCCAGAGCCGATTGAGGACCCCGTTCTGGCGGACGCAGAGGAGGAGGAAATCGCGGCGTTGTGGGCGGGCGACCCGGGGAATCAGGGCGCTTAACCTGGGATCACTCGGTCCAAAGAATGTGCGTGAGAACTCCCCGGGTGGGCTCCGAAAACGCATCGACTGCTGTTTTTTCAAAAACAAGAACAGCGAGTTAGCGTCGCTTCGCGACGTAGCGAGTCAGCAAGTCAGCGCAGAAATCGAGTTCTCACGCTGACACTAAAGCCCGGGCGTTTTTGGCGGGCGTTGCGGCACGACTAAAGAGGCTGCGGAAAAACAGTTAAGGGACGAGCAATCGAGGTAAAAAACATCCCTCAGGGGCTAAAGCCCAATACATTTTGTTCGGCTTATCGGCACGACTGAAGTCGTGCCCTTTCAAAACAGCCCAACACACGGCGTTTTTCCGCAGCCTCTAAAGACGTGCCCTGTTACAAAACTCATTGAAGCGGGCGAGTGACCGGCGACTCCCTCGAAACTCGCGAGTTTCATTCATATGGGTGGGTCGAAGACCCATGGATAACTCTTCAACTCAGGATCTTTCAGATCAGCGTCGACGAAAAGTCAAATGAGAGTGATCCCCCGTTCGGCTGCGCTGAACCGGGGACTATTTTCTTGCGTTCCCTCTGGGAACTCTGCTCTACCGCTGGGCTCAGGGGCGCCCGTTTAGCTCCGCTGAGGCCTGCGCGCCGGAGGCGCTTTTTCGCGGCAGGCGCACGATGAACCGCGTGTCTCCGGGCTTCGATTCCACATCGATCTTGCCGCCGAACTTCTGGGTTACGATACGGTGCACGATCTCCAGGCCCAGGCCTGTCCCGGAGCCTTGCGGCTTGGTGGTAAAGAACGCGTCGAAGATGCGCGGCAGGGTTTCCGGGGGGATGCCGCCCCCGTGATCGCCGATGCAGACTACCAGCCAGTCCGGTTCGGTCCAGGTCGCAATCTCGATCAGACCATTGGCCGGCGAAGCATCGGCGGCGTTGTCGATGAGGTTGGTCCACACCTGGCTCAACGCCGAGCCGCGCGAGGAGATGGTGGAGGGCGAAGCATTGAATCGCTTCTCCACCGAGATCTGCTTGATGCGCAGCTTGTGCCCGAGAATAGTCAGCGTGCTCTGCAGGCTGTCGTGCACGTCGATTTCCTTGGCGGGCGACTTCTCGTCGTAGGCGAACTTCTTCACCGCGGAGACCAGCTCAGAGATGCGCGAGATGCTCTCTTCGATGGCGCACACCTGGGACACGCTCGAAACCAGTGCGAACAGCCAGTTCAACGTGTCGGAATAGGCAGCGGGCTCAAAATAGGAACGCGCACAAGCCAGTTCCTGCTGGTTGAATCCGATCTCCACCAGCGCCGGCCCGATTTGGTAGGCATTCTCGACACCGGCCTCGGCCAGCCACACCGACATGGCTTCTTCGGCGTCGGCCTGTTCCATACTGCTGAGAGCAGGCATATGGCAGCCGCGCAAGGTGTGCTCGAGCAGGCCGCGAACACACTCGAGCTGCTCGGGAGTCTTGGAGTGATCGCTGAACCGCAGGCTGAGCTGTTGCAGCCGCATGAGGTTTTCGCGCAATTGTGACGCCGCCCGCTTGGCTGCCGCGCCCGGATTGTGCAACTCGTGCATGAGGCCGGCCGCCAGAGTTCCCAGCGAGACCAGCTTCTCGCGATGCAGCGCCTCCACCTGGTACATCTGCAGGCGCTGTCCCATGTTGGCCAGCACCACCCTGCGCACCGAAGGGCAGCAGGACATCAACGTCCAGAATGCTTCTTCGGCAAAACGCAGCAACACCGAATCCTCGATCGCGCGGATCAAGAAGACGGTCTTTGTTTTGCCCATCAGCAGGGGGACCTCGCCAAATCCCTCTCCGGGAAGGACCACTCCCACTATGCTCAGGGAGCCATCCGGTTCCGGCCGTTCGGCATGAATGTTGCCCGAGAGCACCAGCCAATAGGAGAGTTTTGCGTCCCCCGGCTCTACCAGCACGGCTCCCGCGCGGGCGGTCACGCGTTCCACATGATCGACCCCAAAGAGCTCTTCCACCGGGGTTTCCGCGAACAATTGCGAGCTGTGCAGGTCCGTCGCGACTTCGCCAAGCGAAATCGACTCCACTTTTACGGCTTGTTCAGCCCTTTTCCATGGTTCAAATTCCGGAGTCATCTCTCACCCGTGGCGGCCCTCCCAGTTGCACTATATCGAAACCGCAAATCCCCACCTATTGAAATCGAGCTTGCGTATCCGGCCTGTAAACCGTCCCTCAGGGGCTAAAGCCCGCGTCGATTTGGGGTTCTACGGCACGACTCAAAGTCGTGCCCTTTCAAAACAGCTTGCTATCCGGCGGTACTAGAACCCCGCCAGTCGTGCCCTTTCAAAACAGCTTGCTAGCCGGCGGTACTTAGAACCCCGCCAGTCGTGCCCTTTCAAAACAGCTTGCTATCCGGCGGCCCTAGAACCCCGCCAGTCGTGCCCTTTCAAAACAGCTTGCTTTCCGGCGGTCCTAGAACCCCGCCAGGTATTGATGCACAAACTGCACCGCAATCGACCCCTCCCCCACCGCTGACGCCACCCTCTTCACGGACCCGTGCCGCACGTCCCCGGCGACAAATACGCCCGGCACGCTGGACTCCAGCAGGTAGGGTTCCCGGTTTTCCTTCCATTCCTGCGCCATCTTGCCGTCGAGCCGGAGATCCGGACCGGCCAGCAGGAACCCCTTGTCGTCCCTCAGAACGGCCGAAGGAAGCCATTCGGTGCGCGGGGCAGCCCCAATAAACACAAACAGCGAAGCAGCCGGAATCGCCATTTCGCCCAGGGGTCCGTTAATCCGGATCTGCTCCAGGTGATCGTCCCCAGTGGCCTCCAGAACCTGGGTGCCGGGCTTCACCTCAATATTGGATGTGCGATCAATCTCATCGATTAAGTATTTCGACATGGTCGCCGCCAGCCCCTTGCCGCGGACCAGCATGGTGACGCTGCGAGCATATTTGGAGAAGTACAGAGCTCCCTGGCCGGCCGAATTCGCGGCTCCCACAACCAGTACATCCTCGTCCTTGCACGCCGAGGCCTCGACCAGCGCCGCCCCATAATAGATGCCGCGCCCGGTCAGCCGGTCCGCGCCCGGAATCTCCAGTTTGCGGTACTGCACGCCGGGAGCCAGCAGGACCACGTGGCTCGAGACCTCGCGGCCGTCGGCGAGCTGAAGAAACCGGTACTGGCCGTCGACCCGCAAGCCGGTGGCGCGCTGGGTGATGAATTCGGCGCCGAAGCGGGTGGCCTGAATGTGCGCCCGCCTGCCCATGTCGGCGCCGGTAATTCCGGCCGGAAAACCCAGGTAGTTTTCGATTTTGGAGGTGGTGCCTGCCTGCCCGCCGGGGGCTTCCGGTTCAACCACCAGCGTGCGCAAGCCTTCGCTGGCGCCGTATACGGCCGCCGCCAGCCCCGCCGGTCCGGCCCCCACAATGATCAGATCGTAGAACTGCTGCGTCGCCTGGACGCTCAGTCCCACCTTGGCGGCCAGCGCTTCAGGCTCCGGATCGACAAGCGCGCTGCCGTCGGGAAACAGCACCACGGGCAGCTTGTCCGGATCGAGTTTGCGCTCCTCCAAAAGCTTCAGGGCGTCTTCGCCGCCGGCGATATCGAACCAGCGGTAGGGAATATGGTTGCAGGACAGAAAACTGCGCACCGTATGGTCGCGGAGCGACCAGCGGTGGCCGATGACCCGCAACCCCTCAAATGCCGGCCTGTAGCCCGCCTTCCAGTCGTCCAGCAAATCGTTCAAGACGGGGTAGAGCTTCTCTTCCGGCGGGTCCCACGGCTTGTTCAGGTAGTAATGGATGCGGGCCGAATTGATGGCCTGGATCGCGGCCTCGGTGTCGGCATAGGCGGTCAGCAGGACCCGCCGTGCCTCGGGATACTCCTCCCGGGAACGCTCGAGGAACTCCACCCCACTCATTCCCGGCATGCGCTGATCGCTGAGGAGCAGGGCGACGGGTTCCTCGCGCGCCTTCACCTGCGACAGCGTATCCAGAGCCGCCTGGCCGCTTGCCGCGCGCATGACGCGGTATTCGGCTCCATAATTCCGGCGCAGGTCCTGCACTACGGCCTCAAGCACACTCACGTCGTCGTCTACTGCCAGTAAGATCGGCCTTGCCATGACTCCCTCAGTCTAACGGTCTACCCCCGCAGGGGGCGTTTTCGATCGCGGCGCTCGTTCTGTGTGCCTCATCACCATGGCCCGTGCGCCCCATCACTTGCGCCGGCTCACAAATGCGAATACCCCTTAAGTTGCAGGGAAATGGTTCCTTTTTGTGCACCTTTTTCGTTTCACATCGCGGCCAATAGGCTGTAATCTTCTGTGTAGACATTCCCCACGTTACGGAGGTACGGGATATATCGTTACCGGAGGAATGCCACGATATCTTCAATGTTGCAATTACGGACACGAGCAGTGAATTCCCCACATTTGCCGATAAAGCCCCTGATGGGGCAGAAAGCATGGCCTGAAGTAGGCTGCACGACTCGCACTCATCTGCCATCGGAGGCCCGGCCGGCTCTGACGAAACTGTGTGCGGACCCGTGCAGGTGAGGCGCGCGATATGAATAAGATTATTCTGGCCGATTCACAAGCTATCTTCCGTGCAGGCACCGCCAAGGTGCTGGCCATGGACGAGGACTTCCGCATCATCGCGCAATGCGCTGATCTCGAGCGGATGATGCATGCCATCACAACCTTTCCTGGCGCCATCGTTGTCTTCGCTTCGTCCCTGCGCCCCGATATCGGGCGCTTGCGCATGCTGCTCGAATCCTCGGGCAGCCGGGCCATCGTGATTGCCGAGAATACCGAGAGCGCGGGCGCCTTTGTGCACCAGGGCTGCCGCGGGGTTGTGTTCCGCAATGTTACTGGTTCGTCGCTGGTCGAATGCGTTCGGCGGGTCGCGGCCGGCGATACCTGGATCCCGCCGCAGTTGGCCATCGCCGAGGTGCCCGAAGAAGATATGGTGGGTACACGGGTCCGCGACCGCCTCACGCCCAAGGAGATGCGCATCGTCGCTCTCATCGTCCAGGGTTGCAAGAACCGCGAAATCGCCCAGCGCCTGAAGACGACCGAGCAGGTGATCAAGAATTATCTGCGCTCCATTTACGACAAGACGGGCGTCAGCGACCGCCTCGAGCTCGCGCTGTTCACCATTCATCACCGGGTGCTCGCCCAGGCCGCCGCGGAGATGGGGAGCAAACTGGAAGCCGAAGAGCAGCAACAGCACGCCACTCCCGCAGCCGTCGCTCAGACGGCTTAGCCTGTAGCCGGTAGCTTGTAGCCAGTAGCTGGTAGAGCTCACCACGCGCTTTTCACTACAGGCTACCGGCTACAAGCTACCGGCTCGCCTTACGGCACCGTGATCACCACCTTGCCCACCTGCTGGTTCGACTCCAGATACCGGTACGCCTCCACCGTCTGCTGAAACGGAAATGTCTTCGCGATCCTGGGCACAAATCGCCCATCGGCCAGCCGATCGTAGATGTACTTCTTTGCCGTCCGGAGCAGGTCAGGATTGTGCACGATCTCAAACAGCGTATAGCCCCGCAGGACCAATCCCTTGTGCAGCGTCGAAGAGAGGAAATGGGGTCGGCTCTCCGGATAGCCAGCCGTATTCAACGATGAGCCGGGTTTGAAATTCATCGCCGAGATGGTAAGATTTCCTTGTTTCCTTACTTTGGAGCATCGGACATGTTGGCGAAAAAGACAAGCAAAAATCAGCTCACGCTTCCCAAAGCGGTGGTCGATTATTTTGCCGGCATTGATTATTTCGACGCCACGACGGATGGAAGGACCATTGTGCTACGTCCGCTGGAGGTCAGCCGTGCTGCGGAAGTGCGTGAGAAATTAGCGTCTCTCGGCATAACGCAACGGGACGTAGACGCTGCTGTCAAGTGGGCGCGCGAAAGAGCATGAGCCACCGGGTGGTGTTCGACACCAATACGGTGATCTCCGCGTTACTGTTTGCTCGCGGAGAGCTGGCATGGTTGCGTGGACATTGGCGTGAGAAGCACTATGTGCCTCTTCTGTCGCGTGCCACCGCAGCCGAACTCCATCGCGTACTCGAATATCCGAAATTCAGGCTCGCAGAGGAGGACAGGATTCAACTGCTGGGAGACTATTTGCCATATTGCGAAATTGTCGAACCCACTACACTATGTCCTCAGCGATGCCGCGATTCCGGCGATCCAATGTTCCTCGACCTCGCCCATACGGGTAGAGCTGAAGGTCTGGTCAGCGGCGATCGAGACCTGCTGATCCTGGCAGGCAAGACTGCATTTGACATCGAAACTCCGCGTGCATACCGGGCTCGAACAGGCCAGGCCTAGGAGGCTGCGGAAAAACGGGGAATGTGCAGCGAAATTGCGCGGGCGAGCGTAGCAGGGGCTAAAAGCCCGCGTTGATTTTGGGCCACTTGCGGCCCGACTGAAGTCGTGCCCTGTTACAAAGCACATCCCGTAACGAGTTCTTCCGCAGCCTCCTAGATCCCGGTCGGCGCCGGCTTGTCGGTCAGTTTCTCCGCCACGCTCTTGGCCTGCGTGAACAGGTATAAGTAATCCGGGCCGCCCGCCTTCGAATCCGTCCCGCTCATGTTGAATCCGCCGAAGGGATGCGCTCCCACCATCGCGCCGGTGCACTTGCGGTTGAAGTAGAGATTGCCCACGTGGAATTCCGCCCGCGCGTGGTTCAGCCGCCCGCGGTCGTTGGTATAGAGCGCGCCGGTCAGCCCGTACTCGGTGTTGTTCGCCACCTCCAGGCCTTCTTCAAAGCTCTCCACCTTGATGACGGCCAGCACTGGCCCGAAGATTTCCTCCTGGGAAATGGTGGCGCCGGGAGCCACATCGGCGAACACGGTTGGCTCAAGGAAATAGCCGCCTTCAGGCGTGCTTATGGCGTGACCGCCGGCGACCAGGCGGCTTTCCTTGCGGCCAATTTCGATGTAGCGCAGCATCGATTCCAGGGCAGCCTGGTTGATGACCGGGCCCATGTAGCTGTTCTGCCCCGGATCGCCTACGGTCAACTGAGGCACTCGCTCCCGCAGCCGTTCCACGAAGATATCGTAGATGGGAGCCTCGATGATGGCCCGCGAGCACGCCGAGCACTTCTGGCCGCTGAAACCGAATGCCGACGCGACCACTCCCTCAACGGCCGCATCCACGTCCGCATCGGCGCAGACTACGATCGAATCCTTGCCGCCCATCTCCAGGATGGTGCGCTTGATCCAGATTTGCCCGGGCCGGGTCTTGGCCGCCCGCTCGTGGATGTCCAACCCCACCGCCTTCGAGCCGGTGAAGGCGATGAAGCGCGTCTTGGGATGCTCCACGATGGCGTTCCCGAACGTGGCGCCCGATCCGGGGCAGAAATTCACCACGCCGCCGGGCATTCCGGCCTCTTCCAAAACTTCAACAAATTTCGCGGCAATCGTGGGCGAGTCGCTGGAGGGCTTGAGGATAACGGTATTTCCGGTCACAATCGAAGCGGTGGTCATCCCGGCCATGATCGCGAAGGGAAAGTTCCAGGGCGGAATCACGGCTCCCACCCCCAGCGGAATATAAAGCAGTTCGTTATGTTCGCCGGGGTACTGGATAGGTGTGGTTGCATTTGCCAGGCGCAGGGCTTCGCGGGCATAGAATTCCAGGAAGTCGATGGTCTCGTCCACGTCGGCGTCCGCTTCGGCCCAGTTCTTACCTACCTCATAGGTGAGCCAGGCGCAGAATTCCAACTTCCTCCGGCGGATGATGTCCGCGGCGCCAAGCAGCAGCGAAACTCGATCCGCGGTGGAAACCCGGCTCCAGGACTCGAAAGCCGCCAGGGCAGCGTGCATGGCCTGCTCGGCGTGCTCCGCGCCGGCCTTCTGATGAACCCCGACCACCTGCGCCGGACGCGCGGGGTTGAGGGACCGGATCTTGCCTTCTGTCCTGAACCTCTCGCCGCCAATCACCAGTTCGTATTCGCGGCCCAGTTGGCCGGCTACGCGGTCCAGGGCCGCACCCATTGCCCGTGCGTTTTCGGGGCTCTTGAAGTCGGTAAATCGTTCATTTCTGAAGCGGCCCTGCGGGACGCGGGGCTGAATCGACGTGGGCAAAGTCACGGTAGCCATAACCACTCGATTGTAGTCCAGGGCGGGAACTCGGGAGGTCAGCGTGGCGTCGACCTTTTTCGTCTAACCTGGGTAGAACCCCTGCCAGCAGAATCTGGCGGATTTTTGTTGCATCCGCGAAACTAATCGCGCCCTGAAGGGTTAAGACCTTCAACCACGGACTCGTTCTCCCGTTCCGGCCGGCCGTGCTCCGCGGCCCGAGCGGGGAGAGTTCGATGGCCGCATTGAAGTTGTGGCGGATTCGGACAACAGATCAAAGGCACCAAGCCCGATCAGCCGGACGGTGAGGATCGATGACTTCTCAGATCGCCCTGAACGGAACGTGCCCGCCTCAAAATACCGGAAAGCGCTGTCAACGCCGGGCGATCGTAGCGCATGACCACGACCGTTCCGGTATGAGGTTTTTTCCGCCGGTTCTCCGCAAAACTGCAGTTGCCTTGGTTCTCCTTACCGTGCCGGCCGCCGCCCTGATGGCCCAGGAACCCGAGCAGTGGCCCCAGGACGACGACTATGCCGGTCAGCCTGGCGCCGGCCAGCAGCCCAGCTATGGCCAGCAGCCTGGCTACGGCCAGCAGCCTGGCTACGGCCAGCAGCAATATCCCCAACCCTACAACTACGGCCAGCCCGCACCTCGGCAGGGCTACGATTCGCAGGCCTACCCCCAACCCTACGGAGGGCAACCCGGCTATCCGGCGCAACCGGAGTACATGCCGCAGCAGGCCATGAACCCGCAGCAGCTGGAACAGCTCATCGCACCCATTGCCCTTTATCCTGACTCTCTCATCGCGCAGATCCTGGCGGCTTCGACCTATCCCGCCCAGGTGGCCGCAGCCGATGAGTGGATGGGTTCCATGATCGCCGCGCCGCCGGAGCAGATTGCCGCGGGCGCCAACGCGCAGGCCTGGGATCCTAGCGTCAAGGCTCTGGCTGCCTATCCGCAGGTCCTGGCCATGATGAACCAGAACCTGCAGTGGACCACGGCGCTCGGCAACGCGTATTACAACCAGCCGCAGGATGTTCTCGAAACCGTGCAGGTGCTGCGCCAGCGCGCCCAGGCCGCCGGCAACCTGCAGAGCACGCCCCAGGAGCAGGTGACGGCCGACCAGGGCTACATTGGCGTCGCGCCGGCCAATCCCGAGGTGGTGTACGTGCCCACCTACAATCCATGGGCCGTTTATGGACAGCCGATTGCCGCCTATCCCGGTTATGAGCCGATTGACACGGTTGGCGCTGTCATCGGCACGGCGGTGCAATTCGGATTGCAATTTGCCGTAGGCTCGTTCCTGCGTTTCCCGTTCGGTTTCCTGGGCTGGGGCCTCGACTGGTTCGGCCATTCCATTCTTTTCGACCACGGGGTGTGGTATTCGCACAGTGGGAGCGTCCACGACTGGGGTTTCCCGCATGGCGGCCCGCGCGCATTCCGGGGCGGCGAGTGGGCACGCTCCGGCGGCGGCCGCGGCGGCTACGGCGGCGGCTATGGCCACAACGGCTACGGTTACGGCCGCGGGGGCAACGGGGGCTTGAATGCGTACGGCAACCAGCCCGGACTGAATCGGACCGGCGGAAATTCCCCTGTTGCCCGGCCGGCGCAGGGAATCGAGAATCGCAATCAGGGCGGATGGAACCGGGCAGGGAATTCGCCGGGCCTTCCCGCGCAGGGTTCAGAAGGGCGGTATGGCGGAGGATTTAACCGGGGATCGATGGGATTCAATGGCGGCTCCGGTCGAGCTCCTCTCGGTGGCGGCCTGACCCATCCGGCGATCCCGGGACAGCAGTACGCTTATAACCACACGCCTGCGCCGGTTGGCCGGCCGGTTCCTTACCAGGGCAATCCGCAATCTGCCAACCGTACCCAAGGCTACGGATATGGTTCGCAGCCTTACCCGCGAGCGCAGCAGTTCTCCAATTACGGCCAGCGCCCATCGGCGGGATCAGGTTCTTATTCGCGGTCTTACCCGGGCTACGGAGGCGGGCAGAGTTATGCCTATCGCGCGCCCACGCCCAGTTTCAGCCACGGATTCAGCGGGCCCACCGGCAATGCCTACGCAGGCAATTCCAGCCGCTCCGGTGGTTTTCATCTCTTCGGCGGCGGGCATAACAATGCGCCCAGCTATGGCGGCAGCCACAGCTTCGGGGGCGGCGGCGGGCATAGCTTCTTCGGCAGCGGGAGCAGTCACAGCTTTGGGGGTGGCGGGCACTCCGGCGGCGGGCACTCCGGCGGAGGACACTCCGGGGGCGGCCATTCCGGCGGCGGCCATGGCCACCACCGTTAGGTTCTGATTCATGCCACGATTCATACGGCGAGCTGGGGGTTGGCGGCGAGTAACATGTCGCTTGGCAGCGTGCCCAGAATCAGGATTTCCGTGTTTTCGTCCATGCCGGAGGAAGTCCAGACTTCCGCATCATGCCCTGACTGGTTCATTGTGATCATCCGGTGTGGAATCTACGCCGGCGTAATTTGCCAACGCACCGCGACTCGGCACGATCAGCGTTGAACCACGCTGAATTACCAGATACTGGTTCTTCAAATCCATTAAAGTGCGACTGACTGATTCGCGTGACGCGCCGATGCATTCGCCGATCTCTTCGTGAGTAAACGCAAGCCGAATTTGGGTACCGCTTTCCGTCTTCTGACCAGTCTTGCACCACTCCAGCAACAGACCGGCTAGTCTCGCATGTACGGTTGAATTGACGCCGAGAGTTCGCAATCTCACACAGGCTTGCGTGTGGTGCAGACTTAATTCCCGCACTACGTTGTGACAGGCGATGGGATAGCGCGATAGGAAGGCGAGAAAGTCACGCCGGAGCATCGATGCGATCTTGCATGGATACCTCGCTTCTGCTCTGATTTCGGAGGAATCGCCGGAGATGGCTGAAGTGAGGCCGAGTATATCTCCGGCAGAAGCGACCCCCAGGAGTAATCGTCTGCCATCAGACGAATTTATGGAGATATTGACTTGCCCTTCAAGCAAGAACAGGATGTTGAGCGGCTTCTGCTGTTCGCTAATCAGAACCCTCGCACTGGGGCATCGGATGTTCGTAGAAAGCAAACCAAAGTCGATTCTCGCGTTGATCGACAGACCCTTGAAGAATTCTCCTGTTGGGCTAGGCCAGGCGGAGTCGTCCGGTGTCAATTCAGATGAGCTATGCGCCGGGAATTCAACCACCATGCGCTTTCCGCCGTTGTGAGCCTTTTCTTTGAGATAATCCGGTGCGCGGTGAGTAATCCTCAATGTGTTTTTGGTCTGGCTATGGATCAGTTGCAAGGTCCTCATCGAATTTCCTCCAGCAGATTGACTTGATTCCGTCGAGTAGGAATGTCTTTGGCTTATCCTCGGCCTTCAAGACGCGGTGGATCGGACAGGAACCGCAATCCCTGTCCCTGAAGTGAACGACTGGCATCACGGATCGACTCAGCGGAGGTGAGTGACGTGTGACTTGCCCGGAAATGACGACTCGTCACCTGCGGCGAGGACGACAGGTGATGACAAGAAGACCTCGAAAATTGGCCGGATATATGATCTGCACCTTGGGGAAGAGCAGGAAATTCTACTTATAGGTTGATTGTTCGGCGACCGGCTGTTCAGTTTCGCTCACTTCCATTATTTCTTTGTGGCACCGCACCGACGGTGTTTGGGTGTTTCCGATCCTGAGCCGCCTTCCGCCCGTTGAAGCACATCAGCCGGATGTTCGGAGCAATGCCCTTCAGCGATCCGAAATCATTGAGTTCTTGCTCGGTGATGTCGCTTTCCATGCTGCCGGGGCGAACGCAGGTTTGGTAGACGTCGCAAAGCCCGATGCGATTATCCTTCAGCAATTCAATCTTGTCTTCATACGACAGCGCCGCGAAGTTCTGGAATTGTCATTCCGTGGCTCGGATCGAGAACCAATAGTAACGTCTCCAGCAATACATGCAGCGAACCGGGCGAAGGGCAAACATCGCGCAGATTGTGTCAATGGCATGCAATTCACCCGGTTTGAATTGGACCGAGTCGCAGCGAGGGCATGCGCGCCGAAACCACAGCACGCGTGGTAACCAGCGTGGCCAGAATATGGTCGCAGGATTCACCAGGAGCCTTCGTTCTGGGAAGCGATTACATGCATCACCGCGTAACTCGTCTTCCGAGCCCGGATTCGCATCCAGCAGCTTTTTGGGAGAGTCCTCTTACCGGCATGATCCGACAGGAGGCACGTGCCACACACAGATAGAGTCGAATGCGACTTCACTCCCGGGTGCTTTCGCGAGTCTCAATCGTGACCAGATCCGGTTCACGGGAAGAAGCACTGTCAAGGTGATCCGCAAGCGGCTTGTTCATCTTGGACTCTGCGAGTGGCGATTCCTCGAGACTTGCCGCATCTGCTGGGCTCTGGCCTTGCACATGTAACTTTGAACGGTAGCGTGGAGAAAGATGATTCTTTACGTCGGATCTCTTGATAAGGGTCAAGGCAGCTCCTGTCGTTCAGTTGCGTGCTTGGAAGACGCTCGTCTGGAGCAAAGCCTGGAATGCCAAAGGCGAGAAGGCAAAGATTAAGTCTGTTCTTAGCATACGCTGAAAACGCTGGTGTGCGTCGAACCCCGGTAGTTCAATATCCAACCCTCGTCGTCCCACAAAAATACTCGATACTTCGCTAACATCACCAAAGCTTCGGCGAACTGTGGCTGGCGGGATGCGTAATTGCTCGTTGAAGTGGCCGGGCCTAGTCGCAGCTCTGAGCTTGGGAATCCGTTACGCTCCGGTGAATCGAGATCAACGCCCTGGACTGCCCCGACGTAACAGTAAGTGGCTCGTTCCATACCGGCGAAGATAGAAGCGGCATGGGCTTTGCCCGGAATAGCTTCTTGCACTGCCTGGCCGTCCATCGCGCCCATGCCTTGGACTTCTTTCTTCTGGCACTATCGGTGGATATACCGGTACCGGCATACATCTGTCGATATAGCTTGGAGAGAAACACAAAGGCTACTCTTGCACTCAGATTAGGCGTACAAGCAGATCGCTGCCAGATAGAGCGCCAGTTGTAGAACCGATCCCAAACCCGCTGCGTACGCTCGCGAATTTCGTCGGCGCTCATGGTGGGATGAGGAGTAAACATCTTGGGACGGACTTCGATCGGGATCAGCCAATACCGGGTGATCGGCACGCCGTCCACCATGGTGGGGTTCTGCAGTTGCTGTTGTTCCCAGCGCCCAAAATCTATCGTCCCCGGAAAAGGGGTCATCATGACGAATTGAGCAAACGTGATATCGGCCTTCAGCGCCATCTCCACTGTGGCTTCGAAGGTGGCCGGCCTGTCGGTGGGCAGTCCAAAGATGAATGAACCCAGTACATGAACGCCATGCTGTCGGAAAGTTTTCAGCCGGTTGACCAAGGCTTCCCCGGAGAAGTTCCAGTCCTTGAACACCGCTTTGAGCCCTTCCGGGGTTACGGCTTCCACTCCGACGAGAGCTCCCTTGATATTGGCTTTGTGCATGGCATCCAGATAGTCGCCATCCTCGCCTGCTTCCATGGTGATCTGGGTGAAAAACACCATGTCCTTGGGCAGGCGGGCAAGTTCCCTCATCAGTTCAAAACGTTCGGCGCGAATCGCCTCGAGTTCCTCAAGTTTGGCAAAATTGTTCTGCTGGCGCGCGAGACGCAGGTCTGTCAGGCTGACGGGGTAAAAGTTGTCATCGGCAAGGGCAACAAAGCGAAAACCAATGCGACGAAGCTGAATTACCTCATCGATTACAGTCTGGTAAGACCGCTGCCGGGGTTTTTGCCCATCGGTCCTCCACACGCTGCAAAACGAGCAGTGCTTCGGGCAGCCGCGAATCGTTTGAACCGACGCCCACATGTATTTGTCGGGGCGCATAAGATCCCATCGGGCTGCCAGGAACTGATTGCCCTCGATCCGGCCACCTTCGTAGATGCGTTCCGGTTTGCCGGCAAGACAGTCGGCCACCGCCTTGCTCCAGACAATGTCTCCGTCGCCCCTTACGACCGCATGGGCACCACCATGTTCGAGAGCTTCTTCCGGAAACAGCGTGGCGTGAATGCCTCCGTACACGACCCATGCGCCACGGCCGCGGGCCATTCGTCCCACAGTGTAGCCGCGCAGAGCATTGCCGGTGTGAACGCTGATGCCCACAATGTCTCCGGGCGCAATGCTCTCGGGCGTAATCTGCTCGAGAGATTCGTCGACCAGAACAGGGTCTCCGGCCGATCGTGGCGTAGCGGCCGCAAGAACAAATAGCCACCTGGGTGTGATAACCGCCGTGCCAAAGGAATTGTCGCTCGGGTTTACGAGATGAACTCTCATCGTTTTTTTTGCTTTCGCGTACCAGTGCTCCTGGTCAAGAAAGTGCCTTCCTCTTCTCCCAGAAGGAGGTACAAGTGGCTTCGCAGCGCCTCGTCGAAGTCGTCTGGTCGCGTGAAGCGCAGCCGACGGAAGGATCGAGCATGACTCCCGAGCAAAGCTGATCAAAATTGATCATGTTTTGCTCGCTTGTCAATCTCTCAGGCGGGCATGGACATATCATTCCATGACACTTAGCCGATTCGGATTGAGCAATATTGCTCAGTTTATTGGGGGATAAATGACTCCACTAAACACGCCGATCGACACTCATTCAGAGTCTTGGTTGCTAATCGATTCCAATCCCTTGGGATCGCCGACAAGAATGGCCTCCCTGCGCGGGACAACGAAACCTTGTTCCGCCCACCTCGACAGGATGCGGCTGATTGTAAAGAGTGTCGTGCCGGTCATCTGGGCAAGCTCTTCGCGGTTCAGGAATATCTGCGTTCCTTCGTGAGACGGTCTGCCGACTTGCTTCAACAGCCTAAGGAGCGCCAGAGCCAATCGCTTTGCTACCTTCTCAGTGGCAATTTCGCGGAATCGTTCTTCGAGTTCCTCCAGGCGGCTGGCAAGGATTTGGCTGATGTTCTTCCTTATCTGAGGGTACTGATGCAACAAGATCTGGAGTCGCGTGTAGTCCCATACCAGCGCTTTGCAATGCTCCATCGCTGTTGCAGAACACGAATAGTTGTTAGATGTTGTTTCCGGTTGCACGTTCAGGGCCTCGCCTGATCCGCTCATCCAAAGAAGCACTTCCGCGCCTCTCTCGCTGAGCTGCGTATGTTTTACGCTTCCCGATTGAAGGAAGATCAGACTGCGCACCGGCTGTCCTTGCGCAAACAGAAGCTCATTCCGGGCAAACGTGCGGGCGCGTCCGCAAGAGACAATCTCGTCGCAGTCTCGTTCAGTGAGGCCGGTGAACAGCGCCGAAGCGCGCATCGGGGCCAGGTGTTCGCCAACCCCGGGCTGAATAGAAGAGGAACCTCCGCGGGCGGAACTTCTGCCCGCGGCCCCAGGTATTTCGGTCGGCATGTGCATTCACCAAGGTAAGTTGACAAAAAGTTAAAACCGCGAGTTAAGTGCAGATTGGACGCCTTGCTAATGCGAGATCTGAATGGCCCTTGGCTCGTCTTCCGAAGGCCCTTTCAAGAGGGATACGGGGAGGCCAAGGCGTGAATTGATCGCGCGGACCGGCTATGTAGAAGTAACAATTGCAGAATGGGGATACGTGGTTTGCCTCTTGATTGTCTTCATTATACTGCAGATCTCAGTTGTATTCCGATCAATTCTGCTCACATACGCAGGATGAAAGGACGGCGTCAAAAGTGACTATACTTCGACAGTCCCGGCAGTAGCGCTAAGGCAGCCAATCGTGTCGACTCGGCTCAGGGGAGATCCTCGTGCTTTGTAGCCCTTGGCCTTGCCAGCGCCGCTTTGTCCGGTAGACGACATAAGGATGCAGCGGACTGCTTTCCGCAACCCATGAAACAATTGTGAAGCAGAAGTGAAGTTTGCGCCAACGCTGTCCGCGCCGTTAGGGAGTCAGACCCCTCGGCCGGAAGAAGGCCCAAGGATGAGCCCTGCTACTTCAAACACATTCGCCCCGGCGGCCTTCCTCGCAAAGGTCGGCATTGTTCCGAGAATTATCCAATTGCGGCCTAAGGGAAGGTTCTTTTCGCAGGGAGATCCAGCCGATTCAGTCTTCTATCTCCAGACGGGTCGCGCGAAGGTCACCGTGGTTTCAAAGGTAGGGAAAGAAGCTACCATGACCCTGCTCGGGCCAAGAGATTTTATCGGAGAGGAAGCGTTAGCCGCGGTGCCGGGCTTGCGTCTGGCATCAGCCACCGCGATAACCGCGTGCACCGCGCTCAAGATCGGCCGTGAAGATATGGTCCGCGTAATGCGCGAAGAACATGAGTTCTCCGAGCTGTTTGTGAAGTTTCTGTTGGCGCGCAGCATGCGAATTCAGGCCGATCTTGTCGATCAGCTCTTCAATTCCAGTGAAAAACGCCTGGCAAGGATACTCCTTCTGATGGCGGAATTCGGCAAGCCCGGCGAGCCGGAAACCTTGATTCCCAAGATCTCGCAGGAGACGTTGGCCGAGATGATAGGCACCACCCGATCGCGGGTGAGCTTTTTTATGAATCGCTTTCGCAAGCTCGGCTTCGTTGATTACGATGGGCGCATTCGGGTACACAAGTCCCTGCTGAATGTCATCCTGCACGATCAACTACCGGATGACAACGCCACCAAGCCCGATATCCCCGATGTGCGGCACAGACGACGCAAATCCGCCAAAATCAAGCGGCCTGCTCAAAAGTGACCATCTGTCGCAATTGGCCCTGCCATCTGTCGCGGTGAGCGGGACCTAACGGTAGAATTTGGATCGCGTCCAGACGTTAGACCTGTATCGTCGCCAGAGAGCGGCGATCGGCACCACGATCGGTAGCAGGAGATATATCGATTGCCGGCGGTACTCGGCCATTGCGCCGCGCTGCTGGTTCAATTCGACGCCGATTTCCGCACGAGCGCTTTCGCGAGTATGGACTCCCAGTGCGAAGTACAACATGACCATGTAATTAATGCATAGCGAGACGAAATAGAAACCGAACGTAAACAGCTGAAGGGAATTTGCGCGCCACAGGGGAGTGCTCCAAGGGACAGACACAGGAGCGCGGTACCCGCGAAGTTACCTATTGCGAACGTGGGGCCCAGGGTTGCTATGTGAATCGCGGCGAGCTTGCGGGGATCGATCACGTGGTCCGAAGAATACACCCGGGGTGCTTCGCGGTGTTTTCTCGAGCTAACAGACTCGCTTTACTCCTCATCTCCTTTGAGTAGTCAGGGACTTAGATTGAAGCATAAACGACTTCTCGATCTTCAATCATGATCGCGGATTGGAAAGAACGCGCTGGCCACTCCATCATGGATCGACATGTGGAGTTGTCGGCAAGCGGGATCTCGAAAGTGGTATGATCAAAATCAGTCCGTTCGTCCTTCTCGCCTTCAGCATCCGTGTTTCGCTCCAGACGAGCACCTTCCAAGTAGGCAACCCGTACTGGAGACGAGATGACGATCTTTGAAAAGATTGATACGCAACGGCACCGCAGAGACATAAATCTGTGCAAGCCAGTGAGTCTGCCCGATGCAACTGGCTTTTCAGGGGTGGCGCCCGACGAAATAGAGACAAAACGATCGGTGTTTTTTTCGGACTACTCAGAGGAACATAGTACCCCGGAAAAATCCGTGCCGATTGCCAAATCGATCGGTCGCATTGCCGCTCAAAAGCCTGCAATATCCAAAGACAAAGAAGTATAAAGCTGCGTTGAATCATTTTGCATTCGCGGTGGTTCTTCCTGTGGTGAGATCTCGACCTGCTCCACCATCCAACAGCAGACAGGCAATCGGTGAATGGGCGGTGCCAGCCGCCATTCCGATAGAATACAAGCGGCCCAATTCGTATGTAGATTTCCCTTTCCATGAAGCGTCGTCCTTACAGGAAATCCGCCGAACTGTTCAAAATTGACCAACACCGGGAATCGAGCAGTGAAATCATCACAATAGCGTCTGCGCGCCGGTAGCTTGTCCGGCCATGCAACTTCTGTATGCGGGTTCCCCACAAAGAGACAACGGCGAGGTAAGTGGCAGATAAGGCTTGACTTCGAGCAGGAAGACTTTTCATCAACGGCGGAATTATGCGAATACCAGGATTTCTCAAGCGTGACAAGACGTTCAGCCAGCCAATTATCTGGATAACCGTCTTCTTCATGGTTTTGTTTCACGCCGGCGCACTGGCGGCGCTGTTCGTATTCAGCTGGAAAGCTCTCATCCTGGCCGTGCTGCTGTGGTGGATCGCCGGGAGCCTCGGAATTGGGATGGGATACCATCGGCTGCTCACGCATCGCGGATACAAGACCCCCAAGTGGGTGGAATATGTTCTGTCCGTGTGCGGCACGCTGGCTCTGGAAGGCGGCCCGCTGCTCTGGGTTGCAACCCACCGCAAGCATCACCAGAACACAGACAAAGAGGGAGACCCGCATTCTCCTCATGATGGCGGATTCTGGGCGCACATGGGCTGGGTTCTGACCGGCCAGACCATGCAAGCTAGCTCGGCAGAACTTTTGCCCTATGTTCCGGAACTTCGCAAGGACCGATTCCACGTTTGGATCAGCCGGTGGCACTGGGTGCCGATTACGCTATTGGCGATCCTGCTTTTTGCCGTTGGCGGATGGCGATACGTTCTGTGGGGCATCTTTCTTCGGACGGTGATCGGGCTCCACTCGACCTGGTTGGTCAACTCCGCAACCCATATGTGGGGGAAGCAGCGCTTTCGTACCCGGGACGATTCAAGGAACAGCTTCTGGGTGGCGCTGCTGACATTTGGCGAGGGGTGGCACAACAATCATCATGCCTTTCCTCAGTCAGCCCGTCACGGCCTGGCCTGGTACGAGCTCGACCTGAACTGGTATGGAATCTGGATTCTCCGCGTGCTTCGCCTCGCTTGGGATGTGAAGGCGCAGAATCTCACTTCATCGCAGCTCGCCGCCGGCAAGACAGCAGACGCGGGATTGGTGCGCCGCAACGAGCGTGGCCGCTTTGCCGGGCAACACGGCCCGAGACGCCCAATTCTTGCCGGCGCCGCCGCTTTGCCTGCGGAGGCGCGGATGAACGCCCTATTAATTTATCCGCAATTCCCGGAAACTTTCTGGAGCTTCAAATACGCGCTGTCCTTCCTTGGCAAACGAGCGGCGCAACCTCCGCTGGGCCTGATGACCGTAGCCGCACTGCTGCCGAAGCACTGGAACAAGCGCCTCGTTGACACGAATGTGGAGCGGCTCCGCAATCGGGACCTGGAATGGGCGGACGTGGTTCTGTTGAGCGCCATGCACATCCAGCACGAAGCGCTGGCGGCGATCGTGGAGCGTTGCCAGGCGCTTGGGGTGAGGACGGTCGTGGGTGGCCCGATCACCAGTAGCGTGCCGTCGGCCGACCTCAAAGCGGATCACGTGGTCATTGGCGAAGCTGAGGAGTTAATCGCCGTCCTAGCCCAGGACCTGGAGCAGGGAACAGCCAAGAATGTTTATCAGGCCACCGAAAGACCGGAAATGCGAACCAGTCCGCTGCCTGATTTGAGTCTGATCAAGATGAAGCGCTACTCGACGATGACTTTGCAGTACTCGCGCGGCTGCCCGTTCAACTGCGAGTTCTGCGACATCATCGAAATCTATGGCCGGCGTCCGCGCACCAAAGACGTGGCCCAGGTGCTTGCCGAGCTCGATCAGTTGCGTTCGGCGGGCTGGCGGGAATCGGTCTTCATCGTTGACGACAACTTCATCGGCAACAAAGCGATGGCCAAGGAACTGTGCGTCGCGTTGGCGGAGTGGCGACGGCAGACGAAGACGCGCTTCGACTTTATCACCGAAGCGTCACTGAACCTGGCGGACGACCCTGAGCTGATGCAGTTGATGAAAGACGCCGGCTTCAAATCGGTCTTTCTGGGCATCGAGACTCCGGATGAATCAGGTCTGATTGCCAGCAACAAACTGCAGAACACGCGCCGGAGCCTGCTGGATAGCGTCGCAATCATCCAGAGCTTTGGGATGCAAGTGATGGGCGGCTTCATTCTGGGCTTCGACACCGACCGCGTGGATGTCTTCGATCGCATGGTGGAGTTTATTCAGAAGAGCGGCATTCCCATCGCGATGGTCGGGCTGCTGCAGGCCATGCCGGGAACGCAACTGTTTCGGCGCTTGCGGAAAGAGGGCCGCATCTTGGATGCGGGCGACGGCAACAATACGAGCGAGCACTTGAATTTTCTTCCCCACATGGACGCGACGCGCCTGGTCGAAGGCTACCGCTCAGTGTTGAAGCGGATCTATAGCTGCGACGCCTATTATGAGCGCGTGAAACTCTATCTGAATCGCGCCCGACCGAATCCGGGTGAACGGACTCCGAAGCAGTGGATTCTCACGCCCGGCAATGTGCGTACCTTGGTTACTTCCGTTCTTCGGCAGGGCGTGTTCGGCCGGCAGCGTTGGAGCTACTGGAAATTTCTGCTGACGGCCGCTACACGCTATCGGCGCTGTTTCAGCGTAGCCATGACGCTGGCCGTGATGGGTTACCACTTCCAAGTAATGACTCGCAAGCTTTCAAGATGCGTGGATCAACCCATCCTCCCATACCCTATCAACACCATTACTTCCACAGCAGAAAGTGAACAAAGTCCCTAACGACGATACAGCGGTAGAACCTTTTCTTCGGCTGACGATTTCCCTGCCATCGCCGCGCAGCAATCAGCCATATAAGTTAGGAGAAGCTGTTCGAGTAGGGTATGCTTGACAAAGATGAGATCGGCAATTCACCTTTTGCGATCAGCAGCGCTTCTCGAATCAGGCGTGACCGTTCTGAAAAAATCCGCTGAATTGTAGATGATGCGGCAGGGTGCACGAACGTGAGTCCGGCCTTGCAGGTAGACGCCATTCAACCGGAATAGAGGCAGATGATGCGATCGGAACTGGTATACGAAGCCGTACTCAAAATTCAGAACCGTTTCCTCTTAGCGGCAACAGCGATGCGGGCAGCAAAGAAACTGCACCTAACTTCGACACGGATTGAAGACACCGTCAACAATGTATTGGCCGAGGTGGCCAAAGGCACACAGCTGCATGGAAAGCTGCCTGAGATTACACCGCCTCCGCCGATCGACATGCTGGTCATTACGCCGGCCGCTTGACAGCCCGATTGCCCTTAAAGGCATTCAATTCCAGCCTTTAAGCTCGGGCCAAAGTTCGTGCCGGTCTCTCTTGAAGCCGCGACAATGGTAGATAGGCCGGTAGTTGCGAGGGCCCCAGATCCAGTAGTTGTTGTTATGGAACTCTTGAATACGGCCTTCGCGAATTCACGATTGCGGGGGCGTTAAAGGTGGTATCCTAACATCGGTCGTTGAATCCGAGTTGGTGTTCTTGCCTGTTCTGCTTTCCCGCTCTACTCGCAAACAATTCCACAGTGAGTTCTGCGATACATCAAGAAACAAGGGAATGGGTATGGAGCAAGGAACAGTGAAATGGTTTAACGACGCCAAAGGCTTCGGATTCATCAGCCGCGCCAGCGGCGACGATGTGTTCGTTCATCACACCGCCATCAAAACCGATGGATTCCGCAGCCTCAAGGAAGGTCAGGCAGTCCAGTTCGACGTGGTCAAGGGACCGAAAGGCTGGCAGGCCGAAAACGTCCAGGTCTCCTAGATTTGGGCGCCGAAGCGGAAGGTTACGCCAGAGTATCTTCCGTTTTTTGACGGCTTTCCCCGAAAAACAAAACGTAGGCCGCGAGTACTTGCTTAACGTTGCGAGCGGTGGATAAGTGTGGCCAAAATCCGATGCCAACTCAAGGCCGAAATCCTGCTCTTTTTGAAGATCAGTTCGCGATCCTTTTCCGAATCGGTCGCGAATAGCTTCTTCCGGCATGTCGCGGGCGGCCTCCATGGTAAGATGGAGGTACGCTCAGTTGTTTGGTTGTGAGTCGTTCTCGCCTCTCATCCGCAAGACCGTTGGCACGTAATCCCCCCAAGCCCCTCAGCGTGATGGTCCGAGATGTCGAATAAATGACCGGGCCAGGCTGCGGCGCCATTACATAGCCCCAGCCGAAGACGCAGCGTGCGTGGCAAATCCGTGAATCGGCGTTTTCTGGGCGCTTCCTGGTTTTTCCTGCATACAACCTGAAGAGTTCTCCGTCCCGCGCCGAGCGGCTGTCGAAGAACAATACAACTGCGGTCACCGGATTGAATCCATGGATGATTTCTAACGATGGAAACCACGGTGTACAGCAGGATAGGAATCACTTGAAACAATTTTCCGAACTTGAACTCTCGCCGGCGTTGCAGCAACGGCTGGCGCAGGCGAACTTTATCCATCCGACACCCGTGCAGGCTGAGGCCATTCCACCCGCGCTGGAGGGGCGCGACATATTGGCCACGGCACAGACGGGTACGGGTAAAACGCTAAGTTTTCTCATTCCCCTGATCGAACGCATGCCTGTGGTCGGCAAGGGGGCGGCGGCACTGATTCTGCTGCCGACTCGCGAGTTGGCAATGCAGATACTCGAAGCCTGGTATCAGCTTTCTCAAAGCAAGAACTCAGCGGTGCTGGTGTGCGGCGGCTTGCCTGAAGGTCCTCAATTGGCCGCACTCCGGCGCGGACCGCGCTTGATTGTCGCCACGCCGGGACGCCTTGAGGACTACCTGAAGCGCCGGCTGGTAAATCTGGACAGCGTGAAGATGCTGGTGCTGGACGAGGTGGACCGGATGCTGGACATGGGCTTCAAGCCCGCGATCCGGCGCATCGCCGCGGCGCTTCCCTCCGATCGGCAGACTCTGTGCTATTCGGCCACTCTAAGTCCCGCTATCCGCGAGGTGGCGAGCCACTACCTTCGAAATCCGGTGCGCGTCGAGATTGGATCTCGGATGAAGCCATCGCCGAATGTCGAACTTCGAAGCTTCGAGGTTCCGGTCAATAAGAAGCAGGAGTTGCTCGAGCACTTGCTGGGCGCACACGATGGCAGTTTTCTGGTTTTTGTCCGGACCAAGCACGGAGCCGATCGGGTGGCGCGACGATTATTGCGGGCCGGGCACTCGGCAACCCAGATTCACGGTGATCGATCGCAGTCGCAGCGCAGTGCTGCATTACGCAACTTTGCCGAGGGCCGGAATCGTATCCTTGTAGCCACAGACGTCGCGGCGAGAGGTATCGATGTGGCCGATGTCGGCCACGTGGTGAATTTCGACCTTCCCCGGGAAGCTGAGGATTTCGTGCATCGCGTGGGGCGGACCGGCCGAGCCTCCAGCCGTGGTGTGGCTTCGACGTTTGTCGCACCGGATGAATCCCATACGCTGCGCAAGATCGAGCAGGCCCTGGCCATTACGGCCCGTAAATATCGAGTCCGGGCGAACATCGCGGCGCACACGCATCCGGCGGGACGCGAACACCGCGCCAGCTAAGATGGACAAATATCGACCATTGATTGCTCCCGCTGGAGCCGCACGTTGAGAAGGGCGGCATCACAAGCGCGGGCAGAACGGGAGACAAGATTCGATTCCTGCGCCAGGATTCGAATCCTCCTTCCGGCTGCACGCAATCACTTCGAAGCGCATTCACATCGCGATCGAGGTGGTTCGCCAGAGTGCGAGTTGGTTCGATGATTTCCGGAAAACTCGCGGAGTAAGGCGCGCGATCGGCCGCTGTTCGACGAACCGATCGTCAACAACCGCATATCGTGCTCGAAAGCTAACGCGAACCTCACACATCAACGGGCGAGAGTTGGAATGCAATACCGCTCGGGATGGACAGTTGGACATCGGTCCCGGAGGCTGCACTACTGGAGATTTTAAGCAGCCCGCCTATTCTCGTCGCCCTCTCTCTCATGCCCACGATGCCCCAGTGTCCTTCGCGGCCTTCGTAAAGCATTTGAGGATCGATTCCACATCCGTTGTCACGGATCCGCATGCGCAGGTCACTATCGGCATATTCGAGTTCGAGCTCGACGCACTTGGCTCGGGAGTGACAAAATGCGTTCACCAGAGCCTCCCGTCCAATGCGGTAAACCTCGTGCCGGATGAGGGGCTGCAGGGGACGCTGTCCGCCACCGACAACGACTCGAAAGTCGATATCGGCTTGGACTGCGAATTCCTGCTGAACGCCCGATAAGGCGAGAACCAAATCCAACGTCCCTGAGTCGGACGAGCGGAGGTCTTGAATCGTGTTCCGTCCCTCCTCAATTCCCTGGTCCATGATTTGAAGCATTCGATCTAACTTCGGTTTGACCAGCGAATCCGGAGGTATGCCATTCAAGGCTGCGGCAAGCTGCATCGAGGCGCTCATAAAGGTTTGCAGGAGGGTGTCATGAAGCTCTTGCGCGATTCGAGTTCGCTCTTCCAGGCGTACGTTTTCCTTTCGAACCCGCTCTTCTTCCTGTTTCCGGGACTCAATTTCCGTTGCAGTCCCGTACCATCTTCTCACCGAGCCGTGTTCCACCAATGGGTTGTAACGAAACAGGAACCATCGGTAAACGCCATCTTTCCCCCGCAATCTTGCCTCTGTTTCAAACGGGGTCGTCCCGGACAGCCCGCGGTCGCGTGCGGCTCGCGTCGTTTCTGCATCGTCGGGGTGAATCACCCTGCCGATCATGTCCACCGATCGATACTCGTCAACGGGCAGGCCTATGTACTCCCGGGCGACACGATTGGCGTGAATCCACTTGCCGTCAGGGCCCAGTACCACAATCACTTGGGGGACCAGATCCACCAGTTGCTGAAGTTCCTCCTCGATACGCTTACGCTCCGTAATGTCGGTCACGGCCCCCAAAAATTCCAGGCCATCCGATTCGATTTCTGTGGATGGATGACCCACAACGTGGAGATACTTCACTGAACCATCCACCATCAGCAAGCGATGCTCGAAATCAACGTCCTTCCTGTCCTGGGAAGCGCCATCCATGACCTGCCGAACCAGCAACCTGTCTTCGGGGTGCGTTCGTTGCTCTATCTGTTCGGTCGTAGGCTGACAATCCGGCTCAAATCCGAAGATTCGAAATGTCTCGTCGGACCAGTAAATCTTTCCGCTCGATACCTGCCAGCCGAAACTGCCCGTGTGGCTTAATCTCTGTGCCTCGGCGAGGTACGCCTCGTTTCGTCGTAACGCATCCTCAGCGAGTTTGCGGTGGGAGCGATCCCCGGCTTCGCGCAACGCGCGGCGAACCGAAGGCGCAATTCTTGAAAGACGGGTCTTGAGGACATAGTCGGTTGCGCCCAGCTTGAGTGCTTCAATCGCCATTTCCTCGCCGAGAGTCCCGGATACGAAGATGAAAGGCACCCCCGGACATACTTCCTGCGCAATTTTCAACGCCGAAATGCCGTCAAACAACGGGAGCGTATAGTCCGCCAGGATCAGGTCAAAGCCACCCTGGCGAAGAAACCTGACGAAGTCGGCTTGATTGTCGGCACGCGTGGTATGGCAGGCAAAGCCATCGGCCTGGAGAGCTGCTTCTACTAGTTCTGCGTCCCTGGGATCGTCTTCAAGATAGAGGATTCTCAAATCGTGGAAGTTCTCCTTGGCTTCAATTCGCTCCGAGGCGGCCGGCCGGCTTCGTGCGCCTGATGGTTGGATTCCGGACGTATGGGCTACTTCTTCTTCACACTCCCCGGCGGGGGCTCATTGATAATCGCCCAAAAGATGCCGAGCTCCTTGATGGCGTTGACAAACTCGTGGAAGTCTACCGGCTTAACCACGTAGGCATTCACGCCCAGTTTGTAACTTGCCACCATGTCCCGCTCTTCGCGCGACGAAGTGAGCACAACCACGGGGATCAGCCTTAACTTCGCATCCGCTTTAACGGTCTGGAGTACTTCCAGGCCGTCAACCTTCGGCAATTTCAGATCGAGGAGCAAAACCGCGGGATTGTCACCGCTCCGCCTCTGAAATTTTCCCCTAAAGTACAGATAATCCAGGGCTTCCTCACCATCCGATGCGACCACCACCTCGTTGCTGAGATTATATTCTTCGAGCGCGGTCATGGTTAGTTCCACGTCTTTGGGATCGTCTTCGACCAGCAAGATACGCCCTATCTCCGTCATTCTGTCCCTCTCCTACGGCTTCGGTAATGAAAGAAAGAAAGTCGCTCCCTGTCCCACAACACCCTGTGCCCAGACCTGGCCGCCGTGGCGATGAATAATACGCTGCACCGTGGCCAGTCCGATGCCGGTCCCTTCAAACTCTTCCATTCGGTGAAGACGCTGGAATACGCCGAATAACTTGTTGACGTATTTCATATCAAAGCCGACTCCATTGTCTTTGACGAATACCACCACCAGGTCTTTTTCCTTCTCTGTGCAGCCGATCTCAATTTCAGGTTCCGGGCACGTGCGAGTGAACTTGACCGCATTGGAGATCAGGTTGACCAGTGCGAGCTTCAGCATCGACCTATCCCCATATAGATCCGGCAGGCGTCCGATCTTCCACGTCATCTTGCGCCCATCGGTCTCCTGCCATACCTCGTTCTGAGCTTCTTTTACCAGCTGGTCCATGCTCACCAGTGTCTCGCGCGTCTCGGCACGCCCGATGCGGGAAAAGGCCAAAAGGTCATCAATCAAGGCGCCCATTCGCTTCGCCGCTTCCAGGATCATCATCATATACCGGCGGCCCTTGTCATCCAGCATCGACGAAGCGCTCTTTTGCAGCAGCTCCGCGTAGCCGACCATATGGCGAAGAGGGGCGCGCAAGTCATGGGATATGGAATAGGCGAAGGCTTCCAGCTCCTTATTGGTGGCTTCCAGTTCCGTGGAGCGCCTCCCCAGTTCCCGGTTCAGGCCACGGATTTCATCCTCCCGGCGCCTTCGCTCCGTGATGTCGTTGTTGATTTCCAGAATCGCCACAGGCCGCTCCAGTTCATCGCGCTGCAGCGACCATCGGCTCGCCACCACCACCACAGTTCCGTCAGCTTTGGTATGCCTGAGTTCGCCTTCCCAGCGTCCCGTCCGCTGCAGATCCGCATCGATGGCTGCGATCGGCCCTGGAAAGACCGTATGCAAAAGATCGTGAGATCGCCTTCCAACCGCCGTCTCTGCCGCCCACCCATACAATTCTTCGGCGCCCCGGTTCCAGTAGGTGATGAGATCATTCACGTCGCGGACAAAAATCGTGTCATGGGTGAGATTAAGCAGGTTAGCCTGCTGGCTTCGCACCACCACTTCCTTTGCGAGATCATCGCGGGATTGCCGGAGATCTCGCTCCGCGCGGAGGCGAACCGCGCTGAACCAGGTGAGGAGCGACGCAAACAGTATGAACATTATGTAATACGGGAGATCAGAACGTGTGACGTAGAGGGTGTGTATGGGTTCGGTGAAGAAATAGTTGAAGGCCAAACATGAAAGTACGAGCGCAAAAATGGCCGGTCCTCTGCCCAGGTACCAAACGGTGACGGCAATGGCCATGAGGAAGAGCGGGAATTCTACGCCGCGGAAGTTGTCGCGGGTCAGGAGTAGGGCAACGCCGAGCGCAATGGCCACGGACAAAACCGCAAGACCGTAGCGTTGCACCACGGTCGGAACGGCCGACATCAAGTTCTTCTTTTGCGTCATCGCTGGATCGGGACGGAGGCGCCGACACTCCGTCTCCGGAGGGCACTGATTATAGCGCATTGCGTTTTGTACACTGCGGCTGGATTGTGGCTGTCGCGTCATCGAAATGGCGGAAGCAGACGTAGCGTGGTGTCCCCAATGTTCGTTGGATAATTCGAGCCCGAAAAGCAGGTCCTTCGACTGCGTTTGGCGCGTAAAACGCGCCAAATTCCGCTCAGGACGACAGCATTTTTTTGGATGCGAACTTCAGGGACAGGACACTAGCGGAGATCTGGAGCTACCTGGCCGAAGAGGCGACAGAATTGCGCCGGGCATTGTAGCGAGAGAGCGTCAGTATGAGACATTCCGGCAACTTGCAACATTGCTGCTGCTAAGTCAATGGGTAGTTCGACGTCGACCTTGGCGACGAGGGTGCCCGGTGGCAGTATGACGGCACCCACCGAGAACCAAAACCCAAGGGTTTTACCGCCCTGTTACTTTGGTCCATGAGACCTTTGTACTGTATCCGACAATGCGATGTCCTACTTACCCTAAGCCATCCGCCGAGAACGGATTTGCAGTTGCTTGTCTCCGCGGCAGCTGCGCTTACAGGAGACCACGTCTGGTGTCCTCACTATTCCCCAGGGCGCTTCGCCTCCTGGCTGTAGTGCAGGATTCTTAGTCTTTCGGGAGTCACTCCGGCTGTTGGTAGGCTTATCTATTGGTCCCGGCGCCTGGGCCAGTGCGGCAAATCTATAAGATATTATGTTATTCCCGACCGTCGAATACGGGTTGTTCTTCAGCACCGTTCTTACCATCGCCTGGTGCCTCTATCGGCTGCCGCAGGCGCACAAGCGCTTCCTGCTCCTGGCAAGTTACGCCTTCTACGGCTTCTGGAACTGGGCTTACCTTCCGCTGCTGATCGGGATTTCTTTATTCGCCGGAATCGTCGCCCAGGTCATACAGCGCAGCACTTCGCCGCGTGTCCGCAAAGCCTGGCTGGTTGTGGGCGTCGTGGTGTGCCTGGGAGCACTGGCGTATTTCAAGTACACCAGCTTTCTGCTGACCAACTTACTCGAGTTGTGGGGCTGGCTGGCGCCGGCGCCGCGAATTCCGGTCAATTCTCCGTTGCTGCCGCTGGGCATTTCGTTCTTCGTCTTCCATGCGATCTCGTTGCTGGCCGATTGCTATCGCGGCAAAGTAACCGAGCCGGTGCAGCTAGGCGACGCACTGCTCTATGTCGCATTCTTCCCGCAGTTGATCGCCGGCCCCATCATGCGGGCATCACGCTTTCTCCCGCAACTCGCCGTGCGCCGCAACCCGAACGCGATCCGCGTCAATCGGGCGTTCCTTCTGATTATCGGCGGCTTGTTCAAAAAGGTCGTCATCTCCAACATGCTGGCCACGCGCCTGGTCGAGCCGGTCTTTTCCGTACCCCAATCGTTCGGCGCCGGGGACACGCTACTGGCCATCTACGGTTATGCCGCGCAGATCTATTGCGACTTCTCCGGCTATACCGATATTGCGATTGGCTGCGCGCTGTTGCTCGGCTTTCGCTTTCCTCGCAACTTCAACGCACCGTACAAGGCTGCCACCCCGCAAGAGTTCTGGCGCCACTGGCACATTTCGCTGTCAACCTGGATGCGCGACTACCTCTACTTCCCGCTGGGCGGCTCACGCAAGGGCCGCGGGCGCACCGGCATCAACCTCATGCTGACCATGCTGCTCGGCGGGCTATGGCACGGGGCGGCTTGGACGTTCGTCGCGTGGGGCGGCTTG
>CAVREL010000089.1:0-72842 GCA_963720105.1 uncultured Acidobacteriota bacterium | reverse complement strand
TTGTGACACCAGTGCCAGGTGACGCCGTTGCTAAGCTTGCGATAGGGCATGTCAGCCTTCCTCCAGCGAGTAGTTGCAAGCGTATCGCCAAGCGATAGCCGCAAACGGTGTTCGCGACATCAATGTTGTTCAGCTATTGAGCAGGACTCCGTTCGCTAGCGCACGTCGGCGTCGAACAGCTGTTTCGATAGTCCCCGCGCCCTGCTCACGGGCGTCGGATGCTAAAACTGCCCGAATGATGGCCGCGTAGCAGTCGGAGGCTCGGCTGCCGGACTCCTGTAAACATGCCTCTCACCCAGCCCGGATTTAGCCTCAGTCGCATCTCATTCGTGACCAACTTCACGCGCTACAGCGCTCGCTACGCTCGGCGATAGCGCGTGTCGCGCAATCCGTGGAATGTGGTGAGCAGCGCCGCGGCCCCGGTGAGCGCAGCAACGAGCGCGGTCGCGGTATTGAGTTCCGCAGCGCCCGTCGCCGCTATGTGGCTGAAGAGAGAACCGACGAGGGACGGCGCCGATGACACCTAATCCGAGGTCCCACACGACACCCTTGCCGCTGCTCTTGAAAGCCCGCCGGCGACGTAGCCGGCGATGAGTCCGAACAAGATGAAGACAATGATTAACACCGGAACCCTCCGGAGGTGGTGCGATCGTGGGGACACCCTTCACGCAAGTACTCTAGCCTTAAGGAGCCGACCGATCGGAGCGGCGGCGTACATAAGCCTCGTCGCGGGCCACGTCGGTGATCGGCCGTCTCAGCCGATGCACGGTGGCTTCGCAGAGGCTGTGCGCTGTTCCACGCCATTGCCAGCAGTTTCTGGGGCGAATGATTCCTCTGACTCGCTCTACCGTGCTGCACCTCGCCGAATGGGTTCATGGCGTTCCGACTAACGCTGGTAAGCGCAGTGGACTTCAGATCGCCACGAGGCTGAGCACTCATGAACACGACTCCTCAAGCGTCCGGCGGCCTCGCACAAATCGCTTGGGTTGCTATGGAATGAGCCATCGCGGCGCGCTCGCCATAGGCGGAATGATCGCGCAGATGCCGGGAGACGCACTACGCGCGTGGAATCCACACGATCAACCCGCAGGCAATGCCATACCGCGGTATGCCTGTCTAGTTCGGAGGACTGGTCGGATTGCGGGCTGGCGAGAGTGGCGCCGAATCGCGCCCGAGCCAATAGATACTCGCAAGAGGAAAGAGTCACGAGCCGCCATTGACCGTACGCTGAGTGTTATGCAATGTCCAACGCTATTTGGTCTTTTTCGGCCCTGCGCGAGACACTCGCCAGCCACCGCTGCCGTTCGCGCGGCAGCCCGGCTGGCCGGTAGTAGTACTCGAGCTCTGCGAACCCCACATCTGACATGTAGCGACACCACGCTTCAAGACTGTGGTAAGCGCCGAGCGCCCGCGGTTCCAGCCTTCCTCGTTCCCGCCGTGCGGATTGGAGCTGAACAGGACGCCCCCGGGCTTCAGTGTGGCGTGCAATTGCCGCAAGACGCGCGGCAATTCTTGGGACGGCACATGAAACAGCGCAGCGTTGGCGAAGATGACATCAAGGTGCTCCTCTGGCAGGTCAAGCTTGAGGAAATCCTGCTGCCACACTTCGCACTCGGTCTCTGGACTGCCCGTGAGCGTATGTTCCCTTGGCTGCCGCGTAACACCCACAAGCAGCGGCTTCCAAAGTTCACGCAGACTGACTTCGATGTCGAGTTCCGTCCGAAGTCAGCATTTGTGACGCCCTAGCAGAGCAGGGCTGAATCGGCACGCATCGCAGGCAACTCCCAGCGTAACGGACCGCCGGTCGTTAGTCTCTGGCACTCAGGTCGTGGCCGGCTTGCTCTGGGTCTTAGCTGCGTTCGGTAGTTCCGCTGCTCAGGCGTGGTGACCCGCCGGTGCGCCGCCTTCACTTTCCCAGACAGCCGAGGACGGCCCGGGCAGCTCTCGCTGCGCGGGCTCGAAGGGGGTCAAGCACACCGCAGCCGTCTCGTCCCCATTACCTTGACGCCGCCGGCGGATTGCTGATGATCACCTCAACGCGACGGTTCTGCTGCCGCCCGGCTGGGGAATCGTTGCCTGCCACGGGGTCGCTCTCGCCCTTACCCACTGCAGAGAGCCGTATTCCGCCGATACCCTGCGCAGCCAGATACGACTTCACTGAATCGGCGCGTCGCTCGGATAGTCCTGGTTGTAGTCTTCACTGCCGACGCTGTCCGTGTAGCCCTCGATGACTACAGTGCGGTCCGGATATTGATTGAGGAAGGCGACGAGCCTGTTCAGATTGCTTGTGGCGCCCGGCTTCAAACTCGCTTTTCCGGTGTCGAACAACACATCACCAAGGGTCACTATCAACCCGCGATCCGTCGGCTTCGCCTGCAGCGCGTCGATCTGCCGCTGCAACTCCGCAGCTTGCTGGTGCGCGGCGTCCGCTTCCTGCGTGCGAGCATCGAGACGGGCGCCCTCGCGCTGTGCACTGAGCGCCGCACGCTGATCTTCTGTGAAGCTAGTCTCAGCCTCCGCTCTCGCGATCTCGACTTTCCGATCGGCCATGTAGACCCGGTGCGCTCCCAGGTCCTTATCGGCCTGCGGCTGCTCGGCGGCCTGCACGGCAGTATCCGCCTCTTTCATCGCCTGCGGCGCGCGGCTCGCCAGGTTCGGATCGGTCTGCAACTGTGTCAGCTTGTTGCGCACTTCCGCCGCGCCATCCGGTTTCACGGGCGCCGCCGCGCAGGCGGCCAGCAACACGGAAGCCACCGCCGTGGCGATCAGCGTCCTGCCTAGCGTCACGCCCCTGTGGTTGACCGTGTTCATGGCTTGTCTCCTGATTTGCGCTGCATCTGCTCGATCAGATCTCCTGATTTGCGCTGCATCTCGTCTATCAGGGTACCGGTGTTGCGCGTCGTTTATCATTCACCGCTTTAGCCTTGGCGTCCGCGGTCTTCGCGGAGGCTAGCTGAGCCTCGATGCGCGACTCGTCGGCAAACTGCTCGGCCATCGTCATTTTCTGCTCCGAGACGGCGGTGTCGGCGGAGGCGAGCTTGCTACGCGCTTCGCCCAACTCCGCGGGAGCGTAGTGTCCGGCCTCTGCACGCTCGGCGTTGGAAATCGCCTGATGAGCCCCCTGCAGACTTGCGGTCGGCGGAGGCGTGGATGCGCACGCGGCGAGTATCAGCACGCCTGTGAGGCCCGCTGCCGTTCGCAGTCGCGCGCCACAGTGTGCTTGCGACGTTGATTTCATTTCAGTTCTCTACTCGGTGACGGCGGATACCGGCTTTTGCCGGCCATCCATCAGATAAGGCTGAGTGTGCGCTGTCGCAGTGAGCACGTCCGTGCGCAAACGTACACAATGGTCCTGCGTACGAGTGCTTGTCCCCGCTCATACCGCCAGGGACAGTCAGTGAACCCGTCTAAGGTGCGGTTGATCGAGGCATTACTTCACTTGCATCTCATTGGCGACCGACTTCACGTCGCTCACCGCGCTCGCTACCCTTCACCGCCGTTGTCGTCGCGCGAGCTCATGAAGCCGCTCAATTGAAGGACGCCCTCGAACGTCTGACGTTGATACTCCAGGGGTCTTGAAAATGGAATTTGGAGATCCGATCAGATCGGATCGCCCGGGCGATAGCGCGTGTCGCGCAATCCGTGGAATGTGGCGAGCAGCGCCGCGGCCCCGGTCAGCGTTGCAGCGGACCTTCGACGCACACAAATCGGCTGCGCGTCACCACCACCCGGTTCTGCTCGAACGCGTCGGGCGTGAAAATGACGTTGGCGATCCCGGTTTCGTCTTCGAGCGACAGAAAAACAAACCCCTTGGCGGTTCCCGGCCGCTGCCGCGCAATCACGCACCCCGCCACGCGCACGTAGTGGTGATTCGGCAGGCGCGCAAGATCGTCGGCTGAAACCAGCCCCGCCCTTCGGAATCTCTCGCGGTGATACGCCAGGGGATGCGGGCCCGTCGTCAGCCCCATCCCGGCGTAATCGGCACACAGCCGCTCATCGGTGGTCATCCGCTTCAGCGGCATCGCCGCACGGCCATTACCGTCGGGGTGCCCCACTCTCGCGACGTCTTTGTTTTTGTCGCTAGAGTGGGAACCATCATCATCAGCCGCATTGCGCAGCAGCGGCCCCACCGGTCTCCCCGCCTGCTCCACCTGCCACAGCGCATCGCGGCGATGCTCCACGTCACCCAGAGAATTCAGCGCGCCGATCCGCGCCAGCGCAACCAACTCCTTGCGATTCAGCGCAGGCACGCGCCGCGCCAAATCATCCACAGATTGAAAATCCCCGTCCTGCATGCGCGCCGAGACCAGCGCCTCCGCCGGAGTCTTCCGCATGCCCTTCGCATAGGTCATTCCCAGCCGCAAAGAGATCGACCCATCGTCCTCATTTTCCAGCGTGCACAGCCATTCTGACCGCTGCACATCAATAGGCCGCACACGCAGCCCATGCCGTTGCGCATCCTTCACCAGCACGGCCGGCGCGTAGAAGCCCATGGGCTGGTTGTTCATCAGCCCGCACGTGAACGCCGCCAGAAAATACACCTTGAGATACGCCGATGCATACGCGATCAGCGCGAAGCTGGCCGCGTGCGACTCGGGAAAGCCATACATGGCAAACGACGAGATGCCCTGCACAATGCTGTCCTGCGCTTCCTTGTCGATGCCATTCTCGGTCATGCCCGAGCGCAGCCGTCCTTCCAGATCCTTCATCCGCTGCATCGAACGCCGCATGCCCACCGCCCGGCGCAGTTCTTCCGCCTCGGCGCCGCTGAAATTCGCCACCACCATGGCCATGCGCAGCAACTGCTCCTGAAAAAGCGGCACGCCCAGCGTGCGCTCCAGCACCGGCTTGAGCGACGGATGCGGATACGTCACTTCTTCCCTGCCCTGCCGCCGCCGCATGTACGGATGCATCATCTTGCCCACGATCGGCCCGGGCCGGATGATCGCCACCTGCACCACCAGGTCGTAAAAGCGCTGCGGCGCGTTGTGCGGGATGGACGCCATCTGCGCCCGGCTCTCCACCTGGAACATGCCCACCGTGTCAGCCTTGCACAGCGTGTCGTAGACCTGCTTGTCTTCAGGCAATGCGGCCAAGTCGACATGCTTGCCGTAGTGCAGCGGGATCAGCTCGATGGCATCCTTCACCGCCGCCAGCATGCCCAGCCCCAGCAGATCAACCTTGATCAACCCCATATCGGCGCAGTCTTCCTTATCCCACTGGATCACCGTGCGCCCGGGCATGGACGCGCGCTCGATGGGCACCACGCGATTGAGCATCCCCGCGCAGATCACCATGCCGCCGGAATGCTGGCCCAGGTGCCGCGGAAGGTCGTGCATGCGCATGCACAGATCGAGATAATGCGCGATGCGCGGATGACGAATATCGAAACCCGCCTGCCCAAAGTGGCTGGCCATGGTGTCGTTGGCGCCGCGCCACTCCCAGTGCCCCACCAGGCCCGACAGCCGCGCGATCTGCTCCTCTTCGAAGCCCATCGCCTTGCCCACTTCGCGCGCCGCCGAGCGGCTGCGATAGCAAATCACGTTGGCCGTCATCGCGGCGCCCAGCGCGCCGTACCGCTCGTAGATGTACTGGATCACCTGTTCGCGATGATCGCCGGACGGCAGATCGAGATCGATGTCCGGCCACTCGCCGCGGTTCTCGCTCAGGAAGCGCTCGAACAGCAACTCCATGCCCACGGGATCGACAGCCGTAATCTCCAGTGCATAGCACACTGCAGAATTGGCCGCCGAACCGCGCCCCTGCACGAGAAAATCGTTCCACTGGCAATAACGGATAATATCCCAGACGATCAGAAAATATCCGGCGAAGCCAAGCTTCTCGATCAGCGCCAGCTCATGCCTCACCTGCGCGCGCGCCTTGTCCAGCAGATGGCGCTTGGACGGTATCCCATAGCGCTTGCGCACCCCCTCTTCCACGCGCTTGGCCAGAAAGCTGTCCATGGTTTCGCCGCTGGGCAGCGGATATTTCGGAAACTCGTAGCCCAGGTTATCCAGCGTGAATTCCAGCCGCTCGCTCACGATGCGCGTGTTGGCGATCGCGTCCGGTACATCGCGGAACAGCGCAACCATCTCGCGCGGCGTGCGCAGGTGGCGCGCGGAGTTCGCCGTCAGCAACCGCCCCGCCTTGTCCATCGTGGTGCCGTTGCGGATCGCCGTAAAGACGTCCAGGATCTCGCGGTCGCTTTCCGCCGAATAACGCACGCCATTGGTCGCGATCACCGGCAGACTCAGCGATGACGCCAAGCTCATCAGCGCCTGGTTGCGGCACTCTTCTTCGCGCAATTGATGCCGCTGCAGCTCGACATACGTATTGTTGCGGCCGTAAATACCTGCGAGCCGGTGGAGACGCTTCCGCGCTTCGGAGGGTCCGGCATCCGGCAGCGCCGAAGCGAGCGGGCCCTCATCTCCGCCCGTCAGGCAAATCAAGCCGGCTGAGAATTCTTCCAGGTCTTCGAGTGTCGCCGCGCCCTCAGCCTTGGTGGTTTCCCTCATCTTGAAGCGCGTGATCAGCTGGCACAGATTCTGATACCCGGTTTGCGTCGCGCACAGCAGCACGATGCGCGGCGGCTCGCTGGGAAATTGGTGCGGCTGCCACGCATGCGGAGTGAGCCTGTGGCCGAATGATGAGACCGCGATCTCCGCTCCGATATGGGCTTTCACGCCGTCGCGCTTGCCCGTCGTATGAAACCGCGCCACGCCGTAAACGCCATTGCGATCCGCCAGCGCCATGGCCGCCATCTCGAGTTCGACAGCGCGCTCCATCAGCGCCTCCGGCTGCGATGCGCCGTCAAGAAAGCTGAAAGCACTGGAAGCATGCAGTTCCACATACTCGCAGTCGCTCCTTTTCGGCGCATTTCGGATCTCCTCAACGCGCGGCGCGCATGCATCGTCCGGATGACAGACCGGCGTTCCCGGCGAGTGTTCGTTGGGAACACCGGGCCTAGTCATGCAACCCCACATACGCTGGGTGCCCCAGGTCCCCGCTGTTGGGACCTGGGAAGCCATGAACCTTCGCCACCGCGGGGTTAGTCATAGAACGCCTCCAGCCGCCATTCGTTGTGCGTCCGATCGCACACCAACAGACACGCAACCGACGCGCCGTTGCTGCGCTCGGCCAGCACATCCCACTCATCCAGGTCCCATGGCTCTGCCGACCACCAGCAGCCGCTCGTTCTCCACGGCCCATACGCCGCCGTGACTTGGTAACCATTCTCCCCATCGCCAAACGCAGCCGGCCTGGCCTCACGCAGCACTACGCGCACAGGCACAGGTGGACGCATGCGCCGCACAGCCATGCGCGGTACGCCCGGCTCTCTCTTTCGTTCCGGACTCGCATGAGCGAACCCTTCCATGCGGAAGCTGGCCGGGCGATGCGTGTCTTCAAGCACCGGAGAGCCCACGCGGTCCTCTCCCACCATCGCCCTGAGCCGCGCCAGTGTGACGTCCAGCCGCGACGGTTCCGGCGTTTGCGGCGCGAACAGTCCCAACTGCACGGTTCCCGACCGCCCAGCCTCCGCCGTGAGTTCGAGCGACACAACCGACGCCTGCAGAGGATGCGAGCCAATCTCAAGTTGCAAAAGCTTGAGCAGAAACTTGCGATCGATGGAAGGCACCGCCGGACGAAGCACGCACTCGTGGTCCTTGCCTCCCTCCAGCCGCATGCGCGCCTTCACCAGCGCCAGCGAAAGCGCCCGGTCCGCCGCCCGCGCAACCAGGCACTCGATCATGCGGGCGCCTACAAACAGCAGCGAATCGATCTCCTCCACCGGATCGTCGAATTCGCAGAACTCCCGCAGCGTGAATTCCGCCTCGATGGGTCGAAACAGGTGCGGGTGCGCGCCGCGCGCCATCTCCCTCCATCTCTGCGCCTCCGGGCCGAGGCGCGTAATCAGCTCCACTTCAGGCAGTGCAGCCAATTCGCCCAGCGTGCGAATCCCCCACATGGCCAAGATCTCGCGTGGATCTTCAGGCAGCGCCAACGACGCAATTGGAAGATTTGCCAGCGCCGCCCGTTCCTCCCCTTCAGCAATGATCGTGATCCCCCGCGTGGCCGCCGCTTTCATGCGCGATGACTCGAAATTCGTGCTGACCGCAATCGACGCGCGAAAACCCGATGACGCCAGCGCTGTCCGCATCCGCTCCGCCAGTTGCGCCGGAGTGCCGAACAGCCGCTCGGTCCCTCTGATGTCGAGAACGAATGCGCAGGCCGTTGCTTTCCCGGCTTCCTCGATGCGCGGCGAAAACTGCGAGACGCATTCCAGCAGAACAGCGCGTGCCGCAGTCTCGGTATCCAGCGAACGCGCCAGGAGCCTGACTCCTGGAGTACTCTCCACGTCCAGCCGCGTCATGCCCGGAGACACGCCCAGGCTGAGCGCGCGCCGATTCATTGAGCAGACAGATTCCTGCGGCGGGCGCCCGTCGATCACGGCAATCGGTTCGTTCTGCCGATCCGGCCGCAGCCGCAGTAAGGACTGCGCGGGAAATTCCGCGGCATGCACGCAGGCATACAGTGCCGTACTCATGCCCGCTCCTCCGCGTCCCATGCGCTGCCAGCCGACCAGGTGGATACCGGCGGCTTCCGCGCTCCCATGCTGATTGCCGAAAAGCGCTGCCTTCCGCGCTGCAGCCTGAAGGTGAATCCACGCAGCACCGTGCTGCCCGCCATCTCCGGTTGCAGTGGTTCGCACGCCAGCGTCACCTCAGCACTGGACAGCGCATAAGCCGCCTGCCCCATCACCACCAGGCTGCACCGGGTCCGATCCGCCGCCTGCCGGAACCGGAACCAAGTGGCCAGCGGAATCCGGCTGCCATGCTCAGGCGCGATATCCCCCAGATCAAGAATGATGGCCGCAAATCCCGCCGCCTGGAGCAGAAGATCCGTCGCTCTCAAGGCCTGATCCAGCCTCGCCCATGGCTTACGTTCTACACGAAGTTTTTGCCGTATGTTATTGAGGGGCTTCCGTGCCCCATCTTCGCGACGTTTTTCTGTCGCGAAGGTGGGAGACCACGAACCCTCCCCGCCAGCCTTCACATCACCGCACCGCACCCACAGCAGCCGCCGCAGATTCACCCCATTTGCCGCTGCCGATTCCGGATCGAAGCTGTCGCTGGTGTCCACCCACGCGCAGACACGCTCTTCGGCGGTCCGCCGAGCCAGAAAGGCCAGCACCAGGCTTGTCCGGCCTGAAGATGCCGGCCCCGTGATTTCGCTGATCGCGCCGACGGGCAATCCGCCTTCCAGCAACTGGTCGGCTTCCTCGATCCCAGTGGACGCAACCTCGCGGATGGTCCGCGGCGCCGGTGTCAGCGCCGACGGGAACCGGCTTTCGAGAGCGCGTTCAATCTGGAGTCGAAGGGTGGAAGCGGCAGGCATGGCAGGCGGCAGGCGACTGGAATATTCGCCTTTTATTCTCTATAGCTATCTTTGCGCCATTTGGGGCGAATTGTCAAAATCGGAATATGGCGGCAAAGAAATCCTCTTGCGATGCACGTACGCACCGCCGCGATCTCTGTTCTTCAATGAATCGAGGGATGATTGAGGGAATGATTTGGCTCGGGTCACTTACGCTGCCGTTTGGCCAGAATTCTTTCGCCCTTCGGAGGCTTCCAACAGATCAGCAGACGCCAGACGAGCATCGGTCGCGGCACAGGCGGCAAGTTCATCATCGGTCCAGAAACGACCGGAGCCGTCGATCTCACCTGAGGCAAGCTTTCCGGTAATCTCCTGCAGTCCGCTGTCGATTGATTGGAAGATTTCCTGAACGGTCATGTTGTTCATTCCGTTTCCTCCTCAATCTTCGACCAGATCTCGCGATCCAATACGTTCAGCGGTTGCGGAGCCTGACGTCGGGCCACTAGTCTCAGGCCTGTATCCCTATTATCGTAAATTGTTGCATTATCCGCCAGAGGCAGGTACCGATGGCGCATGTTCCAGAGTCCCGATGCGTACCGACGACAGATGACCTCATCTGGATTGCATGACCGCCATGACTCACCCTTCTTGCCACGCGTCCGATTGCATATTCTGCCGATGGCAACCATAGATAAAGCAATGAAATACGCCAGCCACGATGCTTACAATCCGCGAGCAATGGCACATATGATTTGCCGGAGCACGTCGTCTCAAAGGCAAAACTCATTCCCGACTGGATCAATGAGCGCATGCGGTCGAGCATTACCCGTCCAGCACGCAATGCAACCGATTCTGGATTCGCCGGACAAAGCTCACGAGCGATTTCGTCAGCATTGAGGTAAGCCCGAATCAGGAACAGTTTCGCCGGCAATAGCACCCTGGCGGCTGTGGTTTTTCCTGCACCATTAGGACCGCCGAGGATAAAGATGTCAGATTCGCTTACGTTCAACCAAAGGCCTTTCCACCGCTGCCAGAATCTTGCCTGTTCCCTACTCCCTGCTTCTCTTACACCGCCTGCAACTCCCGTTTCCCTTCCTTCTCAAGCACCGGCCCATGCGTCTCCCGCGTCGGCGGAGGCGGCGGGTCACCGATCCTCTTTGAATAGTGGCAGACCACTGCACCCTGCGGCTCGGCCTCGGCGCCCTTCTTGGCACGCTTCTTCGGCGCCGCTGCTTCTTCCTCGGCGCTCTTCTTCTTGTTCGGGCACTCGAGATAGATGCCGCTCTTGAGCGTCTTCTCCAATAAATACGGGCTGCCGCACTCGGGACATTTCTTCGCCACCGGCTTGTAGTTCGACGTGAAGTCGCACTTGGGATAATTGGTGCATCCCCAGAACACATTACCCCTCTTTGCCTTGCGCTCGGCAATGTCCCCGGTGCCGCACTTGGGGCACTTCATCCCTTCGATAATGTTCTGCTTCACGTACTTGCACTTCGGATACCCGGAGCAGGACACGAACTCGCCATACGCTCCCTGGCGCAGCACCAGCGGCTTGCCGCACACCGGGCAGTCTTCGCCCGTAGGCTGCGGAGTGGCCTGCTTCTGCTGCTGCTTCTGGCTCAGCTTGCGGAACGTCTTGCAAGGCGGATCGGCGTTATAGTCCGGGCACGCCAGGAACATCCCGAAGGGCCCCCGCCGCAGCACCATCACCTTTCCGCAGTTCTCGCAGTACTCTTCCTGCTCGGCGGCATCCTGCGCTTCGGGCGTGTTCAGGTCCGGCTTGTTGGCGGTGTTTTCCTTGGTGAACGTGCAACTGTTCGGGTCCTTCTTGTCGTAAGCCGAACAGGCATAGAAGCTGCCGAACTTGCCCCACTTCAGCAGCAGCGGAGATCCACACAGGTCGCACTTCTCGTTGGTCTTCTTCTCCCAGCGCTTCACGTTTTCCATCTTCTTGTCGGCCACCGCCAACTCTTCTTCGAAGTAGTTGTAGAAGCCGTTCAGAAGATCGGTCCACTTCTCCTTGCCATCCTCGATATCGTCCAGCTCCTCCTCCAGACGGGCCGTGTACTTGGTGTCGAAGATGTAAGGAAAATTCTTCACCAGCAGATCGTTCACCACCATCCCGATCTCGGTGGGATAAAACCGCCCCGTGATCTTGGTCACGTACTCGCGGTCCTGAATCGTATTGATGATCGACGCATACGTCGACGGGCGTCCGATGCCCCGCTCCTCCAGCACCTTCACCAGCGACGCTTCGTTGTAGCGCGGAGGCGGCGTGGTGAAGTGCTGTTCGTTGTCCAGCTTTTCCAGCTCCAGCCGGCTTACCCCGTCCAGGCTGGGCAGCTTGGCCTTCGACTCGTCCTCGTCGTCGCTGCTGTTCTTTGGGTCCTCGGCCACTTCGTACAGCTTGAGGAACCCGTCGAAACGCACCACCGATCCGCTGGCGCGGAAGTCATAGGTCTTCTTCGTCGTTCGCGAAACCGCCGCGATCTTCGCCGTGGTCACGTCAAAAACTGCCGGTGTCATCTGCGACGCCACAAACCGCTGCCAGATCAGCCGGTACAGCTTGAGCTGCTCGTCGCTCAGGAATTTCGCGATCGAATCCGGCGTACGCGCCACATCCGTCGGACGGATGGCTTCGTGCGCGTCCTGCGCGTCCTTCTTACCCTTGTACAGGTTGGGCGTTTCAGGCAGGTACTGCTTGCCCACGTTCTTGCCGATCCACTCCCGCGCGCCTTCAATCGCTTCCGGCGCCACGCGCGGCGAATCGGTACGCATGTAGGTAATCAGGCCGGTCGACCCTTCGGGCCCCAGCTCCACGCCCTCGTACAATCGCTGCGCCACGCCCATGGTGCGGCGCACGTTGAAACCCATCTTGCTGGAAGCGTCGCGCTGCAGCGTGCTGGTGATGAACGGACTATAAGGCCGGCGCAACTGCTCGCGCGACTGCACCGAGACCACCGACCAGTCGGCATTGCCAAGCGCCGCCACCACTTCGTCCATCGACTTCTGGTCTGCCAGCGCGTTACTGATGAACTGGTCCTTGCCATCCTTGTCGGTTCCGTTCGCGACCCGCGCAACCTCGCCATCGATCCCGATGAACCGCGCTTTGAAGCTGTCGCTCGCGCGCCGTTCGGGATGCAGCTCTGCATCCAGGGTCCAGTATTCCACCGGCTGAAATGCGCCGATCTCCCGCTCCCGCTCCACGATCAGGCGAACGGCCACCGTCTGCACGCGCCCCGCCGACAATCCGCGCCGCACCTTGTCCCACAGCAGCGGCGAAATCTGGTAACCCACCAGCCGGTCCAGTACCCGGCGCGTCTGCTGCGCGTCCACCAGGTTCTGGTCCAGGTCGCGGGCGTGCTCGAACGCATCCTGCACGGCCTTCTTGGTGATCTCGTTGAAGGTCACCCGCCGGATTTTCTTCTTTTCCTTGGCATTCGTCCCCAGCTGGATCGCCAGGTGGTACGCAATGGCTTCGCCTTCGCGGTCGGGGTCAGGCGCGAGGAACACCTCGTCGGCCTTGGCTGCCGCCTTCTTCAGTTGCGCGACCACTTTCTCTTTGCCGGGAGAAACGATCAGCGTCGGCTCGAACGTGCGCTTCTTTAGCTCTACGCCAATGTCGTTTTTGGGCAGGTCCATGATGTGCCCCACTGACGCCAGCACCTCAAAGCCCTTGCCGAGATATTTTCCGATCGTCTTCGCCTTCGCCGGCGACTCCACGATCACCAGTGATTTGCTCATCGTCATCCTTATTACTATTCCCGTTCCAACCCCATCCGAGCCTGTTGGACTCCCTCATGGGGTCATCCGTACCCTTTTGACCCGCAAAATGTGACGGCCGATGCAGCCAGCTCGCTTACATCCGTTCATGGCCCGTCACTGAAGAAACTGGTCGCGAAGATTGGAAGCTAACACGGAAGGCATCTCCGTTTCCAGTCGCCGGAAGCCCGATTCGGCCTCGCCCGCGTTGCCAACACCCGGCGCGCAAACAACTTCCCGGATGAGAAATATATTTCGCGCGGCCCGGATTTGCCATCGGTCTCCGGGAGAACAGCCTCACAGCGTGCGCACGTAGTTCTTGCCCGGCAATTGCCGCACGCGCCCCGTCAACTCCAGCTCGAAAAGCGCGGTAAACACCTCTGAAGACGTCAATTGCGTCTCCAGCAGCTCGAGAATCTCATCGATCTGCAGGGCCGTATCCGCACGCAGGATCTCCAGTACCATCGCCTCTTCGGGCCTCAGTACCGGATCAGGCAAAAGAGATGCCGCAGCCTGGGCGTTGGATGCAACTCCGGCCTCGCCCTCCAGTTCCAGCCGCACCTGCGAGGGCAGGTCCTCCCACACGTCCTCCCACGTGGCCACCAGCTTTGCGCCCTGTTTTATCAATGTGTTAGGCGTCCAGGAGTTCCTGCTGGTTACGTTTCCCGGAACCGCAAACAGGTCCCGGTTCTGCTCCGCCGCGCAGCGCGCCGTCACCCGCGTCCCGGAATTCTCGCCCGCCTCCACCACTAGAACCGCGATGCTCAGTCCGCTCAGAATCCGATTCCGCCGCGGAAAATTCTGCGGCGCCGGAAACGTCCCCATCGGCACCTCGCTCACGATCGCCCCGCCGGTAGCCAGGATCTCTTCCGCGATCTTCTTGTTCTCCTTGGGGTAAATCACGTCGATTCCGGTACCCCACACGGCCACCGTGGGCATGCGCGCAGCCAGCGCGCCTTTGTGCGCGCAGGTGTCAATGCCGCGCGCCATTCCGCTGATCACCAGCAGCCGCCGCACCGACAGATCCCGCGCCAGCATCTCCGCCACCCCGGTTCCGTAGGGCGAAGGATGCCGCGTGCCCACAATCGCAATCGACGGCCGCTTCAGCAGGCTCGCATTGCCGCGCACCCACAGCACCGGCGGCGGATCGTAGATCTCCCGCAGCCGTTCGGGATATTCCGCGCAGTCAAAACCGATGATCGACGCCCCCTGCCCCGCGGCCCGCTCCGCTTCCTCTTCTGCGCCCCGGCGCGCCTTTCCGTCAAAGATGAACTGCGCCGTTTCCGCCGGGAAGCGCAATCCCTCCAGGTCAGTCAGCGACAGCGCGAACAGCCGGCTCGGCGTCTGCAACTCGTGCATGGCATCCAGAATCCGCTTGGGTCCCAGCCCCGGCGACAACGCCAGCGCCAGCCATGCCAGCCGGTCTTCGTCCGTTCCAGTCTTGGGAGCCGTGGGCTCCGCGTTCTGCGTCGAGATCATCACTTCAAATTGCGTCTTTCAGAACACACAAAAACAGCCTCATTGGCTCGACTCAACGGTGGGCTTGTCTTCGTTGGTAATTGCGCTCACGTTACCCCGCCACCGCCCGGAAAGTCAAGCGCCCCGCTCACAGACGTGCTCGACCCCCATACTGTCCCGTGCCCCGTCCTCGCGATTTGTTTCTATCGTGAGGGCGGGAAACCATGGATCCAGATCGCGGAGCTTCTTACACTACGAAGCCCAAAGGTGCCGCAAATGTCACCAATCAACGAGGGCTTTCGTGCCTGCATGGAACTGAATCTCAGGGCTGACTTGCTACGTCGCAAAGCGCCGCCGACTTGCTGCTTTTGTTTTTGAAAAAAACAGCGGCGAATGCGCTTCGATGCGCCGCCATTCGCATAGACTGGCTGTCAGCCGTCTCATCGCAGCCGGAGAGCCGCTCATGCCCCGCACCGCGCAAGGATCATTCGAAGTAAAGGTCGCCCCGCTTCCCCCCGACGACGCGACCGCCGCAACCTCCATCGCCCGCTATTCGCTCGACAAGGTATACCGCGGCGACCTCGAAGGAGCCAGTGCCGGCGAGATGATGGGGGCCGGAAATGTCGCCGCCGGCAGGGCAGGATACGTGGCCGTCGAAGAGTTCACCGGCACGCTCCATGGCAAGAACGGCTCCTTCGCCCTGCAGCATTCCAGCACCATGCACGACGGTCACTACGAGATGAATATTCGCATCGCGCCCGGCTCAGGCGCCGGCGACCTCGAAGGCATCGCCGGCACGCTGACCATCGTGATTTCCGCCGGCCAGCACTCCTATTCCCTGGAGTACACACTCCCCGGCGAGTCCTAATCCCCCGTTCCCTGGGTCCCTTGGTCCCTCGTTCCCCTGGTCCCTCGTTCCCTTGGTCCCTGTCTTTTCAGCTCTTCTTCGCCGTCACCTGTGCGCTCCAGCCCTGGTCCGCGGTGCCGAAATCGAAATCAATCTGGCCCGCTGTGATCTTTCCCTTGTACACGATCGTGTAGTTCTCGCCCTGGTACTCGGTAGTAATCCAGAAGCTGACCGTATCGCCTTCTATCTTGCCTTCGTGCACTTCCACCGGCGCGGCGCCCGGCCGTTCGATCGTGCCGGTCACCGTCCCGCCCGTGCTCTTGAGATGGAACTTCAGTTCCGTCGGAGTGCCATTGAGGTCGAAAGTGCCGCTCCAGTCCCCCGTCACATCGGGAGCGGCAGGAGCCTTAGGCGCCGGAGCCGCGGCTTCTTCGGTGCTCTTCTTCACCGTCAGCGGCGTGCTCCAGCTCCCGTCCTCGGTGCCGAAATCGAAACTGATCTGGTCGGAGGCGATCTTGCCTTTGTAGACCAGCTTGTAGGTCTGTCCTTCGTAGTCGGTGTTCACCCAGAATGTCACCGTGTCACCGGCCAGCGCGCCGTCGTGAATCTCGGTCGGCGTGGTGGGCAGCCCCTCCACCGAGCCCGTCACCTTGGCCCCATCCAGCTTCAGATGCATCGTCAGCGGAACGCTCGATCCCTGAAAATCGAACGCGCCCTTCCAGGTGCCTGACACGTCCGCGGCCCGCGCACCGGGCAGTACAGCGATGAGTGGTAACAGGAAAAGCAAGCGAAGGACCAGCTTCATAAAACGTCTCCTCGAGAAAAGTAATGCCGAGTTTAGCACAGCGTCTGCGCCAGAATCTCCTCCATATTGACGAATGAGACCGGCGCCGGTGGGTGGGTGGCGTGGGGTGCCCCACCCTGGCTCTGCCAGGGTGGGTTTCGTCCCAGTTTGGCTACCATAGAATCATGCCCCGCTTCCCTGCCGGCCAGACCCTGCTTATCGACGCCGACGACACCCTGTGGGAAAACAACGTCTATTTCGAGCGCGCCATCGCGGCCTTCATCGGGTTTCTCAACCACCATACCTACACCCCGGCCGAAGTGCGCCAGGCGCTGAATGCGGTCGAACGTGAAACCATCCTGGCGCGCGGCTACGGGCTCACCAGCTTTGCGCGCTCCCTGGTGACGTGCTTCGAACGCCTCAGCACCGAGCCGGTGACTGAAGAAAAGCGGGAGCGCGTCATCGGCTTTGCCCGGACGATCCGCGACCAGGAGATCGAACTGCTTCCCGGAGTCGCCGAAACGCTGGCCGAGCTCGGCTCCCGCCACCGCCTCATCCTCATGACCAAGGGTGATCATGCAGAGCAGGCCGACAAAGTGGCGCGATCCGGCCTCGCCCCGCTGTTCAACGCCGTGGAGATCGTGCCCGAAAAAGACCCGCCAACGTATCGCTCCGTGATCGGGCGCTACGAGCTGGCGCCGCACACCAGCTGGATGATCGGCAACAGCCCCAAAAGCGACATCAATCCCGCGTTGACCGCCGGCCTCCATGCCGTTTTCCTGTTTCACAAGGACACCTGGATGCTGGAACACGCCGAAATCGATCCCGCCCCCGATGGCCAGCATCTCATCGAACTCGATTCATTCCCCAAGCTGGTTGATCTCTTTTAACGAAAAAACCTTCCGTGCCCCGTCTTCGCGATTTCTTTCTGTCGCGAAGGCGGGAGACCACGAATCTCCTCTCGACCGATCCAACCGCAACTGTCTTGACTCCCTACCCTTGCCTCTGGTCTACTCGAATTAACGTCATGCGCAATTTCATCTCCATTCCCGTCATTCGAATTAGCGGCCACAACGTGCGCACGGGAATCGGAGCCTGACGAGAAGGATTCAAGAAGCAACGTATCCAGGCCACCACCCGCAACAGCGGCTGGTGGCTTTTGATTTTTGCCGACCTGCCTAGCCTCAGAACTGGGTGCCCCGTCCTAGCTTTGCTAGGGCGGGAAACCACCGAACCTAAACCGGGTGACTCACCCTCGCCGCGTCTTTGTTTTTGCGGCTAAGGTGGGACGGGTATCCGAAGGCATTCAACGCGATGTACACGCCGAAGTTTAACCAGGTATCGGATCGCGCCTTCCTCCTCGAGGCGATGCGGGCCTATTCTTTCGCCATCCTGTTCGGCCCGGCGGGCCAACTGCAGGCCACCCACCTGCCGCTGCTGGTCAAAGATGAAGGTGAGCACGGCACGTTGCTGGGCCATTTCGCGCGCGCCAATGCGCACTGGTCCGCCCTCGCCGGGCAAGAGACTCTCGTCGTCTTCCCCGGCCCGCACAGCTACGTTTCGCCCCGCCTCTACACCGAGCCGCTCTCCGTGCCCACGTGGAACTACATCGCGATTCACGCGTATGGAACGCTCGAAGTGATCGAAGATCCCGGCCGCAAGAACGCATTGGTCGAAGAGCTCATCCTGGTGCACGATCCGGCGCATCTCGATCGCTGGCGGGCCATGCCGGAAGGATTCCGCCGCACCATGCTCCACGGCATCATGGGATTCCGGATTCCGATCGTCCGCCTCGAAGGAAAGTTCAAGCTCAGCCAGAACCGCGCCGCGGAAGAACGCCGCAACGTTCAGGCGGCACAGGTACACGGCAGCGACGATCAACGGGAGTTGGCTCGCTGGATGGAAAGGCTGGTTGGCGGATGAGTTCCGAAGGCGGGTAGAACTGCAGATCCTTCGACTCCGCCGCGCTTGATGCGCGGCTCCGCTCAGGATGACAAGCGCTTTTTACAAAGGTGGAACGAATCAATGAACGACGGAAGACCAACACGCGTGGAACTCTTCGACACCAGCCTGCGAGACGGCATGCAGCAGCCCAACCTCGAAATCTCGGTGCCCAACGCCATCGCGCTCCTGCATCGCATGGCGGCGATTGGCGTGCACTACGCCGAAATCGGCTTTGCCGGCGCGAATCAGTTCGTCACCGACCTGACCCCGGCCCTTGACGGCGCCGATACAGGCACGATGAAGCTCGCATTGTTCGGCCGCACCCGCGCTCCCCGCTCGCGGGTCGAAGACTGGCCCGACGTGCAATTCATGATCGACCACAAGCAACGCATCCCGGTCGCGGTGGTCGTGGTCAAGTCGCGCCTGCTCGACGTGGAACGCTCCCTTGAAACCACCCCCGAAGAAAACCTGCGCATGGCGCACGACACCATCGCCTGCCTCCAGGACCACGGCCTCGAGGTGCTGGTCGACCTCGAGCACGCCATGGATGCGGCCTGCGGCCGGCGCGAATTCGGCCTCGCCTGCGATCCGGATTTCCGCGCCCGCTCCCTCGACTATCTCCATCAGGTCACCGCTCAATGCGCGCGCCAGCAGGTCAGCCGCATCGTGGTCTGCGATACCACCGGGGGCGCCACGCCCGAAGAAGTCACCAACGTGATCGGCAGCATGGTCCGCGACTTTCCCCAGTCCCACTTCGGCTTCCACGGCCACACCGATCGCGGATTCGGCGTCGCCAACGCCCGTGCCGCCGTTCTCTCCGGCGCCGTCCAGATCCAGGGAACGCTCATCGGCACCGGCGAGCGCTGTGGCAACGTCAATCTCACCACCGTCATTGGCAGCATGCAGCTGCGCGGCGAAGCCCAGTTCGTCTCGCCGGAGTCCCTTCGCGGCCTCACCAGCCTGGCCCATTCGGCCTACGACGCCTTCTCCCTCGACGTGCCCCATGGAGCCCCCATCGTCGGTCCCGGCGCCTTCGGCACCTGGGCCGGCATGCACGGCTCCAGCGAGCGCAAGAACCCCGGCGCCTACCTGTGGTGCGATCCCGCGCGCGTCGGCGCCAGCCCCATCATCGGCGTCAACGCCCAGTCCGGCCGCGCCAACGTGATCCTCCTCTCCGAGCAACTGGGAGTTCCACTCAACGTTGCGCAAGCTCAAGCACTCATCGACGCCAATCCGGCGATGATGGAGGGCGGCGGCTTCACTGCCAGCGAGGAGTCGTTCCGCCTGGCCTGCCTGCGCGTGCTCAAGACTGTGCCGCAGCTCTTCACGGTTCGGACCTGGCGGGTGTTCGACGAATCCGACGAAGCCGGCAACCGGTTTGTCCAGGCCTTCATGTCCTTATCCATTGGCGGCGACACCATTCGAACCACGCGCGCGGAAGGCGCCGGACCTGTGGACGCGCTCACCCGGGCCATGCGCTACGAACTGGAGAAGTGGTACCCGGCCCTGCAGCGGATGAGGCTGGGCCGGTTCAGCGTCACCGCCATCGATGTCTCGGCGCACGACTCGGCCGCCCACGTCCGGGTCACCGTCAGCTTCCACGCCGATGGCCACGAGCCCTGGATCACCGCCGGCGTCAGCAGCGACCTGAACCAGGCCGCTCTGATGGCCATCGTCGACGGATTCCACTATTGGCTCCTCGAGAACCCAGGCGAGGTGGCCGGAATGCACCAGAAACTCGTCGTCAAGGATGCTTTATAACAGGGCACGACCTAAGTTGTGTCGCAATATCAATGAGGGCTTTAGTGCCGGTGTGAGAAACGAATCTTCGGGCTGACTCGCTGACTTGCTGTTTTTGTTTTGAAAAACCCGCGTCCAACAAGCTCTAAAATCAACACGGGGTTAGCCCCCGGTGGACTTCCAGCCCACACATCGCGGCTCTGCTTCAAAAGGAGAAGTTGCATGCGCAAAGTTCTATTCGTTCTCGGATTCCTGTTGGCAGCGCCCATCTTCCTCTCAGCCCAACGTCCGTCCTGGCAGACGACCGTCGACGAGAATCTTCCTTTGCTCGGCCACCGCAACTGGATCCTGATCGTCGACTCGGCCTACCCCCTGCAATCGTCTCCCGGCGTCGAGACCCTGCAAACCAACGCTGATCAGCTCGAGGTCGTCCGCTACGTCCTGGGGGCCATCAACAAATCCATTCATGTGCGCCCGGACATCTTCATGGATGCGGAGCTCCCCTACGTCCAGGAAGAGGACGCCCCGGGCACCTCGGCCTATCGCGATGCTATTGCCAAACTCCTGGACGGCCAGAACATCCAGTCGGAACTCCACGAAAAACTCATCGAAGATGTAGACAGGGCCGGCCAGCTTGTTCACGTCCTCGTGCTCAAGACTCGCCTGGCGGTTCCCTACTCGTCCGTGTTCATCCGCCTCAATTGCAAGTACTGGGGCGACGATGCCGAGGAGCGGCTCCGCTCGAAGATGGGGCCTCCGCCGGAGCAGCCGGGAACGCCTCCGGTTCCCCAGCCCCAACCCGCGCAACAGGCCCCTCAGCCACAGGAGCAGCCGGCCCAGCCCGCCCCCGCGACATCCCCGCAGTAACCCATTACCGGGTGCCGGGCGCCCCGTCCAAGCTCTGCTTGGGCGGGGTCAATCCCCCAAACTGCTTTTGGTTATGCATTCACCCGCCTCTTCACCGGCCACTGACCCCTGACCACTGATCACTGTCTCTTTGATATACTTAATAGGTTCACCCACAGTGCGGAGGTGGCGAAATTGGCAGACGCACTAGCTTGAGGTGCTAGCGCCCGCAAGGGCATAGGGGTTCAAGTCCCCTTCTCCGCACCATTTGGATTTCCCGCCCGGCCCGACCTGGCAGATTCGGAAGCAACTTAGAAATGAACATCCTTTTCTACTTCGTCATCGTCGTCCACGTCATCGTCTGCTTGTTCCTCATCGGCGTGGTTCTCATCCAGCAGGGCCGCTCTGCCGACCTGGCCGGCGCCTTTGGCGGCCAGGGTTCCCAAACCGCTTTCGGCCCCCGCGCGGCAGCCAACGTACTCACCCGCCTCACCACCTGGTCGGCGATCATCTTCATGATCACCTCCCTCTCGCTCACCATCCTTTACGTGCGCGGGACTCGCAGCCACTCGGTGCTCGAAGGCACAAAGCCGGCCCCCACCGCCCCCGCCAAGTAGCGCCTCATCACACCTCATCCGGGTAGCGGGTGCCGGGTGCCCCATCCAAGCTCTGCTTGGGCGGGTTTTCACATTCCGCCGCGTGGCGGGTACCCCAGAACCAGGAACTTGTCATCCTGGGCATTGAGCGAAGTCGATGGGCGAAGGACCCGCTTTTTCACATGGGATCCTCACCCCATCACAAACCTGGGTGCCCCAGGTCCCCGGTTTTGGGACCTGGGATGGTCATCACCAGGATTGGGCCAGGACACGCTGGGCTCTACTCGTTCCGCAAGGCCTCCATGGGCTGCACCCTGGTAGCCCGGCGCGCGGGAACCGCGGCGGCGATCACGGCCACGGCGCTCAGCAACAATCCTCCCAGCGCGATAGCGCTGAGACTCGTACCCTGCGGACCCAGGAGCTTCGCCATCCACACCCGGGCCGCGAATGCCAGCACAATTCCCAACGCCATCCCCGCCAGCAGCAGCCGGCTCACCGCGCCATAGAGCAGGCGGGCAATGCTGCCTCGGTTGGCGCCCAGCGCGACCCGGATCCCGAATTCACGCTCCCGCCGCGCCACCGAATAGGCCATGACCCCATAGACCCCCACGCTGGCCAACAGCAGCGCCAGCACCCCCAGAACCGAGGTGACGGTGGTCGACGTGCGCTGGCCGGCGAGCGCATCGTGCGCCAGAGCTTCGAACGAGGAAACGTTGGACACCGCCAGCCGCGAATCAATCGAGGCAACGGCGGCGCGGGCCGGTTCGGCCAGTGTCAGCGGGTCAGCGGTGGAACCCGGCGATGTGCGCACGACGAAGGTGAGGAACGGCACTGAAACCTGGTCGATGGGCGTGAAAATCTGGTTGCCGGGCGGCTCGCCGGGGCCGGCAAACTCCACATCGCGGACGACACCCACGATGGTCACCCACTCGTTGGCCGGCTTGAGCTTTTTGCCGATAGCGCTCTGGCCCGGCCAGAGCTTCTGCGCCATGGTCCGGTTGATGATGACAACCTGAGGAGCTCCCACCTTGTCGCCCGCGCTGAAGTCGCGGCCCTGCCAGACCGATGCCCCAATCGCGGCGAAGAATCCCGGCGTGATGTAGTGCTTTTCGGCGATCGGCTTGGTCCCCGCCGATCCGGCCGGCTGGCCCTCGTATTCGAAGTCGCCGTTGGAGTACCACCCCGTAAACGGCGTGTCAACGCTGCCACCCACTGCGGTCACGCCGGGCAGCGCCGACAGTTTGTCTGTAAGCGCGTGATAGAAGCGGCGCTGGTCGTCAGCCTTGGAATAGTTCGCCGGCGGAAGCTGAACCGACATCACCAGGGCATTGCGCGGATCCACGCCCGGATCCACGCGCAGCAGCGACACAAAGTGCATGGCGACCGTGAGCGCGGCAACCACCAGCAGCATGGAGAGAGCGATCTCGGAGACCACCAGAGCCGCGCGCATGCGGCCGTGGCTGCGCGAATCGGTGACCGCGCGCCCCGGCTGCAGGGCGGACCGGTCATCCTGCCTGACGATGCGCAACGCGGGAACCATGCCGAACAGCAGTCCGGTAACCAGGCCGAGAACGCAGGCAAACGCGAGGATCGCGGCATCCAGGTGGACCGCGGAGGGCGGGACAAACCCTTTGGGCCACGCGGCAAGCGGAATATGAGTAAGCCCCACGGCGGCCACCAGTCCGGCTGCCACTCCCCCGGCGGACAGCAGAAGGCTCTCACCCAGAGCCTGCCGGACCAGCCGCTGCGACGAGGCTCCCAGGGCGCGGCGCACGGCGAACTCCCGGGTGCGATCCGAGGCGCGGGCCAGCAGGATATTCGCCAGGTTGACACACGCGATCAGGAGAATGAAGCCCACCGCGACCAGCAGCGCCTGCATAATCGGCCGCAGGTCTCCGAAAAACGCCATTGAGAGCGGATGAATGGCTGCTCCGTGCTTGTTGTCAGGGAACTGCTTATCGATCTGCGACTGGATCGTCGAGAGTTCCGCCTGGGCCTGTTGCTGGGTGACTCCGGGGCGGAGCAGCCCGCGGACAAACAGATAATTCGTGCCGTGCTTGTCCCAGGGTTTGTTGGTTTCCAGCGGGATCCAGACCTGCGTGGGCCGATAGCCGGTGGGGAGCATGGTGGGCATCACGCCCACAACGGTGCACGACTTGCCGTCCAGGTCGAGCGCTTGCCCAACTACCCCGGAGTCGGCATGGAGCTCCTGGCGCCAGAAGTTCTCATTCACGATACACACCGGCGCGGCGCCCTGCTGATGCTGGGCCGCAATGAAGTCCCGCCCCAGGATGGCCTTCATTCCGAACATGCTGAAGAATCCTCCGCTCACCATGCCGGTGTTCACCGATTCCGGAACCGCGTGGCCGAACCCTGCCCCATTCCAGGTCATGCCCCTCGAGAAGCTGGCCACCAGTCCTGAGAAGCTGCTGGACTTGGCCCGCCACTCCTCAAAGTCAGGCCACGAGGCCGCATAGTAGGAGCCCGTCGGAAACACGTTCTGGATCGCGATCATCCGCTCGGAGTGGGGATAGGGCAGCGTGAGCGCGCCATGGATGATGCTGTAGATCGCCGTGTTCGCGCCGATCCCCAGGGCCAGCGTAAGCACCGCCGTGATGGCGAAGCCGGGGGAATTGGCAAACTGCCGCAGTGCATACCTGAGGTCGGCTAACATGCAGGGAAACCTCCGCTACGCCGCGTAACAGAGCAACTGCAGTGCCAATGAGCATCTCTGAAATCAAAGGGGTTAGGCTCGGCGAACGAGTGCAGTATGACCGGAAAAAGCGCCCACCGTCCGGATGCGGACATGAAACCCAGGTGCTTGGCGCCCCGAGTTACGTGATCGCAAATAGCCCCGGCTTTAGCCTCAGTGCCCTCGAGATCATGTCCCAGCAGGGGGCACACCCAATCTGCCATTTCGACAAAGCGGCCCAGATCTCTGTTGGGCCGGCACTCGGCCCTGTCCACATCCGGACACATCAACCCGAAACCGGACGCAAAGACACTCGCTATCCCATACATAGTCAAAGAGAAATGCAAGCTATTTGTGGCGCATCACTTGCACCGTAATCTGCGTGACCTTGTCACGAAGCCTTCCCCGTCTTCGCCGATCAGCGAGAGCATTCGCGCGAGCACCGGGCCTGTCATTCGCCTTGCTGCTCACCATTGCGCTGGGCGTAGGCAGCAATTCCTCCGTCTACGGGTTTGTCCAGGGTTTGATCCACCCCGCCACCCCTCTGGGACGCTCCGAAATCATCGTCTCCATCTTCAGACAAGATCGCTTCGGCGCGGCAGGACCACTGTCCCCTGACGATTATCGGCGGCTCCAAAACAGCCGGGCTTTTGATTGGATCGGCGCGGTGCGGATTAAGCCAGCCGACATCCTGATCGGCGCCCACGGGGATATGGCGACTGTCGCCGCCGCCTCACCCGACCTTGCCGCGGCACTGTCGATACCGCTGGACGGCGGGGTAGTTGTCAGCCACCGCATGTGGGAGAGCGATTTCGGCGGCACACCCGATGCGGCCGGCTCTCAAATCCGTATCGATAACCGGGATTACAGAATCAATGGGGTTGCGCCCCACCGGCTGGACGGCCTTTATAACGATCGCACTGTCGATCTTTGGATCGCACTCGAACAACGGGATCTGCAACGAGACGGTCCGGACAGGCAGGATCTATGGGTTCTGGCGCGGCTTCGCCACGGCATTTCCACGCATCAGGCGCAAACCGTTCTTCATTCTGCTTCGGGCAGTCTTCGTGAAATGAGCGTAGTCCCCTTCACCGGTATCGCGCCGAGTATGGCCCGGGGGCTGTCGCGCCTGGGGGCGTTTCTGAACTTCTCTGCTGCAGCCGTCTTCCTGATCGCCTGTGTCAACGTCGCTTCGTTCCTGCTTGGACGAACATTAAGGCGAACCCACGAGACCTGTCTCCGTATCGCGCTCGGTGCTACTCGCGCCGAACTGCTTTGGGAACTGTTCTCGGACAGCGTCATGATCTCCATCGCGGGTGGAGCTTTGGGTTTACTCCTGGCCATTCTCACCACCCGTGCTCTCCCCGCCTTTCTCTTTGCAGAGGATGCAGAACGGCTCAGCTTCGCGCCACATTTGCTCCCCATCCTAACGGCCTCATCGCTCTGTGTAGTCACTACCATGATCTGCGGAATGATGCCCGTTTTTGGAACCGTAACCGATCGCCCCTGGATGATTCTTCAGCGTGAAACCGGTTCCCCCTCGAAAGCAATCCACCGTCTGCGTTCCGGTCTGGTGATTGCGCAAATCACCGCCTGCTGCATGCTCGTCATCGGTACAGCGCTTCTCCTCGATGGTCTTCACGCAGCGTTAAAGACCAATGCAGGGTATCGCCTCGGCGATCCGGTCCTGCTGACCGTGCAGGCAAGAACGCGGCCTGACGGGCCCGAAATTGATCCCAGCTATTTCGCCGAGGTTGAACGTGAAGCGAAGTCGGTGGCCGGCCTGTCACCACTCGCATGGACGTCCCGCCTCCCGGGCAACCAGCCAATCTGGCGGACTTTCACCATCCAGCCACCATTCTCACAGCTTCGGGATGTGGTTATGGACATCGCCTGGCTCACACCGGAATCGCTTAGTTTGTTCGACAACCAGCCAATCGCTGGAAGGATGTTCCGGCCCGGCGATCAAACGCACAGGGTAGCAATCGTAAATGAAGAAGCAGCAGCAGAACTCTTCGCCCGGCAAACCGTTGGCCTGGTGATTCGCGACCACGCGGATGAGCCCATCGAAGTCATCGGAGTCGTCAAAACAAAATCGAAGGATGCGATACAGAAAACCCGCCCCACGATTTACTACGGCTATCTCGATCGTTCCAATGCGCCAACTCCGATCACAAACGCGCAGTTTCGCGTCCCTGTCGCCCCTCCCGCAGAGGGCATCGCGCTGAGCGCCAACGTCGTGTCACCGAACTATTTCGCCGCGCTCGACCTGCCTCTGGTCGCCGGGCAAAGATTCTCCGAATACTCAATGCCTGGCCCGGGACGCGTGGCGATCATCAATCAGGAAGCGGCCGATCTCTACTTCAATGGCAGGCCTCTCGGCGCCGGCGTCATCGACGACAATGGTGCTAGAACCGAGATCATCGGAGTCGTCAGATCACAGGCCTTCGGAACATTTGAACAGCACGCCGAACCTGCCATTTACTTTCCCATGTGGCAAGACTGTCCCCGGCGCATGACCCTGATGCTCAAAGATTCGAAGTGGAACAGCGTCATTGCTGCCGATCTTCGCCACAAGATTGAAGGCTTGCCCCACGACCCTTCAGCTCCTGTTGGTATCAATACACTCGACCGGCAGTTGGCCCAATCTGCTCTGGCGCCATTGCGAATTGCCACCCTGATTGGCGGTGTATGCGCAGTCATGGCCCTGATACTCAGCATCCTCGGCCTGCTCAGTGCTCAAAGCGATGCCGAACATCAGCGCCGCCGCGACCGATCTCTTCGCATTGCGCTTGGAGCTCAACGCTGGCGCATCGTTTTTATGGTTGTGATAAGCGCAGCCCGACATGCGGTTGTCGGCGCAGTAATAGGGACCTTGCTGTCTTTCGCGCTCTTGCGTTTACTGATAGCTGATATCACGGTCGTTGCTTCGCCACCATTCCTGGTGTGGCTGATCGCTCCACTCTTATCTGCCGCATCGGTAACTCTTGCGAGCATCCTTCCCGGGCGACACGCCTCCGTCATCTCGCCATTGGAGATCATGCGTGACTTGTAACACCGGTGTTCGGACTCGAAGGCTTCACACATTGGCCGGATGCCCCAGTTCTCCGTTTTTCTAGGATCTGGGCCCGTTTTCCTGATCCCTGTTCCCTGTTCATCCCACCCGGCTGCATTCCTCTACCGGAATGTGCACCTGCTCCACGATCTCCAGCCCGAAACCCTCCAGGGCGGGTATGTGCATGGGCGTGTTCGACAGCAACCGGATCCGCTGGATGCCCAGGTCGGAGAGAATCTGCCCGCCCAGGCCGATGGCCCTCAGAATCCGTCCCGACCGGTCCTGGGACCCTTCGCGCTCGCGCAATTCCTTATGCAGGATCAGCCGGCCGGTGCTGCTTTCCCGGGCAGCCGAGGGCGTAACCGCGCCGCCCGGCTCGAACGCGTCCACCGGGGTATGGTCGATCTGGAATCCCCGCGACGTGTTGTGCAGGTAGAGAATAGCCCCGCAGCCCTCCTCGGCAATCATGCGCATCGACTGGTCGAGGATCTCGCGGCAATGGCAATCGGCGCCGAAAATATCGCCCGCCGTGCAGCGCGTGTGCACCCGCACCAGCACGGCGCGCGAACAAGGCGGCCGCGCGGCATCGGGATCCTCCGGAAGCCCCGAAGGTCCGGCAAGGAACGCCGGGCAGTCCGCGCAAAGGTCGCCCCGCACCAGGGCGATATGGCTCTCGCCGCCGTTCACTTCGCTCTCGTAAGCGATCATCCGGAACTCGCCGTAGCGGGTCTGGATGCGGCTCTCGCCGGCACGTACAATGTAGCGCTCATGCCGCAGCCGGTAGCGGATCAGTTCCGCCACCGTAAGCATCTTCAGGCCGTGCTGGCCGCAGAACGGGATCAGGTCCGGAATGCGCGCCATTTCCCCGTCGTCGCGCATGATCTCGCAGATCACGCCCGCGGGATTGAGCCCGGCAAGCCGCGCCAGGTCCACCGAAGCCTCCGTCTGACCGGCCCGCACCAGCACCCCTCCTCGCCGGGCGCGCAGCGGAAAAATGTGCCCCGGCCGGGCCAGATCGGCGGCGGTCGATTTCGGATCGATGGCCATCCGAATGGTCTGCGCCCGGTCGGCGGCCGAGATCCCCGTCGTGACCCCCTCGCGAGCCTCGATCGTCTCCGTAAACGCCGTGCCGAAACGCGAAGAGTTGTGCTGGCTCATGGGGAACAGCCGCAGGTGGTCGGCCCGCTCTTCCGTCAGCGTCAGACAGATCAGCCCCCGGCCATAGCGCGCCATGAAATTGATCGCTTCCGGCGTAACGTGCTCCGCCGCCAGGGTCAGGTCGCCCTCGTTTTCCCGGTCCTCGTCGTCGACCACCACCACCATCCGTCCCGCGCGTATTTCTGCCACTGCGCCGGGCACATCGGTAAACGGGGCTTCCACGATATGTTGCGTGTGAGGCATCGACTCGTCCTATTGTCACCTAGAAAAGCGGGAAACATCAAAACCAGTACGTGAGGACGACAGGGGGTCCGTGCTTATCCCATCGACAGTGGAAAAGATCGGCACAAGTGGAGATGCGGCACCGAGCGGCGCGGTACCCAAAAAACCTGCGAAACGCCTCGCGATGAAAAATCACTTTCAATTAGCGGGGAAAGCAAAAGCGCCGCACAACGGCGGCGCTTTCGGACGTGCTATCGAGTGGATCTTACAACGTCGATTCGATCTCGAATCCCCAAGCCTCCAGAAGAGCCTCGGGAATGTACTTGGAATTCTTATTCCGGCGGGCCCACTCCCGTAGTCGGGTAGACCGGATGTATTGATCCGGGGTGAGCTTGAACTCCTTCACGATCTGCTCGAAGGAGGTCACTGTGGGCACTACCGGGCCAATGGGCTCCGGCTTGCCCCAATTCGGATTTCCACGACGCTTTGCCATTTGATGAGGTGTCCTTAAAAGAAGTGAGAACGTTTCCTTGGTTGCTCCCTCGGCCACTGGCGGGTACTGGCGCAGCCTGAGGTCCATGGCTCTTCTTATTTTAGGGATTTTTTCTTCAAAAATCAATAGTTTAAGGCCCTTTCAAACCCAGAAATTCATCTTTCTGTCATTTTCTGAGCGCTTGCTATCTGCCTAAGAACACAATACTTTACCGCGAGGTAATACCACCTTTGGGTCATATCCGGCCGACCCTGTATAACCCGTCACTCGCTATGTACCTCGGTCGCGGGCAATCTGGATCGACGACCTTCGCATCAAGTGCGGTCTCCGTCACCGGCCGCAATCCTAACCAGGAGTAAAATCCGCCTGTCAAATCCATCAGGGTCAGCAAGTTCGCCCGCCGCTCCCGGAATCCGGCACGACGAACCGCTGCAAGCCCCGCGTCGGACCAGGAGGATGGGCATGACAGGCTGCCAATTGGCTCGGCCCTCGGTGTTCCGCAGCCTCATGCGCCGCTCGATCTTAATCCTGCTGGTTGCGGCCGCGGCCGTTCCACCCTCGCAGGCCGCCAGGCGGGTCACCCTTGCTCAACTGGAGCAGATGGTTTCCACGCTCCACGGCAAACCGGACTCCGAAGTCGCCTTCCGCATCGCCGATGAAGAGTTAACGGAACGATTGAGCCCTGCCCGGATCGCGCGCCTGAGCGCGGCGCTGCCCGGCGAGAAGAGCCGGCAAGCCCTGATCGCGATTGCGGACGCATCGCAGTTTCAGCCCCCGCCTCCCGAGGAGACTCCCGCCATCGCCGCGCCCGGGCTGGCCGAGCAGCGCCAAATCATGGGCCGGGTCGTGGCTTACGTCACCAAGGCAATTCCGCAACTTCCCAATTTCATCGCCACGCGGACCACGGGCCGGTTTGAAGATACTCCGCAAATGGTGAGGGGGAATCTTTCCTCGATACCCTATGAGCCGCTGCATTTCGCCGACAGGTCTGAGGTCGCGGTGGGCTATCGGGAGAACCGCGAGGTTGAAGACCCGGCCGTCAATGAAAAAGAACGAGCTGCAGCACTGGAGCGAGGCCTGAGCTCGCGGGGAGAATTCGGCTCCCTTTTATCGACCATCTTGCGGGATGCGGCGCAGAACAAACTGGAGTGGCTGCGCTGGGAACCAGGTAAGTCGGGTCCGCTGGCGGCCTTCGCCTACTCCGTGGCCAAAGAAAAATCGCACTTCGAGGTCGATTTCTGTTGCGTGCCGGATTCGGAGGGCAGGACCCATCCTTATCGCGAGGTGGCGGGCTACTCGGGCAACATGCTTGCCGATCCCGCAACCGGAACCATTCTGCGCATCGAGGTTGTGGCCGACCTGAAGCCCGGCGGGCCTATCCGAATGGCAAAGATCGCGGTCGAGTATGGCCCTGTGGAGATCGGAGGGCGGACCTACATCTGCCCCCTCCACAGCATTGCTTTGTCACGAGCGCACGCGATCTCACGTGAACAACAAGAGATGGTTTCGACGGCGCCCCATGGGCAAGGAGGGTTGGCTCCGGTGGTAACGGGCACCGCGCCCACCAACACCGAACAGACATTGCTCAACGACGTCACGTTTACGCAGTACCATGTGTTTCGGGCGGAAACTCGCATCGTCGCTGGCACGTCCGCCGACCAGCCTGTGCCGGGAGCGGTTCCGCCACAACCGCTCGCCCAGGACACAGGCGGTGTGCCGCCAAAACCCGACACCGCGAACGCCGCGGCTGTTTCCACTCCAGCATCTCGGGCGCAGGCAAAAACTCTCGGCGATTCCGCTGCCGTCCTCGCCACTGGCTGCCCGACAGGTACGAAGCCCGGGCAGGCCGCAGCTCCGGAGATCAGCCTTTCGGGTCGAGCTGAACTCCCGGATGCGCCCTTGCAGCCCCAGCCCGCCGCTGTATCCGGCTTCCGGCTGCGCACGACGACGCGTCTGGTAGGCGTCGGCATCGTGGCATATGACAAGAAAGGCCACCCGGTCACCGACCTGAAACAGGGCGACTTCGAGATTTACGACAATGGCCGCAAGCAGGAGATCAAATACTTCGGCCAGGCCGGTTTCGCACCTTCCACCACCATTCCCTCGCCCGGGACTGCGCAGCCCGTCATCGAGCCAGCCCAATCCGTGTACTCTAACCGGCAGATAAGCCCCGCGCCTCAGCCCCGCACCGCCGCGCCCCAGAGCCATACCACCATTCTCCTCATCGATTCCAGCCACGTTGTCTTTGCCGACCTCGCCTACGCCCGCAGCGAGATACTGCGCTTCCTCAAAGCCGTTCCATCGGACGAACCCGTCGGACTGTACATCCTGAGAAAGTATGGTTTTGAGATTCTGAGAGAACCCACCACCGGGCACAGCGAAGTCGCCGCGGCTTTGAGCAAATGGATACCGGGCGCACAGGACCTGCTTCAAGCTCAGCAAGAGGAACTCCGCAGCCGGCAGCAGATGGAGTACGTCCACAGCAGCAAAGACCTCCTGGCGATGAACGGCAACATTCCTACTGGCGCGGGCGATATCGATTCTCCTCCCGATATTCAGAGACGGTCCCTCGGGGACAACCCGGAGCAGGACGCTCTCGCCTACCTCGTCGGGGTTGCACGCCACCTCGCCGCATTCAAAGGACACAAGAATCTCATCTGGGTGGCAAGCGACAATGTGCTCGCCGATTTCAGCGAAAAAGCGCCACAACAGGAGAAAGGCGACAAGTATCTCGATCCTCTGGCTCTCAGAGCCAGAGAAACCCTGAACGAGGCTCAGGTCAGCATCTATCCTCTCGACTGCTCCCAGTTGGAAGCCAACGTCGTCGGAGCAAATCTTCAACACGCCAATGTGCAGGTGAATCCAACTTCGACAGATCTTCAGAATCCAGGCAAAGGTCCGGATCCTGCGAGAGTCGAAGCCCTGCAAGAAATGGAAAAATCAAAACGAGACATCAATCCCGGCCGCCTCACCGCCCAGTTGCAGCAGGACACGCACCCCATCCAGGGGACCTTCCGCGAACTCGCCGCCGCCACCGGAGGCCGCGCGCTGCGCCGCGCCAGCGACATCGCCGCCGAACTCAACTCCATCGTCGACGACGGCCGCGCTGCCTACCTGCTGAGCTTCACGCCCGATACGCCCGCTGACGACAAATACCACCTCGTCACGGTCAAGCTCGCCGGGCGGCGCGACCTGTCGATGCGCTATCGCACCGGCTATCTCTACGAAAAAGAGCCAGCCACGCTGAAGGAGCGGCTGCGTCAGGCCATCTTCCAACCGCGCGATCTGAACGACATCGCGCTCACGGCCACTCCCGAGAGCCCCGGCACAGCCGCCGGCCTCAAGCTCACCATCGCGGCGACCGATCTCCAAATGGCGCAGTCCGGCGACCGCTGGACCGACAAGCTCGACATCTTCCTCATCGAGCGCGACGACGACGCCCTGCATGCGAAATTCACCGGCCGCACGCTCGCGCTCAACCTTCTCTCCGCCACCTACCAGCGCGTGCTCGGTGAAGGCATAGTCGTTGACCAGCCGCTCCCCACCGGCGTTACCGCCGGATCGCTGCGCATCCTGGTCGTCGACGAGAATTCCAGGCGCATAGGTTCGCTGACTCTTCCCTCATCGGCACTGCGACTCCCTGGTGGTTTGCATCAGTGACCCTGACGGTCTTCGACAAGCCCGCGGAGCGGGCGGTAGACGGTAGCCCCAGGCGCAAGCCTGGGGAATGCTGCCCATGAGGACCGGCAGCCCCCGCAGGGGGCGTAAGAAACGCCGGCTGCTTCATTCCTTCCCACAATTGATAATCGGCAATCTCACGAAGCAGTGCACCATGCTAATCCCTAATCCCTCGCCCTCGCTCCACTCCTTGACATCCACCCGACCGGGAAACTACTTTGTTGTTTTCTCGGCAAACGTTTTCTCAAATGCTGCGAGAACGTGGCGACCGAAGGACAAAGCAGGTCCTTCGTCGCTGCGCTCCTCAGGATGACAACTGTAAATAAGGACAAGGCTGGTCAAATTTCATCATGGCTATCGTTGCGGGAGTTGATTTTGGAACACTGAGCGTGCGCGTTTCCATCATGGACAGCGAGCGCGGCCGCCTGGGCACCGCCGTCGAAGAATATCCGCTGCACCGCAAGCGCGAAGATCCCGACTACGCCACCCAGGCCCACGCCGATCACATGCGCGCCCTCGCCGGGGCCACGCGCAAGGCTCTCGCCTCGGCGGGCATCTCCGGCGACCGGGTGGAGGCCATCGCGCTCGACACCACCGGCTCCAGCGTAGTTCCGGTGGACGCATCGCTCCAGCCCCTCGACGATTACTACCTGTGGTGCGACCACCGCGCCCACGAGGAAGCCCAGCAGATCACTTCCCTCGCTCACGCCGAAAAACTCGAAGCCATCGAGTGGTGCGGAGGCGTCTACTCGCATGAGTGGGGATTCGCCAAGCTGCTCCACTGGCTGCGTCACAACCCTGACAAGCGCGTCCGCTTCGCCTCGGCATTGGAGCACTGCGACATGGTGGCGGCCACGCTCTGCGGCATTACCGACCCGCACAAGGTCAGGCGCAGCGTATGCGCGGCCGGCCACAAGTGGATGTGGAACCCGAAATGGGGCGGCCTGCCCCCGCAGTCGTTCTTATCCAAAGTCGATCCTCTCTTCGACGGTGTGCGCGACAGGCTGGACGGCGAGTATCTGACCTCCGACCATCTGGCCGGAACACTTTCGCCGCATTGGGCCGCCGAACTGGGCCTCCGGCCCGGCATTCCCATCCCCGTGGGCGCGTTCGACGCGCACTGGGACGCGCTGGGCGCCGGCTGCCGCGAAGGCGACGTCGTCAACGTGGTCGGCACGTCCACGTGCGTCATCGCCATGGCCAAGCGAACCGGCCTCATCCCCGGGGTGTGCGGCATCGTGCCTGGCAGCGTGCATCCGCAGTATGTGGGCATCGAAGCCGGCCTCTCGGCGACGGGCGATATCTTCGACGCCATTGCCCGGCGTGCGGGCGTAAAGGTGTCGGCGCTGGCCGAGGGGCTGGAGAATTACCGCGCCGGCCAGACCGGCCTGTTGCGCCTGAGCTGGGATAATGGCGATCGCACCGTGCTGGTGAACCCGGAGCTGGGAGGCGTCACGCTGGGCTGGAACCTGGTCCACACCGCGCAGGACGAGCTGTTCGCCGCCATCGAAGGCACGGCGTTTCACACTCGCATCATCCTCGAGCGCATGGCCGAACACGGCGTACCCGTCGATCGGGTGATCAACGGCGGCGGTGTGCCGCAGAACAACCGCGTGCTGAACCAGGTGTACGCCAACGTGCTGGGCAAACCGGTACTGGTTCCCGCCGGCGTGCCCACCAGCCTGGGCTCCGGCATCTTCGCCATGTTGGCCGCCGGCGCATTCCCCACCGTGCAAGCCGCCCAGGATGCACTATGCCTGAAGTTCGAGACGTTCTCGCCAGAGCCGGCCGCGGCAGCGGTGTACGAGAAGCTGTATGCGCTGTATAAAAAGACCTATTTCGCTCTCGGCACCCGCTCCGCGCAGCCCGTCCACCTCGGCGACGTACTGCCCGAGTTGCGAAACATTGCGGCGCAGAGAGTTTGACCCGTTTCAGGCGCGCTAACTCGCTGCTTTTGTATTCCAAACAATCTCTGCTTTATCAAACTCGACGGCATCAACCACACGCACCGGCTTTGCCCGGCTCTGAAGGTACTGTCCTAATACTGCGTTGCTGCCCAAAATCAAGACCTAAAAGATTTTCCTGTCCAAATTCTGGGAATCTTACGGAAAACGGGGAGGAATTGTTGATAGAAAGGGTAGGGCCGCCAGAACACCCCGGATTGCTCTGGAATGTTCTGGCTTCCTGATTGGGTTGTTTACCTTCTGCGCAGAGCCAAATACACCTGGATGCTTTGAAGGATCACACCCAGAACAGTGAGTAGGGTCAACATAATACAACCCCTGAATAGTGCTAGATAGTATCAGTCAAAGTCCTAAGAACCTTGACCCGCTCGGCCATTTGGTATCGCGCTGAGATGGTATTAATCTAGCACTTTTTTGGAGGTTGAACCGTTTACTTGGTCGGGCAGTATTGCTCCGCTCCGTCCAAATCGTAGTACCTGATTCCAGGATTCTCTCGGCAGGATATGTCCCGCATCTTTGGCCAGGAATCGCGGGCACCTTTCAGGGTCGTGGCGTCTAATGCTTGAGCACGAGGTGCGGCTTGCAGGGCATGAATTCCTTGGCGAAGTTGTTCCATCAAATAGCGGGCTTGCTGCCCCGGAGTCCAATCAAAATAGAACGTGCCGTCCTTGAGCACTAGCGGATGCGGATCGTTTTGTCGATCCTCGGGTAGTTGTTTGGTCAACTGGAAATCTTCTGTGCTGGTCAAATGCGATTGAATCGCTTTCTCAAGATTGTCTGCCGCGATCCCTGCTAAATGAAAATCTCCGTCGTTGCGGTTTGTGCCGGTTTGGGCAAGCGCGATTGTTCCCGCTAAAAACGTAACTCCAACCGATGTTTTCAAAGAATAGGAGTTCATTTTGAACCCTGATCCTCTCCCTGATATTTCGTCAGATACGTTTTACCAAGAATGTTCTCAGCGGCTTGACGCAGTGATGCGGCGGCTTCTGTCGCTACACCAACGTGTGCCCGATGATACTTGTCTCCCGCTTCAGTCGGATCGATCTGCGGTCGATAGATGTGATCTACCAGTTTCGCAATCTCATCTGCCAGGGTTTCAACAGTCCGAATCGTCTGAACCAACAGTTTCTTAATTTCGTCTGTTTCGCTCATTTGTAGAATCCTTTCCTTCAGTTTGCGGCGATTAACTCGCCCAGATTCCAAACGTGATCTGTGATTCCCGATTCCATCGCAGGAGTAACCCTGAGACTGGAATGGACCCGGCAGAAGTTGTAGTACGCGAACCACAGCGCATAGGCCGCGTCCAGATTCTCCCATTTCTTGCTGAAAGCGTTTGTGAGCCGCGTCATACGACGCATCCCCATGCGGATTGAGAGATTTTGCCGCTCGACATGGGACGTGCAAATCTTGTCGCGGTTGGGATTGCCGAAAACGATGCTTGGGACGGCATCAACGACTTCGGCGGGGCTGTATCGCTGTTCGCCCTCTCGGGAGGCCCCATAGACCTTCACGAGCTGGGCGAAGTGTACGCGAGGACCGAGAAACATCTTCACGGCTTTAACGTATGCCTTGAATCCATCGCTAGTGAGTTGGTAACGGTAGTTTCGAGACGTGGCTTGCGCTAGTTTGGCGATGAAAATGTCAGTTGACACAACATCGCGCTTGCCCAAGTGATACGTGAGCACAAGTTTGGTATCGCGCTCTATGGCCACGAAGCAATAGGCATCCCCGATTTCAGGCCGTTCGTGATCCTCAGTGAACGTCTTTTGGCACTGACGGCAGCGGTAACGCTGAAGACCGTTCCTATGATGGCCGAATCGCTTGCAAGTGTTTCGGCAGTAATGACATGTCATGGGCTTTCCTCTTGCTTTCAGCGGAGAAAAGCGCCACAATCAGAATGGGTCTAAGGTGTGGGGCTTGCTCCGCGCTTTGGATTGCCCCGTTCCCTGTTAGCGCAGGGGGCGGGGTCTAAAATTCAAACTCAGGAAAGAGTTACGACAATGGTGGCGGTTCTACGGTGATTACTACCGTATGACCTGTGACCTGAATGCTGATTGTGAGCTTCATCGAGTCGTTCCCCTTTCCCGTCCGCGCCTAAGCGTCTTGCCCACGCTTAGGCGTTTCAGTTTTCGGCATCAACTTGCGCAGCTTGATGCTCGCCCAGTTTCTCGATCCATTTGTAGCTTTTGCGGCGGTGGCCCTCATTGAATTCTTGGGCCTGGCCGCGCGCTGCAAGACGTTTCAAAATCGTATGGATGGATGAAACCACGTCCGTCTCATACTTGCTGAAGTCGTAGCCCCATTCCTGCATTTTGTCGCGTACATCGGTAGGGCTGAGTTTGGTTCCAAGGGTCCGGAGGATAAACACAATCGCATCCGTCATCCCCATTCCTTCAACGGGCTTTGTGTTGCCGAGCGCTCCCCCTCGAAACGGCGAGCGCCCCCAAATGGTTTTGGCTGTCTCAACGTCTTGCTGCGCCAACCCGATTTGGGCGTCTAATTCTCGAAGCTCAGTTGCTAGTTGATCCCGCTGAATACGCATTTGCGCAAGTCTGTCTTCCATTGCGCGAACGGTTTGCGCTAGAAGATTTGCATATTCATCTTTTGCGATCACACCGTCATTATCGCATGATTTGGACGTATTGTCAATTGCGGTGTCATAATCTGTCACAGTTTGTCCAGATTGTGATTGAGCACACAAATTCTGGTCAGTCATTTTGTCACCTTCCTTTTTCCCGAGCAACGCAGTGATAGGACAGTACCGGCTCTGAAACTCTCTCCCGCCCTGACCCGCTACACTGATTCTTTGGCTCGTCTCTACTCCTTCTCAAAGGTTTCTCAATGACTGTGCGCAAGCCGCTGGCCTTTTTGCTGCCTCTGGTCCTCATTCCCTTGCTGGTCCACACCGCTCGGCCCGCTCAACCCGGGCAACCGCCGGTCTTCGGCTATGCCGACTTCAGCAAGCAGGCCAAAATCGAAGAGAAATTCCTGGCCGTGCCCGACCCCAAGCTGGCCGGCGAAGAATTGAAGATCCTCACCGCCGAGCCGCACCTTGCCTCCACGCCTGAAGACCATAAGACCGCCGAATACGTCGCCCAGAAATTCCGCGCGGCCGGGCTGGAAACGGAGATCGTGCCCTACCGCGTGCTGATGAATCAGCCCAAGGTCGTCAAGGTGGAGGCATTCAACGCCGCGGGTCAGATCATCATGACCGGCCCCGCGCGCGAGCATGTTGAGGGCGATCCCTTCCAGGACAATCCCAAGGTCGTCATGCCTTTCAACGGCTCGTCCGGATCGGGCGATGTCACCGGCGAAGTGGTCTACGCCAACTTCGGCCGGCCCGAGGACTTCGATCATCTCGCTGCGCAGCACATCGATCTGCACGGCAAGATCGTGATCGTCCGCTATGGCTCCAATTTTCGGGGCGTGAAGGTCTATCTGGCCGAACAGCGCGGCGCGGCCGGGGTGCTCATCTATTCCGATCCGCAGGACGACGGCTACTACAAGGGCGACGTCTACCCCGATGGACCGTGGCGCCCGGCATCTGCCGTCCAGCGCGGCTCGGTGCAATATCTGTTCAAGTACCCCGGAGACCCCGAAACGCCCGGCGTGGCCTCCACGCCCGATCTGCCCGACTCGGCGCGCGTGTCGCCGGAGGGCAATCAGCCGCACATCATCTCTATTCCCATCAGTTACCACGACGCCGCGCCCATCCTCCAGAACCTGAAGGGCCCCAGCGTGCCGCAGGCCTGGCAGGGAGCGCTGCCCTTCCGCTACCACCTGGGGCCGGGCGGGGTGAAGGCTCACCTCGTCTCCCAGCAGGATTACCAGCGCCGCACCATCTGGGACGTCATCGGCACGGTGAAAGGCACGGACTACCCCGACGACTGGGTGGTGGCCGGCAATCATCGCGATGCCTGGGTCTACGGTGCGGTTGACCCCAACAGCGGCACGGCCACCATGCTCGAAGCCGTACATGGGATCGGCGTACTGCTCAAGGATGGATGGCGCCCCAGGCGCACCATGGTCTTTTGCAGTTGGGACGCCGAAGAGGAGGGCTTGATCGGGTCCACGGAATGGGTCGAGCAGCATGCCAAAGAACTTCAGAATGCTGTCCTCTACATGAATGTCGATGTCGGCGTCGCGGGGCCGGACTTCTCCGCCTCCGCCGTGCCGTCGCTCAAGCAATTCATCCGTGATGTGACCAAGGCAGTGCCTAGTCCCACCGGGCCCTCCGTGTACGACGTATGGAGAAACTCGCGGTCGGATGCCACTGAGCGCCGGCCCGCCAATGCCCCATCCGACGGCGATGTGCGCGTGGGCGACCTCGGCTCGGGCTCCGACTTCACTCCCTTCCTCCAGCACCTGGGCGTGCCCTCCACCGACGTCGGCTCCGGCGGGCCCTACGGCGTCTACCACTCGGCCTTCGATAACTATGCCTGGTTCACCTTGAATGCCGATCCGCGTTTCATTTACCTGCAGCAGATGGCGCGCGTCTTCGGCCTGGAAGCCCTGCGCATGGCCGACACCGATGTCCTGCCCTACGATTACCTGAACTATGCTCGCGAGATTACCGCCTACCTGGAGGCGGCCCACAAAAAGGCCACCGATTACAAGCTCGCCGCCATCGACTTCGCCCCTGCGGAACTGGCCGCCAGCCACCTGTCCAATGCCGGCCAGCGGATCCGCGCCATCCAGATGGCGCCCCCGGCAAATCCGGCCAAAGTGAACGCCGCGCTGCGCGGAGCGGAAACCGCGCTGCTTTCCGAAGCCGGACTTCCCAACCGGCCCTGGTACAAGCACACCATCTATGCTCCCGGCGAATTTACCGGCTACGCGGCGGTGGTGATTCCGGGCGTAAACGAGGCCATCGAAGCCAAGGATTCGAATCGCCTGCGACAGCAGTTGCAGGTACTGGCCGACGCGCTGAATCGCGCCGCCGCGATGCTCAGCAACACGCAGTAGTCTTTCCTTATTCTCTATAAGGGGAAAAACTTCCGTGCCCCATCTTTGCGCCTTCTTTCTGGTGCGAAGGTGGGAAACCACGAAGGCCGCATCCTCACGGGGTCGGAAATCCCGGTGAGAGACTAATTCACCGTCACCGTGAACGTGGTAGTTGCGGTTGTGGCCGCGGCATCGTTTCCCTTGCCCGTGACCGTGATGGTGTAGGCGCCGGTCGTGGTTCCCGGCTTGTTTACGGTCACGCTTGCTGTGCCCGTGGCAGAGTTGTAGTTGCTGTCCCCGGAGTAGGTCGCGGTCAGCGTGTCGCTGCCCACCGCCAGCGAATTGGCCGGAATGTTGATGGTTGCGGCGCCGCTCGAAAGGCTCGTCGCGCTGGAGGTGTATCCGCCACCCGACAGGGTAACGGACCCCGTCGCAGCAGTCGTGCCTCCGGACACGCTGATCGCCACCGATAGCGTATCCGTGGAGGAGATGGCGTTCTTGGCCGGCGAGACGGTCACGCCCGGCGTCGTCTTCGTGGGAGTGCTGCTGCCGCCACCGCAACCCACCACCGTAAATGCCGCAGCCACCACCACCAGCAGCAGACTGAACAGTCTCCGGCCGCGGCGCGATCCCAGGGGCACAAAGAGGAACAGCAGAGCTGCCAGAGCCGTGCCGCCGGCGGCCGTAAACCATGTGGAGCTCCGATATAGCGGAGAGCGGATGGCGGTAGCCTTAACGGTCGTCACCGTGGCCGTTGAAGTCTGGGCCGCCGTGTTGTTGGAGCTTGTAAAGCTAATCGAGCCGGGGCTGAAGGCAACGGTAGGCGTGCTGACTGCGCCGGGCGGCGACGTCACCGCGGCGGTGAGCGTCACCGCGCCGGTGTAGCCGGCAACCGGGGTCACCGTGATGGTGGATGTATTGCCGGTGCCGGCGCCCGCCGTCAGAGTCAACGCATTAGGGTTGGCAGAAATGGTGAATGTGCTGATGGTCACATTCACAATGGCTGTGCCGCTGGCCGTGGAGTAGACCGTACTTCCGCTATAGGTCACCGTTAGTGTGTTCGCGCCGCCGGCAAAAGTGAATGGGGCCACCGTAAAGACAAACTTGCCGGTACTGTCGAGGGTTTGTGAAGTGGACGTGTACCCATTGAAAGACAGCTTCACGCTGCCGTTAGGAGTCCCGCCCGTCCCTGTCACGGTGGCCGTCACGTTGAGGCTTGCGCCGGAGTTGATACTGGTCGATGCCGGAGTCACAGTAACTGTTGGAGTGAGCCCGTTCACGGTCAGCGGCGCCGTACCGGTCTGGGAAGCGTAACTTGCATCGCCGCTGTAGGTGACGGTCAGCGTGTCCGAGCCAATGGAGAAGCTACCCCCTGGAACCGAGAACGAGTACGTGGCGCTGTCAGTACCGCTGGCGGTGAGAGTCTGCGCCGATGAGGTGTACCCGCCCCCCGTCAGCGTCACCGTCCCGGTCGGATTCCCGGTAGTTGACGACCCCTTTACCGTGGCCAAGACGCTCAGCGGGGCGCTGCTGACAATCGTGGTCGCCGAGGGCTGCACGGTCACAGTGGTGGTTCCACTGCCCGTAGCCGTTCCCCAGTAGGTGACCAGTTGCGTGGCATCGACGCTGCCCAGACCGGTCGCCAGGTCATAGCCCGCATTGGTGTCATATCCGGGCAGGAACAGGTTCCCGGCTGTATTCGTCGCGCAGTTCGGAGAGCCGCTGGCGCATGGTACCGAGTTGTTGCCGGACGTGATGTCGTGGAAGATCGCGCTGGCGTGGCTGCCGTTGTACAGGTCGTACAGTTCCTTCACCGCCAGCCCCAGCCTGGCAGCCTGTCCCGTCTTGCCGCCGGCGGTCTTCTCCTGGACCAGCGCCAGCATCCCGGCGAACGCCGGCGCGGCCGCGGACGTGCCGCCGAACGCGGCAAACGGAAACGGAGAGGCTCCCGCCTGGGTTGTGCAGTCGTCGGTGTAGGTGGTCCCTCCCGAGGTGAAGGTGTCGTCGGTGCACGCCAACCACGCGGAAACATCGGTTCCATCTCCGGCCATCAACGCGACATCGGGCAGATCGCGCACCCCGTCCGGCGGGACTCCCGTCCCCCGCTGCCATGTCGGTTTCGAATACCCGCTGACGCATGTCGTGGTCGTGCCGGAAGTCGAAGTCGTCGAGCAGCTGCTCTTGCCCCCTGCTCCGGCAACAATGTTGGTGAAGCCGCTGGTGGGATCGACATAGGCGGCGTTCTGGGCCACCGTCCCATTCACCTTGACGGAATCGTTCCACGTCGACTCCGGAATGTACTTCAGCGCGGTGCGGTAGAACGTGCTGGGGCTGTCGCTGCTGGTCGGGCTCGCGTAGGTGGTAAAGCTGGTTGCCAGCCCCGCAAAATCCGTTCCCCCCACCGCAACGTTGTAGGGCGTCGATGCAAAACCACTCACCGCCAGCCCCTGCGTGGCAACCTGAGTCTTGGTGGTATCGGGAATGTCGCACGTGGCCGATCCGCTATCCCCGGTGGAGACCGTTACGGCGATTCCATCCGTGGCGGCCTGCTGCCACCACCCGTTGATGATGTTGTTCTCGGCGGTCGTCAGGATCAGTTCGCAGGCCCCGAAGCTCAGGCTGAAGATGTCCACCGTGTTGTCGGTCAGCATCTGCTGGATCGCCACATCCAGCGAAGTTGCCGTGTAAAAGTGAATGGTCGCGCCGGGCGCGAGTCCGCCGGAAATCTCCGTGTCAAGATAAGCCTCATCGGTATCCCCGTTGGCGGCGACGCCATCCACATTGGTGACGGTGGGCTGGGTTGAGTCGTTCACGAACCGGCTGCGAAACGATGCCACGGTGGTGGCCTTGATCGCCGCGTCTCCCCCAATCCCAATGGTCACGCCTTTGCCGGTGTAGCTCGTTCCCGTCGACGGGAAATTCAGGTTGAACGAGTTCGGCGTGTCGTAGATCGTGGCGGCATCTCCCGGAACGATGAGGAGCAGGTACGGATTGGCGGTGGTTCCCCCGCCCAGCGTGAGCTCCGGATGCGGGCCCGTCATCCTTTCCGGCGAGGCCAGTTTCATCCGGCCCGTGGACGGGTCGAACATTCCCGATCCCCTGGAAATCGAATGCGGTGTGGCCTTCAACGTGTTCAAAAAGGCCACGCCCGAAATCACCGGGGCCAGCGCCGCGGGAATACTGGGATTGCTGTTGTTGGAAAGGAACGCCCTTCCATTGGCTTCGTAGTCGTGAATCGGCGTGTGCAGGGTCTCTTCGATCTGCCCTACGGTCCCGGTAAAAGAAATGTTGGTCCGCGCCGGGTCTGCCTGATCCAACTGGAGGCCATGCGCCTCCAGCCACGCCACAATGGCCGCAATGTCCGCGTCGGCCGGACCATACAAGTTGCCGAACTCCTCCGGCGTCAACCACTTGTGATAATTTGGCGACGACTTGTCCTGCAGCTCCGCATCGTACTTGTCCAGCGCTGCCTGCTGCTCGGTGCTGCGCGCAAGCACCAGCCTCACGTGGGACATCAGGGTCGAAGGCGAAGCTTCGCCCCGGTCGAATTCCGCCCTCGCCAGCGCGGGCACGTGCCCCGCGAAAGTAATGAGCGAGTTCTCATCCACTGGGCCGGCGATGCGCGGCGCTATCTCCGCGCGTTGCGCCATCAATCTCGAAACCGCAAAGAGCACACCGATAGCAGCGAGCAGCCCAAACCGACGGCAACGCATTGTCGTACCTCTGGACCTTTCTTCGGAACGTCCCGAATGGTAAGAGCGGAGTTTAGTTCGAATATCAGAGCATCCCTTGGCCGCGCACCCGGCCGTGGGGCTCTCCAGGAGAAACCGCCAGACGCGGAGGAGAAACCGAAGATCCGGGAAACACTGACTCCAACAGTCGGAGGGTAAAGATGTCAAGGGTGATGAAACCTCTGGAAAGGCTCGTTCCTGATTAGACGCCAGTGAACCTCGGTTGTGAAAACCGCCCCTATCTTAAGTCGTTCCAAGGAAAAAAACATGTTACACAGGTTTGCTTCAAAAACGCAGCGAATCCCTGGTCCGCCTGTTCCCTGTTCTCTTTTCTCTGTTCTCTGTTCTCTGTTCTCTTTTCTCTTTTGCAATAGACAAATTGTTTCAGTTATGATGCCGTGTCCGGCCACTGATTCTGCAACAATGTTCTCAAATGCGCGCATCTCTGTTCATCACCTGCTATAACGACGCCCTCTATCCCGAGACGGGGCGCGCGGTCGTCACCCTGCTGGAGCGGCTCGGAGTGGACGTGGAGTTCCGGCCCGCCCAGACATGTTGCGGCCAGATGCATGCCAACACCGGCTTTCGTGCCGAGGCCTTCTCCCAGGCCAAACGCTTTGTGCGCATTTACCGGGACACGGATACGGTGGTGATTCCGTCATCTTCATGTGTCGCGATGATTCGCGACCAATATCCCGGACTGTTCGAAGAGCTGGGCAACGAAGAATTGCGGAAGGAATTCGCTGCGCTGCTGCCCCGCGTGTTCGAACTGAGCGAATTCCTGATCGACAAGCTCGGCGTGGACGATGTGGGCGCGTATTTCCCTCACCGCGTGACCTATCACGCCAGCTGCCACGGCCTGCGGGCGCTGCAGCTCGGCAGCCGGCCATTTCGCCTCCTGGCCAAGGTGCGCGGGCTGGAACTGATCCCGGTCGCAAACCTCGATCGCTGCTGCGGCTTCGGCGGAACGTTCTCGGTAAAGAATGCCGAGGTCTCCTCGGCCATGCTTTCGGCCAAGCTGACCGATGTTCTGGCCACGCGCGCCGAATACTGCACCGCGCTCGACAATAGCTGCCTGATGCACATCGGCGGGGCGCTGCACCGGCAGTTTGCGGACATGAAAACAGTCCACATGGCGCAGATCCTGGCCAGCACCGAAGCCGTTCCCATGGAAGCCACGCTATGAACCACGCGGCAACCGGCAGCCATCCCGTTCTCGATCCCGAGAAGGCGCCGCCCTTCCCGCAGGCGGCGTTCACCATTCTCCGCAATACGCAGTTGCGCAAGAACGTGGAGCACGCCACTGACGTGATCCAGGCCAAGCGCAATCGCCTGGTCGCCGAAAAAGCGGACTGGTGCCAACTGCGCGATGCAGGCTCGGCGCTGAAGATGCACGTGCTCGAGAACCTCGGCTATTATCTCCAACAATTCGAGGAGCGCTGCACGGCAGCCGGCGGGGTAGTGCACTGGGCATCCGATGCGGCCGAAGCGCGGAAGATCATTCTCGACATCCTTCACCGGGAACAGGCCACCGATGTCATCAAGATTAAGACGATGACCTCGGCGGAGATTCAGCTCAATCCCGCCGTCGAAGCCGCGGGGATCAAGGCCTTCGAGACGGACCTGGCGGAGATCATCCTGCAACTCGGCGAAGACGAGCCGTCGCACATCGTGGTGCCGGCATTGCACGTAAACCGCAGCCAGGTGCGGGAGATCTTCGCGCGCAAGATGAACCGGCCGGAGTTGACCGACGATCCCAGGGAACTGACCGGCGCGGCGCGAACATTCCTGCGCGAGAAATTTCTTCATGTGCCCACCGCCATCAGCGGCGCCAACTTCCTGATCGCCGAAACCGGCGGGGTGGTCATCGTCGAATCGGAAGGCAACGGGCGTATGTGTTTGACCTTGCCGCAGACCATGATCACCCTGGCCGGAATCGAGAAAATCATTCCGCGGTTTCAGGACCTGGAGATCATGCTGCAGGTGCTGGCGCGCTCAGCGACCGGCGAGCGCATGAACCCCTATTCGTCGCTCTGGACCGGCGTGACTCCAGGCGACGGCCCGCAGCGCTTTCACGTCATTTTATTGGACAACGGACGATCGGCAATCCTGGCCAAAGAGCGCGAGCGCCAGACGCTCAAGTGCATCCGCTGCGGCGCCTGCATGAACACCTGCCCGGTGTACCGTCAGACCGGCGGGCATGCGTATGGATCGGTGTATCCGGGGCCCATCGGCGCCATCCTCACACCTCAGCTCATGCGCCTCGAACATGCGCAGACGCTGCCCTATGCGTCGTCGCTGTGCGGCGCGTGCTACGACGTGTGCCCGGTGAAGATCAACATTCCCGAGGTGCTCATCGATCTGCGCGCCCAGGTGACCGATAAGGAGCGCGAGGAGGAGCGCCGCTTTTTTGATCCCATGTACCTGGGCCTGCGCATCGCGAACTTTTTCTTTGCCAGCGCAGGCCGGTTCCGGTTCGCGCAACGCATGGGCCGCCTGGGCCTGCGGCTACTGACGCGAAAAGACGGATGGATTCACAGCCTTCCAAGCATCGGCGCGCGGTGGACCATGACCCGCGACCTGCGCGGCCTGCCCCCGCAGACGTTCCGCGAATGGTGGGCCGGACGTAACTCGGTTCTGGGCAAGGAGGGCCGATGAGTGCTTCCCGGGAAGAGATCCTCGCACGGGTGCGCCATGCCACCCGAAACGGCGCAAAAGATGTGACGGCAAGCTACGCCGCCCTCGAGCGCGGCTACATTCGCGCCGGCCAGCTGAATCCCGAGGAGCGAATCGCGCTGATGATCGAGCGCCTGCGCGAATACGACGCCGAAGTAGTGGAGTGTTCGCCGGATCACTTGCCGGATACCATTGCCTCCCGGCTTGCCACGAGCGGACGGCGCAGCTTTGTCATCCCGCCGGCATTGCCGGCTTCGTGGCTCGCCCCCGGCTTCGAGTGGAAGGTCGATCGCGGCCTCTCGACCAGCGAGATCGAGAAAGCCGATGGCGTGGTAACCGGATCGTTCTGCGGCATTGCCGACTCGGGAACGATCGTGCTGCATCACCTGGCAACCGAAGGACGGCGTGTGATCAGCTTGTTGCCCGACTGGCACTTGTGCGTTCTGCGGGAGAGCGATGTTGTGGAGACATTGCCGGAATACTTCGCACTGTGCGCCGACCCGCCGGGATTGGCAACTTATATTTCCGGCCCCAGCGCGACAGCGGATATCGAAATGACGCGCATCAAGGGCGTGCACGGTCCGCGGTTTCTGCAGGTGATCATGGTGCGTGACGAAGTGTGATCCCAGGTCTCAGAATCGAGACACTGGGCACCCGGCGGCGGTATTCCATGGAAGAGGCGTCACTGCTTCGCGGGCATTACGACAGTTGGGTCCGTATGGAACTTGAAACTTGTCAATAGCCACCCATGTTCCTCAGGACGATAGACAATGAATTTCGCGAACAATGGACCCTTGTCGTAATTGACGACCACATAGATGATTCGAACACGATCGGTCAGATCTTGGGTGTTGATGAGATCGAAGCCTCGATAGGCGCCGTAGAAATCCTGAACCTGGCGCAACATGTTTGCCTGTGACAGAGCATCCTTGCTTCCATCGATCGGGCTGTCTTTGATCCAGGCGCGTACAGCCTCTTCCGGACCTTTGTCCTTGTAGGCCTCAAACCCCGCGACCAGGAAGTGGGGTATGTCTTCTTTGTGGCCGCGCTCAGGACTTGTGGTCTGTGCGGCGGACATTGAAACGGGGAGGACCATCAAAAAGAACCCAAGGCGCGCAAGCTTTCGCATAGTCTCTTTCCCTTCTTACCCCGTGAGCCGGGTGCCCCAGGTCCCCGATTTTGGGACCTGGGCTTCGACGAACCTCAATCCACGCTCACCCCACCGGCTGCACGCTTCCCCGCCCCACCAACTCCTCGACGTGCTCCACCCAGCCGCGATCCGCTGCCACGTTCATTCCTTCCGGTTCGAGGATCACTGCGTACTCGCCTTTGCGCTCCAGATGCAGCATCACCTTGCCCGGGCCCGGCGCGGCGTCGGCAGCGCTCTTCAGCGCCGCCAACATCTCATCCGTGGCGCGATCGAGATTGATGCGGATGCGCACCCCCGCGGGCAGCTTCACCTGCACCTCCTCGAGCGCCTGGATGCCGCTGATGGAAATCTTCGGCGCGGCGTCTTCTTCCTTCATGATGGCGCCGCGAATCAGTACCGGCGCCTCGATCTTCAACTGCTCGCCGAGCCGCTCGTAGTCGCGCGCGAAGCAGATAAGGTCAATTCTGCCGCTGGCGTCTTCCAGCGACGCCTGCGCGTAGAGTTTCTGGTCGCGCTTGCTCTTCTGCACGCGCAGGCCGCGAATGAGTCCCGCCACCTGGACTTCGTCGGCGGGATCGCTGTCGCGGCCCCAGCGGCGCTCCGCCGGCTTGCGTTCGTGGGCCTCGGCAATGGGAATCACCGCCGGCAGATTGCGAATTTTTTCGGCGTACTTGTCCAGCGGGTGGCCGGAGACAAAGAACCCCAGCACTTCCTTCTCGTTGGCCAGCCGCTCGCTCTCTTCCCAGTCGGGCACGTTGGGCAGATCGTCGCCATGGCTGCCGTTGACAGGGGTTTCATCGAAGAGCCCGAAGAGCCCCGTCTGCCCCAGTTCCGCATCTCTTTGCGCCTTCTGGCCGCGCTCCATCGCCTTGTCGACCGCTTTCGCAAGCTGGCCGCGCGTGCCCAGTGAATCCAACGCGCCGGCCTTGATCAGCGACTCGATCACCCGCGAATTCATCACCCGCAGATCGACCTTCTCGCAGAATTCCCAGAAGTTCTTGAAGCGCCCGCCCACTTCGTCGCGCGCCTTGATGATCGATTCAATGGCGTTGCCGCCCACGTTCTTCACCGCTGCCAATCCGAATCGGATCGCGTCCCCATGCGGCGTGAACTGCGCGCCGGAAACCTGTACGTCGGGCGGTTCCACGGCAATGCCCATCTCCTTGCACTCGCCGATGTACTTCACCACGTTTTCGGGCTTCGACGTTTCCGACGTGAGCAGCGCCGCCATGAACTCCACCGGGTAATGCGTCTTGAGATAGGCCGTGTGATACGCCACCAGCGCATAAGCGGCGGAGTGCGATTTGTTGAAGCCGTAGCCGGAGAACTTCGCCATCTGCTCGAAAATCTCTTCCACTGCGGCCTTCGGATGTCCCTGCGCAGCGGCCCCGCTCAGGAATCGTTCGCGTTGCTCGGCCATGGCTTCGGCGATCTTCTTTCCCATCGCCCGGCGCAGCAGATCGGCCTCGCCCAGGGAATAGTTCGCCAGCACGTTGGCGATGCGCATCACCTGTTCCTGGTAGACGATCACGCCCAGCGAGTCCTTGAGGATTTCCTCCAGGTCCGGCACCAGGTACTCGACCTTCCTCCGGCCCCACTTGCGCTCGATGAAGTCGTCGATCATGTCCATGGGCCCGGGCCGGTAGAGCGCGTTCAACTGCGTCAACTCCTCCACCGTGTCCGGCTTGTAGCGGCGCAGAATGTCGCGCATGCCCGAGGATTCAAACTGAAACACTCCCGAGGTCAGCGCGGTGTGAAACACCTTCTGCATCGTCTCGGGATCGTCCAGCGGAATCATCTCCACGTCGATCTTTTCGCCCCGCTTCTGCTCGATCAACTTCACGCAGTCCACGATGACCGTCAACGTCGCCAGTCCCAGAAAATCCATTTTCAGAAGGCCCATCTTCTCCACGGCCTTCATGTCGTAGGCGGTGACGATTTCGTCGTTTTTCGTACGGGCCACGGGGACCAGCTCAATGAGCGGGCGCGGGGCGATGACCACCGCCGAAGCATGCACGCCCGATCCGCGCACCAGCCCTTCCAGCTTCTTGGCGGTATCGATCAGCTCGCGGATCTGCTTGTCGCTTTCATACACTTTGGCGAGCTCGGGCACTTCCTCGAGGGCCCTGTCCAGCGTCATCCCCACGGTGGCGGGAACCAGCTTGGCGATGCGGTCCACATCCCCGTACTGCATGTCCATGGCGCGCCCGCAGTCCTTGATGGATGCCTTGGCCGCCATGGTGTTGAAGGTGATGATCTGCGCCACCTGGTCGCGGCCGTACTTGCGCGTCACGTAGTCGATCACTTCCCCGCGCCGGTTCTGGCAGAAGTCCACGTCGATGTCCGGCATGGTCACGCGCTCGGGATTGAGAAAGCGCTCGAACAGCAGCACATTCTGCATGGGATCGATGTTGGTGATCTCCATGGCGTAGGCCACCAGCGATCCGGTGGCCGACCCGCGCCCCGGTCCCACAGGGATGCCGTGATCGCGCGCGTACTTGATGAAGTCCCACACGATCAGGAAGTACCCGGAGTACTTCATCTGCTTGATGATGCCGATCTCGTACGTCAATCGGGCCTGGTACTCGTCGGGAGTCGACCGGCGCACGCCGCGCAGCTCCAGTTGCCTGACCGAGGTTTCCAGCCGCTTCTTCAAGCCTTCCCGGCACACCTGCTCGAAGTAGCTGTCGATGGTGTGGCCCTCCGGCACGGCGAACTCGGGGAATGGATCGTCCACCGGCTGCAGCTTGAACGAGCAGCGCTCGGCGATCTCCATGGTGCGCGACAGCACCGCGGGCGAATCGGGAAACAACCGCGCCATCTCGTCCGCGGACTTGACGAAGAACTGATCCGAGTCGAATTTAAAACGGTCCGCGTCGTGGATCTTGGCGTTGGTCTGCACGCACAGCATCACGTCATGCGCATGAGAGTCCTCGCCGCAGAGATAATGCGAGTCGTTGGTCGCGATCAGCGGGATCTCGAGCTCGCGTTCCAGACGCAAGAGATCGTTCTGGATCTTGCGCTCGGCTTCTAGTCCCTGGTCCTGGATCTCGAGATAGAAGTTGCCTTTGCCGAAGATGTCCTGGTATTCGAGAGCAACCGCCTTGGCCTTGTCGTAGTGGCCGGCGAGGAGTTCTTCGCACAGCTCACCGGAAAGGCACCCCGACGACCCGATCAATCCTTTTGCATGTTCGGCCAGGTAGCGCTTGCTGACGCGGGGTTTGCGATAGAAGCCATGCAGCGAGGCCTCGGACGTGATGCGGATCAGGTTGCGGTAGCCCTCCTCGTTTTCCGCCAGCACCAGCAGGTGGTTGTAGTCGTCGCCCTGCGGAGCGGCCCGGTGGTCCTCGTTTTTGCACACGTAGAGCTCGCAGCCGAGGATGGGCTTGATGCCTTTCTCCTTGGCCGCATTGAAGAAGTGGACCGCGCCGTAGATGTTGCCGTGGTCCGTCATGGCCACGGACTTCTGCCCCAGCGCCGCCACGCGATCGATGAGCTTCGTGATATCGCAAGCGCCGTCCAGCAGGGAATATTCGGTGTGCAGATGAAGGTGGGTGAACTCGGGCATCGCTGGTTCTATTTTAGTTTCGAAACCCCTTGTGGCTCGTTCAAATGGGATTGCAAGAACAGGTGCGATTTGAGGAAAACGAGGGCTAATCCTATTCTGCAGGCTTACAGTTCTTCATCCGAATTCGGTGACCTTGAATTTGTTCAACTCGGGTGTTAACGTAGGATGTGAATTAAATATCACACCGCGACGGGTTGGGTATGTAATTGGAAGCCATTCCGCGTGAGATTCTCATCTGCCAGGATGATGCCGGGCGCGAGCCATTCACTGAATGGCTCAACGGACTTGATATTCAAACGAGAGCCAGGGTTCGCGTCCGCATTGATCGAATTGAGGATGGGCTGTTTGGTGACGTTCAGTCGCTGCGTGAAGGCGTCTCGGAACTGAGACTCGACTTTGGCCCCGGTTATCGGGTGTATTTCGGAGAAAAAGGAAATCAGGTTCATCTGTTGCTCGGCGGTTCCAAGCAAGGGCAGGATGGGGATATCCGCCGGGCAATTCAGATGTGGAGGCAACATGATTAAGACCCGTCCCTACCGCGAATCCCTGCTTGCCGGGCTCGCCGATCCGGTCGAAGCCGCGGCATATCTGAACGCCGCACTGGAGGATTCTCCCCAGGCTTTCCTTAAGGCACTCAAGAATGTGGCTCAAACCCACCAGGTAACGCGAATCGCCAAGGAGGCCGGCGTTCAACGCGAGACTCTCTATCGATCCCTCTCGGATCAAGGAAATCCCACCTTCGATACCCTTTCCTCAATTCTTAACGCACTCGGAATGAAGCTTTCGATCGCTATTGACGACTCGTCGTCCAAGACATCTGAAGCCTCCTGCAGACGACGCAGAATCTCCGCCTGAGCTGCGACCGCCATCCGGCTAGAGCCTGGTGAGCCAATACCCCAAACGCCGCACGGCCCGTCCATTCGGACGGGCCGTGCTCGAATCGCGTCTGAAACCGCGCGTTAGACGTTAAATGACGATCCGCACCCGCAAGTCGACTTCACCTGGGGGTTCTCGAACTTGAATCCCGCCGCCTCCAGGGTCTCCACGTAGTCCACCGTGCACCCGTTCAGGTACATCAGCGAGGTGGAGTCGACAAACACCTTCAAATCGTCGAAGCTGAACACCTTGTCCATCATCCCGGCCTGGTTCTCGAAGGCCATCGAATACTGGAACCCGGAGCAGCCTCCGCCCACCACGCCGATCCTCAATCCGGCCGGCAGCGGGTCCTGGGTGGCCATGATCTCGCGCACTTTGGCAATAGCCTGGGACGTCAGTATCAGCGGCGCCTTCTTAACGGTTTCGGTTTGCGGTGCGGCAGTGGTGGCCATGTCTCGTCTCCGTGTCTGAAATCAGGTCCTTGAACCTTTACTTTACTTGCTTCGCAGATGGCTGTACAGCTTCATCCGCACAGATTGGATGCAGCCAGGCGTCAAAAGTCGCATCCGGCGCGACCCGCGGATGATGCCTGGCGGTCCAAAATTCGTTTCGAATCAAGCAAAAGCAAGATTCGCATCACCAACATCAGATGTGACTAATGTCACCAAAAGATTGCGAGTTGAACGCTATGATGCTTCCGTAAGGCCCCTCTACTCACGAGACCGCGTTTCCCCTCACGGGCCCGCCGGTATCTGGGACCGCAATTCTTTGGAGGTGCTTATGATGCAGCCTATCGTTTGGAGCGTTTGGGTTGTTTGCGCGCTTTTTCTCGTGGTGATGTATCTCTATCGCTCCCGTCTCACCCGCGATGAAGAGGATCAGATATTCCTCGACGACTCCTTCAGCCATGAACGAAGCGCCCAAGCCGCCATCGCGGAAAAAGTGCACAGGATCGAGCCCCTCGTCCGGACCTCGGTTTGGCTAACGGTTGCGGCTACGGTCCTGGTCGTTGGGTATTACCTGTACGACATCTTCTTCATTCAACTGAAGTAAGGGCAGCAAACCACGCTCCCACCGGTTCGGTGGACCGCTCCAGTCCGGCGCGAGGGACCTGGTCTTCTCGGTCCCTTGGTCCCTTGTTCCCTCGTTCCCTTGGTCCCCTTGTTCCCTTCTTTTACTCCACTTCAGGCCGCGCCCGGTAACCATCGCGAGCGATCACGTCGTATTTCAGCGGACGGTGCTTTTCATCCTGAAAGCGCAGCGGCTTCCCTTCCTCATCCACCAGTTCTACGCGCAGTTTGCGATACGAGCCGTCCTGCTTGGAGTTGCTCGGATGATAGATCAGCTCGTACTTTGACCGGATATTGGTGTTGATCTCCTGGAAGATATCGGGCATCTCGCCGGCGAACCGAGGAAAGAAGCTTTCCCCCCCGGTCAGCTTGGCAAACGTCCGCATCTCATTGTCCGCCTGAAGATAATCCATATCGCGCATCTGCGCGCCCCACCCCCCGCGGCCCTCGGTCATGGCCCGCAGCGCGCCGCCGGTCGATACCGTGAAAATCGTGATGTCGGGCGTGGTCTTCACCTTTTGCAGGATCTTGTCCAGGGTGAGTTTCGACATGGTGTCGCGGCCGGTCGCGATCAGAATGATGTATTTGCGACCCTCGATGCGGCTCAGCCGGTCTTCGGCTTCGTACAGCGCGTCGAATACGTTGGTCTCGCTGAATCCCGGGATCTGCAGGGTCTGCAACGCTCCCAGAAGCTGGCGCTTATCCTGGGTGAAGTCGGTCACGATCTGGGTGCGCATATCGAACGTCATCAGCGCCACGTAGTCCTGCGGCCGCAGTTGCTGGGTGAACGAGTACGCCGCGTTGAGCATGTCCTGGCCCTTCCACCACCAGTACCCGTTGGAGGCGAATTCGCACAGCATCAGCGCGGTAATGGGAGCCTCCACGCGCTTGAAGCCGGCAATTTTCTGCTCCACGCCGTCCTCATACACGCGGAAGTTCGACGGCTTCAGATTGGGCACAAACTGGTGGGTCTTCTCCAGCAGCACGCCCACATCCACCGTCACTTCGGGCACTTCCACCCTCAGCGAATAGCTGGGGGCTCCTTCCGGGTTCTTGAATTTGGGCGCGGCGGGAGCCGGCGGAGGCGCCTCGTCGGGCTGGTCCTTCTTCTTGGGCAAGGCAATCGACCCGTTATCCGGCGCCGGACCGCCCGAGTCGGGCTGCGCCTGGGGCGGGTTCTGCTGCGGCTGCTGCGGCTGCTGCGCGGGAGCCTGGGCCTGAAGCGGCGGCGCCATAGCCACCAGCGTGAGCAGCGAAAGCGCCACAGCCGGAAGACTGGAATGACGCGAATGCGACGGATACGACTTGGACATAACCATTCCTGTGTTCTCAAGCATATGCTAACGCCGCTGCCGGAAAACATCCACGGGCGCTGAACCCGGGGCCGAAGCCATCTCCACACGCGCTGAAAGAGGGCCTCGAAGGCAAAAATGCGGCGCAAACCGGGCACGCGGTTCTCACCTTCGTGCCCCGGTTGTACTCTAATAGACGTGGTAATGCGTCTGAAGGAAACCAAACTCCGCCTCGCCGCGCTGGTCGTCTTCCCCTGCGTAGCGTTTTCCCCCGCCTTGCTCTCCGCACAGGTCACCTCCCAGGCTGCGGCCGCCCAGGCGTCCGCGTCTCCCCCGCCATCCTCCGGCGGATTCTTCCCCCTGAGCGAACTGAAGCGCGGCATGACGGCCACCGCCTGGACCGTCTTTGAGGGCACCAAACCCGAGCCCATGGCCGTCGAAATCCTGGGCGTGCTGCGGGGTGTGCGCGGCCCCGGGCACGACATGATCCTGGCCCAGCTCCACGGCTCCAAGCCCGAATACACCGGCGTGGTCGCTGGCATGAGCGGCAGCCCGGTCTACATCGGCAACCGGCTTCTGGGATCCATCTCCTACCATATTGGCAATTTCGCCAAGGATGCCATCGCCGGCATCACCCCCATCGAAGACATGTTGGAGGTCCGCGATATCCCCATCGGCGAGCCGCTCCAGGAGGCGCGCGCGGGACAGAACACGCCCGCCCCGGCCAGCGCGTTCGCCGGGTCAATCCCCGGGGTCTCCACGGATCGGTCTTTGATCCGTGGGGTGGAAATCCCCGGCCTTTCCGTCCCGGGCGCTTCCGCCGCCGACACCAATTTCCAGCCCATGGAAACCCCGCTCGTGATGAGCGGCTTTGCGCCCGAAGCCATCCGCCTGTGGCAGAAGGAAATGGCCGGAACCGGCTTGGACATGGTGGCCGCCGGCGGCATGGGAGGATCCTCCAAGACCGGTGACGAACCCGCCATCGTCTCCGCCAGCGACGTGCTTCCCGGATCCGCGGTGAGCGTCCAGTTGATCCGCGGCGATCTTGAAATTGCCGCTACCTGCACCGTCACCTACATCGATCCCAAGCAGCTTCTCGCATGTGGCCATCCGGTTCTGCAGGCCGGGCCGATCTCCCTGCCCATGACCAAGGCCGAGGTTGTCACCACCCTTGCTTCGTCGCTGCAATCCTTTAAGGTCATCAACACCGGCGATACCATCGGGGCGTTCACTGAGGATCGCGAATCGGCCATTCGCGGCGTGCTGGGCACGCGCGCCCACATGATCCCGCTGCACGTGACCATGAAGGGAACCAGGAAGACCCGCAACCTCAACGTCGAGATCCTGGACCAGGCCCCGCTCACCCCGCAGGCCGTGCTGGTGGTGCTCTTCCAGGCCCTGCTGCAAAACAACGAGAGCACCGCCGAGACCAGCTATCACCTCACCGGAAGCATCGATATGGACGGCTATCCGCCGGCGCCTCTTGACCTGTGGGCTCCTGCCACAGACAACATGCCCGCCCCCATGATGGCCGCGCTCGAGACCGGCGAAAAATTCAACAAGCTCTACTCCAACAGCGCACGCCACGGCATCATGCGCTCGATCAGCCTCAACATCGAGGCCATTCCACGGCGCATCGGAGTGGAGCTGGAATCGGCGCGCCTGATCTCCGGCAACATTGTGCACGCCGGCGATACAGTCACCGTGGAGGCCACCGTCCGGCCCTGGCAGCAGACGCCGCACAACGTGCGCATTCCCATTACCCTTCCTCCCAATCTCGAATCGGGCAATGTACGCGTGCTGGTCAGCGATGCCGGCGTGCTGGATCGCACCCTCGACCAGCCGCGCATGATGGCCCGCCCTCTCGATATGGAATCGGTCTTGTCGCAGGTCAGCAGCCAGCACGGCGCGGATCGCATTTATGTAAGCCTGCTTGTGCCGGAAGCTCAGGCGGACATGGAAGGCAAGACTCTGCCGAGTCTTCCTCTTTCTATTGCCAACGCGCTTGAATCTCTGCGCGCGGCGCAGGATGTCACCCTCAATGGCGAATCGGCGCTGGTGGCCGGCGAGGCTCAAGCCGGCGGCGTGCTGAGCGGATTTCAGGTCCTCAACCTCCGCGTCGAGGGGGGCGGCGGAGTACACTAGGGGCAAGCGTCTACAATCTTCACTGCAAACCGGCTCTATCTTAGGAGTGCCGGGTTTCACTTGCCACCCCAGCGAGGACCGGATCGAATGGCCCAAATTCAAGGATTAGCTGCTCACGCGGCGGGAGCTGAGCTCCTGCCGTTTCGTTACGACCCGGGAGAATTGGGCCCCCGGGACGTCGAGATCGAGATCTCCCATTGCGGCATCTGCTACAGCGATCTGCATCTCGTCGCCAACGATTGGGGAATCAGCCAGTATCCATTCATTCCCGGCCACGAGATCATCGGCGGTGTCTCCGCCCTGGGCGCCGAAGTGCGTTCCCTGAAGGTCGGGCAACGGGTCGGCCTCGGCTGGCAGTCGAATTCCTGCGGTCAATGCGAATGGTGCACCCGTGGTATGGAGAACCTGTGCCCGCAGTCTGAAGCCACCTGCGTGCGCCGTCACGGCGGGTACGCCACTCGCGTCCGTGCCAACCTCCGCTTCGTCTTCCCCATTCCCGATGAGCTGGAGAGCGAAAACGCCGCCCCGCTGCTTTGCGGTGGGATCACCGTCTACAGTCCCCTGCGCAGCCACGGCATCAATCCCTCGTCGCGCGTGGGCGTGATCGGGATCGGCGGGCTGGGCCACCTCGCAGTTCAATTCGCGCGCGTGTTCGGCGCCGAAGTCACCGCCTTCTCCACTTCGGCCGCCAAGGAGCAGGAAGCCCGCTCCCTGGGCGCCCACCATTTCGTAAATACCCGCGAAACCCGCGCGCTGAAGGAAGTCTCCGGCTCTTTGGACTTCATCCTCAGCACCGTCAATGCCGACCAGGACTGGGGAATCTACATGCAGGCGCTGAAGCCCACCGGTACGCTGTGCTTTGTCGGCGTGCCGCCGTCGCCAGTGACTCTTCAGGTTTTCCCGCTCATTTCCGGCATACGCACCGTTACCGGCAGCCCCATCGGCAGCCCTTGGCGCATCCGCGAAATGCTCGATGTTGCCGCCCGCCACGGCGTGAAGGCCCAGATCGAAGGCTTCCCCATGGCCAAGGCCAATGAAGCCATCGAAAAGGTCAGGAAGAACAAGGTGCGCTACCGCGCCGTCCTCGCGAACTGACGCCGGGCCCTTCTCCCCGTTTTGTAAAAGGGCACGACTTGCCGGGGTCCCCAGCTACCGGTCTTCGTCGCCGGGGTGGCTTTACAGGCTGCGGAAAAGACCCGCTATCGAAACCAGCGGCCGAGGCGCTTTGTCAAGTGCCCGAAATCCGCCCAGTGCTTGAATCATTGAAAAATCAGGCAAAACTCCGCCGTATAGCTTTGCATATTCATTCCCGCCAGAAGCGCACAATAGAAATAACTTCATCTTGGTTCTGGTCCTGTGTTTTCGGCTTCTCTACTTCGGGCGGTTCCTAAGTCATTTGCTGAGAATATTCTGCGGGTAAGTCTTTTCTTAAGAAGATTTTGCACCGACATTGCTCCGTTAAATTACTGATAACAGGGAATTTACCCAAAGAATCGGGGGAGGGGGGTGCCACCGTCCCGTGAACCAGCCAACACCAGGTCCTGGGCCCTGGAGCCCCCGATATCCAGGTACTACAACGCCCGGTTGAAGGTCTCGTAAGGACCCCGCGGACGCGAGTTGAAGCCCACCGGCGCCGGCCAGCCATGGCGGCTCAGCCCGTCGAATACCCTCGCCAGCATGTCCCTCGGGTGAACCGGCTTGATCAAGGTGAGAAAGTCCCGGCCATGCTCGTGTTCCCGTGACACCAGGTCGCAGGTCGAGTACTGGCCCGAAAACAGGATCACCTCGCAGTCCGCCACTATGCGAGTGATCTTTGTCGCCAACTCGAAGCCGTTCATGCCCGGCAGAGCGACGTCGGAAAGCAGCATATGCGGCGGGATCAACCCTGCGACTTCGAGCGCAGCCGGGCCGTCGCTTGCGGTGATGGCGGCGATTCCGTGTCCGTTGAGGATGGTGGCCAGGGTTTCCGCGATCAGGGGCTCGTCATCGACGACCAGAACCACCGGCGGCAGGCATTCCCCATCGCCCTGACTGGATCTCTGAAGAACCTGCTCAACCGGCACCGTGGGATAGTACGGATCCATCGGAAACCTCTTTCCAGCATCCTGCCAGGGGAAAGGACATCCAGGGAGGCCCAGGCCTGTCCGGCCTAGCTCAAAGTAGCAGGACTTCGTTCATACGGGGAAACTCCTTAAGGCCGCCGGTAACCCTACGCCAGCACAGTGGTTTGGTTCTGGGTTGGCGCAGAAGTTCGCAAGGTTTCCCTAGTTGCGTCTCGTTAGTTTTGGTTTAAGAATAGTTCTATCTCAGTATTGCGTTACGATAAGCATACGCTTCTGGCTTCCACCTCATCTAAGTTGATTGAACGGAGTGAGATCGGTGATATCCATGACGAACGAGAATGGCCACAAAGCTACGCTCATGAATTTCCAATCCATCTTCCAGCGCGACGTCCCCAAAGGACGGGACGGCAAGCACAAGGCGATCGTTACGCAAATGCTCAGCGATCTGGAGCAACTGGCGGCCGGCACTGCCCTCAAGATCCCGCTCGCAGATCTGCCGGATTCGAAGGAGAACATCCGCTCAGCCCTGAACCGGGCCACCCGGCAGCGCGACATGGATGTGGCGACCTCCAGCGACGCCGAATTCCTGTACGTATGGAACGTCGAACCGGGCGCTGGGGAATAGCTCCCGCCAAACCGAAGGGCAAGCCGGACATTTTTCCGTGAATTCTATGCGCATCGATAAATGGCTGTGGGCGGCGCGCTTCTTCAAGACGCGCGCGCTGGCGGCCAAGGCCTGCGACCTGGGGCGCATCCGTCTCCGGGACACCGAAGTCAAGCCAGCCCACGACGTGCATGCCGGCAACATGCTGCGCATCCGCAACGAAGGTGGCGAATTCGAGGTCGAAGTCCTGGCCCTGAGCGAGATGCGAGGCCCGGCCAGCGTCGCGCAGACGCTCTATCGCGAAACCGACGCCAGCAAGGAACGGCGGCAAAGGGAGGCCGAAGAGCGCAAGGCAATGCAACAATACGCGCCTCTGCCGGATCGCCGCCCCAGCAAACGCGATCGCCGGCGCATCATCCAGTTCCGCGGCGGAGGCTAGCCACGCACGGGTGAGTCGCGCAGCGACGACAATGCCGGCTTTTTTGTGAAGCATGGCCGGACGATTCAGAAACAACATTGAGGCGCCTCTAGTCGCTGCGCGCCTCCGGCCGACTTTAGTAGACTCAACGGCAGGATGCTCCAAACCGTTCGCTTGCTTCTCCGCCTTCGTTTCGCATTGACTCTCCCCGCCCTGGTGACCGCTTTTTTGCCGGCACATGCGCAGGGAACCCATCTCTGGACCCAGAGCCGGCTGGAAGACTTCGAAAAAGGCACGCCGCAGGGGGTGGCCCTTTCGAGCGACGGATACCTGCGCGAAGCGCCGGTCCTCAGAGAGCAGCTGACAACTCCCTCGACCTTTGTGTGGTCGATCGCGGTGGATAAGAACGGCACGGCATACCTGGGAACGGGCGCGCCGGCCACGGTGGAGCGCGTGGGACGGGACGGCAAGTCGTTCACGCTGTTCGAAACGCGAGATCTTACGGTGCAGGCTGTGCGGCTCGGACCGGATGGAGCTCTCTACGCCGCCACTATGCCCTCGGGCAAGGTTTACAAGCTGAATGCCGCCGCCACGGAAAAGCAGGACGAAGCCAGCGCGACAGTGATCTTCGATCTTTCCAAGGCGGGCGGAGAAAGGGAAGAAGACGCCAAGCCCGAGCCCAAACCGGATGACGACAAGCCCGGGAAGGTGGAAGGCAAAAAGGATAACAAGACCCACTACATCTGGGATCTGACCTTCGACAGCGCGGGCAAGTTGTACATCGCTACCGGAGGCCCCGGCGCGGTGTATCGCGCCGATCCGGCCAGGGCCGCGGCAGCTCCCGAGCTCTTCTTCAAGAGCGACGAGCAGCATATCCGCTCGCTGGCGTGGGACACCAAAGGCAATCTGATCGCGGGTTCGGACGGCAGCGGGCTCGTCTATCGCATCAACCCGCAAGGCAAGGGCTACGTCCTGTTCGAGGCGCCGCGGCGGGAGATCACCTCGGTGGCGGTCAACGCCAATGGCGCCATTTATGCCGCCAGCGTCGGCGACAAAAGCCATAATCCGCTGCCGCCGCTTCCCGTGCAGGGCACCGGCGTGGTGACGTTCACCGTGGTTCAGCCCGGCTCACTGCAGGTGGCCAACCAGAGCGCCTCGGCGCCCGAAGGGACCGAAATCTACGCTTTGCAGGAAGGTCAGGCGCCGCGCAGGATCTGGTCGGGCAAGGACGAGGTCGTCTACGCACTGTCCTCGCGGCCCGATGGCCTGCTGGCCCTCACAGGCAATCGCGGCCGCATGTTTCTCATCCAGGACGATGGGACCTATGCCGATATCGCCCACCTCGAAGCGCAACAGGGACTGAGCCTCGCAATCCGGGGGACATCCGATGTCTTCGTCGGCACGGGAAACACCGGCAAGCTCTACGCTCTCGGTTCCCAGGAAAAACACGAATACGCCAGCGACGTACTCGACGCCGGCGCCTTCGCGCGCTTCGGGCGCATCGAAGTGCAGCCCGGATCGAGCGGCTACGAGATCATGACCCGCTCCGGCAACGTGGAGCAGCCGGTGCGCGGCTGGTCGGATTGGGAGCCGCTGAAGGATGGCGAGATTGCATCCCCGGCCGGGCGCTTTCTGCAGTGGAAGGCGATCCTGCGTCCGGGAGGCGTCCTGGGCGCAGTCGGCGTCAATTACCTGCCGGTGAATTCGGCCCCGGTGGTGGACGAAATCGTCGTCGTCACCGGCGCCCGGCTCAATCCGCAGAATCAGCCCAATCCCCAGCAGCAGACCGTCACCATCAATTTCCCTTCCGCCAACCAGGGACCGGCGATGACTTTCGAAGCGCCGTCCAACAATCCCATTACGGCCATGAAGGACAAAACGGCCATTACTGCGCGCTGGGCCGCGCACGACGACAATGGCGATGACTTGGCGTTCTCGCTCTATATGAAGGGCGACAACGAGAACGTGTGGCGCCTGCTGAAGGACAACATCAGTGAAAAGGCCTACTCGTTCGATGCCAGCCTTCTTCCTGACGGCGGATACCAGATCAAGGTGATGGCTTCCGATGCGCCCTCGCACAGCCCCGGCGAGGCGCTCACCGGCTTCAAGGAGAGCGATCGCTTCGAAGTGGACACGACGCCGCCGGTGGTGAGTAATCTGAAGGCGAACGAACAGGCCGCAGCGGGCGGGTGTCCCCAGGCGCCCTGCGGCAAGCCGGTGGTCTTCACGTTCGACGCGGAAGACCTCGGATCTCCGATCTCTCATGCCGAGTACTCGCTGGATGCGGGCCAGTGGCAATACATCGAGCCGGTGGGAGGGCTGTCGGATTCCAAGCGCGAGCACTACGAGGTGCACATTCCTGGCTCGGCGTTCAACGGCAAGGCCGGCGAGCATCTGCTCACGGTGCGCGCCTACGACCGGCACGACAACGTGGGGCTGGCCAAGACAGAGTTTTCGACCACGGCAGCTCCGGTGGCGAAGTAAATACGCCCATGACGTTCGAGCTATTCGTCGCGGCGCGGTACCTGAAGGCCAAGCGCCGCCAGGCCGTGGTGGGTGTGGTCACGACGATTTCGGTAGCCGGTGTGGCGGCGGGTGTCGCCGCCCTGATCATCGCCCTGGCCATCACCAACGGCATGCGGCGCGATCTGCAGGATCGCCTGCTGGGCTCGACCGCGCACGTGCAGCTCATGCGCGTGGAGTCGGACGGCATTCGCAACTGGCGGCCGCTGCTCGATCGCCTGCGTCATCTCCCGCATGTGACCGCGGCCTCACCGGGGCTGTATGAGCAGGTGCTGGTGGCTCGTGGCGCGCGCGATGGCGGCGCGCTGATCGAAGGCATTCTGCCCGACCAGGAACTGACCGTAAGCGACCTCCTGAAGACCGCGACGCCGGGCTCGGAGCAGGCGCTCAATCCGCAGGGCCAGCCGGAGGCGCCGGCTCCCGGTGAGCTTCCGCCCATCGTGCTGGGAAATGATCTTGCCACGACCGTCGGAGCGGTGATCGGCGACAAAGTTATGCTGATAAGTCCGCAGGGCGAGATGACCCCTTACGGAATCGCACCGCAATGGATGCCATTCCGGCTTGCGGGCACCTTTCACTCCGGGTTTTATCAGTACGATTCGGCGTGGGGATATGTGCGCCTGGCTGACGCGCAGCGCCTCTTCCATGAGCCCGACCTGCTCTCGGTGATTAGCTTCAAAGTGGATAATCTCGATCGCGCGCCGGAGATCGGCCGGGAGATCGAACAGGCCGCCGGCAAGGGATTTCAGACCACCAACTGGATGGAGCAGAATCGCGAATTATTCAAGGCGCTGAAACTGGAGCAGTACGTCACGTTCATCGTGATCGCCTTGATCGTAATCGTGGCGGCGCTCAACATCCTCATCGCGCTCACCATGATGGTGATGGAGAAAACGCGCGACATCGCGGTGATGATGAGTTTTGGTGTGGATCCGGCGCAGGTAAGACGCATCTTCCTGATGCAGGGACTGCTGATCAGCCTGATCGGCACGGCCATCGGCCTGGTGCTCGGCTACGTGGCCTCGTGGGCGGGCGGGCACTACCACTTCATTCATCTCTCGGCCGAGGTTTACTCGATCGAGACGCTGCCGTTCGCTCCCCGCCCGCTCGACGGCGTCATCGTTTCGGCGGTTGCCATCGGCATCTCGGTGCTGGCCACGCTCTACCCATCGCAGGCCGCGGCGCGAATCCTGCCCGCCGAGGCTCTGCGATACGAATAGCCCGGGCGCGACGGCTCTCCGCCATCCCGCGGTGCGAAGCTTCTCTAAACGGCCGGCTAAATCGCGTGTTGCGCCACGAGCTCACCCAAAGCGGCGGCGGCGCGGTTGTGAAGTTCCTCGGTGTACCATGCCGGGGCGTAGTCTTCCAACAGTTCAAACAGCTCGCGGAGAGCGGCGCTGGCTTCCGCCGAACGGTGCGAATCCATGGATGCGAGAGAGCTAGAGCGTGCAGAATTTCTTCCCCAGAGTTCCATTTTCGATATCTCCCTTTTGCTATCGATATGTCCAGATCGGAACGAGAGGGTTAAACAGCTACTACTTTCGTATACGGCCCCGACCTCCCAGAACCGACACCCGCTGGATTAAGTGCTTGGACGTAACCATCGTCGCAATCCTTCGGGATTACCGATAGGTAACTGAGGTAACTAGAACCTGGACGGTTACGGCCTGAAGACCTGGTACAAGACGTAAATCTCACACTTCAGCGGCATTACGTCGCCATTACTGGGGAGTGATGATCCCGCCCACAGCGTGGCGCCGCGGTAACAGGAGACCACGGTGGTCGACTTCAGCCGGGGGCACACCCGGAATCTTCGTCTCCGGCAGCGTCGGACGGTCGGCCAGAGCTCCGCCGCATGCCGGGCACCAGTCAGCCCGGGTCGTCTGGGCCAATACCGCATGGCAATGGGTGCAGATGCGCTCCATGGCTCCAGTCTAATCAGAAGAACCGGGTGACCCATTCAAAAGAACTTGTGCCCCACCTTCGCCGCGTTTTTGTTTGCGGCTAAGGGTGGGAATCGACGAAGTCTGGATGGTTATGCGGCCGGCCTGATCTGCTTCGCGATTCCCATCGCCCAGTCGCGGATCGCCGTCCAGTCGCGGATGTCGTCGGCTGGAATTTTGTCGAGCGGATTGCCGGGCAAGCGCCGCACCAGGCTGAAGGGAAACGGCAGACCGGTAGTGCTCCAACGGCCCCCGAAAATGTGAAGCTCGGCCGGATGAAGCCGGGGATAATGGGCCAGTTGCTGCTCTGCCTGTTTCCGGGCAGCCTCGAAGTCTTTGGGCTCATTCCGTGTGGGGCCGAGAACAAAGAACCAGGGCCGCATAGCCGCGAGTGCGTCGCGATGAAGGCGCAGGAAAAGCCGGAAATCCTTTGGAAAACGGCCTACATACAAAGGAGCGCCCAGGATCACGGCTTCCCTGCCGGCCAGAGAATTCACTTGCGACACGGCCATGATCTCGGCCGCCACCCCGGCCTCCTGCATGGCGGCAGCAATGGCCTCTGCGACCTCTGCGGTTGTCCCGCTGCGGGTGGCAAACGCGATAAGAACGGAAGATTGCATCGGCATTCCCTCCCATGCCATTGTGCGCGGCGAGCCTGGATGGTAGTTGTGCAGGCGGTCACAGCAGAGTGTGCGCGGTGTGCAGCATTCCCTGGTCTCCAACACCGGGAGACCGGGGGCACCCGGCACCGGCTTTCCCGGCTGGATGGCCCCCGGTACACTGGAGATATGCACCCTCCGGTTCGCCTGGTGGCGATCGATATGGATGGAACCCTCCTGGCGACCTTTGCCCAGCGCGTGAGCCGGCGCAACGCGCAGGCGGTCCGGGCGGCCCAGGAGGCAGGAATTACCGTGGTGATTGCCACGGGCCGGCGCACCGCTTACACCACTCCGCTGCTGGACGGAGTCGGCCTGCGAGCGGATACTCCTCTGATTACGTCCAATGGAGCAGTGATTCGGACGCTGGGAGGAGACCCCATCGACCACTGCCGTTTGCAGGCGAAGGTGGCCCGGGAGCTTTGCGGGTTGCTCCGGCCGTTCGGCACCCTGGTCTTCACCTTCGACCGCATCGGCAAAGGCGAACTGGTGCTGGAAGACCTGGAACAGGCGCATTCCCGGATCGAGATGTGGGTGGAGGCCAATCGGCACGCCATTGAAGTGGTCCGCCCGTTGGAATGCGCCCTGATGGACGGCGAAGATCCGATCCAAGGCATGGTGACCGGGACCCTGGACAAGATGAAGCAGGCCGAAGCGGCACTGAAGCAGAGCGAGTGGCACGCCTTGTGCGAGTGCGTCCGCACCGAGTACCCGGCGCGCGATCTGTCGATCCTGGATCTGCTGCCTCCGGGTGTTTCCAAAGGTTGGGCACTCGGGCGGGTGGCGGCAAGCCTGGGCATCGATCGCAAGGAAGTGATGGCCATCGGCGATAACTGGAACGATGTGGAGATGCTGGAGTGGGCCGGGCAGGCGGTACTGATGGGCAACGCGGCCCACGAATTGAAGATCAAGGCCAAATTACGCGGATGGAAACAGGCGCCGCCCAACGACGAGGATGGCGTGGCGGTGGTACTGGAGGCTGAAGCCGCTCGGCTGGCGGCCAGTCGAACGTGAAGTCTGCTTGCGCTGCGGCAAAGAAGAGCCTGGGATTAGGGATTAGGGATTAGGGGTTAGGGGTTGACAAGGACTGAGAGAGTGTAGATTTAAAGGATCCGCATTGCGCATTTGGCTCAATCTCGTGATCGTTTCTAGCGCGCTGGTCATCGCCACCGCGCCGGTGCGCGCGGCCGAGCAGGTAACCCTGCGCAACGGCTTCGAGATCACTTGCCATCATCACGCAGTGGCCAGCAATCACCAGGTACGGCTGTACACCGACGCCCGCAACGAGAACTACATCGAAGTGGCGCCCGGCGATATCGCTTCGGTGGAAAGGACTCCCGATCCTCCGCCCGCCGATCCTCCGGCTGCCGTCGCTGCTCCGGCGCCAGTGGTGGAAAAGAAAGCTGCGGCGGATGCCGCCGTTCTGAGCCGGGAAGACCTGAACGAGATGCTGGCCAAAGCCGGCGGCCAGCACAACGTGGATCGCGATCTGCTGGCCAGCGTGGTGAAGGCGGAAAGCAACGGCAACGCGCACGCGGTCAGCCGTGCCGGAGCCCAGGGATTGATGCAGTTGATGCCCACGACGGCCGCCGATCTCGGCGTTTCCGATAGCTTCAAGCCGGAAGAGAATGTCCAGGGCGGTTCGACCTATCTCGATGAGTTGCTCACCCGGTATCACGACAATCTGTCGCTGGCGCTGGCGGCTTACAACGCCGGGCCGGCGGCGGTAGACAAGTACCACGGGATTCCGCCCTACCGCGAAACCCGGCTGTACGTGGCGCGCGTGATCCACGAGTTCAACCGCCGCGTCAAGGCACGGGAAGCGCAGGCGCAAAAGTCGCTCGCGGTCTCGGCTCCAGGCTCCCGGTCTGCGGGAAACTGATCGACCGGGATCTCCCTTCCGTATACCCTGGATCGGCAATTGCGTGTTGTTCTGCCGCCCCCTGCGTGGGCTCAACCTTCTCCGTTGACCCGCAATCCCCAGGCTCACGCCTGGGGCTATTATCTCGCGCCCGCTTGGCGGGCTTTTGCGCCTGGTACAGCATATCCGTGGAAAGCCAGGATGGCATCTGCGCCGCATCACGGCATGGCAGGGTCGCCGCTGGCGGACAGTAGACTGGAACTGGCGGGAGATTCCTTGAAGAAGCATCAATGGATTGCTGGTTTGGTGGTGCTGGCGGCGCTGATAGCGCTTGTCCTTTGGGGCCGGCACCGGATTCACTTTGACTTTGCTGCCTTCTGGTCGCAATTTGTGCAAGCCGAATGGCGTAGGATCGCCATCGCCATGGCGTGTATTTACTTGGGGTATGTGTTCCGATCGATACGCTGGGCGCTGCTGCTGCGGCATCACCAGCGGGTGCCGGTCCTCTCGCTGACGGGAACCCAGGTGATCGGCTTCACCGGAGTGGCGCTGATCGGCCGCGTGGCCGACCTGGTGCGGCCGTATCTCGTCTCGCGGCGGACCGGCCTTCCACTCACTTCGCAATTCGCGGTGTACATCGTCGAGCGCCTTTTTGACATAGGTTCCATCGCGGTGATCTTTTCCATCGCCCTGTTGCAGGTTCCGGGGGATGTGGTCAAGAAAGCGACGGATCAGATGATCAGCCATTCGGGCCTGCTTTCCCACCTGCCGGGCTGGCTGGCTCCCCTGCTGGCGCGATACCTGGGCCTGGTGCTGACCGTAATCGGGGCACTGTTTCTTTTTGCGGTGCGGATAAGCGGCAACGGCGTCGCGGTATTTTTCGAGCGCACATTGGGCCTGGTTTCGCAGAAGATTGGAGCCCTGGTGGGAGCGAAGATCCGTTCGTTCCAAACGGGGCTAGACACCATGCGCTCCTTCGGCGATTTCGCCGCAACCACTCTCCTTTCGCTGATGATGTGGGCCCTGATCACCACTGCCTACGTTCAGATCATGCGAGCGTTTGTTGCCACGCCCGAGTTGCGGAACATCAGCTTCAGCACGGCGGTGCTGCTGATGGTGGTGAGCGGCGGCGCAAGTATCTTCCAGTTGCCGGTGTTGGGCTGGTTTACCCAGATCGGGATCGTGGCGTTTGCCATTGCCGGAATTGTCAAGGTGCCGCTGGAGCCGGCTACCGCCTGCGCCGCGACCATCCTGCTGATCACGTTCCTCAGCATCGTGCCGGTGGGTCTGATCTGGGCGCGGTTCGAGCACGTAAGCCTGCGCAAGATAGCGGCAGAAAGCGAACGCCGGGACGAAGGGCTGCGTGATGGGGCGGTGGCGGACAGCCTTTAGCTTTTAGCTGTCGGCTGTCCGCGCGCCTGAAATTCCGCTGCGTTCATGGTGTTCCCCTTCAACTCCAATCAGCCGAACGCTGGTCCGATCCGACACCGCTATCGTAGAACAGCTCCCGATGCGCAGGAGTAATCTTCATGCGAGGATGCATGGGTATGACAGACTGGTTCGCGCGCCCCGTCCTGCACGTCAAGGACGTCGAGGCCTCGCTCTCCTTTTACGTTAGCCGGCTGGGCTTCACCAGCCCCTGGCGCTACGACGAAGGCGGCAGAGCCCATGTCGCGCAGGTGGACCGCCAGGGCTGCGCGCTTATCCTGGCCGACCATTGGCCGGAGAAGATTGGCAAGGGGCTGACTTTTATTTCTCTGAACGTCGAGCCGCCCACGCGCGAGACCGCAGCCGCCGCCGTGGATGCGCTGCGCGCGGAACTGGAGGCGAAGGGCGTTGCGGTTAAAGATGGCTCATGGGGGTACCGGCTTCTGGTGGTGGATGATCTCGACGGCAATCAGCTCTTCTTCAACTATCCGAGCGAGACTGCCTCTCCGGTGGACGAAGGTGCGGGTTGACGGCGCAAGTCAGGTGAGGTGTTCGGAGGCTGAGAGCATGGAGTTGTACCATATATGTGATATGCCTCTCCCCCCTCCCCGGACTCTGTACGGAAGTTCCCTGGATTCAGTGGGTTACGGCAGGAATTTGGCTGCAATATTCTCTTGATATAGGACTTACCCGCAGAGTTCTCTCAGGAAAGGACTTAAGAGCGGCTTATCGAAGCAGAGCTCTAAAAAAGGGTGCAATGGGAGGGAAGTACAGGGGTGCTCACGGTACCTTCGGGGGTGACTTTGGTGCCGGGATCATTGCCAGGGACTTTTCTCATGTTTCTATTGTGCTCGCGGGGCAGGAAATTATGTGCAACCGAAAAACCAGGGTTAAGTGATTTGGATTCAGAGAGCATGGGAGGATGGGCGCTTGACAAAAAATGGGGTGGCCCTGCAGGGGGGCGCCGGGGCTGGAGTTGGGTGTTTAGAGGCTGCGGAAAAAACCGAAAAGAAGACGCGAATCGCAGGAAACGCCGTCCCTTCGAGTCGCTAGTGTAGGCCGCCGCTAATAGGGTCATTTATTAATGCCCCGCAGTTGGGTTGAATTTGAAGAAGAGGCGTCCCTCAGGGGCTAAAGCCCGGCTCATTGCGGGCCGTTTTACGGCACGACTGAAGTCGTGCCCTTTCAAAACATAAACGACCAGGGGCTAAAGCCCGGCTCATTGCGGGCCGTTTTGCGGCTCGACTGAAGTCGTGCCCTTTCAAAACATAAACGACCATCTGTGCGGCGGACACCACTAGACTGTTCGCTATGCATCGGATCGTTCTGATCTTGCCGTTTTGCCTGATCTCTCCTGCCCGCGCCCAATGGGAACTGCAGACCTCAAACACCACGGCGGATCTGCGGGGGATTCAGTCGGTTGGGAACGGCGTGGCGTGGGCTTCGGGGACCAATGGGACGGTGCTGCGCACGGAGGACGGCGGATACGTGTGGCAGAGGTGCACGGCGCCGCCGGGGGCGGAGAAGCTGGATTTCCGCGGGATCCAGGGGTTCGACGCGAATACGGCGATCGTGATGTCGTCGGGGAAAGGCGATTTGTCGCGGCTGTACAAGACGACGGATGGGTGCCATTCGTGGAAGCTTCTCTTCAAGAACCCGGACAAGGATGGGTTCTGGGATGCAATCGTTTTCGACCGGAAGCAGTGGGGATGGGTTTTGGGTGATCCCGTGCGCGGATCGTTCGTTTTATTCGCCACCGAAGATAGCGGCCGAACGTGGCTACGGCAACACAATCAAGGATTGAAGGCAGAGGCATCGAAGCAAGGGGCGTTTGCAGCAAGCAATTCCTCGCTGTTCGTAGTAAATGGATTCGTGGAATTTGCCTCAGGCGGATCGGACGGCGCTTACGCATACGCGGTGACCACGTCTGAGATTTGCCTTCACTGCTCCGAGGAAGAAATCGATCACGAAGGACGGCGAAACACATGGCGGAAACTACCGATTCCAGTTGGAAACCATACCGAGAGCTCCGGTGTTTTCTCGATCTGCCGGGAAGTCTTGCCCATCGGTGACGCTCTGGACAATTCTCAGCACGTCGCGGTCGGGGGTGACTTCCGGAATCCCGATTCCAACGAGGGAGTTGCGGCATTCAGCAATGAACATGGCGAGAACTGGACTGCTGCGCAAACTCCGCCGCATGGATATCGCTCCTCCGTTGCCTATGACTCCACGACCAAGACGTGGATCACGGTGGGGCCGAATGGGACGGATATCTCGACGGATGATGGGAAGAACTGGCGGGCGGTGAGGCCCGATGCGGCGCGGCATGAGACGCCGGATGCGGACCGGAACTGGAATGCCATTTCCCTGCCCTTTGTGGTGGGGCCAAAGGGAAGGATCGGGAAGTTGAATGCGGCGGCACTGGAGCGGTGATTAGGTGTTCCCAGGTCCCAAAACCGAGATCTTGGGAACCCAGGTTATTTCAACTTTTGGCGAGTTAGCGTCGCTTCGCGACGTAGCGAGTTCGCAAGTTAGCTGGTTCCGTGCCCTAACGGACGTTTCTCTTCCACCTCAGGAGCCGTTTAGGAGGAGACAATCGTCCGCGCGCGTTCGGCGCGGCGGGCGGCGTACTGCTGGGGCGTGGGGATGGGGCTGAGGTTGCGGCCGGCGAACATCTCCGTAAAGAGCCCGACGAGTTCGTCGTGGATGAGGCCGTTGGAGGCCAGCACTTCCCGGCTGTCGAGGCGGAAGGGGCCGCCGGAGAAGTCGGTGACTTTGCCGCCGGCTTCTTCGAGCAGAAGGATGCCGGCGGCCGTGTCCCAGGGATTGAGGTTGAATTCCCAGAAGGCTTCGTAGCGGCCGCAGGCCACGTAGGCAAGATCGAGGGCGGCCGAGCCGGCGCGGCGAACGCCGTGAGAGCGCAGCGTGAACTCGTGGTAGAAGTGGATGTTCGGATTGTCGTGGCGCTTGCGGCTGGGGAAGCCGGTGGCGACCAGCGATTCGGCGAGGTCGGGAATGCGCGAGACGTGGATGCTTTTTTCGTTTAAGAATGCGCCGCGGCCGGCTTCGGCCGAGTAGAGCTCGTCGCGCATGGGATCGTAGATCACGCCCGCTACCAGCTTTCCATCTTCGTTGCCACCCGAACGGAACGTGCGCTGCTCCAGGCCCATCGACACGCAGAACTGGGGCAGGCCGTGGGCGAAGTTGGTGGTGCCGTCGAGCGGATCGACGTACCAGCGGAATTGCCGCTCCATGCCTTCGCGGGTTCCCTCTTCACCGTAGATGCCGTGATCGGGCCAGGTCTCGGCGATGCGCGCGCGGATGAGCTTTTCGACGGAGCGGTCGGCGACGGTGACCAGGTCGACGTCGCCCTTGTACTCGGTTTCCACGCCCTGGGCCAGAAATTCGCGCAGGCGGGCGCCGGCTTCGCGGGCGATCTCGGCGGCTTGGGGAACCCAGACGAAATCGGATGGACGAGGGGCGCTGCCGCTCACAGGCGTGTCCCGCCGGAGGCCGGGCCGGAGGAGGTGAGCGCGTCGCGGCGCTTGCCCGACTCGGTGATGGTGCGGATCTGGTGCTTGTAGATGAACAGGTTGGGCTTGCCCTCGCGGGTGAGGCGGAGCATGCCGTCGTCGAAATATTCGATCCAGCCGCGCACGGTTTCGCCGTCGCGCAGCTTGATGGTGACGGGCACCTGGCGGTCGCTGAGCGAGCGGAGGTAGAGCGCCTCCTGGCCGGTCTCGCCCGGCGGAGGGGTCTTGGAACGACGACGGGAAGGCAGTGGCGGAGTCATGTATGCATTTTAGATGCAGAGATCAGAGTTCAGAGATCGGGATCAGAAAAAGCGGGGCTAGCGGAGTTAGCGGAGAGTGGCGTGGTTTCCCAGGTCCCAACATCGGGGACCTGGGGCACCCGGCGTTCGTGGTTTCCCACCTTCGCGACAGAAAAAAATCGCGAAGATGGGGCACGGTGGTTCGTGGCTGGTGAGCCATGGGGCACCCGGTCCTACGGATGACAACCCTTTTGTGATTGAGATTCTTTAATCGACGGGTTTGGGGCGGGGTGGAGCGGGGGGCTCGGAGTAGTAGCCCGTTTTGTGTCGGATGTTGAAGGCATCGGCGGCGGCGCGGGGGACGGTGACCTGAACGCGGTGAAAGCTGCGGCCGGGCTCCTGGTTGTTGGCGTAATAACCGATCAGGTATTGGGTGCGAAGGTCGTCGCTGACTTTTTCGAAGGCCTTGTCGAGGCCGCCTTCGCCGGCGTAGAAGCTCTTGCCGCCGGTGTCCTGGGCAAGGGTGATGAGGGCGTGCTCGCCGCCGATGTCGCGGCCGGCGCTGGCTTCGATGGGCACGTCGATGATGGAGTAGATCATGACCTCGGAGCGCAGGGCCTGTTCGAGGGCCTGGGGATAGGTGGTGCTCTTGGCGGTGTCGCCGCCATCGGAGACCAGGATCAGCACCTTGCGGCCTTGCTTGCGGGCCAGGCTTTCGGAGCCGAGGTAAATGGCGTCATAGAGGGCGGTGGCGTCCCCGATCCGCAACGAATTCAGCCCATGATCGAGCTGGGAGACCTTGTTGGTGAAGGGCACGAGTTCGCGTGGCCGCCACCACCCTGTTCGACCTGGAACGCCGGGTCCCCGGCGACGGGAAGGCCGCCGTGATCTACGCCAGGGACAACCGCGCCGTACGCCGTGGAACTCCTCGAGACGCTGGTTTCCGCGGAAACGCATCCGGCGTGCCCGGCTAGCGTCGCCGATCGCGCGACCGCCTCCCATCGGTGCCTGGTGGCTGGGGCGGGTGTTGTCAGGTCTTTCGGAACGTACGCGTGGTGACAGTGGGCGGTTCACGGTTTCGGCGCGGTGACCAGCCGGGCACGCGGACTCTACGCGTTCGTGTCCTCGGCTTCCTGGTCCCGGCCGGAGACCGTGTTGCTCGAGGTGCTGCGCCGCGATCTCCGCGGTGAAGTCGTGGTCGACCTCGGCGACACAGGCGAACCGGCCCGTCTGCACGGCCGCGACAGAGGCTGAGGCAAGGCCGCCGAACGGCTCCCAGACCGCGTTGCCGGGCTCGGTGACAGCGTTGAGGATGCGGCGCATGAACTCGAGCGGCTTCTGGTTGAGATGCGCCGCGGAAAGGCTGCCCGGGTTGTAGACGCGCGGCGCTGCCCGGCGCATGGTGCCCTTGACGCGCTCCACGCCGTGCAGTGGCGCTAGCTGCCAGACATTGGTCAGCCCGTGCGCGTGCCGCCACTTGTGCCTGAGTGAGTCCCATTCCTTGGCGG
>CAVREL010000088.1:0-8781 GCA_963720105.1 uncultured Acidobacteriota bacterium | reverse complement strand
AGATGGTGTCCGTACGCGCTAAATCGTTTCACGATTTTCGGGCCGGAACCCCGCCCCCGACCCGCCTTAAGTACTCGGTCTTGAATTCCTGCCTCGCCCGGTAAAGCAGCACCCGCAGATATTCCCGGTCTACGCCGAACTCCAGGCACACCTCGTCGCGGTCGCGCTCGTCCAGGAACACGGCCTTCAGCAGGTCCCGTTCCTTGGGAGGCATATCGAGCAGAATCTCCCGGACCTTGGTCTTGAGCTGCTGCTGGGCCACGTGTCCCAGAGCATCCATGCCCGTGGCGGGCAGTTCCGGCTGGCCCTCGTCGTCGAGCGAATCGCTTCGCGCGCTGGCCCGATAATGTTCGAACAGCACGTTATTACACACTGTGTTTACAAAGGCGCCCAGCTTCTCCGGCTCGCGCAGCACGCCCCCTTTCCGCAGCGAAGCAAACACTCGCGCAAACGTCTCCTGGCGCACATCCTCGATGGCCTGCGGCTCGCGCAGCCGCGACCGCAGCTTCAGATGAATCAGCTCGGTGAAGTAACGCACGAAATGATCCTGCGTGGCGAAGTCGCCGGCGCAGAGACTCTCGACGTAACCCGCATCGAAGGCGTGAAATTGCAACGGTTTCTCCGAAACGTACTGGGACGCAAGTATAACAGCGGAAAAGCAGATATCGAAGGGGGAGTCTGCGTTTCGTCGGATTGGAGTCTGGGTGGGAACCAAACTTGGCTACCTCATTGAACCGCCTCTCCTAAGGTGAGCGAATCACCCCTGGCGTTACAATGACGTCTGCCCCCATAACCCCAGCATGAAAAGCTGGTGAAAGCCGTGATGACGTGATTGACAATACGATCCTGATGCCGCATCAGTCCGCGCGCCGTCCCCGCGGCCGCCGCTTTCTTGTTCTTTTTCTGGTGTTTATCTTCCTGGTCCTCCTGGGCGGCCGGACCGCGATTTCCTACTACGTCAATTCCCTCTGGTACGCCTCGCTTGGCTATCGCGCCGTTTTTTACCGTTCCCTCAGCCTGGGTTGGGTTGTCTTTGGAGTATTCTTCGCCTCCACCTTCATCGTTTTGTACGGCTGGTTCGCGATTCTGCTGCGCCTCTCCGGCGACGAGCTCAAAACCGCCAGCACCCTGCGTATCGGGAATCGCATTTTCCAGGTCCCGGTCGAGGGCGTCCTGCGCGCCGGGGCGGCCATCCTGGCAATCCTCATCTCCCTGGCCACCGCCGGCAGCATGATGTCCGACTGGCCGAAGTTCGCCCTCTACTGGTACCAGCCGCACCCGCCCGGCACCTTGACCGATCCCATCTTCGGCCGCTCGCTCGGGTTCTATCTCTTTACGCTTCCTGTCTGGCAATCCATAGCCGGATGGCTCCTCATGCTGGCCGTCCTGGTGTGCGCGGTCGCGGTGGTTTTCATCCTCATCTCCGGCGGGGCGCAACTGGTGGAACGGGGTTTCGATCGCAACACCCGGCTTCCCTGGCGGCCCATTTCGATCGCCGTCGCTTTCCTGCTATTGACCATCGCGCTGCGCGTTTACATCGGCCGTCTCGAGCTTCTGCTTGAAGACCACACCATCTTCGGCGGAGTCACCTATACCGATGCGCACGTCATCATCGGCGGCATGCTGGTGGTCTGCATCGCGCTGATCGCCGGCGCCGCCATCGCGTTGATCAACCTCGCCGCCCGGCCGCGCCTGCGCTGGCTCATCCTGGCCCCGATTCCGGCTGTCGCTGTCTACGTCATCGTCCAGATCGCGGGCTGGTACGTGGCCAGCTTCATCGTCAAGCCCAACCAGTTGGTCCGCGAGCAGCCCTTCATCGCGTACAACATCGATTACACGCGCAAGGCCTACGGGCTCGACCGCCTCATCCAGCACCAGTTCCCCGCCGAGACCACCCTTGAAGCCGCCGATCCCGCCAACAACCAGACCACGCTCGAAAACATCCGCCTCTGGGACTGGCATGCCCTCCAGGACACTCTGAGGCAAATCCAGGAAATCCGCACCTACTACGACTTTCCCGACATCGACATCGACCGCTATCGGATCGACGGGCAGATGCGGCAGGTGATGCTCGCCGCCCGCGAAATGAGCGTGGAAAAGCTGCCCGAGTCCAGCCGTAACTGGATCAACGAGAAGCTCATCTACACCCACGGCTACGGCATCACCATGAACCCGGTGAACGGATTCACTGCCGAAGGCCTGCCCACGCTAATGCTGAGCAATATGCCCATCCAGAGCACCCTGCCCAGCCTCGAGGTCACGCGACCGGAGATCTACTTCGGCCAGCTCACCGACACCGACGTCTACGTCAAGACCCGCCAGAAGGAATTCAACTATCCGCAGGGCGAAACCAACAGCCTCACCTCCTATGAAGGCTCGGGTGGCATCCGTATGGGCGGCTTCCTGCGCCGGGTGCTCATCGCCTTCGATCGCGGCGACCTGGGCAAGGTGCCTTTCAGCGACGACATCAACGAAGACAGCCTGCTGCTGATGCGCCGCAGCATCCGCGCGCGCGTGCAGGAGCTGGCGCCCTTCCTCACTTTCGATGCTGACCCCTACATCGTCATCGGCGACGACGGCCGGCTGTCGTGGATGCTCGACGCCTTCACCTCCGCCGATACCTATCCCTACGCCAGCCATTACCAGCTCGGCGACAACTCGATCAACTACATGCGCAACAGCGTCAAGGTGGTGATTGACGCCTACAATGGCGCCACTGCGTTCTATGTCTTCGACTCTTCCGATCCCGTCATCGCCGCCTGGCGCGGCATTTTTCCCTCGCTCTTCCGCGATGCAGCGGCGATGCCGCAGGACCTCCGCCGCCACATTCGCTATCCCGAAATGCTGCTCAAGATGCAGGCTGCCGTCTATGGCCTCTACCACATGACCGACACCACCGTCTTCTACAACCGTGAAGACCTGTGGACCGTGGCCTCCGAGGTAGGACTGAAGCAGGGAGGGGAACAGGCCGCTCAGCCCATGGAGCCCAACTTCGTGCTCATGAAGCTGCCCGGCGAGTCGGATGTCGAGTTTGTCGAGATCCTCCCATTCACGCCCTCCAATCGCAACAACCTCATTGGCTGGATCGCCGGCCGCAGCGACGAGCCCAACTATGGCTCCGCCATTGTCTACGACTTCCCCAAGACGCGGCTGGTCGATGGCCCGTTGCAGATCGAAGCGCGCATCGACCAGAACGCGCAGCTCTCCGGCCAGTTGACCTTGTGGAACCAGCAAGGCTCGCACGTGCGCCGCGGAACCTTGCTGGTGATTCCGTGCGGCAAGGCGCTCATCTACGCGGAACCTATCTACCTGCAAGCCGAGCGCAGCCCCATGCCGGAACTGCGGTTGGTGGTGCTTGCCCTGCAAGATAAGCTGGCCTACGGCGCGACCTTTGAAGCCGCCATGCGATCGCTCTTCGGCGGTGCGCCGTCATCGGTGAGCGCCGAGCCTGTGTCCGCCGAAGCTCCGCGCCCCGCCCAGGCCCCGCCCGGCGCCGCCAACCCAATTGCAGACTTGAATACGCTGATCGACGGCGCCGCCCGCGACCTGAATGACTACCAGCGTCTAACCGCCGAAGGCAAGCTCGGCGAAGCCGGCCAGAAACTCGAGCAGCTCAAGCAGAAACTGGATGCTCTCAGCAAGCGCAAGAAATAGCTGCTGAATTAGCTGACAACACTCCAGTGCCCCGTCTTCGCGCCTTCTTTCTGGCGCGAAGGCGGGAGACCAAAAATCTACGCTGGTTGCGGCATCAACTCGCCAACCCGTCACTCCCGCGTGTACTGTAGATGCGATCGCAAGCAACATCGCAATCCTGCCGCGACGCCATTTTTCCAGGTCCGCGGGAAGGCGGGGTGTGACTGGAGTGACGGCCTCCATTAACTATCGCTACGTCGTCTTTCTCGCCTGCACGGCCGCGCTTGGCGGCCTGCTGTTCGGATTCGACATCGCCATCATCACCGGCGCCGGACCCTTCATCCTGCGCGCGTTTTCGCTTGGCGATCTCGGCCTGGGCTGGGCGTTCAGTTCACTGCTCTTCGGCTGTGTGCTTGGCTCTTTGATCGCCGGCCGGCTCACCGACCGATACGGCCGCCGCCGGCTGCTGATCTTCGTCGCCGTGCTCTTCGCCCTCACCTCGGTGGCCACGGCCATGGCGGCCGGCTTCGTATCCTTTGTTGTGGCGCGATTCCTCGGCGGCCTGGCGGTGGGCGCCGTCTCGCTGCTCTCGCCCATGTATGTCTCGGAAGTCTCCCCGCCTTCCATCCGCGGACGCCTCGGGGCCATGTACCAGATGTCAATCGTCTCCGGCATCCTCACCTCTTACGGCATCAATTACCTGCTCCGCAACACCGGCATCAACAACTGGCGATGGATGTTTCTGACCGGCGTGCTCCCTTCGGTCATCTTCCTCGTCTTTGTTCTATTGGCGCCGGAATCGCCGCGTTACCTGACTCTGGCCGGCAAACCCGACGCGGCATTCGCTGTTCTCGAGCGCATCGGCGGAACGGCCACTGCCCGCACCCAGCTCGCCGAAATCGATGCCACAGTGCGCGTGGGACAACGCCCCCGGCGCTCGCTTCAGCGCCCCGCTGTGCGCCGCGCCCTCATCGTCAGCGCCTTCCTTGCCGTCCTCATCCATGTCTCCGGGATCAACACCATCATCGACTACGCGCCGGCCATCTTTCAGTCCGCCGGGTGGAAGATCGATGCCGCCCTCGCGTCGACGTTCATGGTCGGCATCACCGAACTGCTGTTCACCGTCGCCTCGCTGTGGATGATCGACCGCTTCGGGCGCAAGCCGCTCTACATCGGCGGCTCGTTGGGGATGGCGGTGGCTCTTGTCCTGCTGGTCATCACCGTGCTCACCGGCCATTTCCACGGCGCGCTGGTTCTCGCGCTCATCCTGGCCTACCTTGCCTTTTTCTGCGCCTGCATCGGCCCCGTCTTCTGGACGCTGGTGCCCGAAATCTTTCCCAACGACATCCGCGGCATGGCCATGACTTTCCCGGTTCTCATCCAGTGGGTGGCCAATGCGCTCGTCGTTCTCCTGTTCCCCTACGCGTTCCACGTGATCGGCAAGGCGTTTACTTTCGGCTTTCTCGCCCTGATGTGCATTTGCCAGGCCGTGTTCACCTGGTTCTCGGTACCCGAGACAAAGAACAAACGCCTCGAAGAAATCGAGTCCTGGTGGCTCAGTTCAAGCGAGCCCGTCCTGAAGTAGGCAAAAAACTCTCCGTGCCCCGTCTTCGCAACGTTCTTCTGGCGCGAAGGCGGTAGACCACGCACCCAAGTCGCCGAGAGTAACCTAGTCTCGGAGAGTGCGATTGCGCGCCGCCGTCCTTCATCCCGGCTCTGCTCAACCCGGAAGCTGGCTCACCATCGAAGATGTTCCGGTGCCCAAGCTCCAGCCGGGCCAGATGATGCTCAAAGTGATCGCCTGCGGTGTTTGCCGCACTGACCTGCACATCGTCGAGGGCGACTTGCCCGCCCTGGGCGCGAGCATCATTCCCGGCCACCAGATCGTGGGCGAAGTGGTTGATGGCGCCACAGCCGAATTACCCCTCGGCACGCGCGCCGGCGTTTCCTGGATCGGTGGCATCGACGGCGATTGCTGGTACTGCACGCACGGGATGGAGAACCTCTGCGATCGCATCGTCTTCACCGGCTACTCGGTCGACGGCGGCTATGCCGAATTCGCCGCCGTCCGCGCCGATTTTGCATACCCCGTCCCCGCCGGCCTCGACGCTATCCACGTCGCTCCGCTGCTTTGCGCCGGCATCATCGGCTTTCGCGCGCTGCGTGTGGCTGGTGTCCAGCGCGGCGAGCGGGTGGGCCTCTTCGGATATGGCAGCTCTGCCACGCTCACCCTGCAAGTCCTTCGCGCCTGGGACTGCGAGGTCTACGTGGTCACCCGCAACGAATCGCGCCAGCAGGCCGCCCGTGCCGCCGGCGCCGCCTGGGTCGGCGATCTCGACGAGAAGCCCCCGGTCCCCCTCGACCGCGCGGTCACCTTCGCTCCGGTCGGAAGCGTGGTCCTCAGCGCTCTCGCCGCCCTGCGCAAAGGCGGCGTGGTGGCCATCAACGCCATTCACCTCGACCAGGTGCCCGCCTTCGACTACGACTCCCTGCTCTGGGGCGAGCGCCAGCTTCGCAGCGTGGCCAACATGACCCGCCAGGATGCCCGCGACTTTCTCGCCCTTGCCCGGGACATCGGCCTGCGGCCCCCGGTTGCGACCTTCCCCCTGGCCGATGCCAACCGCGCCCTCGCCGCCGTCAAGCACGAAACCGAGAGCGGCTCGGCGGTGATTGTTTTGTGACTGTTGACGACCGCGGCCATACAGCGACCGGGACTCGTCAGGTAAGATAGAGCGATCCAGCACGAATGCGCGCACTCATTATTTCCGATATTCACTCCAACCTCGAAGCCCTTGACGCCGTCCTCGCCGCCGCGCCCGCCCACGACGCCGTTTGGAATCTGGGCGACATCGTCGGTTACGCCGCCAATCCCAACCAAGTCGTCGACAAGGTCCGTACCCTGCCCGGTATCGTCATCCGCGGCAATCACGACCGCGCCTGCAGCAATCTCGAGGAGATGGAGGATTTCAGTCCCATCGCCGACATCGCCGCCCACTGGACCAGCAGCATGCTGACGAACAAGAACCGCGAATGGCTGCAGTTTCTGCCTCCCGGTCCCATTTCGCCAGCCCAGGAAATCAGTTGCGTCCACGGCTCGCCCATCGACGAAGACGAATACCTTATGAACTCCGATGATGCGGCCCTGGCCCTTCAGGTCAGCGCGGCCCGCATCACATTCTTCGGCCACACCCACAAGCAGGTCGGCTTCGCATTCGATGGCGAGCAAATTTTTCCGATCGAGCCGCTCTACGGCTCCGATGACGGTTCCGATGAGTATGAGCTGCCGCTGCGCAGCGGCCTGCGCTATCTTCTGAATCCCGGCTCGGTCGGTCAGCCCCGCGACGGCGACTGGCGCGCCGCATTCGCCCTCTACGACCAAGCCCGCGCGCTCTTCACCTGGCGCCGCCTGCCCTACGATGTGGCGAAAACCCAGGAGCGTATTCGCCGCGCCGGCCTTCCCGAGTTCCTCGCCGACCGCCTCCATCAAGGCCGGTGAACACAGTGTTCAGTGGTCAGTTCGTAGACACCTCGTGGGAATTCCTGTTCGCGGACTCGGGAGCGTGGTGAGGATCGGCCGTATAACCACACGCTTGTCATCCTGAGCGCAGCGAAGGATCTGCGGTTGCTTTCGGGAATTTGCAAAGCGACATCACTTCCACAGGATGACACCGTATCGCCGAATAAGGGCCGATGATGGTCTGCCGTCCCAAATAACTTCTGCAAAATGCAGGTGCCGGGCACGGCAAAGAAAAAATACAATATTTCCATCCCTCATTCGTCTAGCAAATCAGGTATCCGCCATGATGGCGATGGTTGAGCAAGACCGGCGAATCTCCGCAGTCATCGCGGAAGAGCAGTCGCGGCTGCGCAGCTTTATTCGCCGCCGCGTGCCCAACCCGGCGGACGCCGAAGACCTTCTGCAGGACGTGTTGTTCGAACTTGTCCAGGCCAGCCGCTTGCTCAAACCGATCGACTACGTCACGGGCTGGCTATTTCGGGTCGCCCGCAACCGCATCACGGACTTCTTCCGCAAGAAGCGGCCGGAGACGTTTGCCGATGCGGCCGTAGAAGACGAACAAGGCGAGCTGCTCGAGATCGAAGATCTGTTGCCTTCGCCCGATGCGGGGCCGGAGGGGCTCTTCATTCGCAGCGTGCTGCTCGGCGAGTTGAGGGCCGCGCTCGCCGAATTGCCGGCCGACCAGCGCGAGGCTTTCATCGCGCACGAGATGGAAGGGCGGAGCTTCAAAGAGCTCGCGGCAGAGACTGGCGTCAGCGTCAACACGCTGCTCTCGCGCAAGCGCTACGCCGTTCTGCACCTGCGCGAGAGGTTGCAAGGCATTCATGATGAGTTCATGAGGAAATGAGGAGAAACATGCGCAAGAAATGGTGGCTTTTCCTGTTGATCCCGCCGGCCATGGTGCTGTTCGGATGGCTGTTCGGCGAAATTGTGATGCACCTGTGGAACTGGCTCATGCCGGCGCTTTTCGGCCTGAAGATGATCACCTTCTGGCAAGGCCTCGGCCTGCTGGTCCTGGCCAGGATTCTGGTCGGCGGCCTGGGCGGCGGCTCCAACAACTCCCGGTCTCGCCAGCGAAAGGGAGCGCGCTGGGAATGCATGACCCCCGAAGAGCACGAGAAGTTTCGCGAATGGACCCGCACCCGCGGCCCCGCCACCGAGTCGGGCGCCCTATCCTAGGGCAAACACTTCCGTGCCCCATCTTCGCGGCTTTTTTCTGCCGCGAAGGTGGGAGACCACGACTCTCAATCGCGCGGGTCTGTCGCACACTAGCCTACTGGCCTGTCGCTTAGAATTCATTAACAGCGTCGGAGAAAAAGCAACCGCAGATCCTTCGGCTGCGTTGATCGCTTCGCGACCAGCTTCGCTCAGGATGACAGGCTATTAAAAACATCGATGCTCAGTAACGCTTTCACTCCGACAGCACACTAGACCCCTGCCTTTGTCCAGTCCAGCACCACCTTACAGGCCTGGCCGGACATCATGGCCTGGAATCCCTTCTCGTAATCCTGGTACGAGAACCGGTGCGTGATCACCCCCGAAATGTCCACGCCCGACTCCAGCATCACCGACATCTTGTACCACGTCTCATACATCTCGCGGCCATAGATGCCCTTGATGGTGAGCATGTT
>CAVREL010000087.1:0-10375 GCA_963720105.1 uncultured Acidobacteriota bacterium | reverse complement strand
CCTTCCTATACGCCGAGCTCTATGCGAAACGGGGAATCTGCACCCACCATGCAGGCAACGCGTGAATGCCGGATTGATCAAGCGCAATTACCCGGCTTTTGCCGGATTCGCCAAGGTAACTTCAACTCAGAAATGAATGCCGAGACAGCCTGGGTGCAGCGCCGCGTGCGGCAAAGTGCGCAATCTGTCTGCTATTGACCAGTCGCCCTGATTGCTTGTACCTGCAAAGATGCCTGGATTCTACCGCTAGTTGCATCCAAAAGGTGAGGAAATTCTTTAAGTCGAATGCTTGCTGCGCGCGATGCCGCAGGCGCACTAAAGTCACATGAAAATTTCGCTGCTGATCCGGTTGACGTATGAGCCTCAGGAGCGTTCGAGGCTTACGGCCATGGCATCCAGCGACAGGGAACGCAGCAGGTTGCGGCGCATGCCCTGTTCCACATCGTTCAGCCCATGCGCGGCCCGGTCGATCCAGTCGGCGGTGAGCCCGGAGGCCAGCCGCTCCAATTCGGGACGCAGATCGATGTTGCGCACCAGGTGGGGCGTGCCGGCAAGCACCAGCAGCAGGTCCTCCAGCAGGCGGCCCAGGGCCCGCAACAGGCTCACGGTTTTCTCCTGGCCTTCCGCGCCGCCGCGGTAGCGCTCCGTGGCCTGGAAAAGCTGGGAGTGATCAGGATCGCGCAGGGCCGTTCCGAGGATGATGAGAGCATCCTGCCGGCTGGCAAGGTAGACGCCGAGATCCATCGTCAGGGCGCGGCCGACGGCGCCTTCGGCCAGGCGGGCCGCCAGCGCGCGGTCCTGCGGTTTCAAATCCGGGCGGCGGGCAGCGAGCAGAGTTTCCAGTTCGGCTGCGGGAAGGGCGCCAAGGGTGTGCAAAATCGCGCGCGAGCGGATGGTAGGCAGCAGTTCCTGCGGGTTCTCGCTCAACAGGATCAGAGAAGTGTACTCCGGCGGCTCTTCCAGGACCTTGAGCAGGCTGTTGGCGGCCTCGTTCATGAACGCCGAAGACGTGATAATCGAGAACGACCGGCGCGCCTCTACTGGCGGCCGGTAGTAGGCGACGTGGATCACCTGGCGCACCTGGCCCAGCTTGATGACCAGCTGCGGAGGGTCGGGCGGCACGATGAGCACGTCAGGATGCGTCTGGATGAGGATGCGCGTCTCGCGTTTGTCGGTGTCGCGCATCTCCTCGCGCGCCGCGACGGCCTCGGCCACCAGCTCGTCCAGATTGGCGGCCTCGCCGATCCGCACGCAGTTGCGGCACCGGCCGCAGAAATCGGGCAGGCCGTCGGACTCGGTGGGATTCAGGCAGTTGACGGCCCGCGCCAGCATCAGCGCAAGCGTGTACTTCCCTGCCCCCCTTGGACCGCCGAGAATCATGGCCTGAGGAAAGTGTCCGGAGCGCACGCTCTCTCGCAGCCGGGCCACGGTCGTCGCATTTCCCAGGAATTGACGGAAGCTCACGTTTCGAGCCTAGAGCATGGGCGGAGGGCATGTCGAATCCGGCCCGGGCGCGACCGCCTGCGATGGGTGTAATGTGGTTGGACATCCGAGGAGATCTGAGATGATGCACTACCTGATCGCGCATTGCCCGTCAAACGGCTGCAACACTCGGGTTCCGATTTCCCGCGTTCCCATGGAGGAGCGTCCCGAATTCGATCCGACCCTCTATGTCGTGGTCATGTGCCCCAATTGCCAGCAGGAATTCCGCGAGCTTGCGTCGCTTCTTGACTGGTGCCCCACCGCTAAGCCTGCGGAAACAACGTAAACCGTCCGGTTGAACCTCTTCCCCCACATATCGTGGTTTTCAATAATTGTGTCAATGATGCTTGACATATTGCGGCTGATGATGTAAAGTTAACTTGTCTAAAAGTAAGGGAGACCAACATGTGGTGTATTCCAGGCAGTCCCGTCCAGCGCCGATTCACGATCCAGATGTGGTTGGCGGCGGGGTTGTGCATTCTCTTTGCTCTGGTAACTGCGCTGGCGTTCCGGTTCGGCCATCTTTCGGGCTTAGCCGCTTACCCGGTGGCGGTCCTTCCGGCACTGCCGATCATCGGCGCCCTGGTGTGTACCGGAACGTACCTGGCGGAAGAAACCGACGAATTCCAGCGATCGATGCTGGTGCAGTCGCTGCTGGGAGGCATTGGCGTAACGCTTGCCGCCACCACGGCGTGGGGGTACCTGGAGCACTTTGCGCATACGGCGCACTTCGACGCGATCTGGGTGTATCCGATCTTCTGGTTCTCGACGGCCCTCGCTTATCCGGTGGTGCGGCTGAGGTATCGATGAAAAACCGTCTGAAAGTGTTGCGTGCCGAGCGCGACTGGTCGCAGGCGGACCTCGCCCACCGGCTGGAAATCTCCCGGCAATCGGTCAATGCTATCGAGACCGGGAAGTACGATCCCAGCCTGCCGCTGGCGTTCAAAATCGCCCGCCTGTTCGAGATGTCGATCGAGCAGATTTTTTGCGACGAGCAGCAGGCGTTTTCCTGAACCAGCCGGGCAGCTTTTGCTCAACCCACCCCCTTCCGCCTATTCTGGCAACGGTTATCAGCCTGAATCTTTGACGCGAGGGCGAATGGGGCGCGTAATCTTCATCAGTTATCGCAGGGATGATACGGAGGGCGAGGCGGGACGGCTGTTCGACGACCTGGTGCGCTCGTTCGGCGAAAACTCCGTATTTATGGATGTCTCCGACATCAACCCCGGGATGGATTTTCGCAAGGCCATTGACGATAACGTGGCCGGGTGCGGAGTGCTGCTGGCGATGATCGGGCCGGAGTGGTCCTCGATTAAAAACAGCGCCGGCGCGCGGCGGCTCGATGATCCCAACGATTTTGTGCGTCTGGAGATCGCGTCGGCGTTGGCGCGGAATGTCGCCGTGATTCCGGTGCTGGTACACGATGCCAAGATGCCCCGGCCGGAGGACCTACCCGACAACTTGAAGGACCTGGCGTTCCGCAACAGCGTCGAGCTTACCCATACGCGCTGGAACTCCGACGTGCAGCTCCTGACCCAGGCACTGACGCGCTACGTAGCTCCGACGGCGGCCGCGGACACGGCTCCGGTGCACGCCACGGTGACCGTGCAACTGCCACCGCCCACGGCGCCGGCGAGAAAGCCAGGCTCCAGCCGGCCGTCGAGCGTGCCGCTGATCCTGGGCGTGGTGGCGGCGGTGGTATTGGCTTTGGGCATCGTGGCGTGGTTTGTGTTCCGGCCTCATAATCCGCTGATCGGGACCTGGACCAACACCCTGCCTGTGGAGGGAAACACGCTCGCGCGGCTGGAAATCCAGTCGAACGGAGGAAACAGCGTTTCGATCCACGCCTGGGGGAAATGCCAGCAGCCCGCCTGCGACTGGGGTACGCAGACAGCCACGTTTGACGGGCAACAGGCCCAGGCGACCTGGCAAATGGGCAGGACCGGCGCAGATGCCGCACGGACTGCCTCCGTGACGATCAAGCCCAACAATGGACAGTTGAGCGTATCGATCACGAATACCTTTGCCGATCGCCCGCCGAACGGGCGCGAGGCTGTGTTTGTGAAAGAACAGGAGAGCGTGCCGATGCGGTAGCGCAGTGCGACACAGGAATCGCGGATGATGTTTTGGGTGTTGAAGATAAGAGATCTGGCTCTTTCGCCCCTGCCGGGGTTGAAGCCGATGAGAATCTGACCCTGTTCCCCAGGCTCACGCCTGGGGCTAGCGTCTGACGCCCGCTACGCGGGCTTCAAATCGCGCGCCAACAAGCGATGAAAAAGGTGCTCTCCGGCTTCGCGCTTCACCGAGAGCCGGCCTGCTCCGTAGGCGCGCGAGGCAAGGCCCTTTTGGACCGACTCGCAAATGGCCACATCTTCCTCCTGCACCTTGTCGCTGGTGGCGATGCTGGCGCGATTGTGCTCTTCCCGCGCGAGGGATACATCGGAAAAGTAGAAATCGAAAACGACGCGGCACCGATCCGGACCGAGGGGAAGGACCAGGTTGGTGTCCATCACGCCCTCATAAATATTGATCATGAAATTGGGATAGAGCCAGAAGTACCAGGCGCGATCGCCTTTGCGCGTGGCCGCCACTTGCGCGTCCTCGTTTGAGCCAACCATGGGGCTGGATTGCAGGCAATAGTGGCGGCCGTTTTCGATGGTGTAGTGGGAGTAGTCGAGGACGCTGTTGAGCCCTTTGTGCAGGTGGGGTACGTGATACCCGCCGTCGAGATAGTTGTCGACGTAGACCTTCCAGTTGCAGTTGAGTGCGTAGTCCTGGCGGGAGTGGAAATAGAGCTGGTCAAGTCCCAGTGGAGAAACAAGGGGGACGATATCGCCCAGGTACTGCGTAAGCGGCTCGGGGGCGGCAGCCAGGTTCACGAAGACGAATCTTTCCCACGTGCCGATGGCAACCGGCACCAGTCCGTTGGCTGACTGATCGAAGTTGCAGACGCCGGCGAACTCCGGCATGCCTTTGAGACTGCCGTCGAGGCCATAGTTCCAGCCATGATAGGGGCAGCGAAAGAACTGCGCATGTCCGCAGGGCGCGGTGGCCACCGCCGCGGCGTGATGGCGGCAGACATTGAAAAAGGCTCGCAGCTTCCCATCCGCCCCACACACCGCGAGAATCGGCTCGCCGCCGAACTCAGCCGTCACGTAGTCGCCCGGCTCCCTTAACTGGTCGGTTCGGGCAATGGCCTGCCAGTTGCCGCCGAAGACGCGTTTCTGTTCCAATTGCGCGACCCCGGCATCGAGGTACCAGGGAGCAGGAATGGTATATGCATCCTTGAGGGCCGCGGTTTCGTTGTAGAGCGCCAGGATTGCATGCAGTTGATTGTCCATGGAATGTTTTCCTGAGACAGCGAAAACCATTTTCCCGGATGGCAGGCGAGATCGGCAACGGCGGTGCGCGGCCGGCCGGTTTGCAAAGCACCGCTTTCAGGAACCGCGATGGCACTTTAGAGTAGAAGAAAGCCACGCTACGGAGAAGGGCCGCCGGAATGGGGTATCACGACGCACTGGAAGCCGGATCGCAGTTGGACTCGTACCGCATCGAGGCGCCGGTGGCGCGCAGCGGGATGGCGTCCATCTATCGCGCGGTGGACACGCGCGACAACCGCATCGTGGCGCTGAAGATTCCGCATCCGGACCTGGAAGCCGATCCGATCCTCTTTGACCGTTTCAAGCGCGAGGCCGGCATCGGCGAGAAGCTGTGCCATCCGCGGGTAATGCGCGTCTACGGCGGTGAAGAGCGCTCCCGGATCTACATGGTAATGGAGTGGTGCGAGGGGCGGCTGCTGCGCGAGATCCTCGACGAGGGGCGCATTTCGCAGGACCGGGCGATCCGCATCACCATCGCGGTGCTGGAGGCGCTCCAGTATATCCACGACAACGGCGTGGTGCACCGCGACATGAAGCCCGAAAACGTGATGGTGGATGCGCACGACAATGTGAAGCTGATCGATTTCGGGATCGCCAGCGATGCGGGCGCGCGAAGGCTGACCTACGCCAACCTGACCGCTACGCTGGGCACTCCGAACTACATCTCGCCGGAGCAGGTAAAAGGCAAGCGCGGCGACGGGCGGTCGGATATCTACGCGGTGGGCGTGATGCTGTATGAAATGCTCACCGGCAAGCTGCCCTTCACTGGTACCAGTCCCATGCAGGTGATGAACGACCGGCTGCTGAACTATCCCATTCCGCCTACCGTGTTGAATGCGGCCATTTCGCCGCAACTGCAGGAAGCGATCTATCGCGCATTGGAGCGGGATCCGAAGAATCGCTATGCCAAGGCGAGCGAATTCGCGCACGATCTCGCGCACCTGGACGAGGTGGGCGTGGAAGATCGCGCCGAACTGCGCGAGTGGCACAAGCGGAAATCGCCGTGGCTGCGAAAGTTCCTTTACTACGGCGCCCTGGCGCTGATTCCGGTGGTGATTCTGCTGGTGATGGTGGCGCTGGCGCGAAGGCACTAAATGCAGCTTTTAGCTATTAGCTGTTAGCTATTAGTCTGCCACCTTGCAGGCGGCCAGGCTGAGTATCTGGCCGTTTGAAAGCTAAAGGCTAATAGCTAATGGCTAAAAGCTGCCTTTCACATTGCGGGACAAAATCCTCACGTGGTCTTTATGGACTCTCCTCTACGATTTTTGTGAACAGCAAAAATCCATGCCTGAAGGAGACCCATGGCCAAGTACAAACTGGAATATATCTGGCTCGACGGCAAACAGCCCATCCCTGAATTGCGCGGCAAGACGACCATCAAGGAATTCGCCGCGCCGCCCACGCTTGCCGACCTGCCCCTGTGGGGCTTTGACGGCAGCTCGACCATGCAGGCCGAGGGCCACAAGTCGGACTGCATTCTCAAGCCCGTGGCTCTGTATCCCGATGCCGCCCGCAAGAGCGGGTACCTCGTTATGTGCGAAGTGATGCATCCCGACGGGACGCCGCACTCCACCAACATCCGCGCCGCCACGCCCGACGATCCGGATCTGTGGTTCGGATTCGAGCAGGAATATTTCCTCTACAAAGACGGCCGCCCGCTGGGCTTCCCCGAGGAAGGCTATCCCGGCCCCCAGGGTCCTTATTACTGCGGCGTGGGTTACAAGTACATGGGCAGCCTGGCGCGTACCATCGTCGATGAGCACCTCGATCTGTGCCTGGCCGCCGGCATCAATCACGAGGGCATCAACGCCGAAGTGGCCAAGGGCCAATGGGAATTCCAGATCTTCGGCAAGGGCTCGCACAAGGCCGCCGACGACCTGTGGATTGCCCGCTACCTGATGATGCGCCTGTGCGAGAGGTACGAGGTGGATCTGCAGTTGCACTGCAAGCCCATCCGCGGCGACTGGAACGGCTCTGGCATGCACACCAACTTCTCCACCAAGCACCTGCGCGAGGTCGGCGGCAAGGATTACTTCGAAGGGCTGATGGTGGCGTTTGAAAACAACATTGCCGCGCACATCGACGTTTATGGCCCGGACAATCATCTGCGGTTGACGGGACTGCACGAGACCCAGGCGATCGACAAGTTCAGCTATGGGTTGTCGGACCGCGGCGCTTCGATTCGCATGCCGGTGAACTTTATCCGCAACGGCTATCGCGGATACCTCGAAGACCGCCGTCCCAACTCCGAGGCCGATCCGTACCAGATCGTGGCACGAATCGCAAAGACGGTGAATACCGTGTCGATGCCGGAACTGGAACTGGCCTAACCAATTCGCAGGTCGAAAGACGGCCGGCTCAAATGAGCCGGCCGTTTTCTTTTTGAACAAAACGACTTCCGTGCCCCGTCCTCGCGATTTCCCCGGGGTCCCCAGCGACAGGTCTTCGTCGCTGGGGTGGTCGGTCGCGAGGGTGGGAGACCAGGAAGCTTACGATTTTCGTCACAGCCGCCTCAGACAGTAAACTGCGAAGTTGGTCGAAAGGCGGATTGCTCCGATGAAGGCGCTGGTGAAGAGCAAGGCCGAACGCGGGCTGTGGCTGGAAGACATTGCCGAGCCCACCATCGGCATAAATGACGTGCTGATTCGCGTACGCTACACGGGAATCTGCGGAACCGACGTTCACATCTACCAGTGGGACGAATGGGCGCAGGCGACCATCAAGGTGCCCATGGCCATTGGGCACGAGTTTGTAGGCGAGATCGTCGCGGTGGGTTCCAACGTCAATGACTTCTTCCCCGGCGACATCGTCAGCGGCGAAGGACACGTAGTGTGCGGGCGTTGCCGCAACTGCCTCGCCGGCCGTCGCCATCTGTGCGCGCACACCCAGGGCGTGGGCGTGAATCGCCCCGGCGCTTTCGCGGAGTTCATCGCGCTGCCCATGAGCAATATCTGGCGGCACCATCCCAACGTCAACCAGGAAGTGGCGGCCATCTTCGATCCGTTCGGCAACGCGGTGCACACCGCGCTCTCGTTTCCGGTGCTGGGAGAGGACGTGCTGATTACGGGAGCGGGGCCCATCGGGGTGATGGCTATCCCCGTGGTCAAGCACGCCGGCGCGCGCTACGTGGTGGCCACCGACGTGGTTCCCCACCGGCTGGAGATGGCGCGTAAAATGGGCGCCACCCTGGCCGTGAACACCGGCGAAACACCGCTCAGCGATGTGCAGAAGCAGTTGGGGATGACGGAAGGCTTCGACGTGGGGCTGGAGATGTCGGGCGCTCCCAAGGCGCTGAGCGAAATGATCGCCAACATGAGTCATGGCGGAAAAATCGCGATCCTCGGCATTCCGGGAAAGAAGACCGAGATGGACTGGCGGCCGGTGATCTTCGGTGGCTGTGCGGGCGCGGTCGAGGACGCCGGCGGTGGTGCCGATGTACATGTCCAGGGTGGTGCGGACGTTGGCGTGCCCGGCCATGGCCGAGACGTCGGTGGCGTCGAGTTTCCAGGTGAACAGGGCGGTGGTGCACAGCACGTGCCGCAGGCTGTGCCAGGTCCACGTGGCCGTTGCCGCCGGGGTCGCGCCAGCCGGCCGCCAGGTAGGCGGGGGCCAGGACGCGGCGGTCGAAGTTGGAGGACCGCCAGTAGGTGCCGCGGGGGGAGGGGAACATCAGCCCCAGCGGGTTGGTGCCGGCTTCCCGCTCGGCGCGGGCGGCCTGGATGCGGGCCGCGATCTTGTCGGCCAGCGGGTAGCCCTGCGGGGTGCGGGCGGGGTAGATGGTCTTGCGGCGCTTGCGGCCCTTGGGCGCCCCGGTGAGCAGCTTGCCGCTGACCTCGATCACCTTGCGGTCCACGTCGATGACGCGGGCGGCCGGGTCGATCTGGCCGGTGGTCAGGGCGAACAGCTCGCCTTGCCGCAGCCCGGTGTAGGCCGCGGTGTTGGCCATCAGCTCGTGCAGGTCCCCGCGCCGTCCGGCGGCCAGGGCCTGGCCGAGCCGGGCGACGTCAGCGGCGGCGGGGATCTCGGAGGGGTCGACGAACTGCGCGGACTCGCCTTGCATGCTGACCTGCGGGCCGGGCGCGGGCCGGTTCCCGGCCTGCCAGTGCACCTCCCGCAGCCGCGGGTTGGTCAGGTACCCGCCGGTGATCCCGGCGGTGACCATGGCCGACAGGCACCGGTGCAGCCGGGCGCCCTCGCCCGCGGTGGGCGCGGCGTTGACCGCCTGCTGCATGTCGGCGACCTTGATGTCCTGGCAGGTGATCGCGGCGATGACCGGGGCCACGAACCGCTCGCACAGCCGCCGCTGGGTGTCGGCGTGCTTGGCCGACCACGGCCTGCCCGCCGGGTGCCGGGCGGGGGACAGGTACCAGGCGATCAGGTCCGCGCCGGGCCGTTCCAGGTTCGGCGCGTCGGCCATCAGCCGCTCGGTGACCTTCTCCAGCCTGGCCGCCAGCCGGTCCTCGGTCGCCGCCTCGCACTGCCGCCGCGCGCCCGTTCTCGTACCAGACCGCCCGCCACCGGCCCCCCGCCCCCCGCGCCGGGTACACCGTCACCCCGCACTCCAACTCCACCACCACACGGCTTGCCGTCTGGCCGGGCATGCCGGGAGCAGTCACGATGTTTCCTTGCGGTTGCGGGCGGCGCGTACCTTCCCGGTTATGCGGCGCGGCGGCGTTGCCCGATGCGAGGCGTTCGGCTTCGTCGCCCGCTGGGTAGCGCCGACAGACTGCTGTGAGCGCTTGAGGCGAAGGGTGGCTGCGTACGCGTCTACCTCACTGGCCCACCACCGGTAGCAGCGCGACGAGACCGGAACCGGTTCGGGGAATTCCGGGCGATGCGTCAGCTCGTAGGCTGCGGTCCGGCCGAGCTTGAAGAGATTGCGGATATCCCCGATGCTGATCAACCTGTCAGTGGTCCACCGGGTCTGCCCGGCGGTTTCTGGCGGAGGGATGGCCGGGTCTGGCGGGCGGCTCATCGTCTGTCCCTAGCCGCGAATGGGCCGGGCGGCTCCATCATCCTGTCATCCGCGTTGCGACGCGGATCGTGCTGGCTGGTCACTCAGCCGCATCCGGGTCGGGCCGTTCGCCGTCTTGCTTCTGCTGGCTCCTGATGTCGCCGGGCGGCTGGGATACTCGCGCGACCGCGTCATGTCCGGTCAGGCCGAAGTTCGGCGGCCCAGCCCTGGATGTGGGGCCAGAGCCGGTGTCCTTGGTGGAGGTCACGTCCGGCGTCGGGGGTGTGGGCGGTCTGATCGCTAGTCATCGTGGTGTCGTTGATGGTCAAGGTCATGGCGGTCACTTCCGGGTCGGGATCATGGTTCGGCTTCCAGGTCGGGCTTGGGTCGCGGTGGCGGTCTTCGCCGGTATGCAGGGCGTCCCACAGGTTGGCCCCCGCGGCCGGGAAGTGCTCCTTGACCCAGTCGCTGGCACTGACGACGACCACGTAGTCGGGGGACCTGGTGCTGCCGGACGCGCGGCGGGAGCTGATGGCCACACTTTCGCGGGTCACGGCTC
>CAVREL010000086.1:0-61443 GCA_963720105.1 uncultured Acidobacteriota bacterium | reverse complement strand
CCGACTTCGTCGTGCTCCACAAACTCCCCACGATCAGCGGCCGCCAAGCCAACATTCACCGCCTCGACGAAGCGGATGTCGTCCTCCAAATATCGGCTCAGGACCTGCTGCGCCAGTTCGTCGGTATTCAGGCCTCGCTGGGCCGCGATTTGGGCAAGTTGCGCTTCCTTTTCGGGTTGCAGACGTACTTCCATCGCTTCAGCCTAGGAAGGTTTGTGGCCGCTGTCAAACCATCGCCGCGCGCCTGCCGGTCTCAGCGGCCGAGAAAACTCTCGAGCGCCTCGAGGTCAGCGGTGGTGCGGTCGTAATATTTCTTCGCCTTGGCGGTATCGCTGTGTTCGGCAGCATCTTGGGCGCGGGAGAGATTGATTTTCATGCTTTCCTGGCGCTCGGCCATGTCCCCGCGCAGGCCAAAGCCCGAGGCCGCTTGCTCTTGCTTCAGACGGTCCACGCTAGCATTGGCCGATGCGACGCGCGCTGCGAGATGATCGATTTCGTCCTGAAGTTCCTCTAGCTGTTTTGCAGCGGATCCGTCGCTCTCACCTTGGCTTTCAGTTTGGCGGGAGCGCATTTTGCCGCCACCCTTGGCCAGCACAACCGGTGCCTGTGGCTGTGGCGGAGGTTCAGGGACCGGATTCTCGCGACTGGAGTGACAGGTGCAGGCTCAACGGGTGCGGGTGCGGGCACGGGTGCCGTCTTGTGGGTTTGATCGTCGGCGGCTTTCCCTCTTCTCGGAAGATAAATTCCGGCTACCACTAATCCCACAAATACGATCAGTGCGCCCAAGGTCATGTACAAACCACGATGACCGGTGGAGGGTGGAGGCGGCACTGGAGCATTGGGCATTGGCACAGGTTGAGTGCTTCCTGGAGCAGCCACAACGGTTGCAGTCTGGCTTACGGGCATGGCGGGAGATTGAAAACTGCTCATGCTGGCGGTCGAGGCGGCGGGAGCGCTTGTCGCGGCGGCGACTTCCGTCGGCGATACCCCACGCGCATGGTCTGGCACACTGTTTAGCGCGTTGCGAAATGCGGCAGCAGTCTGGAAACGCTGGGACGGATCTTTGGCGATCGCCATCAGGATAATCTGATTGAGCGCGGCCGGAAGTTCGGGTTGAAGTTCGATGGGTGGCCGCGCCGCCTCGTTCACGTGAGCGGTCATGATGGAATAGTCGCTGCCCGCCATGAAAGGTTTTTTGCCGGTCACCATTTCGTAAAGGCAGATGCCAACTGAATAGAGATCGGAGCGTGGATCGGTGGGCTCGCCTTTCACCTGCTCCGGCGACATGTAGTTGGGCCAGGCTGGCGAGGGTGACGCCGGATGACGGCCGAAGGGGAGATCGCTGATGGGAACTCCGGCTAAGCCGCGCGTCGCGGTGTTCACCCTCGGCGGCACCATCGCCATGCACGCCGCACCGGGTCAAGGAGCCGCACCGACCCTGTCGGCGTCCGATCTGCTTGCAGCGGTCCCCGGCCTGGACGACTCGGGCGTGGAGCTCAGAGTGCAGGATGTGGCGAACAAGCCCGGTGCCTCGCTGTCGTTCGGCGACCTGTTCGGCCTGGCGGACGCGATCAGCGCCGCAGTGGGCGACGGCGTCGCCGGTGCGGTGGTGATCCAGGGCACGGACACGATCGAGGAGACCGCCTACCTGCTCGACCTGCTGGTGGCCTCCGACGCCCCGGTCGTCGTGACCGGGGCCATGCGCAACCCGTCGCTGGCCGGACCGGACGGCCCGGCGAACATCGCCGCGGCGATCCGGGTCGCGGCGAACGACTGCGCGCGAGGGCGGCGCGCGGCTCCAGGACGACCAGATCCAGCGCCGCCTGGTGGGTGGCGAGGCGCACACGCCAGCCCGGCTGCGTCGATCTCGCCGGGCTTCGGGCCGCTCGGTCACATCGCCGAGGGCCAGGTCTACATCCCGGTGCGGTGCCCTCCGTGACCTTCGCCAAAGCTTCCCATCGCTCAAGTCCAAACCGGCAATAATCTAGGTGAAATTTGTCCTCACAATACACCTATGCTTATCGTTAGTCAAAGGCAAACCATCAGTCTTTTCTGGTTTTTACCACACTTTCAGACTCGTTGGTAATGGGTCCCGGTCTGGGAACAGGTAGTAACGTTGGTACCTCAGTTACCCTCTCCTGGGGTAATAGATGCCTGCCAAGTAACGGGGGTGCAGGGAAGCTGGGGAGTCGCTGATAGGCTGAGATAAAGGGCCCGTGTCCGCCCTCCGGAGTTGGGCTGAGAATGAACAAACTGGTGTTCGCCAATCTGCTTCACCGGCCGGTGCGCTCGCTTATCAGCGTCCTGGCCGTGGCCATTGAAGTGATGATGATTCTCTCCATCGTGGGCATCTTTATGGGCATGCTCAACGACACCAGGTCACGCACCAACGGCATTGGCGCCGATTTGATGATGCGCCCCTCCAATTCCTCGGCCATCAACATGGGCGGAGCGAGCATGTCTGTGAAGCTGGCTGATGTATTGCGCCGGCTGCCGCACATCACGGTGGTTTCGCCTGTAAATGCCCAATTCTCAATGGGCAGCTCCGTCGAGACCATTTTCGGGATCGATTATCCAAGCTTCGATGCTCTGCGTCCGTTCACATTTGTAGAGGGTGGACCGTTTCAGGGGCCTTACGACGCGATCATCGATGACGTGTTTGCCCGCAGCAAGAGGGGCGGCTACCACGTCGGCGACAAGATCCAAATTTACAATCACGACTTTCGCATTTCGGGCATCGTCGAAGCCGGAAAGGGCGGCCGCAAGCTCCTGCCCCTCGACACCATGGGAGAACTCACCGGCTCGGCCGGCCATGCTTCCATCTTCTATATCAAGACCGACGACCCGGCCAACGATCAGGCAGTGATCGACGAGATCCATAACGTCCGCGGCCTCGCCGACTACCCCGTGTGGACCATGCATGAGTGGCTATCGATGATGACCCCGGAAAAGCTTCCCGGGTTCAACGTTGCCTTGAACATCGTCACCGGCATCGCCGTGATCGTCGGGTTCCTGGTGATCTTTCAGTCGATGTACACGGCGGTCCTGGAGCGCACCCGCGAGATCGGCATTCTCAAGTCGATGGGCGCCTCCAAACTGGACATCATGGGAGTGGTCCTGCGCGAGACCGCGGTGCTGGCAGTGGCCGGAGTGCTGCTCGGTATCGCTGGTACTTACGGCGTACGCGTGCTGCTTTATCACGTCTTCCCTACGCAGCATTTCGAGATCATCGCGCATTGGATTGCCCAGGGCGCCGCGATTGCCTTTGCCGGGTCGCTGCTGGGGGCCCTTTACCCGGCCTGGATGGCTTCGCGCAAGGACCCCATTGAGGCTCTGGCGTACGAGTAGATCCCACCCAGGCTACTGGCTGGCCGGATGCTCCGCGGCCCACTTGCGAACCCGTTCGCGCGTCTCCACCAGCCCGGCTTCGGTCAGGTGCGAGCCGGCATTATCGCGCCGTTCGGCAATCTCGTCGCGTTTGGCGGGGCGAATTTCCAGGCTCGCAGCCAGCGACATCCAGAAGTAGGCTTCGGCGTAGTCCTGGCTGACGCCTTCGCCTGACTCGTACATGCTGCCCAGTTCGTACTGGGCGAAAGTGACGCCCTGTGCGGCAGCCTTGTGGAACCACGCAGCGGCCTGGGCGGAATCGGCGGGGACGCCAATCCCGAAAAGATAGCCGCCGGCCAGCCTGCACTGGGCAACAAGGTTGCCCGCCTCGGCGGCTTTCCGATACCAGCGCATCGCTTCGGCGGCGTCTTTGGCAGCCCCCTGGCCGCTGGCGTACATATCGCCCAGAGCCAGTTCCGCCGAGGGATAACGGTTCTTTTCCTCGGCTCTGCGATACCAGGCAATCGCGGTGGCCTTGTTCCGGGGCACGCCGCTGCCGGTTTCATAGGCGTGTCCCAGGGTGAATTCCGCGTCCGGAACCCCGTGATCTGCCGCCCGCGCATACCAGCGCATCGATTCGGCTTCATCTTTGGCCACGCCGAGTCCGTTGTGGTACGCGACGGCGAGGTTGTACTCGGCCTCGCCCACGCCTTTTTCGGCGGCTTTCCGGTACCAGTAGAGCGCCTGGGCGATGTCGAAGGGCACCTCCTGCCCGGCCGCGTATTGGATTCCCAGCCGGAACTCCGCTTGCGGATCTCCGGAAGCGGCCAGTTTTTGCAACTGGCTGATGCTTTGGGCGGACAGGGTCGAAGCGATGATCAACAGCAGGCAGAGAGCGGAGAATCTGAGCGAGGCGTAACGCAGAACAAGCATGGTGCAATCTCGGGAAAGCCGGTCGATACGGCGATACCTGCGAGAGGTCTCGCACACACGGATCGGGCGCGATCACGGGTCGTATTGCTCGCCTGAAGCGAGCGAAAACGGCAGGGCTGTCTGATTGAGCCCAATGGTAGGCGCAATTCGATGTGGAAGGCAATAAGAGATTTTGAAATTTGGACGGGCCTGCGAGGAGGGGCCTCACATCAGGATGAGCCCTTCCCTATAGCCGCGCGCAACCGCTTCCGTGCGGGTGGCGGCGCCCAGCTTGCTCAGGATCGAGCTCACGTGGAACTTCACGGTGTGCTCGGAGATCTGCAGGCGGGCGGCGATCTCCTTGTTGCCGGCGCCTTCGGCCATCAGCGCCAGCACGCTGCTTTCGCGTTCGGTGAGCGGCTCGCCGGGCGGCAGATCGCCTTCGGAGGCCATCTCGGCCGAGGCGGGCAGCAGCACATCCAGGACTTCGGGAGAGAACGCCGCCAGGCCGTCGTGCGCGGCCTGAAGAGCGGCGGTGATTTCGCCCGGATGGGCGTCGCGGGCGAGCACCGCGCGCACGCCCGCCTGCAGCAACCGGAGTACGCCAAGGCGCGTCATGCTGTCGACAAAAACGACGACAGCCGGCGCGACCGGTTGATCGGCAAAGCCCGGCAGAACGCGAGAGATCGTGCTGTCGGCCAGGTCCAGCAGCAGGACGTCGGGCGCCAACTCGCGCAGTGCCGAGAGCAGATCGGCGGACCGGCCGCCCGCGCCGGCGACTTCGAAGCGCGCATCGGCCTGCACGATGGCTTCCAGTCCAGCGCGCGTGATGGCCGACTTCGCCCAGACCAGTACGCGGATCAAGTTGCCCTCGATATGCCCGCTGCCTTCAGAAACTCGTCCACAGTATCGCTGGTGACAGCGCAGCCCAGCGAATCGATGACGGCGCTGTTGACCCCAATCACATTGCCGTGCGCGTCGGCCAGCGGCCCGCCGGAATTGCCCGGCGCGAGGCGGATATCGGCAAACAGAAAAGGCGGATTGCCTGCAGGCCGGTGAATGATGCCGAGGCTCACTGCGCCTTCTCCATCCACCGGGTTGCCGACCGCCATCACCACTTCACCCGCCCGGCATTCGCGGGCGCTGCGCACCGACGCCGTGGGAAGAAACGCCGCGTTCACCGCCAGCGCCGCGAGATCGCGCTCAGGATCCCGGGCCAGCAGCCTACCCTGCGCTTTCCGTCCGTCGGCGAACTCGATTTCGTGCACATGCGAATGCGCCACGTGCGCGTTGGTCACGATGATTCCCTTCGGCAGCCAGATGACGCCCGAGCCATGCGTCCCGCGCGCCCCGTTGATGCGCACCGTAATCTGCCGCAGCCACGCGGCTACGGAGCCCACGGCATACCCGATACTGATGCCCGATGAAGTGGGGGGATTCATGAGGTAAGCTCCGAGTTGCCGACCGTCAGTACATCGTGGCGAGTGGTTAGAAGCTAAAAGCTAAAAGCTAAGAGCTAAGAGCTAAGAGCTAAGAGCTAAAAGCTAAGAGCTAAGAGCTAAGAGCTAAGAGCTAAGAGCTAAGAGCTAAAAGCTAAAAGCTAAAAGCTAAAAGCTAAAAGCTAAAAGCTAAAAGCTAAAAGCTAAAAGCTAAAAGCTAAAAGCTAAAAGCTGAAAGCTGAAAGCTTGCCTCTAGCTCTTTGGCTTTTCGGCCACGGTTACAGAGAGCTTCACCATTTGGCCGCCGCGCACGACCTCGATGGCAATTGCCCTTCCGACGTTCTCGCTGTCCAGGAGCGGCTGGAGGCTCGGGATATCTTGAATCGAGGAGCCTTCGGCCGTGACGATGATGTCGCCCAGCAGAATGCCCGCCTGTTCGGCCGGGCTGCCGGCCGCCACGGCCACCACCAGCAATCCGCGTTCGGCGCCCAACCCGAGGCGCTGCCGCGCTGCCTCGGGAAAGGCCACCGGCTGCATGCCCACTCCGAGATATCCGCGCGCAATCCGGCCCCGCTTCACGAGCTGATCGACGACGCGATTCACCGTGGATGCGGGAATGTTGACCGCCGTGCGGCGCGGGCCGGACGTCGCCATCCCCACCGCTTCGCCGCGCGCATTCACGATGGGCCCGCCGGAAAATCCGGTGAACGGATTCAGATCGAGGCGCAGCCAGCGATCCACGCGCGCGCCATGCCAGGTGCGCCAAGGGCCGCCAATAGCGCTGATCATCCCGTAGGTCGCGGCGAGGCCTTCGGCTTCGCGCCGCCCCACGGCCAGCACGATGTCGCCCACGCGCGACTGCGATTCGTCGGCGATGGAGACGACCGGAACGCCGGGGACTTCAAGAATGGCAATATCCGTTCCGTGATCGCGCCCGGCGACGCGCGCCTTGGCCTTGGCGCCCGAGGGCAACAGGACTGTCACTTCATCGAGTCCGCGAATGGTGTGCTCGGCGGTAATGGCGATGCCGTCGCGCCACACCGTACCGCTGACTCCTTCACGGCCGCCTTCCAGTACAGTGATGATCGATTTGCCGGCGCGCTCCACGGCGTCGGCGAGCTCATTGGAGAATTGAACCAGGAAATTGGACATGATCGACTCCAGCGGATGTTCCGCTGGAGATACTGTGCGATGACGCGCGGGGTGCGCGCATCCGCCGGGTGGGTAGATTGGACCTCGACGATTGGGTGGGTGGCGGTGTTAGGGGGACCATCGGACCGCAATCCCAAATCCAGCACGGGCTCCGCTACCCCGTACCCATCCGTGTGGCCCTCCCCCTTCCCCCGTGGTACCCCCCTCCCCGGACTCTGTACGGAAGTCACCTGTTTTCAGCAGGTTAGAGAAGCAATTTCGGGGCAGGTTTCTGGGAGGAAAGGGCTTGACCGCAGAGTTCTCTCAGACAAGGAGTTAGGAGCGGCTCGCCGCCAGCAGAGAAGTTGAAAACAGGAGATCGGAAAGCAAGGTAAATCAATTTCAATGGTGCGCTTTTCGGGGAATAAAACATGCAAAAGGGCGGAGATGAATTTCACCTGATTCTTCAATAATTTAAGGGTCGGTTGCGATTTTCGGCGGATTGACAAAAGCTGGTTGGTGAGAGTTTCCCCAGCTTGCCCCGGGGCAGGCCGCAGATCAGGTTCATCCACGGAAGGGGCTTGCCTAGAAGGCTGTATTCAATTGGGGCGAAGAAGCTTCGAAGTCATTATGGTGTGACCGGTTCGATGCGCTGGTCGTGGGTTAGGCTGAGTTTGTTTGACGAACTACAGTCCAGAGCCACATGCGGAGGGAACCGGTCATGAGAGAGAAGTTACGATTTTTGGGTTTGGATGTCCACGCCGAAACGATAGCGGTTGCGGTCGCTGAGCCGGATGGCGAGGTTCGGAGCCTGGGCACGATCGCCAACCGCGAAGACTCGATCCGGAAGTTCATCAAGAAGCTTGGTCCGGCTGAACAACTGCGGGCCTGCTATGAAGCCGGTCCGACAGGTTTCGTGCTGTACTGGCAACTGGCGCAGCTGGGCGTCGAGTGCGCTGTGGTGGCGCCGACGCTAGTTCCGCAAAAGCGCGGAGACCGCGTGAAGACTGACCGTCGCGATGCATTGAAGTTGGCACGCAGTCACCGCTCCGACGATCTGACGGCGGTGTGGGTTCCGGATGAAGGCTCAGAAGCCTTGCGTGATCTTGTTCGTCAGCGGGAGGCAGCCAAGCAGGATCAGTTGCGTGCTCGGCACCGGCTGACCAAGTTTCTTTTACGCACCGGACGTCGCGCCCCGCTGGGAGTGAAGGCGTGGACGGAACGTTACTGGGAGTGGATCCAGCAGGTTCATTACCCGCAGCCGGCACAGGAAGCTACGTTTTTGGACTGTCTGAACGAAGTGCACCATATGTCAGAACGAATCAAGCGCCTGGAACAGATGATCGTGGACGCGGTGAAGCTGGCACCTGCGCCCGTGCAGGAAGTGATCCGGGGCCTGCAAGCATTGCGCGGCGTGGCACATATTTCGGCGGTCACGATTGCTGCCGAGTTGGGTAACATCACTTCCCGCTTCCAGAGTGCGCGGAAGTTGATGGGGTATTGCGGCGTATTTCCGAGCGAAGACTCCAGTGGCAAGCGTATTCGAAAAGGCGGCATCACCAAAACCGGCAACGCACACCTCAGGCGGATCGTGGTCGAATCGGCCTGGAGCTATCGACACCGGCCATGGCTAGGGGCCAAGCTACGCAGACGACAGGAGGGGGTCTCAGCAGAGATCACCGAGATTGCATGGAAGGCGCAGAATCGCCTGCACAAGCGCTACATGAAGCTGATGGCAGCAGGCAAAGACCGGAGAAAGACCATGACCGCGATTGGACGCGAACTGATGGGGTTCATCTGGGCCATCGGTATCAAGGCGGAATCAGCCTGCACGCGACAACTGGCAGCTTGACGGGACCCGAAAAGCAAAAGCAAAAACCTTCCAAATAAGGAAAAAGCAAAAACAGTGCATCGATGCACAGCGCAATCCAATTCGAGGATAGGGTCAGCCGCAGCCGGAGCAAGCACGAAGGAGAATCCTCGGCGTCCCTTTGCGACAGGCTCAGCCGGACTCGCGTTCAAAGTCAGAGGCAGCTCCCGACGGATCATGACCATGCGGTTCCGACCCGCGAATATCAGCTTGATCAATCGTCGCCATTACCTGCCACGGCTGCTGCTGACCTTGTCCTCGAAGTACAACGACAAAAACAACCCCAGCGATTTGCAGATGTTGACAGGTCACACCATATCAGGGACGAGTAGGCCACAATTGTGCGCCATGAGCACGCGAAGCTCGCAAGAGCAGACCGTGCGTAACTGCTTAACCGATGAGGGTCGGCCCCTCGAAGTCGGCTTACAGGAGCGGGCTTCAAACCGCCTTCCGGCGGCTGTGGACAAAAGCCATGGTCGTGAGCGCGGAAGGAAAAGGCCCAGCGAGGACTGGGTCAGGTGTCAGGCAAGAAGAGGACTGCAAGGAAACCACTATTGAAGTGTCGAAACCTATTAGACGATGTCAAAACCGCGGTTTGGTTGTGGCTGCGGGATAAGCTTCGACGGCACCTGTTTACGGGCGGAGCGGCATCCGGCATGAGAGGTGGCCTGAGCTTGCCATGAGGCGGATAAGCGGAACATGGGAACCTGCGATCACGATGTTAACGGAGAAGCCACAAGTGGCGAACCCATGAGGGCGAGAGTACGGATGCGTGATCGCAGGGACGGGACAGCGTGTAGTAGCGATGAAGTCCCCGATAAAGGGATGGAGCCAAGGCGCTGTGTCGAGGAGCCTGATTCGACGAGCCAACCAGCAATGGGAGGAGCCCGATGAATGAGGCAAAGCCGTTTTGTATTTCGAAGCAAGAGGTCTGGGAAGCGTATCAGAGAGTGAAGTCGAACAAGGGATCGGCAGGCATCGATGGACAGACGATCGAGGATTTTGAAAAGAGACTGAAGAAGAATCTTTACAGGATCTGGAATCGAATGTCGTCGGGCAGCTACTTTCCACCGCCAGTCAGGACAGTGAAGATACCGAAGAAGAGTGGCGGAGAAAGAAGTCTGGGCATTCCAACTGTGGCGGATCGAATTGCACAACAGGTTGTGAAGGCACGGCTGGAACCGGAGGTTGATCCACATTTCCATCCTGATTCTTACGGCTATCGGCCGGGAAAATCAGCGCTGGACGCAGTGGGTCAGGCCCGGCAGCGGTGTTGGCGACATGACTGGGTTTTGGACCTGGACATCAAAGCCTTCTTCGACAACCTGGATCAAAATCTACTTCTGCGGGCGGTGAAGAAACACGCATCGCAGCGGTGGATGGTTCTCTATATCGAACGCTGGCTGAAAGCGCCAGTGGAACAAGAGAACGGGCAACTCATTCTGCGCCAGAACGGCACGCCGCAGGGCGGCGTGATCAGTCCACTGCTGGCCAACCTGTTTCTGCATTATGCGTTTGATCGGTGGATGGCGGCGAACTTTCCTCAGATTCCATTTGAGCGGTACGCCGATGACGCCATCGTGCACTGCAGAACGGAGAAGCAGGCCGAAATGATTCGGAAGGCAGTTGCAAAGCGGTTGTCGGACTGTGGGCTGGAACTCCACCCGGAGAAGACGCGGATCATCTATTGCAAGGATGATAGGCGGAAGGGAAGGCACACCGATGAGAAGTTCGATTTTCTCGGCTATGAATTCCGTCCAAGAGAGTCGATCAATCGCAACGGAAAAGTCTTCGCCAATTTCAGTCCTGCAGTCTCAACCAAAGCTGCCAAGTCGATGCGGGAGACCATCCGGAACTGGCGACTGCGACACTGCAGCCACCAGTCTTTGGAAGATCTGTCCCGCCTCTACGATCCGATTATCCGCGGCTGGTTCCAATACTACGGAAGGTATTACCGTACAGGGCTTTACTCGGTGATCCGCCAACTGGACTTCGAACTGGTCGACTGGGCCAGACAGAAATACAAGAAGCTGCGCAATCATGTCCGCCGTGCAAGGCACTGGGTCGCGACGGTCTCCCGTCGTTCCCCAAATCTCTTCGCACACTGGACCAGGATGCGCGGTGGCTCCTTGATGGGAGCCGTATGACGCGAGAGTGTCACGTACGGTTCTGCGAGCGCCTCGGGGTGAAACTCCCCGGGGCGACTCTCCCGCCCGCAACCTGCTTTATCGCGCTCACTTCGAGATTTGTCATCCTGAGCGAAGGTCGCCGGGGCGACCGGAGTCGAAGGATCTGCGGTTGTTCTTGCAACCGCCGATGTCCAGAATAGGTTCAAGAAATTCATAACTTCCGGATCGCCCACAACTCGACCAAAACTATTGGGTTTTGGATGAATGGTTCAAGTGATTCGAGCGGCGACGCTCACCCGGCAGGCCCCGGCAATCCAAGAGCAAAAGCATGTGACCTTCGGGTGTTGCATCCCTACAAGCTTGACTGACACCACGACGTGTTAAGGCACGATTCGCGCATCACTCCGGAAGACGTGATAGTTGTCGAATACCACATCGTTCAGCGATCTCTGACGGCCCGGCATAACGGCAAGCGTAGGACAGCCTTGCCCGTGCCCCCATCCCCCATGGACAAGGAGAGGATGCGCAAGCGAAGTGGTGACGCTCCTGGTCGGCAAGAAGTAGTCTTTGCCGCCGATACTGACCTGTCCGTATTCCACCTCAATGCCCGAGTTGACCGTGAATTCATCCGGTTTCATGTCCGCCAACAGCGTCAGTCGAACGATCGTTCCGCTCTCAGGATCGATGGCCATCTCTCCGTGATAGGCGACGACCTCGCTGAAGGTTTGTGGAGTGGTGGAGCAGGGGTTATTGGTAGGAATCGAGTCGTACGTAAGCGTGTAATGAGAGTTTTCTTTTGGCACTTCGTAACTGAAAACTGCCTGGAGACCGGTTTGGCCCTGTTCCCAGTGGCTCCATGCCAGCTTGCTCCGAGCTGCATCTACAACTACCGTGCCAAGGATCGGCCCAAACACACCCGCAGTGGTCAGCGGTCGCACCCGTGGATCGAAGTTGCTCTTCTCCACTACCTCGTGACCGTCACGGAAAGTCACCGTGACATTGGAATCGCCAACGAGATGAATTGGCTGGTAAGCTGCGTTGATCGCGCCCGGCATCGTCACTGCCGGCGAATCTTCAAAACTGCTGGTAACTCGTGTGGCAAAGAAATTAGGCAACTGGTGAAGCGTCTGCGTAACGTAATTCACGGTCAGAGCCAACATCTTGCGCTGCGCGGCCTCGTCCGGGGCGGGTTGGGCGAGAATCTCCGCTGCGGGAGGATCAAGAAAGGCCGACGTATCCGCCAAAATCATGAGTGCCTGGCGCGCTTTCTCTCCGGGTATGTCCGTTTCCAGTCGATCGAGTCGGGTCCGGCTCAACCGTTCGGTCAATTCGAGATCCGACAACTGCCTCGCAATCTCCGCATCCGGCAAATTGTGCGCTGCAGCAAGCGTCTGCTCCAACTCCCCAGCCGTGACCCGTCTTGCCCCAAACGCGGGAAGCACGAATCCAGCCAACGGGAGCAAAACTGCCAGCGCGCGCATCTCAACCCCTTAGGAAGAATATCCTAGCGACTTTCTCTTCGACACCGTTCATGGTCAGGGCGCTTCTCTAAGCTATTTTCGAGGTTCTGGGCGTGTCACCGCCGATGCGGAAGTTACGAAAAGCAACCGCAGTCAAAGATGGCGCGTTGCGGCACCCAGAAAACATGAAAATGGGTCCGTTCTTACGTCCCTATGGGACTGGGGTTTCATATGGCGCGCTATCCCAGGGTTTCACCCTGGGCTATTTTCTTGCGTTCCCTCCGGGAACTCAGTGCGTGCTCAGTTCGAACAGTGTGGTTTGGGAAGCCAATTTTCAGGGCAGTCAAAGATGGCGCGTTGCGGCACCCAGAAAACTCTGGGCGGCAATGGTGTGGAACAGGCCGCGGGTCTCGGCGCCTTTTTCCAGGCTTCTCTGCCATTCGAGGTCGGAGCCGTAGGCGTGGCGGGTCATGATCTCGCCGGTCATCTTTTCCGTGAACGCCCCGGTCATCACCGCCATAAACATGCGCTGCACGGGGCTGCGCGGATCGCTTGCCGGCAGGAACTCCCGCTTCCACGGAGTGAGTGTCTTGAACACGGCAATCTGCTGGGCCAGGGCGGCGGAATTGCTTTGGCCCTCGACCGCGGCGGAAAGAATGCCGGCGGCCTCGGGGTAGAGGCGCAGGTGCAGGAGTTGTTGTCCCGCCGTGGACAGGGCGGAGATTCTCTCCTGCACTCCAGCAGACACGTGATCGGCGCGAGCGATGCCGGCCGCGACTCCCTCGTCGCCGCCCTCCGTCGCCACGGCCGCGGAGATGGCCAGTCCCTCTCGGGCTACAGTCGAAGGCAGCTTCTCTATCTCGGTGAGAAGTTCCCTGTACTTTCCGCTGTAGAGCAGGTCGAACAGAATGTTGTCGTCGTATTGATCGCCAACCGATTTGTCTTTCTCCTTGACCGCCCGATACTGGGCAATGGCGTCGGCCAGGTGGGCATCGGCGCTGTAGCGTTCGCCGTCGCCATCGTATTCCTGGATGATGGCCAGGTTGATCGCGGTGTAGGAGTCGTCGGGATCGAGTTCGAGCGCGCGCTTGTAAGCCTTCACTGAGCAATCGCGGTCGAATCCACGCGCGTATTGCACGCCGATCTCGTTGAACTGGCAGATCCAGCCCAGGGCCTTGAATCCCACCGCCGAAGTGGGATCCAGCTTGGTTGCCTGTTCGGCTTCCAGCCGCGCCTTGCCACCCAAGCCTGCCTGCAGAAAGGCGTAGGCAATCTGGGCGTGATGCAAGGCTTCTTTGGGATGCTTTTCGATCAGCGCGCGGTCGGCGGCGAGAGCTTCGCGGGTTTTGCCGGCGGCCACCAGCTTCGACCCCGCCTGGTCGAACATGATCACAATCATGTCCTGCTTATAGGAGTCGAGGACCGCGTCGCGCAGGGCGAGCGCTTCGTCCACCGTGTAGCGCGGGTTGCCGGTATCGAAGCGGAGTACGGCGTGGATGATCCCCCGCTGGTCGGTCTCGTAGTGCTGGGCCAATTTGGCCGGACCCATGGCAGTGGTCTTGTCTTCGGGCAGCGCGCGCAGCACAAACCCAGCCGGAGGCGTGATGGCGTAGCGCCATTCCGTCACGAAGGGATGCACGTCGTAGTCGGTCAGCCGCGCCTCGATGGCGTGTTTGCGGTTCTCTTCCTGCTGGGGCGTGAGCTTTTCGCCCTTTACCCGGGGATCGGTTCTGAACCACTGCGGCAGGCGGGCAAAAATCTCCGAAAATGGAATCGCCACGGCGGCATCGTCCATCAGCGTGTTGCCGCGCTTGGCTTCGTTCATGTCGAGCTTGAGGGCGAACGGTCTGGTCAGATCCTTGCCTTCTCCATGGGTCACGTCCAGGGACTTGGCCAGGTACTCCTCCTTGGCGTACTTCTCGAGGTTGGCTTTCTTCTCACGGGTCTCCGATTCGCCAAAGTCGGAGCGGTAAGAGGCGTCGATCTCGCCGTGGGTGAGGGAAGTCTCGGTGATATGCGCCGATCCGTACTCGGCCATGACCACTTCGCGCAATTCGGTGAGCTGGTCATCTTCGGGCCTGGGCTGGGGCGTCGGGGTGAGGGCAGTTGTTCCATCGGCGATGATGAGCGCGAGGCGGTTTTCATCCATCGACGGCAGCGATCCCACCTGGGAGTATTCGGCGGTGGCGTCGATCCAAATGGGGTCGCCTCCGGATGGCGGGGTGGGCACGTACACAATGGCGTGGTCGAATTCGTTCATTCCCGGCAGGCCGGGATTCACATCCATGCCCGGGCCGGTGTCGAGCAGCGCCACATGGGCCGGAATTCCGGCGGCACGCAACAGCGCCACCAGGAAAGCCGCCTTATCCTTGCAGTCGCCGTAGTGGCGCTTGAGGACCTCGGCGGCGGTGGCCGGCTGCAGGGCGGCTTCGCCGAACTCGAGGCCGGTGTAACGAATGTCCTTGTGCAGACGGGCCACAATGCGCTCGATGGTTTCTTTGCGGTCGGCGCCGGCCGCGGGCAGGAGCGATTTCACCTTGTCGGGATCGATGTGCGCTTCGGCAAGCTGCCTGTAGGCGGCGGCCACCGCGGCCCACGATTCGCCGGTGGAGAACTCGATCATCGGCCCGGCGAGATTGTGGGTCGGCAGGCTGATGTCGGAGTCGGCCTGCGCCTTCATGTACTCCTGGACAAAGCGCAGGTGGCGCGTGCCGTCCGCCGTATTGTCGGTGATCTTCAGGTTGGGCAGCAGGTGGGCGCGATACTGGAGCTTCGTCCTTTCCGGGACATCGACGAGCAACTCGCAGTGGACGATGGGAACGGAGCGCGAAAAGGCATCGCGGTAGACGCCGCCGCCGGAAAAGAATGGCTGCTTATCGGTGAGGGTCGTCTCCTCTTCCACGATGACCCCCACCGCCAATCCGGGAAGCGGCGCCTTGCGCACCCGGGCATCGGTGTAGGTGTCTTCGCTGTCTTCGTTGGCCGGCCCGTCGGTGATGGTCTTGGGGTCGAGCGTGCTGACCTTGCCATCGGTTCCGATCACGCGGGCGAGGATCTCCGGCTGGTTCTGGTACCACGGCTCCCATTGCGAACGCGTTTCCGCCCAATCCTCGACGCCGGCTTCGGTCTCAATCCGGTAAACAATGGAGTGCCTGTACGTGGAGCGACCGTCGGAGTCGAAGCTGTACGCATCGCGTTCGAACAGGACGGTGGCTTCCATAAATTTTTCGGCGGGAACTTTGGCGGCCGCCGCCTGCAGTTCCTCCACCGAGCCGCTGAAGGCCGGACCAGTGACGTTCCAGGAGGGTTCCTGGCCGGGAGCCGGCAGGGAGCCGACGCAGACGAGTATGGAAAAGCACAATGCACGCAGGGTGCCGGAAGGGCGTAAAACCATGGGAACTGCCTTTGGAAAGACCAGGGATGGACCTTATCTTATCCCAGTTTTTGCTCGCGTCCGGTCCGAATGCGAGAGAATCGGTGCTATCCCGCCCGATTGATCGATTTAGACCGAGTTTTGCAATGCTGTATCCCGGACAGGGCTTTGTAACCGGGCATGACTTCGGTCGTGGCGGAAAAAGCGTCAATCAAAGGTCCTGGGCTTTAGAGTGTGTGTGAGAACTCGTTCCGGGCGTGGAATCGGCTATTTTTGATGACAAAAACAGCAAGTCAGCGCCGCTGCGCGGCATAGCGAGTCAGCAAGTCAGCGCGAAGGTCCAGTTCTTACCCAAACACTTTAGCCCTGCGAAAGCCGAATTACCTCGGAACCGGCAGGCGCGGCTGTATACGTTCGCCGGAGGCCACCTTGTTTATTCGGCGAAGGCGCACGGGACGGGGCGCCGGACGTTGTCGCGTGGCGTATCGAGTGGGAGATCAAGTAGAGTTCCTGAACACCGATTCGCGTCAAATGGGCGATAATCGGGTTTCAGTCCTTGTCAGATCGAAGGAGACCGTATGGGTCCGCGCGGGTACAGTTGTGCGTTGTCGATGCTGCTTGTTTTCGGCGTGGCGGGGGCAGGCGCGCAGGTTCCTCCGGCTCCAGGCGCAGGCGGCGCGGACCCGACCCTGGTTCATCGCCCTCCGCCAAAACCGCCCTCACCGGTCTCGCCGGAGGGCCATCTCTTTCTCGATGTGCTGGTGAACGACGGCGCGGGCAAGCCGGTCACCGGCCTCGAACCATCGGATTTCAAACTGCTGGATAACGATCGGCCGGCGAAGATCAAGACTTTCCGGTCATTCGACGGGGCCACCGTGCGGTCCGATCCGCCGGTGGAAGTAATCCTGCTGATCGACGAATTGAACCTGCCGTTTTCGCAGGTGTCATTCGTGAAGTCGCAGATCGGCGATTTTCTGCGCCAGAATGGCGGGCGCCTGGCGCAGCCCGTTTCCATCATCTTGCTTACCGAGGCGGGGCTAAAGATCCAGCCGCGGCCTTCAACCGACGGTAACGCGTTGCTGAACGTACTCAATCAGATCAAGCCCCACATCAGCTCGATCAATCCTGCCATGGGGGGTGAGGGAGCGCTGGAGCGCACCCAGATCTCGGTTCACCAGATGGCAGCGATCGCCGAAAACCAGGCCCGGCAGCCGGGGAGAAAGCTGCTCATCTGGGTGGGGCCCGGCTGGCCGATGCTGCAGAGCCAGAACTTTAAGTTCAGCGAGCAGGATCGGCGCCGGTATTTCGATGTGATCGTCGAACTTACCAACCGCCTGCGCGAGGCACGCATCGTGGTATATAGCGCGGCGCCCCAGGACTCGAGCTTGGGAGGAGGTCCCGGTCGCGCCCTGCTCTACAAGGCCTTTCTGAAGCCTGTAGCGACACAGCAACAGGCCGACATCGGCAACCTGGGATTGAAGGTTCTGGTCACCAACACGGGCGGGCGCATCCTTGGCCCGGATAACGATCTTACCGCGCAGATCAACAAGTGCCTTGCAGACGCGAATGCGTTCTACCGCTTGTCGTTCGATCCTCCCCCGGCCCAGCACGCCGACGAGTATCACGACCTGAAAGTACAGGTGAGCCAGCCAGGCTTGACGGTGCGAACCAACGCGGCGTACTACAACCAGCCGCCGGGAAATTAGGATGGGGAATGCATTGAGCCCTACGGGAATTGCCCAGGGACCCCGGGCGTCAAAAACGGAACAAGCGCACGCCTTGCAGGTTCGCCTCAAGCGTTGGGGCTATCCGGTATGGCTCATCCTGATTTGCGCCTTCGCCCTGTTGCACGCTCTCCATCTGGGCGCCGATTTCCCTAACAACACGCCCTGGATTTTCGATTTTGCCAAGTACACCGATGAGGGCTGGTGGGGCAATGCGGCGGTACGGGCGCACTTGTTCGGCCACTGGTATATTCCCGGCGATTTCAATCCCGCCGCGGCCGTACCCGTGTGGCCGCTTCTGGAATGGGTGGTGTTCGGGTTCACGGGCGTGACGATTGAAGCTGCGCGGGGGCTGGCGGTGTTTTTTTTCTTCGCCAATCTTGCCCTCAGCTATCTGTTTCTGCGCGCACGTGGATCGCGCTGGATGGCGCTTCTCGGCGTTACCCTCCTGGTCACCAGCCCATTCCTTTTCTGCTTTTGCCGGCTGGCGATTCTTGAGCCGCTCCTGACAGCGGTCTTTCTTGCCGCTTTGAACCTGGCGGTCCGGCTTCCCCGATTCCGGCGGCCGGTTGCGGTATCGGTTGTCATCGGGCTGCTGTTCACGTTCATGATGCTCACCAAGGTAAATGCCGTGTTCCTGTTGCCGGCCATTGGATGGGCGACCATCGTACCCTTGTGGCATCAGCGCAAGATGGCGATCCGTTGCGCCCTGGCGGCCCTCGGAACTGCTGCGATCACATTTGGGCTGTGGATGGCGCTGATCGTCCACTTCGGATTGATGCGCGATTATCAGTACCTGCTCTTCGTGAACAAGTACCAGAAGCCGACCGAGTTTTATTGGCCGCTTCTCAGTTTCTGGTGGTCGCTGCGGGGAGCACTGTGGGCCGGCCATATCCTCATTCCGCTGGCCGGGATTGTGGTGGTAGGCGCGCTGCCGGCATGGCGCAGTTGCTGGAGCCGGGCCCTGCGGCGGGACCCGGTCTTCTGCTCATCCTTATTGGCCGTGGCGGGCTGGATTCTGTTCATGACCTATCAGAACCATCCTCAGCCGCGTTACTACACGGTGGTGGCGTTCTTTTCGTTTTTTGTACTGGCGATGGGAATTGAGGCGCTGTTACCGGTTTTGTCTTCTCAGGTTCCGTGGGACCCCACCCTAGCGACAAAAACAAAAACGTCGCGAGGGTGGGGCACCCAGGATTATCCTCCAGACTCGCGGCCTGCATGGAAGCGATTGGGCGCCGCATGGCTGGGCGGTTCGTTGCTCCTCGGGGCACTCATCGCCATCTGTCTGAATGCCGAATGGACGCTGGCGCTCGTGTTTCATCCTGAATACACGTTCGTACCCGCCGCGCAGAAGCTGACGCGGTACATCGACCAGCATGCCAACGGAAAGCGTCTTCTCTTGTCGACCAGCGGCGACGAAATCTCGATGGTGACCCATCTGCCCACCATCTGCGACGATTTCGGCACGCAGGACCTGGTGTCGAAGCTCAAGGTGTACGATCCGGGCTGGTTCGCGACCTGGAACGTCGTGGATCCGGGCACCCTCGAGGATCTGCACAGCCGCTACTCGCTCGAGCAGGTGGCCCTCTTTCACGCCTACGATTCTCCCGATCGAAACGTGCTGGTGCTTTTCAAATTGCATCCCCTGCCCGGCGGCAAGGCACGCGATCCCGGCGTGCAGAACCTGCAGATAGCGCTGCCCGGCGACAAGATCGAAGTGCCGGTTGAGTGAAGAGAAAAGAGAAAAGAGAACAGGGGTCAGGATCTCTGATTCTGTTCTCTGATCTCTGTTCTCTTATCTCTATCTTTACGGCTTTCCGATCATCACTTCCGTGGCCTTAATGAGCGCGAGCGCCTGGTCGCCGGGTTTCAGAGCCAGGTCGCGAGCGCTGTCGGCGGTGATGATGGCCGTGACCCGCTGGGTCCCCAGCGAAAGCACCACCTTGGCAAGCAGCCCGTCGATGGTCACCTCGGTCACGGTTCCCAATAACTGGTTGCGCCCGCTGATGCGCGCCGCCCCGGGCTGGGCGACCCCGTGAGGCAAAAACTCATCCAAAGCCTCCAGCGGTACGCGGTGGTGCCCGCCCGGAGTTTTGATGGTTCGGATGCGTCCTGCCAGGATCCAGTGTTTGAGTGCCGGATAGCTAATACCGAGTTTCTCTGCGGCCTGCCGGGGTGTGAGCAGCGTGGATGAAGTCATTCCGTTTGTCTTCTACTCCGTAATGTATATCTTCTGGCTTAACAGCGAGTTGCCTTCTAAGAATGCCTCGCTCCACCCTGTGACTGCAATCACTCGACAGAGGTGGGTACGGATGGTACCCTTCCGGGTGGATTTCCCCGCCTTTTTGGGGGTCGTTTCTCGAACGGCTTGAAACCATAACCTTGGAGGATATGTGACAGCGATGTACGGGGTGTACTTCTTTCTCGGCATGAGCGTGTTATCGCTCGTTTTTGCCGTTTTTTTCGCACGTCAGGCAGGATCGGGCAGCGGGACGCCCGACAGGCAGGGCATGGCGGCCGCTATCACGGAGCGCGCCGGGGCGTTGCTGAAAAGGCAATACAAGACCGTGGCGGGTGTTGTGGGCCTGCTGCTTCCCACATTCGCATTTGCCCAGCCGGAACATGCGGCCGGCGGAGGAGAGGCCAACCTGACGCTGCCGGATTTGTCGAGCGTAAGTTTCGCGCACTTCTTCGGCCTGAACGGACATGCCCTTCTGACGGTGGGATTGCTGTTCTGCGCCGCCGGCCTGTTGTTCGGATTGATTATTTATGTGCAGTTGAAGAATCTGCCCGTTCATCGCACCATGCGGGAGATGTCCGAACTGATCTATGAGACCTGCAAAACCTATCTGATCACGCAGGGTAAGTTCATTCTTCTGCTCTGGGTTTTCATCGCGGTCATCATCTCGCTGTACTTCGGATTTCTGGCGCCGGTAGGAAATGTTGCGGTTACGCTGCCCATCATTTTGGCGTTCTCGCTGGTCGGCATCGCGGGCAGCTACGGCGTGGCGTGGTTTGGCATTCGCGTCAACACCTTTGCGAACTCGCGGACGGCGTTCGCAGGCTTGCGCGGCAAGCCGTATCCATGTTTTGCGATTCCGCTCAAGGCCGGCATGAGCATCGGCATGGCGCTGATCTCGGTCGAGCTGCTCATCATGCTGTGTATCCTTCTATTCGTCCCCGCCACTTATGCGGGCCCCTGCTTCATCGGCTTCGCGATTGGCGAAAGCCTGGGCGCCGCGGCCCTGCGCATTGCCGGCGGCATCTTCACCAAGATCGCCGACATCGGCTCCGACCTGATGAAGATCGTGTTCAAGATCAAGGAAGATGACGCGCGCAATCCGGGCGTCATCGCCGACTGCACGGGCGACAACGCGGGCGACTCGGTCGGCCCCAGCGCCGACGGTTTTGAAACCTACGGCGTCACCGGCGTGGCTCTGATCACCTTCATTCTGCTGGCGGTTCCAAGTTCCACTACGCAAGCGCAACTGCTGGTGTGGATCTTCGTCATGCGCGTGGCCATGCTGGTCTCCAGCTCTGGCGCGTACTTCCTCAACGGCGCCATCGCCAAGGCCAGGTACGGCAACGCCGACGAGATGGACTTTGAGACGCCCCTGACCTCGCTGGTATGGATCACTTCCATCGTTTCCATCATCTTGACCTTCATCGTCTCGAAAATGATGATTCCCGATCTGGGTGACGGAACGCTGTGGTGGAAGTTGTCTTCCATCATTTCCTGCGGAACCCTGGCCGGCGCAATCATTCCCGAACTGGTCAAGGTCTTCACTTCCACCAAGTCGGCCCACGTGCAGGAAGTCGTCAAGTCGGCGCAGGAAGGCGGAGCGTCGCTGGGCATCCTGTCGGGATTTGTGGCCGGCAATTTCTCGGCCTACTGGCTGGGACTCAGCATGGTCGCCCTCATGACCCTGGGCTATTACTTCAGCACCGGCCAGTCCATGGCGGTTCTGATGCTGGCGCCGGCCGTGTTCGCATTCGGCCTGGTCGCGTTCGGCTTCCTGGGCATGGGTCCGGTGACCATCGCCGTCGATTCCTACGGGCCGGTTACTGACAACGCTCAGTCCATTTACGAGTTGTCGCTGATCGAAAACGTTCCCGGCATCGAAGCCGAGTTGAAGAAGGACTACAACATCGACGTGAAGTTCGAAGCGGCGAAGCACCTGCTGGAAGCCAACGATGGAGCCGGCAACACCTTCAAGGCTTCGGCCAAGCCGGTGCTGATCGGCACGGCCGTGGTGGGCGCAACCACCATGATCTTCTCCATCATCATGGCCTTGACCGACGGTCTGACGCATGGCAAAGAAAACCTCTCCCTGCTGCACGCGCCTTTCCTGCTCGGGCTGATCACTGGCGGCGCCATGATCTACTGGTTCACCGGCGCTTCCACGCAGGCCGTGACCACCGGCGCTTACCGCGCGGTCGAGTTCATCAAGAGGAACATCAAACTGGAAGGCGTGGAGAAGGCCTCGGTCACCGACAGTAAGAAGGTGGTCGAAATCTGCACCAAGTACGCGCAGAAGGGAATGTTCAACATCTTTCTCGCCGTCTTCTTCGCCACCCTCGCCTTTGCGTTCGTTGAGCCGTTCTTCTTTATCGGCTACCTGATCTCGATTGCCGTCTTCGGCCTTTACCAGGCCATCTTCATGGCCAACGCCGGCGGCGCATGGGACAACGCGAAGAAGGTTGTCGAGGTTGACCTGAAACAAAAAGGCACGCCTCTGCACGACGCCACCGTGGTCGGCGACACCGTGGGCGACCCGTTCAAGGACACGTCGTCGGTGGCCATGAACCCGGTCATCAAGTTCACCACCTTGTTCGGATTGCTGGCTGTCGAGCTGGCCGTGAAGCTCAGTGGGCAGAACCCGGTGATGGCCACGGCGCTGGCCGTCGCGTTCTTCCTGGTGTCGGTGTTCTTCGTGCACAAATCGTTCTATGGAATGCGGATTCAGTCAAATTGAGCCACGGATTCATTTCTTGAGGATCGAAGAAAACGCCGCCTGGAATGGGCGGCGTTTTCCTATATATGGTAAGATAATCCCGCTCATCAAGCCGCAGTTAACAGTATTCGTCCGTGATGGGAACACGCCGCCCTGGTGGTCAAGACCCAGACCTCTGCCGGCACAATCGACATCAAGCACATCTTCGCTCGCGCGTTTGTGATCCTCGATCCGAAGGATTACCCGGGACTGCGCGATTATTACCAGAAAGTTGCCGCCTCCGATCAACAGCAACTCGTGCTCACCGGCGACAATGCATCTGCCGGCAACTGACATTGGTTTTAATGGTAAGGGCGCATTACCCGCCGGCGATGTAAAGAAAGCATGAACACGCAGGCATAGGCTTGCCAGGCATTGCAGCGCGCCCCATGGCCGTGCAATCATAGAGGCGTCTTGTTGTTCCATGCGCTGCATCTAATGCAAATGCCGGGTGGGCGCGCGAAGCCTCGCCCCGGCGCCTTGGCACGAGCACGTCATAGTTGATCGATTACTCTGCTAACTCTGTGCGGCCTCTTCACTTCTCTCATGCTGACTGGGACGCCGCCCAAAAAGATGATCACCATTGGGTTGTGAATGGGTCTAACCAACGGCCCCGACACGATTCGTCTTCCCCGGATGAGGCCTGGTGAATTAAACCAAATAGCTGTGCTTGCAAGCATCCGTGGGGAGCTTGTTTCTTCGCCGGCATGCAACCCGATCGGGGGTTGGCTTATCTCATTACTCGAAGCCACTCTCCGATGGTGCCGGGATTCTTGTGCCATCCGAGCCTGTGTGCGCCAGCATCTTGAAATCAAAGCTAGCAGTTTCTCAGAGAGGGCGAATGAGACGGTTGCAAGGTCAGGCAGTCTACGACGATCCTTTTGTCGTCAGCGATGAAATTTCAACCGCGGCTGAGCATGTTCGTTCCATTCCCTATGTGCTGCCGGGGCGGCTTCCACTTGAGTCGTGGCAATACCGGTATGTGAAACGAATACTGGATGTTACCGGGTCGCTGCTGATGATCGCCGTGTTCCTTGTTCCCGGAACCCTCATCGCACTCGCCATCCTGCTCACTTCGCCCTATCCGGTTTTCTATTCCGAAGAACGAATCGGCCGCGGCGGCGTGCCGTTCCGGATATGGAAGTTTCGTTCCATGCGTCCGCACGCCACGGTGCAGCGCATCGCGGTCCTGCATTCGGAACACGTGGTTCTGCAATGGAGAATGGATAAGCGAGGCCATGATCCACGCGTAACCTCCATCGGCCGATTTCTGCGCCGCTGGAGCCTGGACGAGGTTCCGCAGGTTTTCAACGTCTTGCGTGGAGATATGTCGTTAATCGGACCGCGGCCCGTGGTGAAGGCCGAAACCCATTTCTATAAGCACCTGCTTCCGTTCTATCTCGCCGCCACTCCGGGCCTCTCGGGACTATGGCAGGTTTCGGGGCGAAGCGATCTCGATTATGCCGAGCGCGCCAGGCTCGACGCCGCTTATGTGCAGAACTGGAGCCTGATGGCGGACCTCAAGATCCTGTTGCGAACCTTACCTGCGGTGCTCGGACGTGTAGGCGCCCGTTAAGACGCAAAGGGCTATTCGCGATCAGAGCAATCCGGCGGAACGCCTCGATGCCCAATGACAGAACGCTTTGCATTGATTTGCGCTGGATCGATTGCTCGGGCGTGGGGATGTACATCAAAGGCATCCTCCCGGGTATCGTCAAAAATCTCACAGATGTTGCCATCGTAGGCCTCGGCGACCCGTCGCGGTTGAGTCGTTTCGCCTGGAGCCAGGCGGCAAACGTGCGCCTGGTCGATTGTCAGGCAGGCAGATATTCGCTGGGAGAACAATTCCAGCTTCCGCGCGCGATTCCGCCACAAACGGATCTCTTCTTTTCGCCCTATTACACCATTCCTTTGCTGTATCGTGGCCGTCTCGCGGTTACGGTGCACGATATGAGTCACCTGGTCGTGGATGAGATCGTAACGAATTGGAAGAAGCGCGCCTATGCCAATGTTATGTATCGTACCGTGCGCCGAAAGGCATCCATTATCTTCACCGTATCCCAATTTACACAAAGCGAGTTACTTCGGCTGACCACGGGACAGCGCCGTGACAACATCGTTCCTACTCATCTGGGAATATTTCCGGAATGGTACTGCGCGCGCAATCGGCCTCCCCTTCGTCAACGACCCTACTTTGTATGCGTAGGTAATATCAAGCCTTACAAGAACATCGCCCGTCTGCTCGATGCATTCCTGAAAATCGAGCAACATATTCCGCACGACCTGGTCATTATTGGACAGAGCGAAGGCCTGATCACCGGCGAGTCGCCGCAATTCTTTGCGCGTCTTCGAGCTGCTGGAGACCGCGTTCACATGACGGGATTTGTTTCATATGATGAGTTGCTGTCTCTCGTCGCTCACGCGCAGGCGCTCATCATGCCGTCTCTCTATGAGGGATTTGGACTTCCACCCGTGGAAGCGATGGCCGCGGGAGTCCCGGTGGCCGTGGCGCGAACAGCTTCATTGCCGGAGGTATGCGGCGATGCGGCACTGTATTTCGATCCCTTGAACGTGGAAGAGATAGCGAAACGTATGATCGAGATTGCGTCGGATGAGTGCCTCCGCAACCGGCTCGTGGCGGCGGGAAAAGAGCGCAGCAAGATGTTCACCTGGGAAGCGTGCGCGGACCGGACAGCCGAAGCTCTACGCGCGTATCTCTATTTGAAATGACGGTTGTGCCCCTTTCTGCATCGTACCTACGTGGGCCTTGTGCGTTGAATCGCAACCACGATTTCAACTCTCTAACCGAATACTTTAACGAACATCCTATGGAACCAACTACGGTTAACGTTCGTCCAATCGAGATATGCATCCCCAATTCGAATTGAAGCGCCAACCAAAGCTTCTGTGAAAGTGAAAACACTTGGATTCATGCGCCCCTCAAAGGGTTGTCTGATCCTTAATCAAATTACCTGGATGTAACTCAAAAGAACCCGGAGGTCGTCTCCCGCGATGCGCGTTCTGTTCCTCAACCCGCCATTTCATCCCCGGTATTCGAGGGAACAACGCAGTCCGGCAGTCACCAAAAGCGGCACGCTGTACTATCCGAAGTGGTTGGCAACTGCAGCCGGAGTAGCCATCAAGAACGGGCACGACGTGGACCTGGTCGACGCTCCGGCCTCTGGCGCTACCGTGCAGGCGATCGTTGACCGCATCAACGCCAGGAACATCGCTGCTGTCGTCTGTGACACCTCCACTCCCAGCATTTTGAACGACATCAAAGTAATTGAGTCACTGGTTGCCGCCAAGCCGTCGCTGCACGTTTTGCTGGTTGGCCGTCACGTGTCGGCGCTTCCGCGCGAAACCCTCTTGTCTTCTCCTGCTTTGCAGGCCGTAGCGGTACGCGAGTATGAGTACACGGTCCGCGACTGGCTGGCCGCCCTGGGTTGCGGCGCGGATTTCTCCGCCGTTGACGGACTGGTATGGAGAAAAAATGCGACCGGCGAGATCGTCACCAACAAGCAGCGCGCGGCCATTGAGAATCTGGACGAGCTTCCTTTCGTCACCGAAGTCTACCAGCGCTTCCTGCATACTCCCGACTATTTCTATGGCCATTCGCTCTGGCCTCTGGTGGTGTTCGATACCAGCCGCGGATGCCCGTACCACTGTTCGTTCTGCGTTTACCCGCAGACTTTCAGCGGTCACGTGATGCGCTTCCGCTCGGTGGAGAACGTGGCCGACGAATTCGAATTCGTGGCGCGCGAGATGCCGGAAATCAAAACCGTCATGCTCGAGGACGACACCTTCATCGTCAGCAAGCCGCGCACCCTGGAGCTGGCCAACGAACTGATCCGCCGCGGCAACCGGCTTCCCTTCGACGCCAACTGCCGCGCCGACATCGGCGCCGATACCGAATTTCTGAAGGTGGTGCACAAGGCGGGCGCCCGGCTCTTCTGCGTGGGATTCGAAAGCGGCGACGTGGATGTGATTCACGGCATGCACAAGAACAACGACGATCGCCGCGATTCGAAGTACCACGACGAGGCATTCCGTTTTGTGCGCCGCTGCCACGATGCGGGCATCATGGTCCACGGCTGCTTCATGGTGGGCAACTTGAACGAGACGCCGGCCAGTATGGAGAAAACCCTGCGGTTTGCCAAAAGGCTGCGGCCCGATACGGCGCAGTTCTTCCCCATCATGGTTTATCCGGGCACCGCGGCTTACCAGGAAGCCAAAAAGCGCGATTACATCCAGATTGAAACCTGGGACGCCTGGCTGACTAAGGACGGTCTTCACAACAGCGTGGTGACGTTGCCGAATATCACCCACGAGCAATTAGTCAGCTTCTGCGATCGCGCGCGACGCAAGTTCTATCTCGATCCCCGGTACATAGCCTACAAGTTACGGCAATCGATGAAGGACCCGCGCGAACTGCAACGTAACCTCAAGGGCTTCATGACTCTATCCAAGTACCTGGTGCGAGGCAGCCGGCACGAAAAGCAGGGCAGTGATGAAAACAAGCCGGTGGTTAGCGGCAAAGCCCAGGACGCAACCGTTTAGAAACGCCCCACATACCTTTTTCCGGCAGGCTGCATGAAAGGAGGAGCGAGCTATCCAGGCAGAGTTCGTGTCAATCATCGTTCCAACATTCAATGGAACGCGGCGCATTGGAGCCTGTCTGGTTGCGCTTTTGCGGCAGAACACCAGGCGCGAATTTGAGATCGTGGTAGTGGACGACGGTTCAACCGACGGTACGGCCGCGGTGGTCAATGGCTTCTCCGCAGTGCGGCTCATTCACCAGGCCAATGCGGGCCCGGCCGCCGCGCGCAATCGCGGCGCGCGCGAAGCCCGCGGAAGCATCGTCCTGTTCACCGATGACGATTGCATTCCAGCGCCGAACTGGATTGAAGCGATGCATGCGCCTTTCAACGATCCCGAGATCGTAGGCGCCAAGGGCGCGTACCGGACGCTCCAGACGCGCGCGATCGCGCGCTTCGTGCAGATCGAGTACGAGGATAAATATCGGGTCATGGCGCGCGAGCAGGATATCGACTTCATCGATACCTACTCGGCGGGATTTCGCCGCGATCGCTTCTTGCAGGTGGGTGGATACGATACGTCGTTTCCGGTGGCCTGCGCGGAAGATGTGGAATTGTCATACCGGATGGCAGCCCGCGGCTGGAAGATGAAGTTCGTTCCTGATGCCGTCGTGTACCACACCCATCCGGATCGCCTGGTGAGTTATCTGAGAAAGAAATACAAATTCGCCTTCTGGCGCATGCTGGCGGTGCGCAAGAACCCCGCCAAGGGCGTGAAAGACAGCCATACGCCCCAGATCATGAAGCTGCAATTGCTGCTGCCGCCGGCGCTGGTTCTAGCGGCGATGTTCGATTTGGGGATGCATCCGGGCGTTTCACCAACATTGTCGGTGATGGCGATGTTTCTGCTCAGTACTATTCCGTTCGCGGCACGCGCACTACGAAAGGATGTGGTTGTCGGTTTACTGTCGCCTCTTCTGCTCGCGGCGCGGGCCTGCGCGCAGTTTCTTGGCGCAACCCGGGGCGCGATCTTCGCCTGGCGCCGGCCTGCGGTTCTGGAAGGCAGGAAGGCGGCATGAGCGGGCAGGACGAGTGCAGTTTGAAATGTGGCCGAGAGTCCAGCAGCACGTTTTGAGTCCAACGACATGGCAATCCAATGGCGTATCGTAAAGAATGCCGCGGCGAACCTGGGCCGCGGGAGTGCCGGCGCGCTGGTGTCGGTACTGCTGCCCCCGGTGCTCGTCCGGCACATGGCGCGCGATGTGTATGCGGTTTGGGTGTTGGTGCTGCAGATTGCGGCGTACGCCGGCTACCTTAACTTCGGATTGCAGACTGCCATCGGGCGCTACGTTGCCTACAACACCGAGAAGCGTGACTTCGATCAGCGGGATTCGGTTTACAGCACCGCGCTCGCGGGCCTGTGGTGCGCGGCAGTGCTTGCGCTGCTCGGCCTCGTTTTTCTCGCCGTCTCTGTACCGTCGATTTTTCCCAGCGTACCGGCCCGGCTGCTGCCCCAAATGCGGGTGGCTCTGCTGATCGTAGGCTTCACCCTCTCCATGGAACTGCCGGCCTCGGGATGGAGCAGCGCCTTCGTCGGTGTAGCCCGATACGAGATTCCCTCCGCGATTGGCGGCGGAGCGCGCCTGCTTGCAGGGTTGGGGCTGGTGGCGGCGGCTCTCAGAGGATACTCCATCGTCACCATGGCCATCCTTGTGGGCGGAATCAATCTCGCATCCTATGCTGTCCAGTACTTAATGCTGCGCCGCATTGTGCCTGATCTTCGTTTTCGTTCCGCCAGGGTGCGCTACTCCACGGCGCGAGAGCTATCCGGCTATTGCTTCGGGCTCACGGTCTTTTCCGTGGCCATGTTTCTCATTACCGGGCTCGATCTCCTGCTGGTGGGCCGCTTCGATTTCGCCCTGGTCGTCCCTTACTCCGTTGCTGCCAGTGTGGTGGCGCTGATGACCGGGTTCGTTTCTTCAATCGTCGGAGTGATCCTGCCGCATGCCGCCGCTCTTCACGCCCGCCAAAAGGCGGCAGAGTTGGGAGAGCTGGTCATTTCCGCCACGCGCATCAGCGTTCTGCTGCTGATCCTGACCGGACTTCCATTGGTGATTTATGCCGGTCCGATTCTGCGCGTGTGGATCGGCCAGAATTTTGTGGCCAGCGGCGTTCCGCTTTTGAGCATTCTTGTGGTGGCAAACATGATTCGCCAAATCGGCGCGCCCTATGCGACCGTGCTGGTGGGAACAGGCCAGCAGAACTACATCCTGGTAAGCCCGCTCGCCGAAGGCATAAGCAATTTTGTGGCCAGCGTTCTGCTGGGCTTGCACTGGGGAGCGATCGGAGTGGCGGCGGGAACGCTGCTTGGATCCTTTGTCAGCATCGGCGCGCACTTACTGTATTCGGTGCCGCGGACGCAATCCGCCATTACCCTCTCGAGGTGGAATCTGGTAACGGCCGGTATTCTGACTCCCGCACTCTATACCTGTCCATTGCTCGCGGTGGCCGCAGCGAGTTGGAGAGGAATGGGCGTGGGGCCAATCGGGTTCGGGTTGGCCATGGCGCTTTCTCTGCTGGGCGCCGGACTGCTGCTGATACGCACGCATCTGTTGCCCAAATCCCAATTCAATTTCACGGAACAGCAAAACGAGCTTTACTGAGCGGTCATGCGCCAGGTGAGCACGGAGAAATTTGATCGTATGATGTGGCCATAAAACCTTGCAGGTCCCTACCGGCAAGGCTTTTCGAAAACGGCAGTCAACCCCGAACCGTGCCCATGACTTCGCTTCATGGCGCGGCGAAACAGAAAGTCGCCCCAGAGTTTCCGGATGACCGGGATGCGCACGGTCGTTCGGGCTCGCGTACGCCACGCTCCCCGGCTCAGTTCGGTACTGAGCGGATCGTTGGTGACCATGTCCACGGTGCGAAGGCCGCTGGCCTCGCAGACCTTTTGCAACCCGCGGGCCGTGTAGAAGGAAAGATGGCGCGGCGCATCGAGGTGCTGCCACGCGGAACGGAGGAGGGAAAAATCGAGGCTCTCGATATTGGGAATCGCGATCAGGAGAATCCCGCCGGGCGCAAGGCGCTGGGCGGCATGGGCGATGATCCGCCAGGGAGATTTCAAATGTTCGAGACTGTGCCAAAACACGATCACGTCAAACTCCGCGGGCATGGTCTCCATCAGCCGCGCAGGATCGGAACTTTGGATGGCATGGATGCCCACGATACGGTTCAAGAAATCGACGCACTCGGAATCGATTTCAATGGCCGTAACATCGAAGCCCGCGTCCCTGGCGTTGGAGCTGAAGATTCCAATCCAGGGGCCAATCTCCAGCAGCCGGCCCGATTTCTTGTGCTTCAGTATGGGGTCCAGCCGGTATTTCTGGGGCTCTGCGAGGGCCCTGAGTTGCGAAAGGTCGCCGGGGAGGGGCTCGTAACCGCCGGCGTAAAAAGGGCGCTGGTCTTCCGGCAATGGATGGAGAAACATCAGGTTGCATTGCGGACATCGGTAATAGTCGAATATCTCGGTCGTGGTGTGCCGGTTTACATCGCCCGAGGAAAGTACATATGGAGATTTCGTACTGCAGCATGGGCAACTTACAAACGGCCGGGAGGTGTGGGTAGCCATAGTCGTGAAATGGGGAATCTGCAGAGTAAGTTCCTATTGCAGGCGAGCTACTCACGTCCGGTGCGCGAGCGTTGCGCTTTCTGAATTATATCGTCGAGCAGATCGGCCCGGCAGATCGATGCCGGCCTGACAGAAGCATGAAGGAGCAACAGGAGTGACTTCGCAATCGATATGCGCGGTGGTTGTCACCTACCATCCGAGCGACGCAATGATCGAGAATCTTTCCCAGGTCCGCGCCCAGACCCAAGTGCTGGTCGTGGTCGATAACCATTCGAATTCCCAGGCGCTGGGGAAGATTCGCGAAGCAAGCCGGACGGTCCCATTCTACTTGATTGAAAACGGCCAGAATCTGGGCATCGCGGAGGCTCTGAATCAAGGGGTGAAATGGGCGCGCGGCGCCGGGTATCCCTGGGTGATCCTGTTTGATCAGGACAGCCGGCTGACGCCGCATTTTGTCGAGAACATGTTTGAAACCTGGGAATCGCATCCGCAGCGCGACCGCGTCTGTTCGATTCACCCCACTTACTATGACCCCGAGGTCGTGAAAGACCCGGTGCGGCAGCGGGCTATAGATGGGGGGCCGGTTACATCCATGACGTCGGGCGCGCTCATGCCGGTATGGGTGTTCGACAAGATAGGATGGTTCGACTCGGATTTCTTTATCGATGAAGTGGATGCCGAATACTGCTATCGAATTCGCGCGGCAGGATACATCATCGCGGACTCGCGGAAGGCTGTACTGCTGCATCGCACCGGAAACCCCGGGCGGTTCCACTTCCTGGGTTTCACCTGCCGCCCGACGAACCACAGCGCGATGCGCCGTTACTATATGTCAAGGAACCGGATTGTGCTTTATCGCCGTTATTTCCGCATCTTTCCCCGGTTTGTTCTGCACTCCATGCGCATGGCATTTATCGAAACGGTGAAGTGCTTTGTGGCAGACCGGGATCGCCTGCACAAGCTTCGCAACTTCCTGTTGGGGTCGTGGGATGGCCTGACCGGCAGGATGGGTAAGCGGGAAGGGATCTGAGCGTGGACGCGTCGCCGCGGGTAACATGCATTTTGCTGAACTGGAACGGATGGCGGGACACGCTGGATTGCCTTGCCGCGCTGGATGAATCTTCGTATCCGCACCTCAACGTGATAGTGGTCGATAACGGGTCCAGCGATGAATCGGTGGCTCGAATACGCGCGGCCAAACCTGATTTGACATTGTTGGAAACCGGGGCGAACCTCGGCTTTGCAGGCGGCAATAACGTGGGCCTCCGCCATGCATTGAAGAACGGCGCCGATTATGTGTGGCTGCTCAACAACGACACCCGGCCGGCGCCGGATACGGTTTCCGCATTGATTGACAAGGCCCTGACGGATCGCCGCATCGGAGCCGTGGGTTCCGTTTGCTACTACGCCGACAAACCCGACATGGTTCAAATCTGGGCAGGCGGGCGCGTGAACCTGTGGATCGGGTATTCGCCCAGCACCCAGAAGCCGCATAAAGATGCTTGGTTCCACTGGCTGAATGGAACCAGTCTTTTGCTATCCCGCGCAGCACTTCAGGACGCCGGTTTGCTCGACGACGGTTTTTTTCTCTATTGGGAAGACGTGGAAATGGGACTGCGATTACGCAACCGGGGCTGGAGGCTTGCCGCTGCTCCGGAATCGAAAGTTCTCCACAAGGTGAGTGCAAGTACGAACAAAAGCAAGGTCCTGCTGGATCGCTTCGCCACCGCGTCGGGGCTGCGGACTCTGAAGCTTTATTCCCCCGCGCCCCGGCTCGCCATGGGACTCTTCCTGCTGATCCGGTTCGCACGACGGTTGCTAAGGCTGCGGTTCGCGCGATGCAAGAGCGTGTGGCAGGGAATTCGCGATTACCGGGAGTCGTCGTCGACATCGAGAGGTGCGGCATGGAACGAGCCGGCGTAAAGCCGAGGCGTTGATATGAAGCGCAACCGTCAGATCCATTACGATAACGTGTGCGGGGCCTGAATGAGAATGGTCCAGGGCATTGAGATCAGCCGTGGTGAACTCTCGCTGTCAAAGTGATAAGGCTATCGAACTCGCATGAACAACTCCGGATTGGTCTCTTCCCTGAAGTCTTGCGCTGGGCCCTGGCTAAAACGCGCGGGTATCTTCTCGCAGAAGTATCCTTGTTCGCTGCGGCCGGCAGTTCGGCTGGTGAAGGATAAAGAAGGAATTGAGATTGGTGGCCCGAGTGATTTCTTCCGCTACTGGAACAGTCCGCTGCCTATCTATGGGAAGATAAGACGGCTTGATAATTGCGATTTTTCTCGCAATACAACTTGGATTTCACATGCGGATTCGTTCATGTTTCATCCCCGGAAAGCTCCCGGAAAGACGATCTTCTCAGAAGGTTCGAACCTCGCCATGGTGGCCGACAACACCTACGATTTTGTCCTCTCGTGCCACAATCTCGAGCATTTCGCCAACCCCGTCAAAGCATTAAAAGAATGGCAGCGGATCGCGCGTCCGGGTGGCGCTTTGATCCTGGTGCTGCCAAATTACACTATGACCTTTGACCACCGGCGCGAACCCACCCCTGTCTCTCATATGATGGAAGATTTCGATCGCGATACGCGGGAGGATGATCTAACCCACCTTCCCGAGATTCTTCTGAAACACGACTTGACGAGGGATCCGCGTGCCGGCACCTTGGAAGAATTTCGCCAACGCTCCTTGAATAACTTCCAGAACCGTTGTCTCCATCACCACGTATTCGATGAGAATAACAGCCGTGATTTGCTTTCTGCATTAGGGATGAACGTGCTATCGGTCGAGATATACCCCACCTGTCATCTCCTCCTGCTGGCCCGATTCGCGATGTGAAGGCAGTGATTCGCTCAACGCGAGTCAAATCATCAGGGGGATAGACCCGGCAGTTCACTGCTGCGTGCCTCCACGAACGGCTGCCCCGATAGTACCCGGAAGAAGGGCAGGCACGCCCAGGAAAACAGGTAGATTCCCATCATGACGAGAATTCCCGAGGAACTGACGGAGATGGCTACGAAGTTGACCACGCCCAGGAGCATGGTGGATGCGAAGGCCGATCTCATGGAGGGTGAAGGACCTTTCAGGGCATTCTTTGTGTCGATATCAACCCGTCGTGCAATCACGCCCAATATCAAGCCTGCGGCGATCACTCCCATAATTCCAAAATTGAAGTAAGGCTCTCCGAACTCGCCCGGCCTGAGACCGGGATGCATGGTTGGATCGAGTCCTACCGTCTTGTCCATCGCCACTCCGGCTCCCCACGTATCGCGAAATTCCGACGCGACTCTGGGCATGAAGGCCAACAACCCGGCAAGATACGTTTTCCCCATCCAGAAAACGTGATCCCAGGCCTGGTAGACCCAGGCAAAATCTCGCAGGTCGGAGAAGTTGTTGCCATAAAACAACAGGAAAAAGACCGAACCGAGGAATTCCCCAACCGAGAAGCTCCCCGCACGCACACTGCCGAGATAGAAACCGGCGAGCGTGATGATGACCACCAGCACCCCGATTCGCAGCAGTGTGATCCTTCTCCGAAGCTTGATGAAATAGCAGATCAAGATGGTTAAATAGATGGCCACCAAGTTTCCCCGCGACCCAAAGAACAGCAGCCCGAAGCTGAGCAGGATCGTGCACCACAGCAGAATCTTCTCTCTTTTGTCGATATAGCGCGCCAGGCAGTGTGAAGCGGTGATGATGGAGTAGTTGGATATGACCAGCGCCACAGGGCGGAGCGCGGGATTTTCGAAAGTGAAGCTTCTCACGTCGAATCCGAACCCGTTTTGCGAGTAATAGATTCCCAGCATGACCATCTGCAATACCAGGCATATCGACGCATGGAAAATCAGCAATCCTCGCGAGGACATCATCATCAGGGACAAACGAGGAATCGTGTTGATGATCCGGGCTGCCTTTTTGCGGATTCCCACGCCGGCGCGCAGGCTCCACACGGCTCCCCCCGCCAGCATCGAAACATAGCCCACCAACGTAATGAGGAACACCCTGGGCAACACGGTCTGCACCGCCCGCAGGTCTTCTCCCAGCACTATCCGGTTCAAGTCGCTGGCTGCAAATGGGAGCATGATGAAATTGGGAAGCACGCAGATCATGAATAGTTGAAAATGCCAGAAATCGATCCGGTATCCCCTCCGGTAGCACATGAAGTAATAGGAGAGCGCAAAGTACGCCAGTCCGACGACGTCAAGTGCGACCAGCATGTTCCACGTCATCTTCACACCCGGTTTCTATTGGACTGGTGGCCGCTCTGACCCCGGCATCCCGCTGACGGATGCACCTTCCCACACCATTCAAGTGGAATTACCTGCGCCCCCGGAAGCGGAACATGCGGCGCAAGCGGCTCACCTTGGCGGCGTATTCCGGAACCTGTTGCATCCGATCCAGGGTCCGCTCGGCGATCGATACGCCGCAGGCCAGCAGGAAACCCGCGAATCCAAATCCCAGCGTCAGCAGAACGCGATGCGGCGAAGACTTCTTATCGGGCGGCACGGCGCGATCCACCACCTGGATCAGCGGCGCGGCCTTGGCTTCGTCGATGCGCGCGGCCTCGTACTGCTTGGTTAACAACTCGTAGAGGGCCTCGTTGAAGCGCACGTCCCGCAAACGCCGCGCGTATTCCAGGCCCACGGCCGGCACGCGCCCTGCCTGCAGGCCGCCGGCCCCCAGTTGCGCCGCGCGCGGGTCATTCTCGAGCTTAGCCAACTGGCTGCGCAGGGAATTGATTTCTTCCTGCAGGCGGATAGCGTCCGGGTTCTGCTCGGTCGCGAAGGTTTTTGTGGCCTGCAGCTCCACTTCGCTGGCGGCGATCTCGGCGCGGATCTGCGCAATGCTGCGGATGATAGACTCCGCCTGGCCGCTCAACTGAATCACGCCGGTCTTTTCTTCCATCTGCTTCAGCGCATCTTCCGCCGCCGCCAGCGCATTCTTTTCATTGGCCAGTTCCTGGTCGAAGAAGACGCGCCGCTGCGCCGCCTCGGTGATGGCCAGGCGCGAATTCATCAGGTAGAGTTCGTCCACGTATGCGTTGGCCATGTCGCTGGCGCGCGTGGGGCTGTGGTCTTCGACATCGATGTGAATCAGCCCATCTTTCGCCGCGGTGAACTTGGTGTGCCTCTTGAGCGCGTCGCGGGCATCCTCCATGGTCTTGGCCTGGTACAGACTCTGGAGGCGAAATTTGTCGATCAGGTGGTCGGCGATGGTCCTGCTTTGCAGGACGCCGACGTACATGTCGGCCGGACTTTTTAGCGGCGAAGCCGTCGCTCCGCCGGCCAGGGAAGCCAGAGAGCCGAGTTGATTGAGCATGCCGCTGAGGCTCGACTGGCTCTGCTGGGGAGGCATGATGAGCGCCGAACCAGTAAACGACGGTTTGATCAGCACAGCGAGGGCCGCGCCGATGATCATCGCTGCCAGAACGTAGATGGCGATTCTCTTGCGGGCATCGGAGAGAACGAACAGAAGATCGAAGAGGTCCACGCCGCCTTCGCGGCCGCTTACTGTTTCTGTCTCTTGCTCAAGAGTTTCAGTTTCCGGTAAATACTTGGTCTTCATAGTTTGTTCGACGTACCCGGGCCAAAGATCAGGCCCTAAACATGTAGGATGCAAACCCAGCGGAATCAGCGACGGCCGCCCGGTTGGCTCGGTAGGCGCCAGCGAAGTGTTTTCTTACGCCCCTACGGGGCTGCTCGCCCGAATCCTGCCGCAACCCCCAGGCTTGCGCCTGGGGCTACCGTCTTGCGCCCGCTACGCGGGCTCCCCATCCTCCTGCGCCAACTTACGCCGAGGCCACGCCCGCCTGCAGCCGTGTTTTTTGCCGTCCCCGGCGGTCGAAATTGGCGGGATCGAGCCATGCCTCGAATGCCTGCCTGCGCGCCGGCCAGTCGCAGTCCAGCATCGCGAACCACGCGGTGTCGCGGTTGCGGTCCTTGATCACCATATGCTGGCGAAATACTCCTTCGAAGGAAAAGCCCAGGCGCAGCGCGGCCCGCCGGCTCGGTTCGTTGCTCGCGTTGCACTTCCATTCGTAGCGCCGGTAACCCAGATGGTCGAAGACATGCTGGGCCATCAGGTACATGGCTTCAGTAGCCGCCCGGGTGCGCTGCAACGCCGGCGCCAGCAGGATATTGCCCACTTCCACCACGCCGTGGGCGGGCTCGATGCGCATAAAGCTCGCATACCCTGCGGCAGTGGGCGGATCTGCCGATCCCTCGGGGAGAATGGCCAGAAAGACCGCACTCGAAGAAGCCTGTTTGTCGGCCAGGGCGCGGTACAGCTCGGCCTCGCACGCATAGGGCCCGTCGTCCAGCCATCTCCACACCTCGTCGCGGCCGCGTACCGCGTCCCACAGCGCCGCGCAATGCCGATCCGCATTTAACGGCTCGAGGGTTACGTAGCGTCCGCGGAAGGTGGTGGGATGCGGCGGCGCGACAGGCTTCCAGTCGAGAGAGACAGGGGAAATGGTTTCCGGCACACGTTCAGGCTATCAGCCGGGAACGGCGTGGCGCCGGGCCGCGCGCCTACGGCTGTTCCGGCACCGGATGCCAGGCCTCGACGCGCCGGTCGATATCGGTTCTCTCGCCGGGATTCAGCAGCTTCCCTGCCTTCTCGCGCAACTGCTTCGAGGTCTCCTTGGTGGTGCCGGTCAGGTGCGGCGTGGCCAGACCCAGCCAGAAGTAGACCTCCGCCGGCTGAGCCTTCAGTAGCATGGCGTAGTTGAATTGCGCGGCCACGTGGCCCTGTGCCGCCGACCTGTGCAGCCATTTTCGAGCGATGTCGTCGTCCATGGGCAGGTTCTGCTCGCCCTGATTGTACATCATACCCACCTGAAACTGCGCGTCGGCTGATCCGGCTTCCGCGGCCTGGCGCACGTAATCGACCGATCGATCGTCATTCCTGGGGATCCCCAAGCCATTGTGGTACAGGTATGCCAGGTTCATCAGGGCATCGATATTCTTCTGCTGGGCCGCGCTTTGGTACCACGCGATCGCCTGCTTGTAATCCTGCGGAACGCCCTTGCCGCGGGCATAGCACAGCCCCAGCGAGAACTGCGCGGGGGCGAAGCCTTTTTCGGCGGCCTTGCGATACCACTGCACCGCGGCCGCATCGTCGGCCGGGACGCCGCTGCCGGACTCGTACAGCACTCCCAGGCTATGCTGCGCCCGTACATCCCCTTGGTCAGCGGCCTTGCGGTACCATGCGGCGGCCTGGGCCGGGTCCTTCTTAACCTGGGCGCCCAACTCGTACTTTGTGCCCACCAGGAATTCGGCATCGGGATTCCCCGCGTTCGCTTTGGCCATGAGGGCGGGGTTGATCCCCTCTGGGGGGGCGGCGCCGGTGGTGGATGCCGGCGCCTGTCCTACGCAGGTAGTTGATAAAAAAGGTATTACGGCCATAGCCAACACCAATATCCCGCGTTTGCTCATAAAAATGATCTCCCGGATTCAAACGCAAGATATCAGAAACCCCCATTGCATTTCTTTGACCCACGTCATCCGCGACCGCCGCGCCGCGGATTCCGCCCCGTTTGCCCACATATGCACAGGAGGAACCTCGAAATGCACTGCTTCTGCGCCTTGTTCCCGCCAGGTGCCGGGACTACCCTTGGAGGGTGAATTCCGACATTGAAACGTGGCATCCGGCGCGGAATGGGCACGATTTCCGTGGTAACACACGCCCGAAAGCCGCGCCCCGCTTGCCGAACGCGAGCTTTCCACAGCCATTGTCCAGTATTTTGCGGTGTTACCGTCGTAATTGCTAACAAAGTACTACATATAGTGGTTTGAACTTGACTTACCCTATAGACAGCGGTATTTTTCCATCTACGGCTGTAAACGGACTGTAATGAGCTTCGGCCCCTAAAACGATCGTCGATAGCCCATCCACAGAAGAGAATTCGCGGTAGATAAACTCCACCCATTCCCGTCCGTTGCCCGATGGACCATAGACCCCTTACTCCGATTCGGCCGGTGCCGGCTCGGTATTGCATCTTTGCCACTGAGGAGATTCCATGAATGAGGCCCACGTTCACCCTTCTGCTGCATCCGTTGCCGGTTCCTCCGCCCAGACCGGATTGACGTTTTCACGCCGCTTTTCCACCCTCGGCGTGTCCCCCTACGACGAGCTCCAATGGGAGCGGCGTACCGCCTCCATCACCGATAGCAAAGGGAATACGATTTTCGAGCAGAAGGATGTCGATGCGCCCATCGACTGGTCGATGACGGCCACCAACATCGTCGCCTCCAAGTACCTCCATGGCCAGATCAACACTTCGGAGCGGGAGACCGGCGTCCGTCAGCTGGTCGGCCGGGTGGCCGAGACAGTGCGCGACTGGGGCATTGCCGGAGGCTACTTTGCCACCGTCGAGGATGCCGCCATTTTCCACGATGAGCTGGTCCACATGCTCCTGACGCAGAAGGTTTCGTTCAATTCGCCGGTCTGGTTCAACGTGGGCTGCGACCGGCTGGAGCCCAATGCCGCCGGCCAGAACTGGCATTGGGATACGGCCGCCGCCGGCGTGCGCTTTGAGGCTACCGGCTACAAGAATCCGCAGTGCTCCGCCTGCTTTATCAACGAAGTCAAGGACTCCATGGAAGGCATCATGGACCTGGCCCGAACCGAGGCGCTTCTGTTCAAATACGGGTCGGGCACGGGAACCAACTTCAGCTCCCTGCGCTCCAGCAACGAGCAGGTCACCGGCGGCGGCACAGCTAGCGGCCCTTTGAGCTTCATGCGCGGCCTCGACGCCTTTGCCGGCGTCATCAAGAGCGGCGGCAAGACGCGCCGCGCGGCCAAGATGGCGATCCTGAACGTGGATCACCCCGACATCATCGACTTCATCGAGTGCAAGGCCAAAGAGGAAAAGAAGGCGCATGACCTCATCAAGGCGGGTTATGACGGTTCCGGCCCCGATTCCGAGGCCTTCTCGTCGATTTTCTTCCAGAACGCCAATAACTCCGTGCGCGTGAGCGACGAGTTCATGCGCGCCTACGAGACCGACGGCGAATTCTGGACCCATTCGGTGACCACCCGCGAGCCGATCAAGAAACACAAGGCGCGGGACATCATGCACAAGATCGCCGACGCCACCTGGCATTGCGGCGATCCCGGCATGCAATTCGATACCACCATCAATCGCTGGCACACGTCGAAGAACACGGCGCGCATCAACGCGTCCAATCCATGCAGCGAATACATGTTCCTGGACAACTCGGCCTGCAACCTGGCCAGCTTCAACCTGCTGAAATTCGTTACCCCGGCAGGGACATTCGATGTTGCCGCGTACCGTTATGGGATATCGATCATGATTACCGCCATGGAGATCCTGGTCGACAACTCTGGTTATCCCACCCAGGCGATTGCCAAGAACTCGCACGATTACCGGCCGCTGGGGCTGGGCTACGCGAATCTTGGCGCGCTGCTGATGGCCTTTGGTTTGCCCTACGATTCCGATGCCGGGCGCGACTTTGCGGGCGCGCTCACCGCCATCATGTGCGGCCAGGCTTATCTGCAATCGGCGGTGATGGCGGAGAAGTGTCCGCCGCTGGCTTCGGCCACTCCCCTGACGGCGCGCGTGGAGCGGAAAGGCGGCGCCTGCCCGGGCTTCTACGTGAACCGTGAGCCGTTCCTCGACGTGATCCGCATGCACCGCGCGGAGGTGAACAAGATCGGCAAGTCGCGCACCAGCGTCGAGCCGTTCGTCGGTCCCGCAACTCGACTCCCTCATCGCCGCCAGCCGCGATTGCTGGGACCTCGCTTTGCAGCATGGCGAGCGCCACGGCTACCGCAACTCGCAGACCACCGTGCTGGCCCCCACCGGCACCATCGGTTTCATGATGGATTGCGACACTACCGGCATCGAGCCCGACCTGGCCTTGGTGAAGTACAAGAAGCTGGTGGGCGGCGGCATGATCAAGATCGTCAACAACACGGTTCCCGCCGCGCTCTTCAAGCTGGGCTACAACAACGACCAGGTGAATGCCATCGTCAGCTACATCGACGCCACCGGCACCATCGAAGGCGCGCCGGGCATCAAGCCTGAGCATCTGGCGGTCTTCGACTGCAGTTTCAGGCCGGCCAAGGGCACGCGCTCCATTCACTATATGGGCCACATCAAGATGATGGCCGCGGCGCAGCCGTTCCTCTCCGGCGCCATCTCCAAGACCGTGAACCTGCCCCAGGAAGCCACCGTGGATGACATCGCCGAAGCCTACGCGGAGAGCTGGCGCCAGGGCATCAAGGCCGTAGCCATTTACCGCGACGGTTCCAAGGGCACCCAGCCTCTCAACACCAGCATCGATGCCAGGAAGGAGCCCTCGGCGCTTGACCTGGCCGGGACCCGCGTGCTGGCGCAGATGGCCGCGGGCCGCGCACCCGCCGAAGCCGATGTCAAGGCGCTCGAAGCCAAGATCGGCGAAAAGCTCGAGGTAAGCGCCAAGCAGGTTGCGGCCTCGGTAACGGCTTTCCAGAAGACCCTCGATGAACTGGCAAAGGCCAACGCCGTGCCGGTGATTGATGCATCGGCCGCGTTCGAGGCTGCAGCCAAGGCCGCCGAACAGGATCAAAACGCTCCGCCCAAGGCGGTGCGCCATCGCCTGCCGGGAGAGCGCGCCTCGGTCACCCACAAGTTCTCCATCGCCGGGCATGAAGGCTACATCACCGTTGGCCTGTACCCCACAGGCCAGCCGGGCGAGATCTTCATCCGCATGGCCAAGGAAGGTTCCACCGTCTCGGGACTGATGGACTCCTTTGCCACCGCCATTTCGCTTGCCCTGCAGCACGGGGTGCCGCTGCGCGTGCTCTGCGAGAAATTCGCGCACACCCGCTTTGAGCCTTCCGGCTGGACCGGCAACGAGCAGATCGGCTACGCCAAGAGCCTGATGGATTACATCTTCCGCTGGCTCCATCTGCGCTTCCTCTCGGGCGAGCAACTCACCCTGTTTGCCGGGCTGGCTCCGCACCCCGCGCCACTTCCCCCGTCCCCCTCGCTGTTGCCCGAAACCGAGCCGGACGATGCCGGCGGCATTTCGCAGAGCCAGCTTGCCCGGCTGGCCGAAGAAGTGGCGCGCAAGCTCAACCAGGTGAGCGGCCAGCCCAACCTGGCGGGCGGCACAGGCATGGGATCTACGTCTGCTCCGGGAGGGGCTATCGCGCCCGAGCTTCAGGACTCAGAGACTTCGCTTGCTGATGCCGCGCACGGACCGGAACTTCAAACGGGTCCCCACGGACAGGTCTTCGTCCGTGGGGTCGAGGACCGTGGTCTTTTCCACGCATCCGATGCGATGCGCGATCTCTACGACATGGGCGATGCCCCCAGTTGCGGTGTTTGTGGCGCCATCATGGTCCGCAACGGAAGCTGCTACCGCTGCATGAGCTGCGGCTCGACTTCAGGATGTTCCTAGGTCGATGAGCGTTTGATTTTGTACCACCACCACACCACCACCACCACACACAAACAACAACCAACCCACCCAACCCTCCTGGGTGCCCCAGGTCCCCGGTTTTGGGACCTGGGAGCCACGATGCTCAAAGCAGTGTGTTCATCCGGTCTGAATCGACCGGGGCTCGTCTCACAGCCCAACCCACGGCCCTGGATCGGGGAAGTCGTTCGCCAGGGCTTCACGATCGTCCGGATGACCGTATCCGTCGAGTTCGTGGAATCGCTCCAGAAGGATTTCGTGAAAGAGCCCGGGACGGATCGCCTGGACGTGCAGGTGAGGATGCCAGTTGCCGTTTTCGGGCGGGCCGCCCACTTCCGCAAAAACATCTCCAGGATGGATCGTATCGCCCGGTTCCACTGCCGGATTCTGCAGGTGTGCGTAAATAAACGACGGTCCCTGGGAAGCGAGGAACACGCGCGTTCCCCAGCCGCCGTCGCGGTCCGGATCGTGATCTACCAGGAGGACGCGTGCCGGGAAACTCGCCGCCACGCGCGTACCTCGAGGAACATTGATGTCGATACCCAGATGGAGGAACGTGGCTCGCGCTTCGAGATAGCTGCCCCGCCAGAGGCGGCGCCGATTCTCCAGATAACCTCCGTGGGACCACACCACGCCCCGCTGCCGATGAAGCTCATCCACCATGCGTTGGCAGGTGGCCGGATCGAGCAAAGGATTGGCGCCGGCGGCCAACAAGCCGGGATGCTCGCCGCTCCACCGCGCGGCTTCATCGTCCAGGTTGACGCGGCAATGCGGCTGGCTGTCGAATTCGGGAAGCATCAGATCGAGCTGAGCGGGTCGAGTTTCTGGATGTAGGCCAGAAGTTCCTTTGCCGACTCTGAGTACGCCGAGATCTTGCTGTAATCGAGATCGACATTGTTCAGGTATTGCAGGATCAGCGCATCGCCATATCGCGCGCATGGCAAGATGCCCGCGAAGTAGAAACCCAGCTTCTCGAATTCCTCGGTCAGGAAGAAGGTGTTGGGGTCTTCGAGGTTGAGGAAGAGGTTGACGGCCGCGACCTGCTGCAGGCAGAGGCTGCGCTGCGCCCTCCGGACCTGGCCGACTACGCCTTTCCCATAGCGCGCGACGAAGATCTCCGCACAACCTTCGGCGGGATTCACGTTTGTGATTACCTGAGGCTCCTCTCCCAACGGGCCCGGTTCCGGGGTTGCGACATCGTGCTCGACGCCCAGATTGCCATAGAGTCTCGTCACCATGTCTCGATGATGGGCGGGCGGATACAGCTTGAGGCGCCGCGGCGAATCCATGTACCGGAAACACAGCACCACGCTGATGCGCTGCGAAGGATCGCCGGGGATGCCTCTGAACTTCCAGCTCCTCGGGCTGGTGGCCAACAAGAGGCCGCAGTCATCGAATCCGGAGTGCGCCAGGGCCTTCTGCGAGAAAACATGGTTGGCCACGCAGTAGGCGTACAGCCCGTCAAACGGCCGCGCCTTCTGCGTGGTGATGAGGAAATCGTTCAACCGGTTGAGGGCGCCATGGCCGCGAAATTCCACGTTGACGAAGGCAAACGTCAGTTCGGCGATGCGATCCTCCGCGTACTGAAAGAGCAACGCGGCGTGGCCCATGAACACGTTGTCTTTGGTCACTGCGACGGCAGAGATCAGGTCACCGCTTCGATTCAGTTCCACCAGGCGCTCAGGATAATAAATATGGTCATCAAAGAAGCTGTAGCCGTGCGACTTGTACGCGCAACGGGAAATCTCGATCGCCTCTTCTTCGCGCAACAGCCTCACGTCGTAATCGATCTTCGCCGTGATGGGAGCCGGTTCGGCGGCCGTATCCAGGGCCGCATCGCCGTCCGGAACAGCTTTCTCCGGCAGGTATTTGATGAGGTGCGTCTCCTTGCCGAGTGGTCCGAGATTGTGGAATGAGCAGTCGTCCACCATGCTCTTCATCAGGAAGACGCCCATTCCGCGGGATTCTCCGGGATGGTACTGAGGAATTCGGCTGGGATCGAAGGGCATCCCGGTCTCATGGACGATGACCCGGATGCCGCCCGGCAGTCGCTCGCAGGTGATGTCGAAGGAGCGGCTTTCCTCGGCATCGTAGCCGTACTTCATCACATTCGTGACCGCCTCCTCCATAGCCACGTCGAGCTGGCCCAGGCTGGGCTCCTCGAATCCGAATTGGGTGGCCACGTGGCGGACGAACGACTGCGCCAGGGAAAGGTACGGCATTTCGTTGGGCAGCGTCAACTTGGGCGCAACCGTACGCGACACGTGAGCCGTAGCTTCAATGGGACCCAAGAGCGGCCTCCGCGGAGTCGTAAAGGGGAAACACATTGCCGAACCCGGCCAGTTCCATCACGGTCTTCACGGTGCCCTTCAGGCCGCACAGGGCCAACACTCCGCCGCCGTTCTGAACGGCCCTCCCCAGCATCAGGATCGCCCGCAGTCCCGCACTGCTGATGTAGTCCACGCCTTCAACGTTCACCACCACTTTCCGTTCGTTTGCGCCAATCAGTTCCTGGCATCTGGCTGCGAAATCGGGTGAGGTAAGGGAATCAAGACGCCCGGCCACCTCCAGAAACAAGGCGCCACCGGCAAAACTGGGCGTAACGGTCATCGTGAACCTCCGAAGCGCAAAGCAGATTCAGATACGCAGGTCTCTGGATCAGCCTTGAACTTATGGGTGGGTCAAGTATAGCGAGGATCGCTGGAATTTGGATGCGGGTCCTTCGGAAATCGCAATTCACGTGACAAATCTGCTTCAGCGCAGCCCGGTTCAGTTAAGCTCTTCGCATGTGCAAAATCAGACCGTGGGGTGTCAGCGCCTCTCTGTCGCTGTTGGCGACTATCTGCGTGCTCTCCGGGTGCAGCAAGCAAACTGCGCTTGTGATTCGATCGCCGCAGGATGCCGCCCATGCGAGGATCGGGGTGATGACCGGCAGCACCGGGGAAATCATGGCAAAAAAGCGCTTCCCGCAGGCTGACGTTCAAACCTTCGACGACATCATGAATGCCGTGGCGGCGATCGAGTCGGGAAAACTCGACGCGGCGGTGACCGCTTTCCCCACCGCGCAACAGGTTACGAAGAGGCGCCCGGATCTTTGTATCGTGGCCGAACCGCTGGACCACGAAGATACGTCAGTTGCCGTGAAGAAGGGAAACGACGAGCTGTTGAAAGATGTCGACCGTATCATTTCACAACTCAAGGCCGACGGTACTCTGGCCGGCATGCGCAAGCGCTGGTTGAAGCCCGATCTGAGTCCATACGAGGTTCCCAACATCGATTTGCCCCAGCGCGGCACGCCGCTCAGAATCGGCGTGGCCGCTACGCGCGAGCCGTTGAGCTTTGTGGATGCCGATGGGAAAGTCACCGGGCACGATGGGGAGTTGGCGCGCCGGATTGCGGCCGAGCTGCATCGTCCGGTCGAGTTCCAGGACATGAAGTTCATGGCTCTGATCCCGGCGCTGACATCGGGCAAGATCGACCTCGTGATTACCGGGATGACCGCCACGGACGAACGCCGGAAATCAGTCGACTTCTCGATTCCGTACTTCGAGAATTCCCAGGTGCTGCTGACGCTGAAGCCGCCTTCGGAAGCGGCTGCTTCGCCGGCGGGCTCAACGCGCGACAAAATGCGTAGTCCGGCCGACCTCGCGGGCAAAAAGATCGGCGTTCTGATGGGCTCCGCGGATTCACCTTATGTCCATGAGCACTATCCCAGCGCAAGTGTCCTCGAATTTCAATCGGCTCCGGATGTCGTGCTGGCGCTCAAGTCAAAGAAAGTGGATGCGGCCCTGTACGACGCGATACCGCTCGGCATCGTGCTGCGCCAGGAACCAAGCCTCGCCGCGATGAAGGGGAACCTTTTTTCATTTGGCGTCGGCGCAGGTTTCCAGAAACAGAGCGTTGCACTGCGTACCCAGTTCAACCGCTTTCTGGCCGAGATTCGCCGCAACGGCGTGTATGACGACATGGTAAAACGCTGGATTGACCAGGGTGACACCAACATGCCGCATATCGAAGTGCCGGCCTCCGGCAAACCTCTCGCCGTAGGGGTCTCCGACGGCGGCATGCCGTTTGTCGGCGTACACGAAAATCACCTCGTTGGCTTCGACGTCGAAATGGCCACTCGCTTTGCCGCCAGCATCGGCAGGCCCGTGCATTTCGACAACATGGAGTTTGCCGGTCTCATCGCGGCGGCGGCGAGCGGCAAAGATGAGATGATCATCAGCTCCATCTTTATCACCGCAGAGCGCCAGAAGCAGATCGCCTTCTCCGATCCGTATTTCGAAATGGGAAGCAGGGCTTTCGCCCTGAAGGAGAGCCTTGTCGAGCCCGACGAGGGTGCACATCTGGCCGGGGCGCCGGCCGCGGATGCAGCTCGGGAAGAACCTTCTTTCCTGCGCAAGAGCGTCAACAGCTTCAACAGCAATTTCGTCCTGGAAAAGCGGTACCTGCTGATCTGGGACGGTCTGAAGACAACCATCCTCATTTCCATCCTGGCGACGATCTTCGGCACGCTGCTTGGGGCGCTGGTCTGCTTCATGCGCATGTCGAAGCTGCAGCCGCTGCAGGCGCCCGCCAGAGCCTATATCGATCTCCTTCGCGGAACTCCCGTGCTGGTCTTGCTGATGCTGATTTTCTACGTGGTGTTCGCATCGGTGAACATCAGTCCCGTGCTGGTAGCGGTGATTGCTTTCGGTATGAATTTCGCTGCTTACGTTGCGGAAATCTTCCGTGCCGGCATCGAGAGCATCGATCGCGGCCAGACCGAAGCGGCGATCGCGATCGGATTCACCCCGGTGCAGAGCTTCCTGCACATCGTTCTGCCGCAGACGGTCCAACGCATTCTCCCGGTCTACAAAGGGGAGTTCATTTCGCTGGTCAAAATGACCTCCATCGTGGGATATATCGCAGTGCAGGATCTCACCAAGGCAAGCGATATCATCCGCAGCCGGACGTTCGACGCATTCTTCCCGCTGATCGCGGTTGCCATTCTCTATTTCCTGATCGCCTGGCTCTTGACGCTGGGATTGGAGCACATTGAGAAGATGACAAATTCCAGAAGCAGGAGAATCAAGGAGGCGACGCGATGATCAACATCGAACACCTCTCGAAGCGCTACGGCAATCTCACCGTGTTGAAGGACGTCACCCTCGAGATCCACAAAGGCGAGGTGATTTCCATCATCGGGCCTTCGGGCACGGGAAAGAGCACCCTGCTGCGCTGCCTCAATCTTCTGGAGAAGCCGACCGGCGGGTCCATCCGCGTGGACGGCATCGATCTGCTGGACAGGAAAGCCGATGTCCCGAAGATTCGCCAGCGCATGAGCATGGTTTTTCAATCCTTCAACCTGTTCAGCCATCTTTCCGTCACGGAGAACCTGACCATCGGGCCGATGCGGCTCAAAAAGATGCCGCGCGCCAAAGCGAGAGTGAAGGCGCTGGAACTGCTTCGCCTGGTGGGGCTGGCGGAAAAAGCCGACAGCTACCCTGACGAACTCTCCGGCGGCCAGAAGCAGCGCGTGGCGATTGCGCGCTGCCTGGCCATGGAGCCGGAAATCATCCTGTTCGACGAGCCCACGTCGGCGCTCGACCCTACCATGGTGCGCGAGGTGTTGTCGGTCATCCGCCGCCTGGCCAAGAACGGAATGACGATGGCGATTGTGACCCATGAAATGGACTTTGCCCGTGACGTCTCCAACCGCGTGCTGTACATGGACCAAGGAATCATCTATGAGGAAGGCTCGCCGGAACAGATCTTCGAGCACCCCCGGAAGGAGCGGACCAAAGCGTTCATCAACCGCACCCTCAGCTACACCTGCCGGGTGACCAGCCCGGACTACGATCTCTACGCCATCAATGCGGAGATTGAAGATTTCTGCGAAAAGCAGATCCTCCCGCGCCAAACCCGCAACAACCTCCTGCTCGTGATTGAGGAGCTGTTGCAGATCTACGGTCCGCTGTTAGGAAAAGTTACGCTCGAAATCATCATTTCCTACTCGGAGAAGCAGGGCCGCCTTGAAGTGGTGTTCGAGAGCACGGGGGAACCCGGAAACCCGCTCGACACCGTTCAACTTGCCGATGACCTCGGTCTGATGCTCATCCGCGGAGTCACCCAGGATCTGAAGTACCGGCGCGAAGACGGAAAGAATCGTTTAGAACTCCGGATGAAAAGCTGAACGGACGCCTCGAGGAGGACTCAGCTATCGTTGTTTGTCCCTTCAACCCTGGGGAACTCCGGCCTTACGAAAGACAGCAAGTGAGCTATCGAGGCCGGCTTTCGCGGCTGCTTCCGGCGTCATGTCTTTGGTTCGCCCGAAGACTTCTACGCTGAGCGCATCGTCGTAGTGGATGCTTTGAAGCGCCCGCAAGAAGCCGGTCAAGTTAATGACACCTTCGCCGGGCAGCAGACGCTGATTATCGTGGATCTGCTCGGGAGGCAAGTTCGGCGAGTCATTGAAATGGACGTGCACGATGCGATCGCGGCCGGCCGCAATGATGTCTGCTGGAGTGGCTCCCGCGTGGTGCCAGTGCCACGAATCGAGCAGCAGACCGACGTTGGGACCACATTCCCTGGCGAACGCGAGCATATCGTTCATGCGCCAAATGAATTCGTATTTGTACATTTTGCGCAGTTCGAGCGGACCGAGAAACTCCAGGCCGAGGCGGACGTTGGAACGCGCCAAAATGCGGGCGCTCTCTGTAAACCGCTGCTTATAAACTTGCCGCAGTTCGTCTTTTGGCGTATCGCTCGACGGCATGATGTACGTGATCATGCGCGGGCAGTGGATAGCGGCGGCGAACTGGGCGGCGGCGTCGAGCTGGTTGAGCGAGGCTTTGAAGGTTGCCTCGTCTTTCCGGAATTCGACCGGAAAATCGATGACCGCCGGCCTGATCTTAAGGCCGGCAAGTAGCTCGTTGGTCGCGCTCGCGCCGGCTTCGATGGCCGGGCCCAGCATGATGTCCGTGCCGGGAAATCCAATTTGCGCGGCCAGGCGCGCGAAGTCAGGCCAGTGAACACGGCCTTGCACCAGGACGCTGTTCAGGGAGAGGAACATGTTGCGCTCGCCGGCGAAAGCTCTGGCGAGCGGGGCTGCTGCGAGCAGCCTGGCAAACCGTCGTCTGGATATCAAATAAGGCACGCGCAATCGATCATATCCGAGTAGCATAGCTTTGAGGAGGTCGAAGACATGAACAGACGAGAGATGCTGGCCACCACGGGTGCTGCAACGCTTGCGGCACTTGGCATGCCGAAGCTGATGAAGGCCGATGCCCCAGCGAGCCGGGTTGCGATCGTGCGTTGCCCCGATTACGCGCAGTATGGACAACAACTCTCGCGCGCCTTCGACCAGATCGGCGGGATCGAGAAGCTGGTGCGTGGCAAGACCGTTGCGCTCAAGCTGAATCTCACCGGGAATCCGAAGAACTTTCCGCTGACGCCTGAGCTTCCTTATCGGACGGATCCGCAGTCGGTGGCGGCGACGGTCCATCTGTTTGCCAAGGCGGGTGCGCGGCGTGTTCGCATGATTGAAAGCTTCTTCCCGGCCGATCAGGATCTCTCGCTTTGGGCACGCTATGGCCTGGACGTAAAGGCGATCAACAACATGGGCGTGGCGGTGGTTTGGGAAAACGTGCAGAACCTGGGCAACTACAAGCAGTATGTGCGCATGAAGGTGCCCTGGGGCGGGTACGCCTATCCTGCATACCACCTGAACCCGGCGTTCTATCAGTGCGACGTGTACGCTTCGATGGCGAAGCTGAAGAACCATTGGATTGCAGGCGTGACCATGACGATGAAGAACAACTTCGGCAACACGCCCTGCTCGCTCTATGGCGGGGACTGCGGACCTAGCGGGAACGAACGGCCGACGAAAGAGCGCGGACAAGTGCTGCACGACGGAACGACGCCTGCTCCCTCGGGGGTCGATGCCGAGTTGCATCCTGATTCGCCGCGCGATCCGGGCTATCGGGTTCCGCGGATTCTGGTTGATCAGAACGGGATTCGGCCCGTTGACATCGCGATCGTGGATGGCGTCGAGACGGTGCGGGGAGGGGAAGGTCCGTGGCTTCCGGGCCTGGAAAAGATGACACCGGGCGTGATCATCGCCGGCCGCAACGCCGTCTGCGTTGACGCTGTGGGGATGGCGGTGATGGGCTACGATCCGTATGCGGAGCGCGGCACTTCTCCGTTCATCCGAGGCGACAACTCGCTGCGTCTCGCGGAAGAAGCGGGGATCGGAACACGGGACCTGAAGCGTATCGAAGTGGTCGGAGTTTCGATTAAGGACGCTCACATCAATTTCGGACCCGGCGCAGTGGGTAAGAAGTTGAGCGAATTGACCACGTAATGGCACCGGTAGAGCGGTTGGGAGGAAAGCTCTCCGGACGCCATTTTCGTGTCTTCCGTCTGAAACGCGTGCCATCCCGGCTGCGCTTAGGGCAAATCGCAACGCCTCTACTCGTCCAGCTTGAAGATTTTGATTTGCACCAGCTTGGCAATGGTCAGGTTCTTCAATCCACGGTCCTGCATGCTCCGGATGAATTCCGGCGTGATGTGAAAGATGCGGATCTGGATCAGCTCATCCAGCGACGGCTGATATCCGAGCTCGCGAATCTGCCGCACTTCCTCGCCATTCACCCCCTGCACCTTCAGGGCGATCAGCTTGTCGGCATCGGGCATCTCGTACCCCATGGCCGTGAAGCTGTGCACATACTGCGGATCGATCTTGAAAATGCGCATCGCGAGCAAGTTGTCGGTCGTGATTCCGCGCACGCCGGTCTGCTTCATCGACTCCACCCACGGGCTGTCGACGCCGATAAACGCGTACCCCATCAGCTTCTCTGAATCCAGGCCGGTGTAGCCCATGCGGTCCATCTTTTCGACAAACGCCTTGTCGGGCGTGAACACCGATGTGCCTTCGAGCTCCTGGCCGCGCACCGTTCCCGAGCAGGTGAACGTGCCGGCTTCTGCCGTCAGAGTCGCGGTGAGATTTGCGCCCTCGCGCTCCAGGTCCGCCAGCGTGATCCCCGTAAATCGCGAAAGGGAGTCATCGCTGAAATTGCTGTGGCACTGGTGCTGGCCGAAGCAGTCTCCGTTGTTGATCTGCAGCCGGAAATGACCCGGATGTTCGCTCGGGCCGATGGTGCAGTCGGAGTGAAGCGGGCTCAGGTCCGCTCCGCGCAGCGCGACCGAGGCGATGGCGAAGCCTGCAGCGATCAACAAACCGCGTAAAGACATGAGAATCTCCTCTAGGAAAGCGCGCAGCTCTCCCGGCCAAAAAACAGTTCACAGTTCTTAGTTCGTAGTTGCGGAAGCACAGGCCGCAAACTGAGAACTGAAAACTGAAAACTGAAAACTGAAAACTGTGAACTGGATTACGGCTTCACCGACTCATCATCGAGGATGCCCGAGATCCGGATCTGCACCAGCTTGTTCAGCGACAGGTTGGTGAATCCGTGCTTTTTGGCCAGCGCGATGAAATCCGCGTCGATATTGAAGATGCGCGTCTTGATCACGTCGTCCACCGTGGCGCCGGGGAACTGCTGCGCAATCGATCGCGCATACTCGGGAGTAACTCCCTGCACCCGCAGCGCCAGCAGTTTTTTCGAATCCAGGTCCTTGAAGCCCGCGTCCTGCATGCCCTTGGCAAACTCCGCGGTGACCCCGAAGATGCGGTACGAGATCGCGTCCTGGATCGACTTCACTTCCAGGCCCTGCTTCTTGAACTCGGCAATCGCCTCGGGCGTCACGCCCTGAATCTTGCATGCGATCAGTTCGTCGGCGCTCAGCTTGCCGAAACCCACTTGCGACATGGCGCGCGCGTACTCCGGCGTCACATCCTGGATCTTCATCGCCATCAGCTTGTCCAGGTCGACGTCGTAGCCGGCGGCTTTCATGCGATCGATGTAGGTCGACTTAGTCCCTGTGTTAGCAGGCGGGGGTGCCGGAGTTTCATCCTGACTCTGAGCCTGCGCGAGCTGTTGCGGCGCCGGGGCCGGCTGTGGCGCGGGCGCCGGGGTCCCGGGATGCGGCTTGGGAGATGGTTGCGCCGGCATCGCCGCGGGATTGGAGGGCTGCGCGACGAGTACGGCAGCGTTTGGCGCCGGCGCGGGCCGCAATCCGGCAATCACCTGCGGTGCGGGCAACAGAAGTACCACCACGGCTGCAAATACCGCCGCTGCGGAAAACGGACGAAGAGTGCGAGATGCATTGAACGGCATGGATTCACCCAGAATGCGCGCAATGCGCATGCGTAGAGTTTGCGGCGATTGATGGCCATCCAGCGCCATGGCCAGCCGCATCTGCCGCGACCGGTGCTCCTCCAGATGAAACAGCGCGCTGGCATAGACCACGGGATTGGGGCATATTTGCAGGGCCAGATCGTCGCAGCACAGTTCGCGCTCATGGCGGATCCGGCCGCTGATCCACCACACCGCGGGATGGAAGAAGAAAAGCGTTTCGACCACCGTCTGCACCAGATTCCAGAAAAAGTCGGCGCGCCGCACGTGTGCCAGTTCGTGCGCCAGCACCACCTCGATCTCATCCGGACCCAGCAGGGTCACAGCCGAAACCGGCAGCAGCACAATGGCCCGCAAAGCGCCCACCGTGACGGGGCTGCCAATCGCGCTCGAAATCCGCAGCAGCACCGTTTTGTGCAGGCCCAGGGATTTCGCAATTCGCTGAAATGCCGTTTGCACCGCGCCCGGCGCCTGGATCAACGCCGTGGTCCTCAGGCGATGGATGAGCCACCATCCGCCGACCCCCCGCACTGAGAGCGCCAGCACGCCCACCACCCAGAACGCGTCGATCCAGCCCATCAGGTTGGAAAGGGAATTTGCCCGCGGCGCGCCGGCCGAGGCCGGCTCCTGCGCAGCGCTGATTCCCGGCGCCACGATTCGCGGAAAATCTCCGGAAAGGGTCGCGTTGATCGCCGCAACCGATGCCGCCTGGTGTGCGGCTGACGCAGGCGACCGCATCTCCCAGGCAAAGGTAAACACTGCCGCGGCCGGCATCGCCAGCAGCGCCGCCAATGCCAGCTACGTAGCGCGTCTGGCTTGCACGCCGCGCGAACCCATTGCTCGCGATCCGATAAACACCGGCAATCAGGGCGGCCTGCCAGCAGAAATGGATAAGTGTCCAGGCGGTGGCTTCGATGGTATGAGTCATGGCCGCTCCTTCTTGCTTTGCGGGTAACCGGATCGCCGGCCCTCGATCAGCGTGCGAATTTCATCGAGTTCATTCTGGCTTGCGGGCTCCATGGCCAGGGCATGCAGCGCCAATTGGGCTGCCGAGCCGGAGAACAGCCGCATGCTCAGGTCCTTGAGAATCTTGCTCTGCATCGCGTCCTGGCTGATGGCGGCGCGATACACGTGTGCCCGGTTGGCCTCGTCGCGTACCACCAGCCTCTTGGTGGTCATGATCTGCAGCAGCTTCAGGACCGTGGTATACCCGCAGGGCCGCTCCTGGTTGAAAGTATCGTATATTTCGCGCACCGTGGCCGGCTCTTTGTTCCAGAGAATGCGCAAAAGCTCCAATTCGGCTTCGGTCGGTCGCGGGAGGGATTCCTGTGCTTTCGGCATCATGTTGCGGACAATATACGAAGTCCTTCGTAAGTGTCAACGAAAATCTTCGTACTTCGTTGCCATTGGTCGCCTGAAACCCCGCCATTGGTCACAAACGATTTGAAAAATACGGGCACACCGGACGAACTTCCCCTTAGCGCCTGGCGTAGCATCGAACCGGTGAAGGCCGCCAGCTCGCATCCTCATTCCCACCCCGGAGGACCCTTCGTGAACTCCTTGACCAGCCAACTCAAGCAGATTCTGCGCCGGCTGTGGCGCGCGCCCGTTTTCACCGTGGTCACGCTGATCACCCTGGGCGCCGGAGTGGGCGCCAACATCGCGGTCTTCAGTGTGGTGAACGGTGTCCTGCTGAAGCCGCTGCCATATCCGCATCCCGAATCGCTGGTCGGCGTGTGGCATACCGCTCCCGGGCTCAACCTCGAAAATGTGAATATGGGTCCATCGAACTACTTTATTTATCGCGAGCAGAACCGCGTCTTCGACGACATTGGTATCTACCAGGGCGATTCCATCACCGTGACCGGGCAGGGAACTCCCGAACAGGTGCACGGGCTCGATGTCACCGACGGGGTGCTTCCCATCCTTGGGATCCCGCCCATGCTCGGCCGCTGGTTCAACCGCACCGATTGCACTCCCGGCAGTCCGGACGTGGTGATGCTCGGATACGGCTATTGGCAGCGTCGCTTCGGCTCCGATCCCTCCATCGTGGGACGGTCGATTCGGGTCGACGGCAAGGCGCGTACCGTGATCGGCGTGATGCCGAAGCAATTCCGGTTTCTCGACGGCGAGCCGCCCGCCGTTTTCAAGCCGTTTCAGTTCGATCGCAACAAGACCACCCTGGCCCAGTTCAGCTTCGAAGGCGTCGCGCGGCTGAAGCCTGCGGTCACGCTCCAGGCCGCCAATGCCGACATCGCGCGCCTGATCCCGGTGGTTCTTTCCAGCTTTCCGATGCCGCCCGGGTTCAGCATCGATCTGTTCAAACAGGCGCGGCTGGGCCCCAATGTCAGGCCGCTCACCAAGGACGTGGTGGGCGACGTGGGCAAGCTCCTCTGGGTGCTGATGGGCAGCATCGGAATTGTTCTGCTCATCGCCTGCGCCAATGTCGCCAACCTGCTGCTGGTCCGCGCCGAAGGGCGCCACCAGGAACTGGCCATTCGTGCTGCTCTCGGCGCCAGCCCCTGGCGGGTTGCCAGGGAATTCCTGCTGGAAAGCGCGGTTCTCGGCGTTCTGGGCAGCGCCGTTGGACTGCTCTTGGCCTGGGGCGCATTGCGCCTGCTCATCGCGCTCGGGCCGTCGGGCTTGCCACGCCTGCACGATATCTCCATCGACTTGAACGTGCTCGTCTTCACGGTGGCAGTGGCCTTGTTCTGCAGCCTCCTGTTCGGTTCCATTCCCGCGCTTCGCTATGCCGGCACGCGTGCGGGAACCGGCCTGCGCGAAAGCCGCACCACCAGCCAGGGCCGAGAGCGCCATCGCACCCGCAACACCCTGGTCGTCATTCAGGTGAGCCTGGCGTTTGTGTTGCTGATTTGCTCCGGCCTCATGATCCGCACCTTCCGCGCCCTCACTCGCGTCGATGCCGGATACGACACTGCCGCCCCGATTCAGACGCTGCGATTTGATATTCCTGAAGCCGACGTCCCCAAAGCCGACGACGTTGCGCGCATGCAGCAGACCATCTCCCAGAAGATCGCTGCCCTTCCGGGGGTCTCCCTGGTGAGCTTCGGCGCCTCGGTTCCCATGGATGGATTCCGGTGGCATGACCCTGTCCTCGTCCAGGATCGAACCTATTCGCCCGGCTCTATGCCGCCCCTGCGCCAGTTCCTGTTCGGCGCTCCCGGGTTCCTGAAAACCCTCGGGATTCCCCTCATCGCCGGGCGCGATTTTACCTGGGACGAGATCTATAAAAGAGTTCCCGTGGCCATGGTGAGCGAGAACTTTGCCCGCGAATACTGGGGCACTGCCGCCCATGCCCTGGGCAAGCATATCCGCGTCAGCACCAAGGACGACTGGCGCGAAATCGTCGGCGTCATCGGCGACCTGCACCACGAAGGCATGAGCAAGGATGCCCCCACCATCGCCTACTGGCCGACCCTGATGGTCAATTTCGAAGGCGGCGCCGACTTCGAAGCGGGGCTTCAGCGCTATGTTACCTACGCCATCCGCACGCCGCGCGCCGGCTCCGAAAGCCTGATGAAGGATGTGCGCCAGGCAATATGGTCGGTGGACCCCAACCTTCCTATCTCCGATGTGCGCACGCAAGACTACTACTACAACCAGTCCATGGCGCGCACCTCGTTCACGCTGGTCATGCTGGGGATCGCGGCGGGAATCGCTCTGCTGCTGGGCATCGTGGGGCTTTACGGCGTGATCGCGTACTCCGCATCGCAGCGCACGCGCGAGATCGGTATTCGCATCGCCCTGGGCGCCCAACGCACCACCATCACCACCATGTTCGTGCGCCAGGGATTATTGCTTGCAGCCGGCGGCATCGCCTGCGGCGTGCTGCTGGCCCTCAGCGCAACCCGCCTGCTCCGGTCGCTGCTCTTCCATGTCAGCCCCGTCGATCCCGATGACCTACGCGCTGGCGTGCGTCGCACTATGCGGAGCCGCCGCGCTCGCCAGCTACATTCCTTCGCGGCGAACCGCATCTGTGAATCCGGTAGACGCCCTGAGAGCCGAGTAGCGTACCTGCCAAAACAGGTGCGTGCTTTGTAACCGGGCGCGATTTCAGAGCTGCGGAAAAAATCATTTCCGAGCGCGCTTTGCAACCGGGCACGACTTCAGAGGCTGCGGAAAAACTCGCTGGACATCGTGTTTTGTAAACGGGGCACGACTTCAGTCGTGCCGCAAGTGGCCCAAAATCGCCGCGGGCTTTAGCCCCTGCGGGACGTTTTCATCCCCCTTTCCGCCCGCGCCCTCATTGGCGCGATCTGCTTGCCATGTGCTAACTTACGGGCAATTGGATAGGACGCCACTCGGGGAAGGGAACTGATGCACGCCACCGCCAGTATCGAAAAGCCTGTAGTGGGAACACCGTCGGCCGGAGGGCCCGTCGTAGCCCCTCCGCCGCGCAACATCGCGGTCGACGCCTATCGCGGCCTGGTCATGCTGCTCATGATGGGCGAAGTCATGCAGTTCGCCGCGGTGTCGCGCGCCTACCCCGGCAGCCTGTTCTGGCGCGTCCTCGCCTAGAACCAGACCCACGTCCCCTGGGCCGGTATGAGCCTTCACGACACCATTCAGCCCGGGTTCACCTTCCTGGTCGGCGTTGCGCTTCCGTATTCCATCGCCAGCCGCATCCGCAAGGGCGAGAGCTTCCGCAAGCAGCTTGGCCACGCCATCTGGCGCAGCTTCCTGCTCGTGATCCTGGGCATCTTCCTGCGTTCCATCGGCCGCCCCATCACCTACTTCACGTTCGAAGACACGCTGACCCAGATCGGCCTCGGCTACACCTTCGCGTTTCTGCTCGCCTCGTGCAAACCGAAATGGCAATGGACCGCCATCGGCGCGATCCTCTTCGGCTACTGGCTGGCATGGGCGCTGTACCCGCGCCGGGTCCCAACTTCGACTACGCCGCCGTGGGCGTTCCGGCGGGCTGGACGCACAACTTCAGCGGTTTCGCTTCCCACTGGAACATGAATTCAGCAACCTGGGCCAGGCCTTCGACGTGTGGTTCCTGAACCTTTTTCCGCGAGTCTCGCGCTTCGCTTTCAACGACGGCGGCTATCTCACCGCTGAGCTTTATCCCCACGCTGGGCACCATGCTGCTCGGTCTGCGCGCGGGCGAATGGTTTCGCGCCGCGCGCTCCGAAAATTCCGATGAAGAAATTCCTGATCGCCGGCGCCATGCTGATGATCGGCGGGCCTGGTCTGCTGCACTTCACCGGGATCTGCCCGATTGTGAAGCGCATCTGGACGCCCAGCCTGGACGCTCTTCAGCGGCGGCGTCTGCTTCTGGTTCCTGGCGGCGTTTCTCCTGGATCATTGACGTGAAGGGATATCGCAGTGGGCGTTTCCGCTCGTGGTCGTGGGCATGAATTCCATCGCGGCCTACTGATCGCCCACCTCTGGGAAGACTTCTTCATCACCAATCTGCACGTCAATTTCGGATACGGAATCTTCCGCATCTTCGGGACAGGCCTGGAGCCGCTGATGCTCGGCATCACGGTGATGCTGCTCTATTGGTTGATCCTGTTTTGGATGTACCGCAAGCGGCTGTTCCTGCGGATATGAGAAGCCCGTAGCCGGTAGCTTAAAGCCAGAAGCTACCGGCTACGAGCTACAGGCTACAAGCTAGTTCCTCGCCTTCACCTGCGGAACGCCATGCTCGTGGCAATCGCCGCACTTCACCCAGTGGATGTTGTGCTTGCTCGTCCTGTTGACAAACGTGGTGTCCATCTTCTCCACGTCGATTCCGCAATGCGACATCATCGGGTGGCAGGTCGCGCAGGACGCCTGCGCACTCTCGCTGTGCCCGCCGTGGCACGACAGGCAGCTCAGGCCTTCATGGACGCCCGTCGGCGTGCGGTCGTCGCCCGATCCCGCCTGCCGCCCCCAGTGATTCGCCGCCGCAACGCTGTTCGTATCCGGCTGGCGCGGCGCGTGGCATTGGTAGCAGAGCGCCTGCCGCGGATCGGGACTGACCTTCAGCTTCTGTGCACCGTCATAGAGCGCCGGAATGGCCAATGAACCGGCGGCAAAGTGCAACTCCTCGCGCCGGTCGTAGAACGCAACCGAATCGTTCACCACCCGGCCCGCAACCGACATCCGCTCCAGAGGCTTTTCCGGTGCCGAGCCCTCGCGATGAATCCAGTGGCACGCCTGGCAGGGAATGGCCGCGTGACTCGCGAGCTCCGGACGAACCAGGCGCCACGGCCCCTTCGTATCCACAGGCTGAACCATGTCCCGAATCGATTCCTCGAAGTACATCCCGTGGCACCGGAAGCAGTCATTCATCAACTGCCGCTTCGCGTTGTGCGCTGGGTTCAGAAAAATGTCGGAAAAAGTCGCGCTGTGCGGTCCCGCATGCCATGCCGCGTACTCGTGCTGATGGCATCCCTGGCACTTGGCCATCATTGGCCCGAGATCGGCTTCGCGCAGATGGATCTCCTCCGGCGCGCCGTGCAGAATATGCACCCTCGCGTGCCGCAGCTTCGTGGCCACGCTCGCCTCGTGGCAATCCGTGCAGCCGGCGTTGCGATGCGGCGAGGAATGGATCGCGTTCACGCGCGCCGACATCTCGTGGCAATCCGCGCAGGCCGACCCGTGACCCACGGCGTAGTACAGGTTGACTCCATATGTCCCACCCAGACCCACCAGCGCCACCGCCACCGCACCGATCGTCAGCCAGAATTTCATGAGCGGAACTTCGTCCCTTTCCAGTTGCGCACCAGCGCGTCCGACGCGTAATAGGCAACCGCCATTATGGTCAGCGCCGGGTTGAATCCACCATTCGTCACATGCACGCTGCCGTCGATGACAAACAAGTTATCCATGTCGTGCACCTGGCAGAACTTGTTCACCACCGAGCCGCGCGGATCGTTGCCCATGCGGCACGAACCCGCCTGGTGCTGCCCCGCGCTCACCAGCGTGGGATGGCCCGACATAAGATTGGTTCGAATCGCGCCCGCTTCCTTGAGCCAGGCTTCGGCGCGCCTGGCCTGCATGTCGCCGATTTCGAACGTCTGCGGGTGCACGTTGCCCTCGAACCGCGCCACCGGCAAGCCCCACTTGTCGCGCACCGCCGGATCGACGGTCACCCGCGCCGTTGCTGTCGGGATCTGCTGCGTCGGCCCCATCACCACGATGCTGCGCTTGTGCCACGCGCGCATTGCCTGCTTGTGTCCCAGTCCCCAGCGCGGCGTGTCCTTGGGAACGCGGTCGACCATGTGAATCGGAAGCCGGATGAATTCGTTGGCCAGCATGCCGCCGCCGCACAACCCCGGCGTGCCGTGGTTGTAATCGGTCACCGCGATGCTCGTGCCCGGCCCCACATCGTCGTAGGTCTCGAAATCGAAATCTCCCATCGCGCCCGTGTAGTGATGGCCCTGCAGATGCCGCCCCACCTGGTCGTAGCGATTTCCCAGCCCGCTCGGAAACATCTTGCTCTTCGAATTCAAGAGCAACCGCGCCGACTCTATCGCGCAGGCCGAAACCACCACGAGATATCCGCATACTGCTCCTGCAATCGCCCCTTGGCGTCGAAGTATGTCACCCGCGCGCCCGGCCGCGATCGTCGGTCAGGATCCACGCCGTCATGCACTCGGTGCGCAGCTCGCAATTGCCGGTCGCCAGCGCCACCGGAATCACCGTGTTCTGCGATCCGTTCTTGGCGTCCACCTCGCACGCAAACCCGCAGCACCAGCGGCAGCGCATGCAAGGGCCGCGCCCGTTATAGGGAACGCTGTTGCGCGCCATGGGCACATGAAACGGATGCAATCCCAGCCGCTTCGCCGCCGGCTCAAGGATTCCGAATTCGCGATTGGGCGGCAGCGGCGGCATGGGCAGATCGCGCTTGCGCGGCCCTTTGAACGGCGTGGCGGAGGTATCGCCGGAAATGCCAATCTCGTATTCGGCCTTCTCGTAAAGAACGGCTCCAGATCGTCGTATGAAATCGGCCAGTCCTCGAGCGAACTGCCCTCCGGCGCGCCATAGGTGGATCGCATCCGGAAATCCTGCGGCATGTAGCGCCACGCCTGCGCGCCGTAGCTCAGCGTGCCTCCGCCAACGCACGCGGCGTTGTTGTTGTACCCGCCTTCGCTGGGCAGGACGGTGCGGACATCGCCGCTCCCATAGACAGCGACGCGCGGTTGGCCCTCGTCGTCCGGCCCGAACGCGTTCCCCAGCACCGTGGTCCGTTGATTGCGCAGATCGTCCTTGCGGCAGTCGTGGGCGGTGTACCACTTGCCGCGCTCCAGCAACACCACGCTGAGTCCGGCCGCGGCCAGCTCTTTGGCGACGATGCCTCCGCCGCCCGCGCCGACGATGACGGCGTTCACGCGCTTCATCGCTTCGCCTCTGCGGTCAGGTCATATTGCGCGCGCCCGCGCACCGGCGGATCGTCCAGCCCCAGCATGCGCCAGCTCACCGCATCGCGATTGCCCCCATGCCGCGGGTCCCATAGTAGCCCTGCATGGTGTGCGCGCGAACCAGATCGAAGAATGCCTTCTCGTCTTTTTCGATGACGTTCACGATCTCGAATTGCTGCCCCGCCGAAGCCCGCGCCAGGTCAACGCCGAACCGGCTGCGGCTGAGCTCGTTCGCGTACTTCAGTCCATCCCGATACGTCTTCTGGTGGCGGCGGTAATGACCGGTCAGCTGAAGATCAATATATGTCAGCACGCCCGCCTGCGAGGCGCTGGGAAAGTCATCCGCCGGAATGATCTGGTCGCAAATCGCCGTCAGCGTCGCGGCAGCATCTTCCTTAAGAAACCCGTAGCTCGTCCGCCGGCAAGCCGTACAGAATGCCGCCAGTGCGGCGCCCGCCGCCATAAACTCTCGCCGGTTGAACGTAGAACCCCTCACCGAATGATTCCGGAATCGGGTCTATGTTCAAGCTCGGCTTGAAATGCTGTAAGTGATCCCAGTCACGACCGGCATGGTCCCAAAAGAGTGGTGTCCCACCTTCGGCGCGTCTTTGTTTTGCGCCTAAGGTGGGAGGGCCCCGTCCCAGGTGCCGGGTGCCCCGTCCTAGCTTTGCTAGGGCGGGTTCAACGCCCTCATTGCCGCCCGCTCGGAGCCTGCACCCGCACCGCATCCCCCGCATGAATCGCATCGGTCCCGATCTTCACCACCTGGTCCCCCGCGGCCAGGGCGCCGAACACTTCCACTTCTCCATTCACGGTCTGCCCCGTTTGCACCGTTACCCATTCGGCCTTGTCATTGCGCACCCGATC
>CAVREL010000085.1:0-42669 GCA_963720105.1 uncultured Acidobacteriota bacterium | reverse complement strand
CGCTTTCGGGAGGGGTTTGAGGCCATAATCCACCACGGGAAGCGCCCCGGGCAAGGTCTGGACGCTTCTCTGTGCGCAGTATAGGGATCGGGGAGCGCGGGGTGAAGCGAAAAATATCCCCAGGGACCGGTTTGACCCAATTCGTGCAACGGTTTGCGTGGGGTTCCCCAAAACCCGTAGGTCGGCCTCCGTGGTCTCCCACCTTCGCGCCAGAAAAAAGGCGCGAAGATGGGGCACGGAGGATTTCTCCTTAACGAGCGAGGTGCGGGGCGGGAGTGCGCGTGGGTGAGTGGAGGGGAGCGGCGCGCAGGTACTGCTGCGGCCAGGAGGCCGGTTCGGAAAGGGCCGCCGCAGCATGTACGGGCCAGTAAGGATCGCGCAGCATCTCGCGCGCCAGGAAGACCAGGTCGGCCTGGCCCTGCTCGATGATGGCGTTGGCCTGGGTGGGCTCTGTGATGAGGCCGACGGCGCCGGTTGGAATGGAGGCCTCAGCGCGAATGCGGGCGGCAAACGGGACCTGGTAACCGGGGGCCATGGGAATCTGCGCGTGGGGCACCATGCCGCCGGACGAAACGTCGATAAGATCGACGTTGCGTCCACGCAGGAAGCGGGCGAGTTGGACCGAGTCGTCGATGGTCCAGCCGCCATCGGCCCAGTCAGTGGCCGAGATGCGCACCGAGAGCGGCAGATCATCTGGCCACGCACGGCGGACCGCGTCGACGACGTCAAGCAGCAGGCGGGCCCGGTTTTCGAAGCTGCCGCCGTAGGCGTCGGTGCGGTGGTTGGCCAGCGGGGAGAGAAATTCGTGCAGCAGATAGCCGTGGGCGGCATGGATTTCGATGAGATCGAAGCCGGCCGTGAGGGCCCGCTGCGCGGCCTGCGCAAAAGCGTCAATCACGCCGCGGATGCCGGCCTGGTCGAGGGCCTGGGGAACGGCGTGCCGGGACGAGAACGCGATGGGGCTGGGGGCGACAGGGGTCCAGGCGCCTTCGTCTGCGCTGAGAAGGCGCTCGCCGGTGAAGGGCGGGGTGACGCTGGCCTTGCGGCCGGCGTGGGCGAGCTGGATGCCGGCGCGCGCCCCCTGGGACTGCAGGAAGGCGGCGATCCGGGCCAGCATGGGGATGTGATCGTCTTTCCAGATGCCGAGGTCGCGGTTGGAGATGCGGCCCTCGGGGAGCACCGCGGAGGCTTCGACCACCACCAGGCCGGCGCCGCCCACCGCGCGGCTGCCCAGATGGACGATGTGCCAGTCGGTGGCCAAGCCGTCTTCGGCCGAGTATTGGCACATGGGCGAGACGGCGATTCGGTTGGCGAACGTTACGGAGCGAAGCTGAAAGGGCGAAAAAAGAGGATGGCTCATGAAGTTTCAATCGGGCTGGGTGTTGCGCCCGTCTTTTGATTGATGAGGTGAGCCGGCCTGACGATGCAGCCTACGCATTGCGAAGCTGCTGTTACCCAGGACCTTAGAAGTTCTCCATCATCCACACATTTAAGTTGGATGAAGAAACAGGCACCGCCACGTGCTTACCATCGGGCGAGGGTAATGCCCAAACAACGTGCTCGCCGCCTGGTTCCCATAACACCCGGGCATTGCCATGCAAATCGACATGGAGCAGAACGCCACCTGGTTGAAGGCAGAACATGAACAGCCCCTTCCCATCAGCTGCCCAATCCATAGTTACAAAATTATTCCAGTGCTTGACAATGATGTGCTGCAGTTTCTGCGTCTTCAGGCTAAGCAGGTAGAGATTTCCCGTCCCGGGTTGGAGGATGCTAATTACAGTGGCATCCGGCGATAGGGCCCAAGCGTAGATACCCTTAAAGTAGGGATCTATCCAGAAGCGTCCTAATTCACGCCTCTGTTTGAGTCGCGGATCGAAGCTCGTAAAAACAAGCTCGTTCTTCTCTGTCTTCGCATACGCACACAATTGTATGGAGGGAGCGGCACAGGTGGGAACGTTGTAAACATCTCTGGCGATTAGTTCTTCGGGGCCTCCGGTCATTGGCACTCTAAGCAAATCTATGTGAGTTCCTGGAACCGTGCCCGGTGAATGACGCTCAATCAGCAACCAATGTCCATCGGGGCTCGGCCGCGGAAATCCAAATTCGCCAGTCTTTTCCACCAGCACCGGCTGGGCTGGCCCACCGCTCAAAGGCTGCCGATAGATGCCCAACGTTTCGTCGCGGTCCGATGTAAACACGACTTCATTGCTATCGGCCGTCCATCCGTTTGGGAATTCCACGCCTTTTGTCAAGCCCAAATGCTTTGGGGGAGTAATTCGAGTGCCACCTGCTTCGACATCGGCAACATATACGGCACTTTCAGGTGATCGTTTCTCAAAGACGAGCTTCTTGCTGTCTGCGGTTGCAGAGGTGAATTCAACGCCAAAACCGCTGTAATCGGTGAGTTGGGTTGGCTGTGAGGCAAATGCCCCAGTCTTCTTATCAATTCGCGCCACCCAGTAGTTGCAGGTATACGTGTTGGCGGCCGGATCTACCATCGTGTACAAGACACGGCCGTCTCGCAACCAATAGATCTCGCCGAGCTGGGGATTTGAGAGCACGACATGACTGTTACCGCTCTTAACGTCTCGAATCTCAATCGATCGTCGAGCGCCGTCCTCTTCGCTCTTCACGTAGAGTAACCTTGTTCCATCCGGCGACCACTGGACACTTTCAACGTTCGTTTGGTCGCCGGAATCGAGCAGTTTTCGGGGATAGCTGCCGTCAATGCCCATCACCCACAGTTCGTGCATCGGTCCGAGTTCGTGCTTATTGGCCCGGGTCTCTGTGACCGATAAGCCGTCAGGAGACACAGCCCAGGCTTCCGCGTCGTCACGAACTTTGTGGAGTTCACCGCCCATGACGGACGCCTCCCACGTGATCACACCGCCCAGACCCTCCCAAGAGGGTGGCGTCATCGGAGTTGAAGACCGGTGCGAGACTGCAAAAAAACGTGTGCTGTCCGGAAACCAGTGGATGCTCCAGATTACGTGGGCATCTCCAAATTGCGCTGGGTTAGGGATATCACGCGTCTCCCCGCTTTCGAGAGCTCGGACATGAATACCGGAATTGTCTTCAAAAGCGAGATACTTTCCATCCCCTGAAATCGCTGCGCCTGTGACAGGGTTGTCGCCGGAATTTGTCGTGAGTTGTCGTTCCTTGATTTCCGCGTGAGCGGAAGGTCGGGAGATCTTCCACCAGAGGAAGATAACGGCGGCCAAGAGCAAAACCGCGCCAGTGAAGGTTCCACCCCGGAGCGCCCGGCGCGATGGTGCTGGTCGACGATCCGATAAAGATAAATCGCCCGGAATCGCGGAGGCTTCCAGGGAGGCCGACGGCAACATAGCTTGAATCGTCTTCAAAGTACGTTTCAGCTCTTCCAGCATCCCGGCGGCCGATTGATATCGCTGCTCACGGTCCTTCTCGAGGGCTTTGCCGATGATTGTCTCGAGCTCGGCCGGCATCTCCGGCGCCACCTGCCGCAGCGGAGGAACCGAACGATGCAGGATGGCGTCGTGGACAACCGCGGCTGTGTCCCCGCCAAACGCCCGCTGTCCCGAAGCCATCTCAAACAGAACCAGACCAAACGAAAATAAATCGGTGCGGGCATCGAGTTTCTCTCCTCGCACCTGCTCCGGGGACATGTAGGCGGCCGTGCCCATCGTGATCCCGGTGCGGCTCAGGAGATGGTCCGTTTGAGAGTCTCTCCCTGGAACGACAAGAGGTTCGCGGTGGTCCAGATCGGCGCGGTCGTCCGACAGGTAGGCAACGGCCGTTTCGGCAATCTTCGCCAGGCCGAAATCCAATATCTTCACTGGTCCCCGGCGGGTGACGAAGATGTTCGCCGGCTTGATGTCGCGATGCACGATGCCCTTCTCGTGCGCCGCCTCCAGGCCGGCGGCGATCTGAACGGCGATCTCGAGGATCTGCGGAAGAGGGAGATGGGGTGGCCCGCTTTGCTGTCCGGCGATGAGCTCGCGCAGGGACTCGCCTTCCAGCAGTTCCATCACGATGAAGGGTTGGGATCCGTATTCTTCTACACCGTGAATGGTGCAGATGTTGGGATGATTGAGGGCGGAGGCGGCGCGGGCCTCGCGCTCAAAGCGTTGAATGGCCAGCGAATCGGACGCCAGTTCGGCGGGAAGGAACTTCAGGGCCACCGGGCGGTTGAGCTTCAGATCCTCGGCCTTATAGACCAGCCCCATTCCGCCGCCGCCCAGCAGAGTCAGCACGCGATAGTGCGAGATCCTCTGACCGATGAGGGAACCATCCGGGGTTTTTCTTTGTAGATCCGGCGGCGGCGCATCTTCGGGGAAGTGGACCTCCACCATGATCCGGTAGCCTCGTTTCGCCACCGTCTCGATGAATTGCGGCTGATCCGCCGAGTCTCCCAGCGCGGCGCGGAGCTTCTTGATGGTGCTGTTGATGCTGCGGTCGAACTCGACCACCGTGTCGTTTGGCCAGAGCCGCTTGCGAATCTCTTCGCGGGACACCAGATTGCCCCCGGCGCGAAGCAGCATCTCCAGGATCCGGCATTGCTGCTCCGGCAAGCGAAGCTGCCCTCCAGCCCGATAGAGATCGGCAGTGCTCAGGTTCAACTCAAATGGACCGAAGCGAACGAGCTTGTCCACCCGGGAGCCAGGCATGGGGAAGCCTCCGACGAGTTCTTGTTGGATCACTCGTGGATCAACTATTTCTATCACTTGGCTGGTCACAAGAAAACCACCTAGAAGTCACATGCAGGCAATTGATTGAGCGTCGGCCAACGTGTCAGGGTCTCCGGCATAACGCCTTTGCGAAGTCGCGTTTGGAGGCCCCATGGGAATCGCGAATGGGAACCGTTGCCTGCCATGGTTATTGACAAGCATCGTCTGGACCGGGATGGCGTCGGCTCTGTCGCCGGACCCCGCGATCCTCGCTCTGATTCCTCCTTCCGCCCAAATCGTGGATGGAACGGGCGCTCCACCGCTGAAAGCCGAGCGAAAGAGGCTCCTGATATTCACCCCGGAAAACAGAGTCGATCTGCAAGATTTCCGGGCTCTTGTGGGGGTCGACGATTCGAAGTCCATACGCCAGATCTTCCTCGTGCGTGGGACACAAAGCCCAGGCTTGCGCTACGAACATAGCGTTCTGGCGGTCGGCCACTTCAACCAGAGCCACATTTATCGAGCTGCCATCCAGAATCGAGCGCAGGCCCGCGACTATCGCGGGCTGAAAATCCTGGAGATGCTTACGTTTTCCCGCGACCCGGGAGGCTCACGGGATTCGCGCTGGCTGGCGGTCATCGGGCCGGAGTTGGCACTGTTCGGGACAGTGTCGAATGTCCGCGAGGAACTTGACCGTTACCTGGACCATCTTCCCGCCGCTCCGGCCCTGCAGCAACGCCTGGCCCGGTTAGACCCGGACGACGAGATGTGGTGTCTTTTGCCGAATTTGTCTCAATACCAGGAGATACGGAAGCTCCTTGGAGATCTCGATCCACGTTTCCTCGAGGTTGCCGCTGACGAATCTCCATTCGAATTCGGAATCCACTACGGGGGGCGGATTCGGCTGGACTATGAATTCACCCCATCGTCGCCGGTGGACGCAACCATCGCCGATCCTCACTCGGGATCGGCATTGGGGAGAGAGCCCGGAGTGGAGTCCTTTCTCTCCCATCCAGGTCATCCCGGCGACGCTGGTTCGGTCCACGGAGTTATTTCCGTTCCGAGGGCGCGATACGAGAAATGGCTCGCGGAGCTTTCTGCGCCGAAGTAGTACTCCTTACAAGTGATCGCCTGCCAACCTCTCGCTGTTCAGGAGGCTAGTGTAGGCCGCCGCTAACAGGGGAATGTACTAATGCCCTGCAGTTGGGTTGAATTTGAAGAAGAGGTGTCCCTCAGGGGCTAAAGCCCGGCTCATTTGGGGCCGTTTTACGGCACGACTGAAGTCGTGCCCTTTCAAAACATAAACGACCATCTGTGCGGCGGACACCACTAGCGGGCCAGTTCGGCCAGGCGGTCGGCGATGCGCTCGGCGGCGTGAGGGTGGGCCTGGGTGCGGGCGGCGGCAGACATGGAGGCTAACGTTTCGGGCGAGTTGAGCAGGCGCGTGAGCGCGTCGAGGAGTTGGCCGCCGGTTTCCAGGTCGCGTTCGTTGAGCATGGCGGCGGCTTCGGCCTTGACCATCACTTCGGCATTGCGGGTCTGGTGGTCGTCGGCGGCGGCGGCAAAGGGAATGAGGAGGGCGGGCTTGCCGGCGGCGGCGAGTTCGGCCACCGTTGAGGCGCCGCTGCGGGCCATGACGAGGTGAGCCTGGGCGAAGCGGGCGGGCATGTCGTTGAGGAATGGCTCGACCTGCCAGCGAGCGGGATCGGCGCCGGTGGCGGCGTACGCTGCTTGCGTGGATTCGGCATGGCGGGAGCCGCTCTGGTGAACAACGGTGAGACTCGGGACGGCGTCGAGGAGGGCGGGAACGATCTTCGGCAGGGCCTGGTTGAAGAGCCGCGCGCCTTGAGAACCACCGAAGACCAGCAGCTTCGGAGGGCCGGGAGGGGGCGCGGTAATCGAAAAGAATTCGGGGCGGACGGGGATACCGGTGACTTCGGGGTTGCGGAACCACTGCGCGGCGGCCGGGAAATTGACCGCGGCGGCCTGCACCCGCTTGCCGACAAGGCGGTTGGCAAAGCCGGGCATGGCGTTGGGCTCGAAGGCCAGGGTGGGGATTTTCATCAGCAGGGCGGCGGCCATTCCGGGGCCGGAGGCGTAGCCGCCCACGCCGAGGACGACGCCGGGCTGGAATTCGCGGATGATGCGCCGGCAGGCGAAGATGCTGCGCGGCAGGTCGAGGGCGGTGCGCAGGCGGGTGAGGAGGGAGACGTTCTTGAGCGGGCCGACATCGATGAGGCGGAGGTTGAATCCGGCATCGGGGACCAGGCGCGACTCCATACCGCGGGGCGTGCCGACGAAGAGGATTTCGGCCGAATGGCGGGCAACCAGTTCGCGGGCCACGGCCAGCGCCGGAATAATATGGCCGCCGGTGCCTCCGCCAACGATGAGAACGCGAAGAGGGGACAATCTCTTCCTTTCGGGGTGAGGTGAAAAACAGGTCCTTCGGCTTCGCCTCAGGATGACAACATAAACAGCAGAGACAAAGGCAAGAACAACCGCAGGTCCTTCGACTCCGTTTGGCCGATCAACGGCCAAACTCCGCTCAGGATGACAGCTTTTTTTGATGTGAACTTCAGATACAGGACACTAAAATTCTAGACCCGCTCGCACCCAGTTCATTCGATCTGTTTCGAGATGTTGAGCAGCACGCCGATGCCGGCCAGGGTGAAGAACAGCGAGGTTCCGCCGGAGGAGATGAGGGGCAGCGGGATTCCCTTGGTGGGCACCAGAGAGAGCACCACGCTGATGTTGAAAAAGGCCTGCAGCAGGATGGCGACCGTGATGCCGAACGCGGTGAGGCGGGCGAAGGGATCCGTCGAGCGGAAGGCCACGCGCAGGCCGCGGACGCCGAACACCACGAACAGCACAACGATGAACATGGCGCCGATGAAGCCAAGCTCTTCGGCGATATTGGCGAAGATGAAGTCGGTGGGCGCCTCGGGCAGGTAGAAGAGCTTCTGCATGCCTTCCATGAAGCCGCGGCCGGTGAACCCGCCGCTGCCCACGGCGATGAGCGACTGGTTGATGTGGAAACCGGCGCCCATGGGATCGGCGTCGGGATGCAGGAAGACCAGCATGCGCTGTCGGCGCCAAGAGACCCAGAACAGCAGCGCGGCCAGCGGCGGGAGCGCGGCGGCGATGCCGGCGAAGAGCCACTTCCATTCCATTCCCGCCAGCACCAGCATGAGGGCGGTGATGCCGGCCAGCACCAGCGCAGTGCCGAGGTCGGGCTCTTTCACGACCAGCAGGATGAAAACCACCGGGATGAGGGCGGCACGCATCAGGGTGTTCTTCCAGTCGCGAATCAGGTCGAGACGGGTGTGGAGGAACCAGGCGAGAAATACGATCAGCACCGGCTTGGCGATCTCGGACGGCTGAAAGGTGAATAGCCCGCCGAAGCGGATCCAGCGATGAGTGGCGTGCGATTCATGGACAAAGAACACGCCCACCAGCAGGATAGTGGCGATGCAGAGGGCTGGATAGATGAATTTGGGCGAGTTGTAGTGGGTGTAGTCGACGCGCATCAGGACGATCATGGCCAGCACGCCGGCCAGCGCCCATCCCGCCTGGCGGCCAATGGAAGCATAGGGGGTGTGGTACTGCTCCTGGGCCACCACCGCAGACGCCGAGAACACCATCGCCAGGCCCGTCACCACCAGCAAGAGAGTCGTAAAAAAGATCCACTTGTCGACGCCTACGCGTTTTGCCATACCTTCCAACCTCGCCATTCATGGACGAGCTCTTTGAAAATGCGGCCGCGCTGCTCATAGTTTTCGAACTGGTCGAAGCTGGAGCAGGCGGGGGCGAGCAGAACGATCTCGCCGGGATGGGCCGCCGCCGCAGCGGTGTTGACGGCCTTGTCGAGCGTCTCGCAGGAGTGAATGGAGACCACGCCGCGCAGGTGCGATTCGATCTTTTCCGCCGCCGAACCGATGGTGTAGATGGCGCGTACGCGGGCGCGCAGCAGATCGGAGAGCTGGGTATAGTCGGATCCCTTGTCCTTGCCGCCGAGGATCAGGTGAATGCCGCCGGGAAAGGCGGCCACAGCCTTGGCGGTGGCGTCGACGTTAGTGGCCTTGGAATCGTTGTAGAACTCGACGCCGCTAATGGTGGCGACGTATTCGAGACGGTGCTCCACGGCTTTGAATTTCTCAACCGCCTGGCGGATCACGTCAGGAGGAGCCCCGGCGAGGCGCGACGCGCCCACGGCGGCGAGCACGTTTTCCACGTTGTGCTCGCCCTTGAGCGGAATACCGCTGAGCAGCATCACGGTTTCCACCGGCGCGTCTTTCGCATCCCGGAAGTAAATGTGGCCGGAGTCGACCCACGCGCCTCGCGGCACGGGACGCTCGAGCGAGAACCAGTAGACCCTGGCCTTGGACCGGGAAGAAGCGGCGGCGGCGCGGGCGTTTTCGGCATTGAGCACCACGAAGTCGTCTTCGGCCTGCGCGGCGAAGATGCGCTCCTTGGCTAGGGCGTAATTTTCGAATGAGCCGTGGCGGTCGAGGTGGTCGGGCGTGATGTTGAGGATAACGGCGATCCGGGGATGGAACTGCTCTGTGCTTTCGAGCTGGAAGCTGGAGACTTCGAGCACCGACCAGGAGTCGTCCGTGCTGTCGTCGACCAGGGAGATGACGGGAACGCCGATGTTTCCTGCGACCAGCGTGTGCAGGCCGGCGGCCTTGAGGATTTCCCCGACCAGGGTGGTGGTGGTGGTTTTACCGTTGGAGCCGGTGATGGCGATGGTCTTGCCTTTCAGGAAGCGTGCGGCTAGTTCCAGTTCGCCGATGATGGGCAGGCCGAAGTGGCGCACCTGGACCAGCTCAGGCGTTTCCAGTGGGACGCCGGGACTGACCACGATCAGGTCCTGGCGGCGGAAGGTCAGCAGGCCGTGCCCGCCCGCCTCGACGTTGATGCCTTCCTCCAGCAGCTCGGGAATGTCATTGGCCAGCGCTTCGGCGCTGCGAATGTCGGAAACCGTGACCTGGGCGCCACGACGGCGCAAAAACAATGCCGCGGCCAGGCCGGATTTTCCCAACCCGACGACCAATACCTTCTTGCCCTTGAGTTCCATGATCTACCTCGGGTCCGCGACTCCTCTATTCTGCACCGCATGGACTACACACAGATGAGGGTCTGTTATCTAGTTTGAGACGTTACGGCCGGATGTGCAAAGCGGGGGTTTCATTTGTCCGCGGCCGGGCCGCGAATCGGGTGGGGCGGGGTCCGTGGGCACGGACCTATCTGGCTAGCGCAGCTTGAGGGTGGTGAGCGCAAACAGGGCGAAGATCAGGGCCGCTATCCAGAAACGGGCGATGATCTTGGATTCGCTCCAGCCAAGCTGCTCGAAATGGTGGTGAATCGGGGCCATCTTGAAGATGCGTTTCTTGCGCAGCTTGTAGCTGCCTACCTGAAGCATGACCGACAAGGCTTCGATGATGAACACGCCGCCGATGAAGGGAAGCAGAAGCTCCTGGCGGATCATGATGGCCACGGTCCCGATGGCCCCGCCCAGGGCCAGCGAGCCCACGTCGCCCATGAAGATTTCGGCAGGATGGGCGTTGTACCAGAGAAACCCGATGGAGGCGCCGACCATGGAACCGCAGAAAATCGTCAATTCGCCCACGCGGTCGAGGTGGGCCAGTTCGAGGTAGTCGGAAAAGACGAAGTTACCGCTAACGTAGGCGAGGACGGCCAGCGCTCCGGCGGCGATGATGGTGCAGCCAATGGCCAGGCCGTCGAGGCCGTCAGTGAGGTTGACCGCATTGGACGAGCCGGTAAGGAAAAAGATGACCCAGATGACGAAGGGAAGATAAATCAGGAACTGGGCGTAGTGGAACGCCATGGCGCCGTGCCACAGCAGGTCGGGGCGCAGGGACTTGATGAAAGGCACGTTCATCTGGGTGGAGAACATGCGGAATTGCTGCAGGATGACCAGGGCCAGGGCCACGGTGGCGGAGGCCATGCCCTGGTAGACCAGCTTGGCACGGGCGGTGAGGCCGAGATTGCGGCGCTTGACCACCTTAATGTAGTCGTCAGCGAAGCCGATGGCGCCGAAGGCCGTGGTTGCGAAGACGATGATCCAGACGAAGGGATTGGCCATGTCGGACCAGAGGATGGTCGGAAGCAGAATAGAAACTGCGATGAGCACTCCGCCCATGGTGGGGGTGCCGGACTTTTTCTGGTGCGATTGGGGGCCGTCTTCGCGGATGTACTGTCCGATCTGGAATTCGCGCAGCTTTTCGATGACGAAAGGACCGATGAGAAGGCCGATGAGGAGGGCGGTGCCGGAGGCAAAGGCGGTGCGAAACGTGAGATAGCGGAAGATGCGGAAGGGATGAAAGAACGGGTAGAGCTTTTGATACAGCAGCCAGTAAAGCAAGTGGCCTCCACAGCCGGCTTGACTCGGAATTCAGGTTGATTTTACAGGGCGGCACAGAGGGCAGGCGGGTGAAAATCCCGCGTCAGTGCCGTGCAGATAACTGCTTCCGGTACTCGGCTTCGAAAGCCTGCTCGCGGTCGGCGATGGACGAGAGCATGCCGGCGAGCAGGATGCGACGATTCAATGAACCTCCGCCGAAGCCGCGCGCTTTTTCAGAACTTCGATGGCGCGTTCTAAACGCACGCCGCGGGAACCTTTTACCAGGACAACATCGCCTTCGCGCAGATTTTCGGCGAGCCATTGTCCGGCGATTTCAGCGTCAGGAATAAACAGCGAAGCGACCCCTCCCCAGCAGGCTGCGGCGGCCAGGTGCTGGGCGTTGCCGCGCACGCCCACCACGAGGTCGAGCCCGGCATCGGCGGCGGCCTTTCCCAGGGCGGCGTGAAGTTGCGGCGCCTGCTCACCCAGTTCCAGCATTTCGCCGGCCACCAGGATGCGTCGCCGCCCGGGACGGGTAGCCAGGGTGCGGATCATGGAGCGAAGCGCCTCGGGATTGGAGTTGTAGCTGTCGTTGAGGATGGTGACGCCGGCAATCTCCAGGACCTCGCCGCGCTTGTCGCCGGCGGTAAGGGAGGCGAGTGCCGCGGCAGCAGCATCCTCGTCCACGCCCGCTTCGCGCGCGACAGCCAGGCCGGCGATGGCGTTGTGGGCGTTGTGCGCGCCGAGCAGGCGAAGCGTGAGATCGGCCTCGCGACCATAGCTGCGATAACGAACCTGCACGCCGCTGGGGTCTTCGGCGACAACCAAGATCTGCGGATCGGCGCAGGGCCCGGAGCCGAAATACACGGCCTTGCCCGCGAAGTCGCGGCCGAACTGCGAAACGTAAAGATCGTCGCAATTGAGAAAGGCAACGCCTCCGGCGGGCAGCGCGGCCACCAGTTCGAACTTGGAGCGCGCAATGCCGGCCTGGCCGTCGGGGAAATTCTCCATGTGCGCCGTGCCCACGTTGGTGACCACGCCCCAGTCGGGAGCGGCGATGCGCGCCAGCGCGGCAATTTCACCGGCGTGATTCATGCCCATCTCGACCACCGCGAATTCGTGCTCGGGTTCGAGGCGCAGCAGTTGCAGCGGCAGGCCGTAGGCGTTGTTCAGATTGCCTTGCGACTTGAGGACGCGGAAGCGCGCGCCGAGGGCGGCGGCGATGGCTTCCTTGGTGGTGGTCTTGCCGGCCGAGCCGGTGATGGCGATGACTTTGCGGCCCCACAGGCGGCGGACATGCGCGGCCAGCGACTGCAGCGCGAGGAGCGGATCCTCGGCAATGAGCAGGGGGACAGCGAGGGCTGCGTCGGGCAGCGTTGCCACGCGCGCGCGGGAGACGACCGCACCAATGGCGCCACGCTCTACGGCGGCCGCAACAAAGTCGTGTCCGTCGAATTGCTCGCCGCGCACCGCGAAGAACAGTTCTTCAGGGCCGATGGTGCGCGAGTCAATCGAGTAGCCCTGGGCCAGGTGCGCTCCGGCCTGAGCGATGCTCTGCGGTGCTTCCAGCACCGCCCCGGTTCCCACCGCGGCTTCTGCAAGGGTGAGCTTCATCGCTCTTCACCATAGCCGAGTTCAGCCAGTTCCGCGAGTGCGACTTCCGCGTCGTCGAAGGGAATGGTGCAGTCGGCGAGGATTTGTTCCTTCTCGTGGCCTTTGCCGGCCAGCAGAACCACGTCGCTGGGACGCGCTTCTTTCAACGCCAGGCAGATGGCTTCGCCACGGTCAGGTTCGATAGCGTAGCGCACGCCGGTGGCTTTGAGCGCGGGCTCGATCTCGGCGAGGATGGCACGCGGATCCTCGGAGCGGGGGTTGTCGCTGGTGGCGAAGACGACGTCGCTTCCCTGCCCGGCAACGGCGCCCATCTTGGGACGCTTGGTACGGTCGCGGTCGCCGCCGCAGCCGAAGAGCGTGATGATGCGGCCGCCGGAGCGCGCGGTGATCTGGCGGGCGAGGGCGATCAGGTTGTGCAACGCATCGTCCGTATGGGCATAGTCCACGATCACGGTAAAGGGCTGGCCGGCGTGCACCGGCTGGAAGCGTCCGGGGACCGGCTTGAGCTTCGGAATGGAGGCGGCGAGTTGATCAAAGGAAACGCCGCGGGCGTGGGCGGCGGTGAATGCGGCAAGAAGGTTGTAGATATTCACTTCGCCGGCAAGATGGGAAACCACGTTAGCGCGGCCGGCGGGGGTTTCGAGCTCAAGGCCGGCGCCGGCGGGGGTGAGTGTGTGGTTGGCGGCGCGCCAGTCGCCTTGCCCGATGCCATAGGTGCGGACCTCCGCGCCCGCATTGCGGGCGGCGGCGGCGAGTTCTTCGGCGCGCGGATCATCCGCGTTGATGACGGCGACGCGCGGCGCGGGATAGAGGCTGCCGTCGAAGAGCAGCCGCTTGGCCGCGAAGTACTTCTCCATAGTGCCGTGATAGTCGAGATGGTCGCGGGTGAGGTTGGTGAACACGGCTACATCAAAGTGGACCCCGGCCGCGCGGCCCTGGTCAAGACCGTGGCTCGAAACTTCGGTCACTAATTCCGTCGCTCCGCGCGCGGCGCCGTCGGCCATAAGTTCGAAAAGATCGCGCGACTCGGGCGTGGTGTGGATCGAGGGACGAACCTCTCCGGCGACATGATACTCAATGGTCCCTACAAGGACGGTCTTGCGCGAGGCGGCATTCAGAAGGGCTTCGGTCAGGAATGCCGTAGTGGTTTTGCCGTTGGTTCCGGTGATCCCGGTGGCGGCGAGCTTGCGTTCGGGGTGGCCGAAGAAGGCGCCCGAGCCTTCAGCCAGAGCGCGGCGGCCATGCTCGACTTCGAGCACGGGCAGGCCGGGACGATAGACGAGAAGATGATCGAAGGATGGCGAGGAATCGGTGATGATACCCAGGGCGCCGAGCGCCAGCGCCTTGTCGATAAAGCGATTGCCATCGGTCGAGCCGCCCTTCATGGCCACGAACACGGCCCCGGGCCGAATGCAACGCGAATCGTATTCCACGCCGGTGACGGGCTGCGAAGCGTCGCCGGAGGCGCCTACTGCCGTGATTTCGGCGATCAGGTCTTTCCAGAGCATGGTCAGTCGTTGATTGTAGTTCGTCGCAAGGACACTCATGGATAATCGTTGACGAACCCGGCCACTCCATCCAAAAGGATTTGCTCATCTCGATCGCCTGCCTCATCCGTTTTTTGAAGAAGCGTTGAGAGCGAGAGACGCATCGCGTCATATTCAGAAATCGCACTATGCTCATCCCCAAGGAAACGGGTGTGCACCATGCATCCGTAGATCCCGCAAGTGATCGCGAAGGGGGCCGATTGCGTGTTCTTCTCAAGTGTGATCCGCGCTCCGAGCGGGTGCTCTTCGTCGCGAATCGTAAACCCACGTTCGGATCCTTCCTGTCCAAGAGTGCTGCCGCCAGCAAATGGGTACCACGACAAACCTTCAGGCAGACCGGAGGTGCCGCTCGGCATATTGCCTCCAGAAGTGATAACGCTGGGCGTATGGATCGCGGCCGCGGGCTTCGGCAATGCGATGCACCTTTTCCATGATGGCGCGATCATTGAGGGCGGCGACACGCAATCCAGCCCAGTCCTTGCGCTTGCCCCTCTCGATGACGTCATCGATCGCTGCAAGCGTGTATTCCGAGTGATTGAGATGTCGGTGCAACATGACTGTTCCTGAAAACGACGCTGATCACAGCATAACTCTTATCAGATGCTCACCGGTGATTCTGACATAGCAAAAGCAGATCCTTCGCTGCGCTCAGGATGACAGACTTTTAGACGGCAACAGCCTCCGGCTAGCGCGAGCAGCGCACCACGATGCGCGTGTTGGGGCCGATGACGGTTCCTGCTGCCGGAGCCTGTTCGCGTACCGTGCCGCTGCCCGTGATATCAACTTCGAGGCCGGCCATGGCGGCGGTTTCAATTACCTTGCGCACCGGAAGCCCAATCAGTTCGGGAACCTTGCGCTCGCCCTCGGCGGTCATCACCACGGCCTTTTGCGGTGTGGGCGGCGGCGGCGGTGCAGGGGAAGCCGGAGTTGGAGTGGCCGCAGCGATCTGCGTCGTGGCCGGCTCAGGGCCTGGTATCGCCGGCGCAGATGTCGTCGGCGCGGACGGCAGAGCGGCCGGCTGTGGCGCGGGCTCGCGGAGTGGATCGTCGTCGGGCAGCTCATTCACCGCGGCGAACAGCGCGTTGATGTCGGGGGCGTTGTCTTCGTCGTCTTCGTGGGTGGGCTTCTGCCCCTTGTCCGACGCCTTCGGCGGGCGGATGTCGATGTCGTGGGGCACCTGGAGATATTCGAGCACCTGCTGGGCCACTTCAGCGAATACCGGCGCGGAGACCGCGGCGCCGTAATAGGACGCGCCCTTGGGTGTATCGATAACCACCGCGACCGAGATCACCGGATTGTTCACCGGCGCGATGCCGGCAAACGATGCCACGTGCATGGTCTTCGAGTAGAGATGCGTGCGCGGATCGACCTTCTGCGCCGTGCCCGTTTTACCTCCGGACGAATAGCCGTTGAGTTGCGCGGCCTTGCCCGTGCCGTAGAGCACCACCTCTTCCATCATCTTGCGCATCTCCGCGGCGGACATCTCAGAGATGACGCGATGGGCGCCGCCGGGCAAGGGATTGGGCAACTCGCCGCCGGCATGGAAGGGCATCGGCTTCAGCCCCTGCTGGCCGGAGTTCTGATCGTTGCCGGCGGCCGAGGAACCCGCGGGTTGCATGAGCACGTGGGGCGGAAGGTACACGCCGCCGTTGGCGATGGTCGAAACCATCGATACAAGCTGCAGAGGCGTGACGCCGATCTCCTGACCGATGGCGATGGAGCCGATGGACGAGGAGCCCCACCTGTTCACGGGCCGCAGCAGGCCGCGCGTTTCGCCGGGGAGTTCGACTCCCGGCTTGCTGCCGAAGCCGAATGCGCGAATGTACTTGTAGAAGTTGTCGGGGCCGGTCTTGAGGGCCAGTTTCACGGCGGCTACGTCGCTGGAATGCTCCAGCGCTTCGCGCACGGTGATGACGTGATAGTGATCGGACTTGTCATCGTGGATCACACGGCCATTCAGGACCATCTGGCCGCCCTGGCAGTCGATCATGTCATCGGGCTTGGTGACCCCCTGGTCGAGCGCGGCTGAGTACGTCACCAGCTTGAACGTCGAGCCGGGCTCGTACACATCGCTCACCGCGTGATCGCGCAGCAGCGCGGGCGTGGCGCGGCGAAATTGATTGGGATTGAAGGTCGGCCGGATCGCCAGGGCAAGAATCTGGCCGGTGTGCACATCCTGCACCACCACGGTTCCATTGGCGGCCTGGGTTCGCTCCATGGCATGGTCGAGCGCGCGCTCGGCCAGGAACTGGATGTTGGAGTCGATGGTAAGAACCAGGTTGGCGCCCGGCTCCGGTTCGCTCTCGCTGGAACCGAGCACGCGGCGGCGCGCATCCATCGCGGCGAACATGCGCCCCGGCACGCCGTGCAACTGGGATTCGAATTTCTGCTCCAGGCCGCCCAGGCCGGCATCGTCAACTCCGACATAGCCCAGAACCTGCGCGGCGATCTCGTTGTCGGGATAGAAGCGCTGAAATTCTTTCTGGAAGAAGATGCCCTTGAGGTTGAGGGCCTTCACCCTTCCGGCGGCGCCGGGCGAGACGCGCCGCGCGATCCAGGCAAAGTTGCGGCCGTTCCGCAGGCGGCTCAGAATCTGGTCCTGGCTGGTCTGCGCGTCTTCGGAATCGGTGTGGACCAGGGGAGCGAGTTCGCGCGCGGCTTGTTGCTTGTCGTCGATCTGGGAAGGATCGGCGTAGATGGAGTCGGCCTGCACGGTCATGGCCAGCTCGTGCAGGTTGCGATCGTAGAGAACGCCGCGGCGTGGCGCGACTTCAAAAGTGCGCTGCTGCTGCTTCTGCGCGCGCTCGACGAATTCGCGATGACGCACGATCTGGAGGACAAAAAGGCGCGTGGCGATGGCTCCCGCCCAGAGGAGAAAGAAGAGACAGATGATCCAGAAACGCGTCACCCGGAGAGGGATGGCGCGCGGAATGGTTTTGCGAATGGAGCTGGCGCGGACCGGTCCCTGCATGGCGAAATATATCTCGAAGCTTGCGGGTATCTAAGCGCTTATTGTACCGGCGCCTGAACCGTCACTTGCGCCAGGGATGGCGCAGCCGCATCAGGATGAGCACTGGGGTACACCACCTGCCCGGGGGCCGGCTGGGCAAACCCCAGCTCGCGTGCCTTGCCGTCAATGCGGCCCGGCTGGGTGAGCTGTGCCTCGGCCAGGCGAAGCTGGCGGTTCTCCTCGCGCAACTGGTCGCGCACCTGCTTTTCCGCTTCCACGCGGTAAGAGCTTTCGATGGCGCTGAAATGCTGCAGCCCGTAGACCATGATGAGCGAGAACAAGACAGTAACGGCGGCCGCGAATACCCGCATCTGACGCGCTCGCACCGGGTCCGCCGCCTTCACCAGGCGGGAATTATCGATACTCCGGGTGAAGTAAAACTCGGGCGTGGGGACGCCGCGGCGGCGCGCCGGCTGCTGCGCGAGGATTTCGGCGTTACGCTCTACGACGCGGGCTTGCAAGCTGCGTCCGGCTTCGAAGTAGGTTGTCGTGCATGCCGCCATGGCTCTTCTCCTGAGCTATTAGCTTTTAGCTATTAGCTTCGTCCTTCTCAACTCTGCAGCGTAGGCCCAGTTTTTGCCTTGATTGGATCGTTCGCTTCCGCACTCATCAGCTAAGAGCTAAAAGCTAATAGCTAGTAGCTGTTTCTCGTTCTTTCCGCCGCTCTCAACTTCGCACTCCTGGCGCGCGGGTTCTGCTCAATTTCTTCTTCGCCGGGCGTCACCGGCTTCTTTGTCAGTACCGTCCAGATGCCTTTCTGCGCGCCTTCGCGCAGGCTGTCCTTCACGACGCGATCTTCGAGCGAGTGGAAATCGATCACCACCAGGCGTCCGGAGGGCTTAAGCAACCTGGGTGCGGCCTCCACCAGCGCCTTGATCTCGTCCAACTCGCGATTCACGTGAATACGAAGCGCTTGAAAGGTGCGGGTCGCGGGATGAATCCTGTCGCTTTTCATTGCCGGGGCGGCCTGGGCTACGATCCGGGCAAGCTGCCCGGTGGTGGCTATCGGCCGCCCGCGCACAATGGCTCTGGCGATTCTCCGCGATCTCCTTTCCTCTCCGTATTCGTAAATGAGGTCCGCCAACTCTCGTTCGCTCGCCTCATTCACCACTTGTGCGGCGGTGGGTCCTGAACGTGGATCCATAAGCATGTTCAGATCGCCATCCGCCATAAAACTGAATCCCCTCGATGCGTCGTCCAACTGCAGGCTGCTGACGCCGATGTCGGCCAGCAGTCCGTCCAGCGAGCCGGGCTCCACGTGCAACGGGGCGGCGCTGAACGCTTCGCCGATCAGCGTGATCGCCGGCGCCCGGTCGCCCAGTTCTCCCCAGACTCGGTCCAGCCGCTCCTTCGCCAGCGCGAGGGCCTGCGGGTCGCGGTCGAAACCGATCAACCTGCCGGTCGCGCCCAGGCGGCGGACGATTTCCTCGGCGTGGCCTGCCGGTCCGAGCGTGGCGTCCAGGATGGTGCTCCCGGGCCGCACCTGGAGATACTCGATCGCTTCCTTTAAAAGAACCGGCACATGGCGTGGTCCTGATTTCGTCATGCGCTCCCCCTGAGGGGATCAACCACTAAAGCCCGTAATCCTTCAGCGAGTCCAACTGCTCCGCGGTCAGGTTGGGCGCCTCGCGCAGGATCTTCATGCTCGTGACCCGCAGCAGATTCCCTTCCCAAGTGACCGTAACCTCGCCGCTTAGATCCGCTTCTTCGCGCAACTCTTCGCGGATGGGCATGCGGCCTTGCGGATCCATCGAGGCCTGCTTGCCGAACCGGGTGTACCTCCGCAGCAGGATCTTGCGCGCCGGGTGACTCTGGGGCATGGCGAAGATCCTCTCCTGCCGTTTCAGCCATTCGGACAGGGGGTAAATTTCTGCGCTCTCCCCATCCATACTGGTGATATAAAACGTGTTGAAGCCTTTGCCGTACTTGCGTTCGAGGAATTCCCTGAACTCAACCGGCAACTTGATGCGGCCGCGCTCATCGAGCTTGGTCTGGATGCTGTCGCAGAACTCGGCAACCCAGTTGCCCGCAGCCCCAGTGGTCCCCTCGAGGGGAGTTTCCGGGGATTCGGGTTCCTGGTTTTCATTCATGTTCGCCCTTGAGGTTTTGGCTCTCTGCTGCATGATCGATTGGGGATGATCCCTTAAAGTCCCAATTCGACCCGCGCAGACCCAGTATCGCGCAAATAATCCCGCCGCGATAGCAGGAAAAATCGACGGTCCTGTGGGGAAGGTTTTGGGGGCGAAGGATGTATCTATATTACTGACGCGAAAAACCGCTAGATGTAGAAGCAGACTTCGGCTAGGCCTACTACTAATGGTATGGGTTAACCAACTTGATTCCTGGTTACCATGAACCCGCTTGCAGTATGCGGCGGCTTGGTGTTAGGCGAATAAAAAGAGAAAAAGGCCACGAAGGCAGCACAGAGTTCTGGCGTCCGGTTCTTTTCAGGCGCCCGGCTCGGAGGCGGTAACCACGTGTTTATGGTTCCGCTGACGTTCCCACACAATCTTCAACAGATAAAGCAGGACGAGCACGTTGACGACCAGCAGGCCGACGCGCAGCAGGGTCTGCCGGCGCAGGAGCTCCAGGATTTCCAGCGGCAGAAAAGACGCGGTGATCAGGAGCGTGAGGTATTCGCCCCAGGCTTTCTCCAGGTACAGGCCGATGCCTTCGGCCAGCCCTATGGCCGAATAACAAAAGGCGGCGAAGCCGATGCGGCGCAGCATGGGATCATTGATCAGCGAAGCTCGCTCGAGGACAAAGTTGACGAAGCGGCCTTCTGGATTGAAGCGCAGGTCGCCGGCGATGCGATAGAGGATATCGCCCACATCCTTGCCCACCAGGCGCAGAGCGCCCACGCCGATGGCGATGAATAGCAGCGAGTGGAGCAGTTTGTAGACTGCGATCAGGACGAGTCCCTTGTTATGGTGCCGGGGCGCCTTTACGGCTGATTGCAGAGTAGAACCCGTCATGATCTCCAGCGGTCGACGTTCGCCGCGCGTGCTTGCTCTCATCTTACGTGAAAGGATGGTGGCTGGTTCAATGGCCCGAAAGTGGGGAAGCGTAGCTTTTAGCTGTTAGCTTTTAGCTGTTAGCTTTTCCTTCTCGGCTTCCACGATGCGGCCCGCGGCCCGAAGTTCCCGCCAGGGTCCCGGCCTTGAGGCCGACCCGTTAAGGAGCTAGGAGCTAATAGCTAAAAGCTAATGGCTGCTTTTCAGATTCAGGAGCGGGTCGCGATCCAGCAGATTTCCATCCACGATCAGGGTCGAGATGCGGCGGGCGTTCCAGATGTTGACCGTGGGGTCGCCGTCGACCACCAGAATGTCGGCGCGCCGGCCGGCAGCGACAAGGCCCAGGTCGTTCCAGTTGAACTGGATGGCGTAGTTGTTGGTTGCGGTAGCCAGAGCTTCGCGCGGAGAGAGGCCCAGCCGGACCATCATTTCGAGCTCGGTATGCATGGAGATGCCGGCCATGGTTCCCAGCACTGGCGCGCCCGAGGCGGCCAGGTAATGAGGATAGGCGGCAAAGATCATCTGATTGATGCGCCACAGGCGCATCGCGGACTGGTCGGCTTTTTTTTGCAGGCCGGCCTCCATCCAGCGCTGGGTCGAGCCGGGCAGGTGGCGTGTCCAGGCGGGAAGGGGATAAATCGCTTCTCCGGTGGTGCGGTCGGGCGGCTGGTTCAGGTGCGCCGCATCGAGAAGTCCGGCGGCGGTCTCCTTCCACAAATTGCGATGGCCGGGCAGGCGCAGGTAGAACATGCTGAACGTGGGCATCAGGGCGGCGTGATGCCAGGCCAGGAAGTGCGCGTATTCGCGCCAGTGGGTATCTGTGGGCGGCAGGTGCTCGGCGTAGTCATATGCCGTGGTGGCCGCAGAGCCATCGGGATCGTCGACCAGCGGGGCCTGCAATTCGTCAGGAATCACGCCCACCTCGTAGCGGCCCATGTGCAGCAGTGCATCGACTCCCGCCTCGATGCCGACCTTGAATGGCGTGGCGATGAATTCGCCGTATGTGATCAGCCCTGCCTGGTGGGCGTGCATGGCGATCCATTGTGCGTTGGCGGCCCTGAGTTCGTGGCCGAGCCACAGGACGCGAGTGCCGAGCTTGGCGGTATCGGTGAGTTGCTGGGCCGTGTCTTCGGGGCTCAATTCCACGGGATGGCCGCCCACCTCGCGCAGCTTCTCGGCCCATCTGGGGTGACCGATGAGGAGGCTCCAGTCGTCGGTGGTTCCGATCGAGTCGAGCAGGTAAATGCGGGGGGTGGGATTGGCGCCGAGATCGACATGGCCGCGGCGGGCGTCGGAGCTGGCCACCACGGTGGTGACGCCCAGGTAGAGATTGGCATTGGCCTCGGCCTGGCTGTTCATGCCGGCAAAGCCGTCGATGAGGCCGGGGATGATGAATTTGCCCGTGCAGTCGACGATGCGCGCGCCCTTGGGAACCGGCAGGCTGGCGCGCGTGCCCACGTCGGTGATGCGGCCGTTCTGCACGATGACGACCGCGTCCTGGAGGTCTTTTGCGGAGCGGCCCCAGTCGGTCACGTCGATGATGGTGCCGCCTACGAGGACCAATGGGACCGGGGCCTGCGGGGCTTGCGAAGACGCCAAAAGCGCCGCCGGAAAAGCTCCACAGATCCAGCACAGCAAAAAACGGACAAGTCCCATGATCAAAACAGTCTGATGTGGATTGTCGCACAGGGGGTGAAGGCGGGATTGTGAGCAGAGGGCATAAGCGCGACCTCCCAGGTTAGGCGTAAAAACAAAAACGGGCCGAACCGGGGGCTAGCTCGCCACCAGCGTCCGCTTGCGCCCGGCGAGCAATGGCGCGGCCTGGGCGTAGGCGGCATCGACGGTGAGGCCATACTTCTCGCGCAGGGCGTCGATCTTGCCGTGCTCGATGAACTGGTCGGGCCAGCCGATGCGCACTACCGGAACATCGCAGCCGATTTCTTCCAGAGCTTCGAGCACCGCCGATCCGAATCCGCCCATCTTCACGTGGTCTTCGAAGGTGACAAAGGCGGCCACGCGCCGGGCGTAAGTCTCGAGCATTTCGCGGTCGATGGGCTTGATGAAGCGCGGATTGATCACCGCCGCCGAGTAGCCGTCGCGCTCCAGCTTGGCGGCCAGTTGCCGGGCCATCACGGTCATGGGGCCGAGGCCGAGGATGGCCACATCGGAGCCGTCGGCCAGCACTTCCGCCTTGCCGATGGGCAGCGAAACGGCCTCCGGCTTGCGCGCTACGCCGGCCACGGCGCCGCGCGGATAACGGATGGCGCTCGGACCGGAAATATCGAGGCCGGTCTTCATCATGTCGGCCAGCTCATCCTCGTCCTTGGGGGCCATCAGAACCATGCCGGGGATGCCGCGCAGGTAGGCGATGTCGAAGAGGCCGTGATGGGTGGGGCCGTCGTCGCCGGACAGCCCGGCGCGGTCCATGCAGAAAAGCACCGGCAGCTTCTGCAGCGCCACGTCGTGGACAATGGGATCGAAGGCGCGCTGCAGGAAGGTAGAGTAGATAGCGCACACCGGACGGAAGCCGCGGGTGGCCATGCCGGCGGCGAAGATGACGGCGTGCTCCTCGGCGATGCCCACGTCGAAGTAGCGCTTGGGATGGTGCGGACGGAACAGGTCCAGGCCCGTGCCGTTGGGCATGGCGGCGGTTACCGCAACAATCCGCGCATCCTTGTCGGCAAGCTGCACCAGGCTGGTGGCAAAGGACTCGGAATACGTGGGCACGCCGACCGGACGGGTATCGCCGGTTTCAGGATCATAAGGCCCGAGGCCGTGGAATTTTTTCTGCCCGTCGAGCGCGGGCTGGAAGCCGCGGCCCTTTTGCGTGAGGACGTGCAGCAGAACGGGCCGGTCGGCGGTCTTGAGGAACTTGAAGCTCTCGATGAGCTGGGAGATGTTGTGGCCGTCGATGGGGCCGTAGTAGTCGAGGCCGAACTCTTCGAACAGCATGGAGGGCCAGAGCATGCCCTTGGCGGCTTCTTCGGCCCGGCGCAGCACGTTGACCGCGGTCTTGCCGCCGATCTTCTGCACGATCTTCTTGGCCGAGTTGTGCAGCGACTGGTAGTGCTCGTTGGTGACGATGCGGTGGAAGTAGCGGGCGATGGCGCCGACGTTGCGATCGATGGACCACTCATTGTCGTTGAGGACGACGATCAGGCGATTGGTCTGCTCGGCGATGTTGTTGAGGGCCTCGAAGGAGATGCCGTTGGTGAAGGCGGCGTCGCCGGCGACGGCGATGATGTTCTCCGTGCCGCCCGGCCAGGTCGCGGGCCACCGCCATGCCCAGAGCGGCCGAAAGCGCCGTGCCGGCGTGGCCCGCGCCGTAGCAGTCGTGTTCGCACTCGGTGCGCAGGCAGAAGCCGTTGAGGCCGTCGGGCTGGCGGATGGTGCCGAAGCGCTCCCGCCGCCCGGTCAGAATCTTGTGGATGTAGACCTGGTGGCTGACGTCCCAGACGAACCGGTCCTGGGGGGTGTTGAAGACGTAGTGGAGGGCCAGGGTAAGTTCGACGACGCCGAGATTGGGGCCCAGGTGGCCGCCGGTCCTGGATAGAGTCTGAATCAGGAATTCGCGGATTTCCGCTGCCAGATCATCGAGTTGCGGCAAGCTGAGGCGCTTGACATCCGCCGGGGATTGAATTGTTTCGAGCAATGCTCCCATGTATTTCCTCTCCCCGCAACGAAGCCCGGGACTTGATGAAGGCCTCTCCCGCGAACCACGGCGGGGATCAAAGAAAAAGCCCCGGTCCTCCGGGGACTCCCTTCCGCGTGTATCAGGCTCCAGTATAATCGCGCGGCAGTTTTTATGGCGCTGAATCTTTAGATGGTTGCAGATGGGCGGCGGAGCTGGAATACGAAATCCGTCAGCCTGTGCTCGGCCGAAGGGCCTTCTTGGCCAAAATCATCAGATCAACTAGGAGATCACTGATTAAACGCTCCGCCAGAAGACCAACGCGGATTTGAAGCACACCGGAAATCGATGGAACAAGTTCATCGATCCGCGCAGAAAACACGATCTGGGCGGGCGAAATTGAAAGGACTTGATAGCCCTCCTGGGTTGACACTACTTGAATATCATCGTCACTGGCGGCGTCGGCCGGCAGCCATGCAGAATATGTCCGCTCCAACCTCGCTCCAGCCGGGGGAGCGGACGTAAACTCGATTCGAAGAAACTTCGAAGCGTTCTCATCGCGGGCAGGCAGGCGATGTCCCGAATCAGGCGTGGTCTTAATTCCTCCCAAGACGGCGTAACCTGCAGTACCCCGCAGATTTGGTCCTGATCTCTTGGAAATCACCTTTGCCAATTCTTCTCGGAGAAGATCGAGGAGTCGGTTACCTGCTTCGTCGACCTGATCCTGGGTATATCCGCCTTTGGTGATGAACAGCCGATTGATTGCTGCTGCAGCCTGCTCCGAACTGGGAACCGAACCGAACATACTCTCACGCACCAGGGTGATCGTATCAAGGGAACGGGCCAACATGAAATCCACAAACTCTTGGTATTTTGCTTCGTCCGCTGCTTCCAGCGCGTCGAGATAGGTTGACTCGCCAGGTCGAGCACGTAGTCGTAGGCGTGCATCTGCGCTTCGAAAAGCGACCGGACATGCTCTCCCTTTTTGGCCAGTTCTAGTTCCCAGGCGGCCGTTCGGAAGGCAACCGTAAATGTAAAGCGCCGGTCGACCTCGTACAGTCCCTCGATTGCTCCGGTATCCACAGCGGCCGCGCGCTTGACGACTTCATAGGCGTCTTTCAGAGCGTCAGAAGAGGGCGCCGGCCGGGAAATCAGTTCTGACATATACCGGTCCCACCGAATCGTGTCGACCGTCGCCTTTGCCGCCCATTCCGCGAACGTCGGAAACGGCTTGTAGGCTGCATCCAGCACATGAATATTGGTTTCCGGGTTCACCATTGGATTTGATCTTCCTGTTGAGGTGATCATAGCGCCGCCCGCCGCCTTTGGAGCCTGCTCGATCCTCCGGTGGAGGCTCTCCCACCCGCCGGGCGGCGTACACTACAAGCATCAGGATTCCCCACATGAAGAAAATTGCCATCGGCTTCTATGCTGCAATCGTCGTTGCCCTCATGATCTGGGGCTTCTACCAGGCGCTCTATGTCGCGCCTGACGACGCCATGCAGGGCTATGTCTTCCGCATCATCTATTACCACGTGCCTTCGGCCTCGGTGGCCTTTTTGTTCTTTGCCATCAGCCTGGTAGGGTCGGTGGGGTACCTGGCGTTCCGCCGCAGCCATCCTGACCGGGCGCAGAAGTACGACGCCTGGGCGCTGGCCGGCGCGGAGGTGGGGGTGGTGTTCTGCACCGTGGTGCTGACCACCGGTCCGCTGTGGGGGCGGCGCGCCTGGGGCATCTGGTGGACGTGGGACGCGCGCCTGACGACCACCCTGGTGCTGTGGCTGATTTATGTCAGCTACCTGCTGCTGCGGCGGTTCGCCGCGGGACCGCAGGTGCAGACGCTGGCTGCCGTGCTGGGCATCTTCGGCGCGCTCGACGTGCCGATCGTTTACATGTCGAACCGCTGGTGGCGTACCCAGCACCCTGCGCCGGTGTTCGGCGGGGATGCCGATTCCGGTATGAAGGACCCCGCCATGGTCGGCGCGCTCCTGTGGAACATGCTGGCGTGGATGGCGTGGGGACTGCTGGTGCTGTACTTCCGATACCGGACGGAGCGCGAACATCAGAAAAATGCGCAGCAGGAAGCGCTGGAGGCGCTGGAAGCCAAGATCTAGGCGATCGCCGAGAATTTAAAGGATCTAAAAGACAATGGATGCGAAGACGATTCTTGACCACCAATTTGTGACCGCGGCCTACGCGGTGACGTGGATTATCCAGCTCGGGTACCTGGCGTTCCTGGCGGCCAAATGGCGCGCGGAGAAGCGCAAGCGGAACTCGCGCTGAAGAGGCGGTGGTTTCTCAGCCTTGCGGCAAGAAAAAGCCGCAAGCATAGGGCACGGAGGTTGGTGCGATTCCTCTTCGTTCCACTTTTGTGTTAGGCCAATCCCACTCCCCTCCCGCCGTCATCCGTGTTTGTGGGATTCATGCCAATCGTTTTCAGGGAGATGATTTGGGTGTGGATGGGCTCCGAGAAGCCCCCCTGGGGAGAAACTTGAATGCATGACCTCTTGATTGCCTTCGCGTTCATCGGAATGGTGATTGCGCCAGCTCTCGTGGCCGCCAAGTCCAGCAAAAAAACCGCGGCCGAAGAATCGGAATCGTCTCCCGGCCGGGGTTAGTCCCGCATCTGCTCTTACCATTACAGCCTTTCTCCAGATCTGCGCTGCTTCTGCTTTCATACCAACCGCCGGGAGGAAGGACCTCCAACCAGAGGTCCTTCCTCCTGAATCATTTAGTGCCCCTTTAAAATTGCCCTCCGCCGTCCCAACCGGTACACTTTTGGTTTGGGGATCAGGCATGTTAATCGTCATGAAGGCGCAGGCGACGCCTGAAGAAATTCAGGCGGTCTGCGAGCACATCGAGCAGCTGGGCTTTCGCGCCCATCCGATGCCGGGAGCGCAGCGCACCGCCATCGGCATCACCGGCAACCGGGGGAAATCGACCGGGGCAACTTCGAGGACCTGTCCGGAGTGGCCGACGTCATCCGGGTGAGCAAGCCCTACAAGCTGGCCAGCCGCGACGTAAAGGAAGAGGACACAGTTATCCGGTTCCCGGGAACAGACGCAGCGATCGGCGGCCGGGCGCTGGCCATCGTCGCGGGACCGTGCTCGATCGAGAGCCGGGAGCAGGCCTTCGCGATTGCCGAGCACGTGGCGGCGGCCGGCGCGCAGTTTTTCCGCGGCGGGGCGTACAAGCCGCGCACGTCGCCTTACGCGTTCCAGGGGCTGGGCCTTGATGCACTGAAGATCATGGCCGAGATCCGCGACAGATTCGGACTGCGCATCATCACCGAGGCCATCGACAACGAGAGCCTCGGGCTGGTGGCCGAGTGGGCCGACGTGATCCAGATCGGCGCCCGCAACATGCAGAACTTCTCCCTGCTCAAGCACGCGGGACGGCTGCGCAAGCCGGTGCTGCTGAAGCGCGGTCTGAGCGCGACGCTCGATGAATTCCTGATGGCCGCCGAGTACATCATGAGCGAGGGCAACTACGAGGTGATCTTGTGCGAGCGCGGCGTGCGCACGTTTGCCGATCACACGCGCAACACCCTCGACCTGAGCATTGTTCCGGCGGTGCAGCGGCTGAGCCACCTGCCCATTCTCGTCGACCCCAGCCACGGCACCGGCAAGCGCGACAAGGTGCTGCCCATGGCGCGTGCCGCGATTGCGGTGGGCGCCGACGGCATCCTGGTGGAGGTGCATCACCAGCCGGACAAGGCGCTCTCCGACGGACCGCAGTCGATCTACCCCGAGCAGTTCGCGCGCATGATGGATGAGATCGAACAGATCGCGCCGGTGGTGGAGCGCATGCTGCCCCGCGGCGTGCACCGGGAAGCTGCATCTGCGGGATCTGGGGCGGGAGTGTTCAGCCGCTGGGGTGCAACGGCGGGGGTGCATGACGGAACCGTCTAGTACGCGCATGCCGGATTCCGACCTCAACAACCATTCTTGTCATCCTGAGCGCGACGAAGGACCTGCTGCTCCCTGGGTGCCCCGGGGCTCGCATTTGAGACCTGGGAAGACCCTATCCTTCACGATGGCGGTTCTCTGTCTGGCTTTTTCTGCCTGCCGCCGCCACGACTTCCCCCAGTACCCTCCAACCTACCGCGAATACGCCTACATCACCAATGGCGGCAGCAACACCGTCACGGTGCTTGACGTGGTAAATGTGCGGCTGGACCGCGAGCTTCGGGTGGGGCCGAACCCAGTCGCGGTTGCGGTCAGTCCCACGCGCAACGAGGTGTACGTCGTCAACTCCGGCACTGGCGGCAATCTTGGTTCCGTCTCCGTCATCAACGCCGAGAAAAACACCGTGGCCGCCAACATCCAGGTGCACCGGCAGCCGGTTTCGATTGACGTGGATGCGGCCGGCGACCGCGCGTACGTGGCCAATGCCGGCTCGAACACGATCTCCGTGCTCGATCTGAAGGCGCGGCGGGAGGTGGCGGCCATCGGCGCGGGCGAAGAGCCAGTGGAGGCCCGGCTGGCGCCGGACGGCAAGACCGTGGTGGTGCCGAACCGCCGCGGGAATTCGGTAAGCCTGGTGGATCCGGCATTGCAAGAGGGTACGGGCGTACTTCGAGGGGTGCCCTGGGGCTTCGGATGCTGTAATCCTGCCCGACTCGTCGAAGGTGTTTGTGGCCTGCTCGGGCGGGCACCAGGTGATGGCCATCGCGCTGGCGCGGCCCGATGCGCACCCGGCAGTGCCGGACCGGCTGGAAGCCTTGCTCGACGTTGGCCGCGGGCCGGTACACCTCGCGCTCAAGCCCGACGGCGGCGAATTGTTCGTCGCCAATGCGCTATCGAACTCCATCTCCGAGATCGTGACCACGACCAATGACGTGGGCGGCGCGTACATCATGGGCGACAACCCGGCGCACGGGCTGGTCTCCAGCGATAATTCCCTGCTCTACGTGGCCAACCTGAACTCGCAGGAGGTGACCATTTACTCGATCGACGACGGCAAGCGGTTGGGAGACATTCACGTCGGCGACGGACCCGCGATGATGGCGTTTTCGGCGGCGGGGCACCTGCTGTTCGTGGTGGATGCGCGTTCGGGAGACGTTTCCGTGGTGCGGACAGCGTCGCTCAGGACCCCGGGACTGCACTCGATCTTCACGATGCTGCCGGCGGGGCGCGGGCCGAATGCGATCGCGGTGAAGGCGTTCCGGGTGCCGTAAAGCTGATCCGTATTGGTCAGCGGCCCCTCTATCGTGCGGTCTTGTTGTATCGGGCGGCGATCGCTTCGCCGATCATGGAATCCTTATTCACGGCGATGTCGGATCCGTCAGACGACCCAAGGTCAAAGATGCTCGACACATCGGCTTTCCGAACAAGTTTGCGGTGCCCGATCGATTTGGACGCTGGACTCAGCTTGATTTCAATGTCGTACCCGAGCCGGTTCAGGCCCTCCATCAGTTTCTGTTCTGACATGTTCGAGAAATCGCCGCGCATCATTCCGGAAACCTTGGCTTGGGAAATACCCATGCGGCGGCCAGCCTCTTCCTGAGTCAGGCCGAGACGCCGCACCGCACGAACAATTTCAATGACCAGGCCGGATTTGATTTTAAGTTGCTCGGCGTCAGGAAGCCCCAAGTCCGCAAACACGTTGCCGGAGCTCACTTCGAACTGGGTTTTGCTATCCGTGCGATTGGACATGCCGGGACTTCCCCCGACGATAGTAGACCAGAACGGGTATAAATCCGCCTCATGGTGGGCTGTTTGTAACGGATTTCCGGCCGGGTTAACCAGGTGGTAATTGACGAATAGGCCACGATTCGCTCGTGACGCTCATAAACGCTGTATCCTAGCTGCCTAAAATGAGAATCAAGATGCGAAGACATCAACTGACAATTGCAGTAATTCTCACGTCGGCGGCGTTCATCGCGAACGGCTCTGTATCGGCTCAGCCGGTTCCAGAGAATAGCGAAATCCGAAGCGCCGATGCTCGGCCATTGATTTCAGTGAGACTGGAAGTCCGTGCGAAAGAAGCGGCCCTCGTCATACCAATCTGCGGCGGGGATCAGGAGACTCACTCCCTCTGTGCGGGCGCGGCGACCCTACAAGCCTTCTCACACGGTGCGTGGCGGGCAGCAAGAGTAAGGAGGGGCCTCGCCGCTACGCTTGGAATGCTCCCGAAAGACACTTGGAAGGCACAACGCATCGACGTGGGGGATACTGCATACTTTGACTTCACATTCAGCCCAGAGTTGCTCGACGTTCAGCGCGGCCAGAAGTTGCGGGTTGTCGTGGATAGTTGGACGAGTGAGGCTGCAATGCGGGGTAAAGATGATCCTGACAAACGGCTCACAAGTCCGATAGTCGATTGCCCATAGAACGAGTTGATTCCCGAATTACCGCCTATCAGGAAGTTTCGAACGACAACCGCAGATGCTTCGCTTCGCTCAGCATGACAGACCTTCAATGAAGGCCGAAGCGAGCCAATTACCCCGACTCGTCAAGACGCCGATCTGATGGCCGCCCCGCGGTAACTCTCGCCGACAACTTTTTGAATTAAGGCATGGAGTCGCCGTCCGGCAGCGTTTTGCTTTTTGTTTTCGGAAATTCAACTCAAGACCGGAAGTATCGGCCCTATCCTACTTCTCCTTGCCATTCAGCCGCGCCACGCTGTACTGTGCCCCGGCGAACAGGATCAGGCCGGAAATATACGCCCAGATGAGGATGCCCACCGAAATGTAGAACGGTCCGTACAGGGACCGCAGATCGAGGTGCGGCAGGATGGCCACGAAGAGGTACTTCGAGAGCAGCCAGATGAGGCCGACCACGACCGATGCGCGCAGCACCGGCCGCCACGGCACTTTGCAATTGGGCAGAAGCCAGTAGATGGAGAAGAAGAACAGGATGCAGGCCACGCCGGTACACAGCGCCAGCCACAGGTAGCTGATGCTGTTGTAGACGAAGTTATCCGTGTGGTGGAAGAAGAGGAAAGCAAAGGCCTGGCGCTGGCCGGCGCTGAGCACCACGCTGGTGAGTCCCAGCACCACCATCAAGCCCGCGAGACCGAAGGCTACCGCCTGGTTGAGCAGGTAGTTGCGGCTCCTGGTCACTCCCCACGCCTGGTTTAGCGCCACCTCCAACGGCAGAAAAATGCCGGTGCACGAGATCAGGATCATAACCAGCGAAACCAGCTGTACCCCGTGGCGCGGCGCCTCGATCATCAGGTTTTTGATGATGAAATCCTGGTTCGAGGGAAAGAAATAAAACACCATCTGGCTGACCGCCTCGGCCATGGCGCTGGAATGAAACACCGAGATGGCGATGGTGTACAGCAGCACGATAAACGGGATAAACGACAGGATGGCGTTGGCGGCCACGCTGAAGGCGAACGTATGCACTTCGCTGTCGAGGAGGTACTTGACAATCGCATGGCCGTCGCGGCGCAGGCGGTACCACTTCGATTGGGTGACGGTGGGGACCGCGGGCGCAGAGGTCACCTTGTCATTGGCATCGACGATGCCCGACACCTCCACGACCGCCGTGCCGGAGCCGGCGAGGGCTGGAGCGGCGGATGGGTCGACCGACGTACCGGAATCTGAGGTTGTTGCCACGTGCGATCTTCCTGGAATTCGTATGCGGAGCTTCACTTTCAATCGGCGAACAAGGGAGTTGATTCAAGGATAGTCCGTTCGCCTCGAATCTGCCCTGATTTCGCCTTTCGGGGGACATTCCTTCCGATTGCGGCGAGTGCATTTTCCGCTTGCATCGGAGAAAGATTCCTGCCATAACTGGAGCACAGCCTGCCATTTGGCGGCGCTTCCCAACCCTTCCAGGAAGGCCAACGCTCGCGTGTTTTTTGAAGTCGGTTCCTGCGGTCGTGTCGTCGAAGTCCACCCCTCCCAGGGGATTGGACGATGGGGCACGGGGAAAACACGCCCTCGAATTGAATGTCTTGTGTTTGCGGCACATCTCCCAGTACAAAACAGCGCCAGAACCAGGCGGATGGTGTGTTGATGCGGGAGAGTTCGCCGGTTCCGAACCGATGTCCGGAACCCGGAGAAACGTGCCGAATATGAAAAGGAGAAGTGCATGAAGGAACAGGGTGTAGTCAAGTGGTTCAACGGCGCCAAGGGATATGGGTTTATCCAGCGCTCAACCGGAGAGGATGTGTTCGTGCATTTCTCCGCGATCCAGGAGAACGGGTATAAGACGCTGAACGAAGGCGAGAGTGTCGAGTTCGAGTGCCAGCAGGGCCCCAAAGGCTTGAACGCGGCCAACGTGCTTCGAGTCACTTAGGATTCGCTCGGCCTTCCCGGGGGAGGGCCGTTGCTTCCCAAGGTCGGAATCAGCTATTTCCGCTGTTCCTCCCCAATCCCAAGCTTGCCCAGCGCCCACGTGGCGGCAGCGTGCAGGCCTTCGTCTGCGTCGGTGGCCCACTGCTTCAGCCGGCCGGCGAAATGCGATTGTCCGCTGCCCGTCGCGACGGCGCCTCTCGCAAGAGCATTCCCCATGGCGATGGCGACGTTGCGGCGCAGGCCGGCAAATCCCGCGCGCCGCACCGGCGAGCCGCTGAACAGCGTCTCGTACTGCTGCTGGTCCATAGATGCAAGCCACTCGAGTGCCGGGTTCACCAGGTCCGGCCGGGCCTCCAGTTCCGGGTCCGCGCTCACCGGCGCCTTGCGATTCCAGGGGCACACGTCCTGGCAAATATCGCAGCCGAACACCTGCCTGCCCATGGGTTCCATCAGTTCGGGCGCAATCGGTCCGCGGTGCTCGATGGTCAGGTAGGAGATGCATTTGGTCGCGTCCATCTGGTAGGGGGCGAACAGCGCATTTGTGGGACAGGCATCGAGACAGCGGCGGCACGTGCCGCAGTGATCGGCAACGGTCAAAGGAGCGGTTTCAGGTTGCATGTCGAGCGAGGTGAGCAGCACGCCTAAAAAGACGAACGATCCGAACCTGGGGTGAATCAGGCAGGTGTTCTTGGCGGTCCATCCCAGGCCGGCGGCAGTGGCCAGCGAGCGCTCCACCAGCGGGCCGGTATCGACATAGGCGCGTGATTCGAAATCGCCATACTCTTCGCGCAGGCGCGCATCGAGCTTCTTCAACCGCTTGAGCAGCACCTTGTGATAGTCACTGGGGCGGCGCTGGCCGTTTTCATCCACGCGGCTCGACCAGGCATAACGCGCAATCCATCCCTCATCGGCGGGCGCCGGATCGGTGGAGCGAGGGAACCAGGGACCAAGGGACCGAGGGACCGAGGGACCAGAAGAAGCAGGCGGCGCAGTGTGGTAGCTGGCCATGCAGACGATGGCGGTTCGCGCCCAGGGAAACGGGATATTTGCGCGGGCTCGAACCAGTTCTCCCTGCTGGTTGGCGCGCTCCAGATAGCCCATGGTTCCGGCGCGGCCCGCATCGACCCAGGATTTATATCTCTCTGCGTCGCGCGTCTCATGGATGTAAGGCAGCGCGACCAGGCCGGCCTCGGTGAAACCCGATTCAAGGGCCCGCCCGCGCACCTGGTCACGTTTTAAGCGCGTTTTCAGATTCGCCGCGTCGATATTCACAGGAAATTCGTTCCCAGGTCTGAAAAACGAGACCTGGGGCACCCAGTTCAGTCTTCCCACCTTAGCGACAAAAACAAAGACGACGCGAAGGTGGGGCACCCAAATTCATGCGTTAACCATGATGCCGTCTCATCCGTTGAAGGAAACGGAAGCGGGAACCAGAACCACCATTCTCTCGTAGTATCTTGCAGCATGTTCATAAGCGGACGGGGGATGAAAGAATCGAACACCCCGGTTCGCGAATCCAATAAGTGAGATTCCTCTATCATCAATGGTTTCAGCGGATTCTCACCATGATGGATTTGGCCGCCCGAGTGCAATCTCTCAACTGCGAGGCCGTTTACGGATTGGATTTTGCTATCACTTCATCCCGTTACGGTCTCCCCGAACATGGAGGTTTTTATGAAAACCGCACTCTGCCAACCCGATGAAGCGCTGGTCGTGGCGCCCGATAACATGACCGAACTGGTTCGCGGCGAAGAACAGTGCCTGGTCCAGCGCGTGGCCCCCTTGCTGCGCGAAAAAGACGTGGTCCTGGACCTGAACCGTATCGAGCGCATCGATGCCGCCGGCATCGCCGCCCTGATTTTGCTTTATTCGACCGCCCGGAATTATGGACACTCGTTCGCGGTGAAATGCGTGTCGCCGCGCGTGTCGGAAATGCTGTCGCTGGTGCGGCTGGATGACGTCCTTGTATCTCATAATGCGGTCCTCGCCTCGCAATGCGAGTTTGCTTACGAGCGGCCTGCCGCGTAATTCCGCAGGCCGACTCCTACCCTTTTCCCCGCCGGTTCTTCTTCCCTTCTCTGAACTTCCCACCCTAACAACAAGGGCTGGTTTCCCTTACGGGCATCGGGCCTGTGACGTTGGGCACAGGCAGACCCCGGCCCCGGGCGATATTCATTAATACGACTCTTCGAAGCCCGCGGCGGGCACTCGAATGCCTGGATGACACACGCGGGCTCAGCGAGAAATCGGTCCCATCGACATTGACAAGCTGAGCCAGCGTCCACGAACCTTTCATTCGTACAGCCTTCGCGGAAATCAGGTCCCCAGCGCTGTCTGCATCGCGGATGTGGCGGTGGGGGCGAAGCAATTTACATACGATATGGAGGTTTCATCCCATGGCGCAGGGCGTGATGGAGAAGCCGCTTGCCGCACCGGCGAGCACAACCGCAACCGCAACCAGGTACGTTTACTTTTTCGGCGATGGCCATGCCGATGGAAATGGCCGCATGAAAGACGTTCTGGGCGGCAAAGGCGCAGGACTGGCGGAGATGACCAACGCCGGGCTGCCCGTTCCTCCGGGATTCACCATCCAGACCGAGGCCTGCCGCGAATACATGCGCGGCGCGCTGAATCCCAAGATTGACCAGGAAATGCATGCCGCGCTGGACAAGCTGGAAAGGCTCCAGGGGCAGAAACTGGGCGCGGGCGACAATCCGCTGCTGGTGTCGGTGCGCTCGGGCGCCAAGTTCTCGATGCCCGGCATGATGGACACCATTCTGAACCTCGGCCTCAACGACCAGGCCGTGGAAGCCCTGGCCAAGCGCAGCAATAATCCCCGCTTCGCGTATGACTCGTATCGCCGCCTGATCCAGATGTTCGGCGACGTGGTGCTCGATATTCCGAAGAAGAAATTCGAGCACATCTTCGATGCCGTGAAGGCCAAGGAGAAGGTGAAGTACGATTACGAGCTGCAGCCCGCCGCGCTGCAGGACATCATTGCCGAATACAAGAAACTGGTGAAGAAGGAGACGGGCAAGGACTTCCCGCAGAAGCCGCTTGAACAGCTCGTCCGCCGCCCGCGACGCCGTCTTCCGCAGCTGGCAGAACGATCGCGCCAAGACCTATCGCCGCATCAACCACATCGATGACTGGCTGGGCACCGCCGTCAACGTGCAGGCCATGGTGTTTGGCAACCTGGGCGAGAACTCCGGCACGGGCGTGGGCTTCACGCGCAACCCGGCGACCGGCGAGCACACGTTCTTCGGCGAATACCTGATGAACGCGCAGGGCGAAGACGTGGTCTCCGGCGTGCGCACGCCCATGCCCATCAGCGAGCTCGAGAAGGCCATGCCCCAGGTCTACGACCATCTGAAGGCCATCACCTGGAAGATGGAAAAGCACTATCGCGACATGCAGGACTTCGAGTTCACCATCCAGGATGGCAAGCTCTACATGCTGCAGACCCGCAACGGCAAACGCACGGGGCTGGCCGCGGTGCGGCTGGCCATCGACATGGTTCGCGAAGGCCTGATCACCCAGGAAGAGGCCATCTACCGCGTAGAGCCTAACCAGCTTTACGACTTCCTCGTTCCGCGGCTGGTGGAAAAGGGCGAGAAGATCGAAGTGCTGGCCACCGGCTTGCCGGCATCGCCGGGCGCGGCGGTGGGACAGATCGTGTTCACCGCTGAAGAAGCCGTTAAGCATCACCAGAAGGGCGACTACAAATCCATCATCCTGGTGCGCGGCGAAACCACGCCCGAGGACATCGCGGGCATGGAAGTGGCCTCCGGCATTCTCACCTCGCGCGGCGGCATGACCTCGCACGCTGCGGTGGTCACCCGCGGCATGGGCAAGTGCTGCGTGGCCGGCGCCGGCGACTGCGTGGTCGACGAGGCCAAGAAGGAACTTCGCGTGAAGGGCAAAACCTTCAAGCAGGGCGACTGGATCTCGCTGGACGGCACCACCGGCCGCGTGATCGCCGGCCAGCTCAAGACCCTTCCGGCGCAGCCCGACGATCCGGACCTGGTCAAGTTCATGAGCTGGGTCGACCCGCATGCGCAAACTGCGCGTGCGCGCCAACGCCGACATTCCCCGCGACGCCAAGAATGCCATCTCCTTCGGCGCCGAGGGCATCGGCCTTTGCCGCACCGAGCACATGTTCTTTGCCGAAGACCGCATCGGACACATGCGCGACCATGATCCTGGCCGACAACGAGAAGGATCGCCGCGCCGCGCTGAAGAAGCTGCTGCCCATGCAGCGTGCCGACTTTGTGGGCCTGTTCAAAGCCATGGGCGCGCTGCCGGTCACCATCCGCACCATCGATCCGCCGCTGCACGAGTTCCTGCCCAAGCGCGAGGACCTGCTGGTCGAGATCCAGCATCTCGAAGACACCAAGCCCCGCTCGCCCAAGATCAAGGAACTGCGCACGCTGCTGGCCCGCGTGGAAGAACTGCACGAGATGAACCCCATGCTGGGCCTGCGCGGATGCCGGCTGGGCATCACCTTTCCGGAGATCACCGAGATGCAGGCACGCGCCATCATCGAGGCGGCGGTTGCCGTCAAGAGTAAGGGCGGCGATCCGCATCCCGAGATCATGATCCCGCTGGTCGGCAGCATCGAGGAAACGCGCAACCAGGCCGCGATCATTCGCCGCGTGGCCGATGAAGTCTTCAAGGAAAAGGGCACGAAGGTCGACTACCTGGTCGGCACGATGATCGAAATTCCTCGTGCCGCCCTGACCGCCGATCAGATCGCCGAGGAAGCCGAATTCTTCTCGTTCGGCACCAACGACCTGACCCAGACCACGTTCGGCATCTCGCGCGACGACATCAACAACTTCCTGCCCGCGTATCTCAAGGCAGGCATCTTCAAGCAGGATCCGTTCGCCACGCTGGACCAGGCGGGCGTGGGGCAACTGGTGAAGATGGCCACCGCCAAGGGGCGCAACACCCGGCCCAATCTTAAGGTTGGCATCTGCGGCGAACACGGCGGTGATCCCGAGTCCGTCAAGTTCTGCCACAAGATCGGGCTCAACTACGTGTCCTGCTCGCCGTTCCGACTGCTGACGGCGCGGCTAGCAGCGGCGCAGGCGGCCCTGGATGAGGCCAAGACCGGGCCCGACCTGCACAGCGGAACCTGCTGATCACGAAACTGACGTTAACCAACAAGGGCGCAGCCGAGTGCTGCGCCCTTGTTGTTGCAGCACCTGGGCAAGGCCGTCTTCGCGCCCGCCAGCATTTCAGTGCGGATTCCGCGGCGCTCATGCTATTCTGAACCGCCAATTGGCATAAGGGCGCCATTGCGGGCTGAACCGCAATCGGGAGGTTTCGATGACTCTGCACAGATACCAGGTATGCCTGGGATTGATTGGCTTCGCTTTCTCCGCACCTTTGCTTGCCTCAACCGGACCCGATGACCGCTCCATCACGGATCCGAAATCAATCGTTTCCGAAACGAATTCTTCGGCGCGGCCCGCGCCCATCGACGATCTCTACTACACCCACAACGTGTTTGGCACTGCGTGGTCCCCGGACGGGAAGCAGATCGCGTTTACCAGCGATCTGGCCGGTCGTCCGAACCTGTGGAAGGTGAACGCGTCGGGCGGGTGGCCCATCCAACTCACGCAATCCGACGACCGCCAATACAACGCCGTCTGGTCGCCGGACGGCAAATGGATCGTCTACCAGCAGGACCATGCCGGCAACGAACTGTGGGATCTCTATGCCATTCCCAGCGATGGCGGCGAGATCGTCAACCTGACCAATACGCCCGACATTCGCGAGCAGGACCCGCGCTGGTCCAACGACGGCAAGACCATCGCCTTCGGGTACAAGCCCAAGGACGGGACCAATTACGATATCGCCCTGCTCGACTGGAACACTCGCAAGGTGCACAAACTCACGAATGAACAGCAAGCGGGATACTCGTGGAACGTGGTTGCGTGGAGCGCCGACGACAAGACAGTCTACGCCGGCCGTGTAAATCCCCCGTTTACCGACGCCGACATCTACCGCATCGACGTGGCTACGGGCAAGACGGAGAACCTGACGCAGCACCAGGGAACCGTGCGTTATCTCGGCTCGAGCCTTTCGCCCGATGGCGGCAAGATTCTGATGACGTCCGATGCCAAGGGCGGGTACATGAACGTCGCCCTGCTGGACACAGCGACCAAGAACGTTACCTGGGTGACGGATTTGAAGTGGGAGGCCTACTCCGGCAGTTTCTCGCCCGACGGCAGAAGCTTCACCTACATCGTGAACGAAGATGGGGTCACGGATGCATTCTTGTTCAACTGCGCCAGCAATACCGCGAGCAAGGTGGACCTGCCGCACGGCCTGAATTTCTTCACCGGGAACCCCAGCGAATATGCTCCTCAGGGCGACCGGGTGATCGTCTCGCATGAGGCATCGAACCAGCCCGAAGATATTTGGGTCTACAATCTGGCCACGCACCACGCCGATCAGTTGACGTTCTCCGCGATCGCCAGCCTGCGCGCTACGCCGCTGCCCGCTTCGCAAATCGTGCACTACAAGAGTTTCGACGGGAAGATCATCACGGCCCTGTTGTGGGTGCCATTCAATCTCAAGCGCGATGGCACCAATCCTGCGCTGGTGCTGCCGCACGGCGGGCCGACGGGTCAGACGGTCGACTACTGGAATACCCAAGTGGCGGCGCTGGTCTCGCGGGGGTATATCTGCATCGCCCCCAATCCGCGCGGATCAACCGGCTACGGCCTCGACTTCCAGAAGGCTAATTTTCAAGACCTGGGTGGAGGCGATCTTAAAGACGAGATTGCGGGGGTGGAGTTCCTGAAGGCGACGGGCTACGTCGACCCGAAAAAGATTGGCATCACCGGCGGGTCATATGGCGGGTTCATGACCCTGATGGCGGTCGGCAAAACACCGGAAATCTGGGCGGCCGCGGTGGAGGAGTACGGAATCATCAACTGGAACAGCATGCTGAAGAGCTCCGATCCAGAGCTGAATGAATATCTCAAGGCACTGCTGGGCGATCCTGCGAAGAACCAAAAGGTCTATCAGGAAGATTCGCCCATCACCTACATCCGCGATGAGAAGGCCCCTTTGCTGGTCCTGCAGGGCGACAATGATCCCCGCGTGCCGAAGGAAGAAGCGGAACAGGTGGTGGACATCCTCAAGAAAGAGGGGCGCACCGTAGATGCGCATTACTACCCGAACGAGGGCCACGGGTTCGTAAAACGCGAGAACCAGATCGACGCCATCAGGCGGACCATTGCATGGTTCGATCAGTACCTCATGGGAAAGGCCGCGGCTCCCGGAGAATAAACGCCGGATGAGCCCAGACCGGGCCCGACCTGCACAGCGGAACCTGCTGATCGTGGTATTTGCAGAAGAACTACTTCGTCCACCGGAATCGTGATCGGTGTGCTGGCACTGATTGCCGCGAAGATCTTCAAGAGCCGCACCGAGTTCGTTTCTTCCTGATCCCATCTCCGCGCGCCCGGGCTGCAATAATAATCACGACACCCAAGAAGGGGCATTGGATGCGCAAGTTCTCCATCGGGTTCGTGATGCTATTGGTGTGCTGTGCAGCGGTCGGAGCCAAACCGGTGGCGCTTCTTCACCGATCTGCGCACGTTCCGCGATCGCTACCAGCTAGTCCAGGATCGTAATCTTCAAGGCTTCTGCTCGTGGGTCCTGGGAACGGAGGATCCGGAGATCTGGTCGCTGCTGCCGAATCGCCATTGACGGCACTTATTGATCGGGGTCGAGAAGAGCAACCGCAGATCCTTCGACTCCGGTCGCCATGGCGACCTCCACTCAGGATGACGAGCATACTTTGGGATAGAGGAGAATGGATGGCCTATTACCTGGCCGTTGACGCCGGCGGAACGAAAACCGAATTTCTGCTTGCTGAAGAAGATCGCGAGCTGGGTCGCGCGATCACCGGAACCATCAAGCGTGTAAATGCCGATGCCGAGACCGCGGCACGAAACCTGCGCGCGGCGCTCGCGGAACTGGAACGCACCACGGGCGTGCGCATGAACAACGTGGCGCGCACCTGCGTCGGGACCTCGGGCAACACGGTTCCCCTGGTCACGGACTGGCTGCGGCAGGGGTTCGCGAAACAAGTATCGGGCCCGTTGCTGCTGGTGGGCGATGTGGAGATTGCGCTGGACGCGGCGTTTTTCGGCGGGCGCGGGGTGCTGGCGCTGGCCGGGACCGGATCGAACGTGGCCGCGCGCGCGGGCAATGGTGCAATCATGACCGCGGGCGGCTGGGGCCCGATTCTCGCTGACCAGGGCGCCGGGCACTGGATCGGCATCGAGGGCTTGCGCCGCGGGTTTCTGGCTCGTGACGAGGGCCGGCCCACCGGCCTGCTGGAAGCCGCCCGCCGCCTGTGGAATCTGCCTACGGTGGACGCGCTCATCGAGTTTGCCAACACCCAGCCTCCGCCACGCTACGGATCGCAGTTCGCGCGCGAGGTGGTGGCTCTCGCCGATGGCGGGGACGCAGTGGCGCAGGAGATCCTGGAGCAAGGCGGACAGGACCTTGCCTCCCTTGTACGCGTGCTTATTGAGCGCATGCGGGCCATTGAGGGCGATGTTTTCGCGGTTCCGGCGGTGGCATTCGCGGGAAGCATCCTGGCGCATGTCGAGAGGGAGCGGGCGTCGATCGAGCGCGCGCTGCGATCGCTGTATCCTGACATCCGCATGATTGGCCAGGCCGTCGATCCGATACGCGGAGCGCTGTGGCGGGCGATGCGGGGAGAGTGACGAACAGGGACTAGGGACTAGGGAACAGAGATTTTTATGCGTTCATTGCACAACTTACTGATCCTCGCACTCGCAGCGATTCTGGGGTCGGGCGCCCTCGCCCAGGATGCGGGCGACATCAGGCCCGCGCCGTACCAGGTCGCCTGGCAGGATCTGGAATTCGGCGTGATCATTCACTTCTCGACCAACACGTTCCTCGATCGCGAGTGGGGCGACGGCTCCGCCAGCCCGTCCACCTTCAATCCCAGCGACTTCGATCCCGAGCAGTGGATGAAGGCCATTCGCGACGCCGGCGCGAAATACGTGGTGCTGGTCGCCAAGCATCACGATGGCTTTTGCCTCTGGCCCACGGAGCAGACCGATTACAGCATCAAGGCCAGTCCCTGGCGCAATGGCAAAGGCGACGTGGTGGGCGACGTGGCCCGGGCGGCCCGCAAATACGGCCTCAAGTTCGGGGTGTATCTTTCTCCGTGGGACCGCCACGAGCCGCGCTACAAAGACAGTGCCGCCTACGACCTTTACTACAATGCCCAGCTCGAGGAATTGGCTACGCGCTACGGCGACCTGGTGGAGTTCTGGCTCGACGGGGCGGGCAGCGCCGGCCACATGTACGACTTCAAGAAAATCATCGAAACCCTGCGCACCTATCAGCCGAACACGGTCGTCTTCGCCGACACCGGACTGTTCGAATATGGGGATGCCCGCTGGGTGGGCAACGAGGCGGGGATCGTCGATTACGAGAGCTGGAACGTGATCGACCGTCATGGGTACCGCCGCTGGCGCCCGGTTGAAGCCGACACGCCGCTGAGGAAGATGCACTGGTTCTGGCACCCGAACGATGAGGCCTCGCTGAAGACCGTAAGTGAGCTGCTCGACACGTACGACAAGACGGTGGGCCGAGGGGCGCAGCTCATGCTGGGCCTGGCGCCGGACCGGCGCGGTCTGCTGCCGGACTCCGATGTGGCGCGGCTGCGGGAGTTCGGCCAGGATTTGCGTTCCCGCGCCGCGCATAATCTTGCCCGGGAACACGCGGCAACAAGCCCAGATGTAGACGCTGCCCTCGACGGCGACCCCGACACGTTCTGGTCGGCGCCGCCGGGTTCGCATCACGCCACCCTGGAGGTCACCTTTGATCACCCGGTGACCTTCGACCACTCCTCCACTATGGAGTGGCTCAACGACGGTCAGCACGTCGAGAAATACGCCATTGAGGTTTGGAGAGAGTCGACGCGCAAATGGGAGCCCGTGGCGCAAGGCGAGGCGATCGGGCACAGGAAGATCGACGGCTTCCCGGCGGTTACCGCCAGCCGCGTGCGGCTCAATATCGTTTCCAGCACGGGCGAGGCGCACATCCGGGAGTTTCAGCTGTACGACTGGAGCCCCCTGCGACCCTGATTGCCCGGACCCTGCCTACCGGTTAACCAGGAGGGAAAATATCCCCAACGTCACCAGGAAAAATCCTAGTTGCCGGGTTTCTTTATCGATCTCTAGAAACAAGGCGCGAAGACGGGGCACGGGATCTGTTGGGAAAAAGAAAACGGACAGGCGCGAGGCCTGTCCGTTTTGAGGATGGTGATTGGCGGCTGGTTTAGGGCTGGGCGGCGACTCCCTGGGGGCTGCCAGCCTGACGGGCCTGGGCCTTCTGGGCCAGAACCTTGTGGGCGTTGTCTTCAAGGGCCTGGGCTTCGGGCAGGAAGGTCAGGGCCTTTTGAATTTCGGGATCCCAGTCGGCCAGCGTGCGCAATCCCTGCAGTTGGCCGAACTGGCTGGTGACGATCTTTTCCTTGATGTTGACCTTGAGCCAGTCGAGGTTGTCGGCGAAATCCTTCTCGG
>CAVREL010000084.1:0-144143 GCA_963720105.1 uncultured Acidobacteriota bacterium | reverse complement strand
CGGGAAATGTTCGCTATCGGCAAAAACCTGCCACCAGAGCTGGTGCCTGAGGAACAGGACGTCCACACAGACCACGACGGCGACCAGCGCGAGCACGTACAGCACGATGGCTGCCCGTCTTCCCATCGTCCCGTTCTACCGTGTTACCGACCTCCTGGCCAGCCCGACAACTTCCCATCACTGTCCGCCTCCGAATTCAGGACAAAGCGGACAGCAAAAGGGCCAAAACTGATGGGGAGGTGCAGGAGCCGGGCGACGTCAGCAAACTTCGTATCACTTCCGGCCCCTAGAATCGGACAAATCGGGCGGGGAAAGGGCCGAAAGCGATACGAAGACGAAAAGTGATACGAAGTGGCTCCCGGTCAGGTCAGCCGGAGCAGGCGCTCCGCGTTCAGCCCCGCCACCTTCGCCTTGTCCGCCGGGAGAGATCGGCAGCGCGTCGAGCAGCGCCCGGCCCGAGGCGTTCGCGCCGAACGGGTAGTCCACGCTGAACAGCACCCGGTCCACCCCGAACACCGAGATCGAGCACAGCACCGGCGGCACGCTGAACATGCCGCTGACGGTCCGGACGGGTTTACTCCCCTCATGATGGCGGTAGCCCGCCCCTGCAACGTTCGCCCTCTGTTGAATGCGGGGGCCGACGTAAGCGCCCGTGACAAATGGGGCCGGGACGCACTTCAGCTTTCACGCGAGGTAAAGCAGCCCATTTCTATTCGCTTGTTGCAGGGGGCAGCCGCCGACCCACAGCATTGACGGTTGGCATTTGCCACCGTGTCGGGTGCTACTCCCGAATTGTGGCCGATGGCGAAGATTCGGGCCCCACGAAATACGAATTCATAATTGCCCTGCAGCTTTTAACTCCGCCGCCGCGGTAGCGAGAGACAAGACCAGCGTCAGCGGTCTGTCGGTCAATGGGATAGCGCCATAAGCTATGTACCAACGCGCCGCGCGACCATTCTTTGCATCGATGATGAGCACAACGCCCCCGATTTCAGTTGCGGCACGCAGACACCGCCTGACTGCGGCGCCGAGGATCTGACCGCCGAGGCCTTGTCCCTGCCAGCGGAGGTCCACGGCAATTCGCGCGAGTCGGAAACCAGGCACCTCATGTCTTGCTAATCCGCGGCGGATCGTCTCCGGTGTATCGGCGTATGCTAGTGCGCCCGGTGCCAGGCTGTAAAAGCCAAGAATGCTCATGCTGTGTACACTCTCTACGGTCAGAAAGGTCTTCGCGGCACCGGATTCATGACTCTGTCGGGCGAAACGCTGAAAGAACTCATTCATTGACGCTTCGCCGCAGTCAAAACTCTTTCGATCGTGGGATTTGGAGATTGGCTCCTCGTGCCAGTCGGGAAGGCTCATGCCCGCTTCCGCTTCGGTTTAGGCATTGAAGCGATAGCGGCCTTCAATCGCGCATTCGGGGAAGGCGGGTTTTCGAGAAGGTCGAGCACCAGGAGACTGTCGCGCTCTGACAGTACGATCCGCTCGGATTCCGCAATTACCGCTTGAGCCTCCCGCAAAGCGGGCTGTAAGACAAAATCCGTGAGGTCTGTGTGTCTCAATGCCGCTGCACGAACGAGTGTTGCCTTTTGCTCTGGCCGGAGCCGGAGGTTCATACGATTGCTGTCATCCACAGCCGCCCTAGGCATAGCCTCTCCTTACTGTACACATTTAAAGCGTACAGGTTTACAGCTTCCTAGTCAATTTGTGCGTATTGAAGACGTACATACATTACGGAGCCAATGCCCAAACTTCTCTATCGGCGGTAATTCGCTCAGAACGCGTCGTCGCGGTAGAATCAGACTTCGCAAACGACATGAAAGACGGTCCTGTATTTACGTTGGCGCTTTTTGCGGCCTTAGCAGGTGTTGCTGTAGGCGCGAGTCCCCAGAACAACCGCAAACCTCGAATTGTCACTCTGCCGCCGGAGCGAACTGAAACGGTTCAATCTCCTGATGGCGCATGGGCGTTGATAGCCGGCCCGATCCCAGAGAGAACGATCATTCTGGAGAATCGTTCCGACCATAAGCAAACGCTGATCAAAGAGTATTCGCGGTCTGCGCAAATCGGATGGAGTCCTGATAGTCGAGCGTTTTTCGTGAACGACGCATACGGTAGCAATCTCGAGGACGCGTTCATTTACCGGGTCGGGACAAAGGAACCCTTATCACTCAATGATGCGATCCGGAGCGGCGACAAAGAAGCGGATGCACTTCCCGCTGACCATGCGTACTTCCGCGTTGGACGCTGGGTTGGTGCTAATGAGGTATTGGCCGAATACTGTGGGCACGGTGGTGAAAATCCCATACGGCGGTTTGACTTTATTTATGCGGTGATCCTTGACGGTCCTGGGGCGAGCAACCTACGCATTCGGCGCGTCTCACGCACGGTAAAGCCGGCGAGTTTATCTGCCCCGGATTGCAGCTTTTGATCTTTGCGGTCGAGTCGTGGGCAAACAGGAAGTTTGGGAAATGCGGAATGCCTCAGAAGCAACTGCAGATCCTTCGACTCCGCTGCGCTCCGCTCCGGATGACAGCGTTTTGTGGTAGCGAAAGCCAAAGGTTCACGGCGAACTTCCCGAATCGTGGGCAACTCGGAACATTGGGCCAACGGAAACCGGGTGCTCAGCGCCATTTCCTGGGCAAGCTGCCTCTCTTTTGGTGCAGGTTGGCATTTATCGGCAAAGCCCCTCTGGGGTTAAAACCCCCGGAATTCAGGATCATTTCGGCACGACTGATGTCGTGCCCTTTCAAAGCACGATGTTTGAAGCACGCTCCCGCGGGCAGGACGGGGCATCCCGGCACGGGTGCGATGATCCGCCCGTCACCGCTCGGACATCGTGGTTCCCAGATCCCGACGCCGGGGACCCGGGGCACCCGGGGAGATTTATAATCCGGCAGGACCCGGGGCGCGGGCGGCGTGCCGGAGTCGGGAGAAAGCGACCGATGGGATTCGACGTCGTGATGCCGCAGATGGGCGAATCGATCTTTGAGGGCACGATCACCAAGTGGCTCAAGAAGACGGGCGACGCGGTGCAGAAGGATGAGCCCCTGTTTGAGATCTCGACCGACAAGGTGGACGCGGAAATTCCGGCACCGGCTTCGGGGGTGCTGAGCGAGATCAGGTTCGAGGAAGGCGCGACGGTGCAGATCAACACCGTGGTAGCGATCATCGGAGACGAATCTTCCGTCGCGCAGGCCGACGGATCGGGGTCGAAACAGGCGGGCGTGCCGGAGCCGGCGGCAACGGAGGCGCGGGCGGCGACAGCGCCTTCATCGGCGTCAGAGCCGGCGCGGGCGGCGGCGGCGGAGCCGGGGACGCCGGTGGACGGGGAGCGCATTCGTTCGTCGCCGCTGGTGCGGCGCATGGCCCAGGAACACAACCTGGACCTGAGGCGGATTGCGGGCAGCGGCTCGGAGGGGCGCATCACCAAGGAAGACGTAGTGCGCTACATGGCGCAGGGCGGCGCGGGCGCGGCGGTTCCGACCGCGGATCGAGGGCAGGCCGCTCCATCGAGGGTGGCCTCGGCGGCGGAGACACGGGGAGGAACCGGGCCGAAAGCGCCCGCGGCCGGGCTGGTGCCCATGTCGCGCATGCGCAGCATCATCGCCGAGCGCATGGTGGAGAGCCGCCGCGTGAGCCCGCATGCGTACTCGGTGTACAAGATCGACATGACCCGCGTCGCGCGCCTGCGCGAGAAGGAGAAGGCGGGCTTTGAACAACGCCACGGCGTGAAGCTGACCTACATGCCGTTCATCGCGGCGGCGGTTACGGAGGCGCTGGGCAGATTCCCGGTGCTGAATGCATCGCTGGAAGGGAATGCGATTCGGTATCACCAGAATGTGAACCTGGGGATCGCGGTGGCGCTGGAGTGGGGGCTGATCGTGCCGGTGGTGATGCGCGCCGAGGAGTTGAGCTTCCTCGGGCTGGCGCGGGCGATCGCGGACCTGGCGGAGCGGGCGCGCGCCAAGAAGCTGAAGCCGGAGGAGGCATCGGGGTCTACGTTCACGCTTACCAATCCCGGCGTGTTCGGGGGCGAGTACGGGACGCCGATCATCAACCAGCCGGAGGCGGCTATCCTGGCGATCGGCGGGCTGCACAAGGAGACGGTGGTGCTTACGGATGCGGAGGGCAACGACAGCATCGCGATCCGGTCGATGCAGCAGTTCTGCGTGGGGTTCGATCACCGGCTGATCGACGGAGCCGACGCGGGACGGTTCATGCTGGATTTGCAGAAGACGCTGGAGAGCTGGGACAAGCCGATCGGGTGAGGAAGAACAGGGGTCAGGGATCAGGGGTCAGGGGTCAGGGATCAGGGATCGGGAGTCAGGGGCGAGTTGCCTGCCTGCAGATCGCGCGCGGCCTGGGCGAGGTTCTCTGGCCGGCCGAGGTCGCGCCAGTCGTATGCGCCGGCGGGAAAGGCGACGATCTTTTCGCCTTCGCCGGCAAGGCGAACGTAGCTGTCGATGATCGAAAAGACGCCGCTTTCCGTGAGCTTGCCGAAGATGCGCGGGGAGAGGACGTGAATGCCGCAGAAGGCGAGTGCGTGCGTGCCCGGTGGCTGATCTAAGTTGGCGGAGCCGGCGCGGCGCAGGAGCTGTCCTTGCGGATCGAACAGCAGGGGGCGCGAGGTGGGGCGCGCCTGTACGGCCAGGGTGGCGAGGGCGTGATGCTCGATGTGGAAGCGGACCATGCGGGCCAGGTCGATGTTGCTGATGACGTCGACGTTGTGAACCAGGAATGGCTCGTCGCTTCCGGCTTCGAGAAAGAACCAGGCGGCTTGCTGCAGGCCGCCGCCGGTGTCGAGCAGGATCTCCTCGAAGGAAATCCGGACGTCTGTTTGGTTTTGGAGATGTTCGGCGATCATGCCGGCGAAGTGATGGGCGTTGACGATGACATCGCGGATGCCGAAGGCGCGCAAGCGATCGAGGGTGATGTCGAGCAGGGTGCGGCCGGCGACTTCGACCAGAGCTTTGGGGCGATGGTTGGTAAGCGGGCGGAGGCGCGTGCCGAGGCCGGCCGCCAGAACCATAGCCCTCATGCGCTACCCGCATGAACAGCGGCCGGTTCTGATTCCGAGGCGGCCATATTCTCCATCTCGATGTGGCGGACGGTGACCTCGACTCCGCTGGTTGCGCGGAGGTGCCTGGCCAGTTGCTCGGCGAGAAATACGGAGCGGTGCTGGCCGCCGGTGCATCCGAACGACACCATGAGGTTTTTGAAGCCGCGGCTCTGATAGGCCTTGATAGTGGCGTCGACCAGGGACATGACGTGGGAGAGGAACTGGTGCACCGATTCCTGCTGATTGAGGTAATCGATCACGGGCGAGTCCTGACCGGTTAACTGTTTGAAGCGCTCCTCGCGTCCGGGGTTGGGGAGGCTGCGGGCGTCGAAGACGAATCCGCCGCCGTTGCCCGATTCGTCGGCGGGCGCCTGATGGTGGAACGAGAAGCTGAAGATGCGCACCGCCAGCGCGTCGGCCGAAGAGGCCAGGGACAGGAGCTTTTCCGAGCCGAGCATGCCCTGGAAGGCTTCCATCAGCGCGGGCAGCGCAATGGGCAGCTTGACGTTGTGCGCCAGCCAGCGCAGGTTTTTGAGCGCGTAGGGAACGCTTTGCAGGAAGTGGGCCTTGCGCTCGTAGAAGCCGCGGAATCCGTAGGCGCCGAGGGCCTGCATGATGCGGATGTAGACGAAGGCGTAGTAGTGCTCCAGGAAGGCGGCGCGATCGAGGGAGATGAAGTCCGCGAGGCGATCGAGATAGAAGTCGAGCAGTTCCTGGCGCAGTTGCGGGGGCAGGTCGGCTTTGCCATCAAAGAGGAGCGAGGCGATGTCGTATTGCAGCGCGCCTTTGCGGCCGCCCTGGTAGTCGAGGAAAAACGGGTCGCCTCCGCGGAGCATGACGTTGCGCGACTGGAAATCGCGATAGAGGAAGAAGTCGTGGGGCGCGGTGAGGAGGAATTTGGTGAGGCGGGCGAAGTCGTTCTCGAGCGCCTGCTCGCTGAAGGGAATGCCGGCGAGGCGGAGGAAGTAGTACTTGAAGTAATTCAGGTCCCAGGAGATGGACTGGCGATCGAAACCGGCGCGGGGATAGCAGACCTTGTAATTGAGATCGCGGCCGGCTTCGACCTGGAAGCGAGGCAGCACGGCGACGACCTTGCGATAAGCGTCGACCGCCTGAGGGGCGATGAGGTCTCCGGAGCGGTGTCGGCTCACGAAATCGAAAAGAGTGACGTCGCCGAGGTCTTCTTCGATATAGGCGCCGTGGGCCAGGTCCTCGGCGTAGATCTCGGGCACCGGCAGGCCGTGGCGGCGGAAGTGCCTGGAGAATTCGAGGAAGGCGAGATTCTCTTCGCGGACCGGGTAGACGATGCCGATGGCGTGGGAGCGCGCACCCGACAGGCGGAAGATGGCCCGGCCCGAGCCGCCGAGTTGCCCCTGGAGAGGCTTGATGTGTTCGGGGGGCTCGTGGAAGTGGCCTTCGTAAAGCTGCTTTAAAACGTCCATGAAGTTATTCAGCGGATTGGAACAGGCTGTTGTCAAGATATCCAGTGCGGCGAATGGGCGCAAGGCAAGGCGGAGATTATGGCGGGACACAGCCGCCGGAGCGCGTGCCCTTTTTACAAGGCAGGATCGAGGAGCTTGATGGCGCGCGGTGCGGTCTTTTCTTGAAGACAAAAGCAGCGGGCCAGCGGCGCTTTGCGACGCAGCCAGTCGGCAAGTGAGCGGCGAGATCCAGTTCTTGCCGCGTCGCGCGTTGATTCGGGAGCGCGGTTTCGATAGTGTGGACGGGAGGTTTTCCTTGGAAATCTACCTGGTTGACGGCACCTACGAGTTGTTCCGGCATTACTTTGCCGTGCCTTCGGCGCGGGATGCGGAGGGGCGCGAAGTGGGCGCGGTTCGCGGCGTGCTGGCATCGCTGCTGGGCCTGATGAAGGAAGGCGTCACGCATGTCGCCGTGGCCACCGATCATGTGATCGAGTCGTTTCGCAACGAGCTGTGGGCGGGATACAAGACGGGTGAAGGCGTTCCGCCGGATCTGCTGGAGCAGTTTCCGCTGCTCGAGGAGGTGCTGGCCGCGGCAGGCATCGTGGTCTGGCCGATGGTGGAGTTCGAGGCGGACGATGCGCTGGCGGCCGGCGCGACGAAGGCGGATGCGGACGGGCGCGTGGAGCGGGTGGTGATCTGCACGCCGGACAAGGACCTGGCGCAGTGCGTGCGCGGTACGCGGGTGGTGCAGTTGAACCGCCGGATGGGGACAATCTCGGACGAGGCGGGAGTCGAACAGAAGTTTGGGGTTGGGCCGGCGTCGATTCCCGATTACCTGGCGCTGGTTGGAGATTCGGCCGATGGGTATCCCGGACTGCACGGATGGGGCGCGAAATCGACGGCCGCGGTGCTGGCAAAGTTTCGCCACCTGGAGGCGATTCCCGCCGATTTCCGCGAGTGGGGAGTGAATGTGTCAGGGGCCAGCACGCTGGCGGCGACGCTGGCGCGGGACATGGAGAGGGCGAAGCTGTTTCGGACGCTGGCGACGCTGCGGACGGATATCGCGCTGTTCGACGATGTGGATCAGCTGCGTTGGAAGGGACCGGCGGCGGGGTTCGACGAAGTGGCCAAGCGGCTGGATGCGGCGATCGCGGGAAGCCGGAAGTTTCCGCGAGGGCGGAGAACCTTGAGCGTTCCGGAGGCGGGAGTCAATTCAGAAGGCTGAGGGATGAAGGGTGGAGCATCAGGTTCCCACATCCCAAAACCGGGGACGTGGGGCACCCATTTGATTCATTGACAAGAGTTCGGAGAGAAGTAATCGGGTCCGTGGTCTCCCACCCCGGCGGACCAAAGTGTCCGACAGGCCACCCCATCGACATGGACGTTGATGTGGACCCCGGTGGAAAGGTCAAAGCGTTTCGATCAGGCAGTCATCGCGGCTCCGTGCAGTTCCATCCTGGTAACGTTCATGCGCTGGGCCGGCATGGGGATGGGTTTCATGGGCTGGGGAAAGAGCACTTCCTGGATGCGCTCATGAGAGAAGAGCCAGCTGTTGGGCAGGTTTTCGATCTCGCGGGCGCCGGAGCCAGCATCGGTGTATTCGTAGTGCTCGTAGAGGTAGGCATCGCCCTTGCGCTCGACGGACTCGCGCATGCGGCGCGCGATCTCGGCGGGTGTAGCGAGATAGATGCGCGGCAACTGGTTGAGGGCGACTCCCTGGAACTGGACCAGGCAATAGACGGTGCGCTCGCCGTGAATGTCGACCCAGAGGGCGATGGCGCGATGGATGTCGAGCTTGTTGGATTGGGTGGCCCGCTGGAGGTAGGACTCGGCGAGATGCCAACGTCCGTCCTCGCTGGCTTTGACGCCAATCTTGAGGAGGTTTGGTCCTTTAGTGACGACCAGGTCGTACCAGGGCTTGTCGTGGCCTGCCTGATTCATTACGTCGAATCCGCAACGCGCAAACTGGGCGGCAGCAATACCCGCTGCTCCCACCGTAATCGGCCAAGATCCTTGCTTGACGGTGGCGACGGCTTGAAGCGGCATATATAACTCCTGGTATGGGCGGCAAGGCGAACGGCGGCGATCTACGTTCTGGCGGAAGCCGGTGAGCGGTTGCATTGTGGTATCGCCGCCAGGCGAAGAGCCCTGAAGACCCATGTAATCAATTTATTTACAACACACAACCTGGGAACATGCGCAAGAGCAAACTTGGGTAATAACATGCCAAGCCCACCAAAAGGACAGCTTACTTTGCCCGGTAGGGACGTTATAGCCCGAACGTTATTTTGTGTATGTGCGATTAATCACACGACAACCATAACTCGGGCAATATTACTAAGGAAATAACTCCATCGTGGGACGTTCCTTTTGTACCAGCAGCTGCGGAAAACGGTCAAATTCATTCCGGTTTCACATTGCTGGTGTATCGAGGACTGATCCGGCATTCGGAGTCTCGAACCGGACTCTATCGTTTTTTGGAGCTTCCCCATGGCAGACATCGCAACGACAGTTCAGGGCGTTCACGGAGCCTCGCTTCTTGACAAGAAGATGAAGAAGAGCCCGGGGTGGATCGGCGGGGCGATCGTGCTGATCGCGCTGGCCGGCGGGCTGGGCTACGTCGGGTTCCACATCGCCGGAGACCTGGGCGGCACGACCCTGGGGAGCGTGTGGCCCTATCTTCTGCTGGCTACGGCGCTGCTGATCGCGCTGGCGTTCGAATTCGTGAACGGATTCCACGATACGGCGAACGCGGTGGCTACGGTGATCTACACCCATTCGCTGGAGCCGAATATCGCGGTGGTGTGGTCGGGGCTATGCAACCTGACGGGGGTGCTTACCTCGGCGGGGACGGTGGCGTTCACGATCATCACCCTGTTGCCGGTGGAGCTGATTCTGAAGGTGAGTTCGGGGGCGGGGTTCGCGATGGTCTTCGCGCTGCTGCTGGCGGCCATTTTGTGGAACCTGGGCACATGGTGGCTGGGGCTTCCGGCATCGAGCACGCATACGATGACCGGTTCGATCATCGGGGTGGGGGTGGCCAACCAGTTGCTGAACAGCAGCATGGACGGCACCTCGGGCGTGGACTGGGAGCAGGCGACCAAGGTGTTCAAAGTGCTGCTGATCTCGCCGGTGGTGGGGTTCGGTTTAGCGGCGCTGCTGTTCCTGCTGACCAAGGCGCTGGTGAAGTTTCCGGAACTTTACGAGGCGCCCAAAGACAACACGCCGCCGCCGTTTGCGATCCGGGCGCTGCTGGTGCTGACGTGCACGGGTGTGAGTTTCTTCCATGGCTCGAACGACGGGCAGAAGGGCATGGGGCTGATCATGCTGATTCTGATCGGCACGGTGCCGACGGCGTATGCGCTGAATCACGCCGTAACCACCCATGACATCCAGGACTTCATCGCCGCATCGGAGCGGGCGGTCTCGATTGTGGACGCGCACGTGAACAAGGATGCGATCCTGGGCCCCGATGCGCGCCAGGAACTGACGGATTATCTGCGCACCAAGAAGCTGCAGCCGGTGACCATGACGGCGCTGCGGGAGCTGATCCGCGATACCGAGGGCGAAGTGAAGGCTTTCGGGGACTACCGCCGTGTCCCGGCGGGACAGCAGAGCAACGTCCGCAACGACATGTACGTGACCAGCGAGACGCTGCGGCTGCTGGCCAAGAACAAGCAGGGTGACTTCAGCGCGGATGACAGCGCCGCACTGAGCAACTACAAGAAGTATGTGGACAAGGCCACCAAGTTCATCCCGTCGTGGGTGAAGGTGGCGGTGGCGCTGGCTCTGGGCCTGGGCACGATGGTGGGATGGAAGCGCATCGTGGTGACGGTGGGAGAGAAGATCGGCAAGGAGCACCTGACCTACGCCCAGGGCGCGACGGCGGAACTGGTGGCGATGGCGACGATTTTTGCCGCCGACAACTGGGGATTGCCGGTGAGTACCACGCACGTGCTGAGTTCCGGGGTGGCGGGCACCATGGCGGCCAACAAGAGCGGCCTGCAGTTTTCCACCATACGGAACATCGCTGCGGCGTGGGTATTCACGCTGCCGGCGGCGGCGCTGCTGTCGGGGTTGCTGTTTGCGCTGTTCCGGACGTTCATGAAGTGATTTGCCGGGGTTGTTCGGCCGGCGGCGGGTTTGGTTATCTCTTCAGCCCCCTGCGGGGGCTAACCAGCCCGATTCAACCGGCAATCCCCAGGCTCGCGCCTGGGGCTAACATCGGGCGTACGCGCCGCGGGTTACCGGCGGGGATTATCGCTTCCATGCGCTGACGTACACGCCGATGTAATACGGCCATAGCACGATGGCGAACACGCCTTTCCAAAAGCTGAGGTGCAGGTAGCCGATGGTGAACAGCCACGCGGCGCACCACAGACCACCCGCGAACGAGTGCTGCACGATTTGAATCCTTTGCGGCTTCTGCACCTTGCCCTCTGTCTCCACGATCCCCTCCTCCGGCAGTCTCAAAGCAAGTTTGGGTGATGGCGCCTGGTGGTGCGGTGAGGGTCAGCACACCTCTTGGGAATTTCAGGACGCTCTCAAGTGGGATGCTCAGGGAGAGATTCCCGCCGGCCGGCGCTTCCACCGGGCGGGTTCCGTTACCATGATTGAGGTGCCTACGGAATGAGCCTGAAAGCCAAGCTGGAAGCTGTGATTTATGCCGCGGAGGAGCCGGTGACGCTGAACCAGCTCGCCGCGTTGTTTGCTGCCGATGCCCTGGAGTGGAAGTTGGCCCGGGAGGCGGCCGCCGCCGAGCAGGCGGCGGAGGTCGCCGGGATGGCGCCGGATGGGTTGCCCTTTATCGAAGTGCAGGAAACGAGGGAACAGGGAACGGGGAACGGGGAACAGGGGACGGAGGGAACAGGGGAAGGCGGGGCGATTCCGCCGGCCGACGGGGTGATTCTGGTCGGGGAGGGCGACGGGTATGAGGCCATCGTTCTCGAGGGCGAGGCCGGGCAGGAATCGCGAGCGGAACATGCGGCGGAGGCCGCGGCGGCGGGCGACGCCGAGAGTGAAGCAAAACGGATGGCCCGGCAGCGGGACCGGGAGGTCAAGGCGGTTCTGAAGCAACTGCTGGACGAGTTGATTGCGAGTTCGCAGGCGGACGGGAGGGGAGTGGAGGTCCGGGAGATTGCCGGCGGCTACCGCATGGCGACCAAGCCGGAATGCCACGATGCGGTGCGGCTGTTCGTGAAGAGCCTGAAGCCTCCTCTGAAGCTTTCGCTGCCGGCACTCGAGACGCTGGCGGTGATCGCCTACAAGCAGCCGGTGACGGCGCCCGAGGTGAACGAGATTCGCGGGGTGGAGTCGGCAGGGGTGCTGGGATCGCTGCTGGCCCGGAAGCTGATCGCCACGGCGGGGCGCAAGCCGGTGATCGGCCGGCCCATTCTCTACAAGACCACCAAGGAATTCCTGCTGCGCTTCGGGTTGAAGGACGTTTCCGAGCTGCCCTCGATGGAGGAGTTCGAAAAGATTGCGGCCACGGAGCTGGAGATGGAGCCGGAGGCGGCCGAAGCTGATAAGGCGGCCGCTGTAAGGGAAGGCGCGGAGCCAAACGAAGAAGGCGATCTCGAATCCGACTCTCCCGGTGTGGAGGAGTTGGCGACAACCACAGAGGCGGCGGACAGCGGCAGAGTTGAAAGCGCTGAGGCCGCCGCCGAAAACGCGGATGAACCGCGAAGCGAAGGCGAGCCTCCTACCCACACCGGCGCGTCCAACGAAGAAGAGGCCACTGCCCATGCCCAGGAAATCGAAAAAGAAGGCTGAGAATGCGGCGGTCGGGGAAACGCCCGCCGCCGGACTGCACGAGCCGGACGAGCCCGAGTTGAAGACGGCACCGGAAGCCGGGACGGAAGCCGGCAAGGAAGCCGGCGCGCAGGCTGAAGTCTCCCCGGGTGCTGACCAGGCGCACGCCGAAGCGATGGCGGAGGCAGCGGACACGTTCGAGCAGGCTTATGAGGATCGCGTGCCTCTGGAACACCCTGCTCTCGCGGTGGTGGAGCTGATTGTCTCCGAAGCGCCCGAGACGACCGAAGCAGGGGATGAGGAAATCCCCGGTCCCAACATCGGCGACCCGGGGCAGCCCGAGGAGCCGGGCGGGCGGGCGGACGATCGGCCGCCGGCGCGCATGGAGCGGCTGCAGAAGATCCTGTCGCAGGCAGGGGTGGCCAGCCGCCGGCACGCGGAAGAGATGATCGTCGCGGGGCGGGTGCAGGTGAACGGGCAGGTGGTGACGGAGCTGGGAAGCAAGGCCGACCCGGACCGGGACCACATCCGGGTGGACGGAAAGCTTCTGCGGGGGCCGGAGCGGCTGCGGTACTTCGTGCTCAACAAGCCCAAGGGCTTCGTGACCACGGTGAGCGATCCGGAGGGCCGGCCCACGGTGATGGAGTTTTTCAAAAAGATGCACGAGCGGCTGTACCCGGTGGGGCGCCTTGACTACCAGAGCGAGGGGCTGCTGGTGGTGACCAACGACGGGGAACTGGCCAACAAGCTGACGAGGCCGGCTTCGGGGGTCGAGCGGATCTACCTGGTGAAGGTGAGCGGCCAGCCGGCGGCGGCGGCAATCGAGCAACTGCGGGCGGGACTGGCGATCGATCGAGGGCGCCGCGGGGAAGGCCGGGTGCAGACCGCGCCGGCGGATATACGCGAGGTGCGCCAGGGTGACAATCCGTGGTTCGAGGTGGTGCTGAGCGAGGGGCGCAATCGCGAGCTGAGGAAGATGTTTGAGGAGATCGGGCATCACGTGGAGAAGATCCGGCGGGTAGGGTACGGGCCGCTGGTGCTGGACGTGGAACCGGGGAAATTTCGGGAACTGGATCCGGAGGAACTGGCGCGGCTGCGCCTGGCGGCCGACGGGAAGTGGCGCAAGCCGAAGGCGAAGGAGCACGACGAGGGCCGGCGAAAGGAATTCAAGGCACGGCGGCCTGACGAACGGGGCCGGCCGGCGCAGAGGAGGCCCGCGGAGCAGGGCCATGCGTGGCGGGGTGAGAGCCGGGGCGCGGAAGGCAGAGGACAGGCAGCAGGGTACAAGGAACAGGGGCGAACGGCTCCTTCGACGCGGCAGCCGCGTCCAGGGCCGGGTGGGGGTCGGCAGCGCCCGGAGCGCGAATTCGGCGAACGGCGGGAATGGGCTCCACGGGAAGAGACGGGACGCGGGGCGCGGCCGGCACGCCCGGATCGGCCGGCGTTCGAACCGCGTCGAACCGGGGTGCGAGGCCCAGGGACCGGGCGGCCGCCAGGTGCACGGCCGGAAGGATGGAAACCGGGAGGCGCCCGAGCGACGAAATCCGGTCCAGCGATGGGCCAGGGGCGGCGACCGGATCGGCCGGCACACCCGGATCGGCCGGCGTTCGAACCTCGTCGAGCCGGGGTGCGGGGCCCAGGGACGGGACGGCCTCCAAGTGCTCGGCCGGAAGGATGGAAACCGGGAGGCGCCCGTGCGACGAAATCCGGTCCGGCGATGGGCCAGGGGCGGCGACCGGATCGGCCGGCACGCCCGGATCGGCCGGCGTTCGAACCTCGTCGAGCCGGGGTGCGGGGCTCAGGGACGGGACGGCCGCCAGGCGCTCGGCCGGAAGGATGGAAACCGGGAGGCGCCCGTGCGACGAATTCTGGTCCGGCGATAGGCCGGGGACGGCCGGATCGGCCGGCACGCCAGGATCGGCCCGCATTCGAACCCCGTCGAACCGGGGAGCGGGGCCCAGGGACGGGGCGGCCGCCAGGTGCACGGCCCGAAGGGCGGAAACCAGAAGGCGCCCGAGCGACGAGATCAGGTCCGGCGATGGGCCGGGGACGGCCGGCTTCGGGCAGCGGGGCGAGAGCGCCGCAACGGCCGAACAACCGGCGGGCGCCTTCGCGGCCCGGTCCGAACCGGGGTCCCGGGAATCGGGGAAAGCGCGGCTGATCGCGGCTTTTCGCCCTGGCGGAACCAGAAGAGGCACCCGGCAGCGCCGCTTTGCAATGCCGGCCCGAGGGCCATGCCACCGCCTGAGTGGCGCGGATTTGCGTGGATGCAATTTCATTGAAAAACGTTGGTCATTCAATTGAGACGCGAGGCATCCCCGCGCAACTTTGTTGCCTCTACATCAAAAGGTTCGGGATTTCTTTATCCTTCCATACCAACATTTTCCCCAGGAGCAATCATTCGTGAGAGTGTTAATGATCGGCGCCACCGGCAGGTTCGCGGGCCACGCACTGCCCGAGCTGAAAAAGAGAGGAATCAAAGTCAGGGCGCTGGTGCGCAGCCGGGAGAGCGAGCGAAAGGCGCGGGAACAGGGGGCGGACGAGACGGCCTTCGGGGATCTTGCGGAGCCGCGCGGACTGATTTCGGCTTCGGTCGGCGCTGACGCGGTGTTTTATATTGGCCCGGCGTTCGCGGCCCGCGAATCGGACATGGGTGTGACCATGGTGGAGGCGGCCAGGGCCGCGGGCGTGGGCAAGTTTGTTTTTTCCAGCGTGATCCATCCTTCGATTTCGAAGTTGACCAATCACGCCGCCAAGCGCCCGGTGGAAGAGGCTTTGTACGAATCGGGAATGACGTTCGTGGTTCTGCAGCCGGCCATTTTCATGCAGACCATGGAGAACGGGTGGACGGAGATCATCCGCAGCGGGAAGTTTGCGCTTCCTTATTCCCGGCGGGTGAAGACCTGTTACGTGGATTACCGCGATGTGGCGGCGGTGGCGGCGGAGTCGTTCGTTGCCGACCGGTTCGACAACGGCACATTCGAACTGTGCGCGCCGGGCATGTTCAACCGCTCGGAGATCGCTGCGATGATGAGCCACGCCCTGGAGCTGCACATCGAGCCGGGCGAGGTAGCGTTCGATGCGTGGGCGGATGCGGCGCACATTCCCGAAGGACCGGTCCGGATGGGGCTGAAGCGCATGTATGCCGATTACAACCAGCATGGATTCCACGGCGGCAATTCCATGGTGCTGAAGAGCATGCTGGGACGCGAACCCCGCACCTTGAAGGAGTATTTCCGGGAGCTGGCGGTCCACGATGTGAAGGCGGCGTAACGACAGGGGTCAGGGGTCAGGGATCAGGGGTCAATCAGGGGTTAGGGGTTAGGGATTAGTCAGGGGTCAGGGGTCAATCAGGGGTTAGGGGTTCGAGACTGCACACCAGGAATCTGAAGCGCTGTTTGGGTTTCGAGCCCTAATCCCTGATCCCTGTTCCCTGATCCCTGATCCCTGATCCCTGCATCTAAGAGCCATGGAAAAAGCGACATTCGGAGCGGGATGTTTCTGGGGCGTCGAGGCTGCGTTCGCGGCCATTCCCGGAGTGACAGCGACGGCGGTGGGGTATGAGGGCGGGGGGCTGGAACGGCCGACCTACCAGGACGTGTGCACCGACCAGACCGGACATGCCGAGGTGGTTGAGCTGGAGTTCGATCCGGCGAAGGTGGGCTACGAACAACTGGTCGACGCATTCTTTTCGCTGCACAATCCGACCACGCTGAATCGGCAGGGCCCGGACTGGGGCAGCCAGTACCGGTCAGTGATCTTCTACCATTCCCCCGAGCAGGAGCGGCAGGCACGGGCCAAGATTGAGCAACTGACCGCGGAGGGCCGCTTCCAGCCGAAGCGCATCGTGACGCAGGTGGAACCGGCGAAGACTTTCTGGCGCGCCGAAGACTACCACCAGCGCTACCTGGAAAAGCGCGGGCAGGCCAAGTGCCATATTTAGGGATCAGGGGTCAGGGATCAGGGGTCAGGGATCAGGGGACCGGGCTGATCTTCGGTCACTGGGCACTGTTCACTTTGCACTGTAAACTGCCTTTGGGATGTCGCATGCTCTGGCACAGGCCGTGGAGGTGTTGACCACGGTCCTGGCCGTGGATGGAATCTGTTATTTTCTGGTAGCCGTGATGGCGGCGTGGGTGTATGCCGCCCGGCGGCGGCGGCCGGCGGCAGATTTTTCGCCCGGGGTCAGCATTCTGAAGTCGCTGAAGGGCATGGATCCGGCGATGCTGGACGCGTTTCGAAGCCATTGCCGGCAGACGTACAGGGGCGAATTCGAGTTGCTGTTTGGGGTGTCGTCGCTGGAGGATCCGGCGGCTTCGGCGGTGGTGCGGCTGCAGGCGGAGTTCCCCGAGCGCGCCATCCGGCTGATCGAATGTCCCGGGCAACTGGGGACCAACGGGAAGGTCAGCACGCTGATCCAGCTTGTGCCGCACGCGCGGTTCGAGTATCTGCTTATCAATGATTCCGACATCACGGTTTCGCCGCGCTACGTGGAGCGGGTGATGACCGAGTTCGCGCCGCGGCCGGCGAAGCCAGAGGCAAAGCGGGAGGTCGGGCTGGTGACGGCGCTCTATCGCGGGCGGGCTCATGGAACGCTGGGCTCGCGGCTGGAGGCGCTGGGGATCACGACCGATTTTCTGGCCAGCGTGCTGGTGGCGCGCTGGTTCGAACGAGGGATGCGCTACGGGCTGGGATCGACACTGGCGGTGCGGCGGGACGCTTTGGAAACGATCGGCGGCCTCGACGCGCTTGCGGATCAACTGGCCGACGATTACGAACTGGGCGCGCGCCTGTATCGCGCCGGGTACCGCATCGCGGTGAGCAGAGAGGTGGTGGAGACCAGCGTGCCGGCGTACACCTGGCAGGAGTTTCTGGAACACCAGCTGCGGTGGTACCGGACCGTGCGCGACGCGCGGCCGTGGGGATACGCGGGACTGATCGGCACCTACGGGATTGGGTGGGCGCTGCTGAATGTTGTGGCCAGCGGGGTGAGTCCGCTGAGCGTGTGGCTGCTGGCGCTGAGTTTTTTTCTTCGCCTGGGAATGGCGATGGCAGTGGGCACGCAGGTACTGGGGGATCACCAGGTTCTGCCGGCGCTGTGGCTGCTGCCGCTGCGCGACCTGGTAGCGCTGGGCCTGTGGGTGGGGGGATTCGCGGGAAACACTATTGTGTGGCGCGGGGAGCGATTCGCGGTCCGGCGCGGGCGGCTGGAGAAGGCCGGTTAACCGCGGTCGCGGGGGCTGGCTTGGCACGCGGATTGGCTGGGATGCTATCGTGAGGCCAAATGCCGTTTGCGACCACGACAGAAGGGGTACCGAGGGCGGACTCGCTGCAAGGGCCGTCGGCCACGCTGATCTACGACGACTGGTATCCGGCGCTGCGCGCCGACAGGCTGCGAGGGAAAAAGCTGGCCACGGCGATGCTGTTGGGAATTCCGCTGGTGCTGGGGCGGCGCGGCGATGGGCGCGTGTTTGCGCTCCGCGACAGTTGCCCGCATCGCGGCATTCCGCTGAGCGTGGGCTGGTTCGACGGCAACCGCGTGACGTGCCGGTACCATGGCTGGGAGTTCGAGCCTTGCAGCGGACAGTGCCAGCTGATTCCTTCACTCACCGGCAATGACAGGCTGGATGCGACGCGCATTTACGCGACGGCGTTTCCCTGCGAAGAGCGCGACGGGCATGCGTGGGTGTATATACCGGGACCGGGAAGCGGGCGGCGCACGGGGGGCGGGCTGCCGGCCGTGCCGGAGGTGAAGAAGTTCGGGCCGCGGTATCGCACCGCGTTCCTTACCGCGGATCTGCCGTGCAACGTGGACCACGGGATCATCGGGCTGATGGATCCGGCGCACGGGCCGTTCGTGCACCAGGCGTGGTGGTGGCGTTCGCGGGCCAGCATTCGCGAAAAGACCAAGCGGTTCGAGCCGATTCCCGAGGGGTTTCGCATGAGCGCGCACGCGCCCAGCGGCAATTCCGCGCCCTACACGTTTGCTGGGCGTGTACGGGCAGCCGGTGGAGACGACGATCGATTTTGTGCTGCCCAACCGGCGGACGGAGATCATCCGCTGCGGGGACAAGTGGTTTTCGAGCCTGACCACGGTGACGCCGGTGACCGCGACGACGTGCCGGATCGACGTGGTGGGGGCGTGGAATGTTTTCTATTGGGTTCCCCTGGTGACGCCGATGGCGAAATTCTTCGGCGCGAAGTTCGTGCGCCAGGATCAGATCACGATGATCCAGCAGGCCGAGGGGCTGAGACACAATCCCAGCCTGATGCTGATTGACGATGCGGACAAGCCGGCGAAGTGGTATTTCGCGCTGAAGCAGGCGCGGCTGGAGGGGGATGTGTCGAAGCATCCGATGGATGGGGCGGTGGAGCTGCACTGGCGGAGCTGAGGAAGTGCAGGGATCAGGGGTCAGGGGTCAGGGGTCAGGGGTCAGGGGTCAGGGATGATGTGACACCGACGTTTCTGTCACACGGACGCGAGTTTTTGTTTCCGGGCGCTGGGAGAATGCTCCTGAATGTGAGGGAGCGAAGATGGTGAAGCGCATCGGGATTCTGGTGGTGCTGAGTCTGGCGGTTGCGCCTGGGTGCCTGGCGCAGAACGGCCTGGATGTGGGCGGAATGGCGGTGGGACTGTATGGATCGGGCGGCACCACCATGGGCGGCGGAGGGTTCTTCATCGGGTCGTTCGACACGGGGAGTTTCCGGAAGATTACGCATCCGGGATTGTTTTTCGATTTTGGAGTCGTCGGACCTACGCCGAAGAAACAAGCGGATGAAGTGTTTTCGCTGAATTACCAATCGACCTACAATCTGCGGCGGGACCCCAGCGGGAGAAGTTGGAAACCGGGCCTTTTGTTTTTGACCGGCGGATATTCCGGTTTCTTCAACAACGGCCACGGGGTGAATTACGGCGGCGGGTTGATGTGGCGCTTTCCCCGGCCCTCGTCCGATTACAAAGCTTTGCGGGTCGAGTACCGGGAGACGTTTGTTCCGGGATGGGGCCGCCAGCCGGGATTCCGCGTTGCTTTTGAGGCGGGCGGCTCGCTCGATTAGTTGCGGTTGGTGACGGCGGCCAGGTCAGGAACGGTCAGCCGGCTTCGCGAAGCGTGTCCTGCAAATGGAGGCGAGGATGGAATACACCTCGGACAGCAGCCATATTCCAACTGCGGCAAGAGGCACGGAAAACAACCCCGTGATGGAGCAAAGGACGAAGAGCAGCGGGGTTGGATGAAGCCATGCAGACCGAGCAAGAACGACAAAAAGAACCAGCGGAAGCAGGAATGCCGGCGCGAAAGCGAGAATGCGCAATCGACTGCGGCGCATGAATCGGTGAAGGTGGTCCCATTCGGTCATCCCCGAGAGATAGCGCGCTCCACAAGCGCAAGTGAAGCGGGCCGGGCCGATGATCGGGCCGCCATGGCCGCGCGCACGATGGATTTTGCGGGTCACGTCCCGCCCGCAGAGATCGCAGACGTAGCGATCAGCCATATCAGGAAAACGACTGGCCGGGAGATCTGTTGAGGGTCTGACCTGGTTATCGAAGAGTGTGATCATTAGGTGCGATCTTCAGTCAATCTCGCCATTCCAGACCTCAATCCCCGGTGGTGACGACCGCAAGGTCCTGGACGGTGATGGCGTCGGGATCGATGGAGAGACAGATGGACAGTTCCTTGAAGGACTTCTCCCACAGCGGACGGTCTTCGGGGCCGAGGGCGGTGAGGGCGTAGCTGGAGGTGCGCAGGATTTCGTACCAGATGTTCTGCGCCTGCCACAGATTGAGATCGAAGGGCAGATCGGCGAAGGCGCGGGCCAGGGTGAGGGCGCGGCCGAGCATTTCGAGTGATCCGGACGACATGAGCAGCTCGATCATGGCGCGCTTCATGCGCTGATCGGCGATGTAGGAGAGGGTGGCGATCTCGAGGGTAATGCCGTCGGCCTTGGCCAGCGCCAGGAAGGAGCGCAGCGCGGCCTCGTCGATGGGGTCGGCTTCGAGGGCGCGGCGCATGCCGGCGTTGATGGCGAATCCGGCGGCCAGGGTGAGCGCGGGAGGCTTGGGCAGGCCGGCCTGGGTTAGGAAGTGCAGCAGGCTGGCGTGATCCTCGTAGATGGTGGTCATCGACTTCTCGACATCCCACAGGGTGGAGTTGAGGATGATCTGAACGATGCGGCGCTGTTCGTCCGTGAACAGCGAGGTAAGCGAGTAGTCCACGTGGCCGTAGTAGGAATCGAGCAGGCGGATGACCTTGGGGAAGTCGGCGCGGAGGACCTGGTCGGAGGCCTGGCGGACGAACTTGTCGAAGGCTTCCGACTCCGCGATCTCATAGTCTTTTACGGCCGCGGTGATGTTCTGGTCGCCGAAGTGGAGCACGGCGAAGGAATAGTTGCCCTGGCGGCCGGTGATGGCGCTGACAATATGCACGCGGCCGATGGCGAGACGCCCGCGGCCGGAGCTGAAGATCTCGTAGGAGATGCGGCGGACGTTGTAGCAGAACAGCTCGGTCTCTTCGCTGAAGGAAGAGAAGATGGAGCTGATGGCGTAATGGGCGACCACCTGGTCGAGTCCCAGTTGGAGCTTGCCGATCTTGTCGCGGTAGATCTGGGCGCCGTCGCCGGCGGAGGGCACGTTGGAGCGGGCCTGAGCGAGGCGGTCGAGGAAGGCGGCTTCGAGGGTAGCGCCTCCGGCGGAAAGAGGCGCGCGGCGAGTTGCAGCACGCGCGCGGCGTAGGCGATGATCTGCACGGTTTCAATGCCGGAGATGTCGTCGAAGAACCAGCCGCAGCTGGTGTACATCAGTTGCGCGTGGCGCTGCATCTCCATCAGCTCGAGGGCGAACACGCTTTCGTCGGCATCGAGGGGGCGCTTCTGGTTTTCGAGGAGGAAGTTGCTGATCGACTCGGGATTGCGGTCGAGGACGACCTGGATATAGCTGTCGCGGGCGGCCCAGACGTCGGTGAATATTTTTTGGCCGGCGGTTTCGGTGAGGGGAATCAGGGCATCGCGGAGGGCGTCGAGGGCCTGGCGCAGGGGCTTGCGCCACTGCTGGTTCCATCCCGGTTTTCCGCCGCTGCATCCGCAGTTGGAGCGCCAGCGTTCCACGCCGTGGGCGCAGCTCCAGGAGGTGTTCTCGATTGATCTCGCATTCGAAGTCGGGCGGGAACTCGGCAAGGAACTCGCCGTAATTGGTGAGCTTGACGGTCTTGTCCTGCTCGAGCAGGCGGAGAGCATAGGCGAGGGCCATTTCGCCGTGCTTGTGATGGTGGCCATAGGACTCGCCGTCGGTAGCAACGTGCACGAGCTGGGGGTGGGACCCATCGCGAAGGGCGCCCTTGAGGCGGGCGACGAAATTCTCTCCGGAGTTCAACAGTCCTTCAAAGGCGATGGCGCGGGAGGTGGGGCCGTCGTAGAAGAAGACGGCCATGGAGACGCCCGACTCGAAGCGGATGAGATAGGGGCGGGTGGTGTCGACCGAGGCGTTGGGGGTGTCGGCCCAGCCGGTTCCGTCGCTGGCGGCGGTGTCGCCATTCCTGAGCGGGCGGATGCGGCTGGCACTGATGCGGGGCGAGGACGGTGAAGCGGATGCCGTGCTGAGCGAGCAATTCGAGGGTTTCGGTGTCGACGGCGGTTTCGGCCAGCCACATGCCTTCGGGGGCGATGCCATAGTGATACTGGTAGTCGGCGATGCCCCAGCGGATCTGGGTGATCTTGTCGCGGCGGTTGGCGAGCGGCATGATCATGTGGTTGTAGACCTGGGCCATGGCCGAGCTGTGGCCTTTGAAATTCTTGCGGCTGCGGCGCTCGCCGTCGAGGATCATGCGGTAGGTGCGCGGCGCATTTTCCCTGAGCCAGCTGAGCAGCGTGGGGCCGAAGTTGAAGCTGATGCGCGCGTAGTTGTTGACGATGCCGGTGATCTTGTTCTTGTTATTGACCACGCGCGCGGCGCCGTTGGTGGCGTAGCACTCGGCGCAGATGCGCTCGTTCCAGTCGTGGTAGGGAGCGGCGGAGTCCTGGGTCTCGACCGTCTCCAGCCAGGGATTTTCGCGCGGCGGCTGGTAAAAATGACCGTGAATACAGACGAAGCGCTTGCTGGCGGCCATGAACAGGTTCCCATCGAGGCCGGCGCCGAAGAGGAAAGGGCGCGGCCAGATTCCTATTCTAGCCGCGCATCGGGGTGTGTGGTTTCGCGCCTTGCAACGGAGCGAAGTCGTGAGGACGGGGCACGGGGCTCATGGTTTCATTCACCATCCATCCCGGGAGGCGGGCTGGAGGATTTGGCCAGATCGCAGGCGCGCCACATGTACCAGCTGGCGACGGAACGGAAGGGCCTCCAGCGCTCGCCGCGCTTGGAGAGGACGTCGGCTTTGGGCAGGTCGGCGGCGGCGATGGGACGCGACTTGGGGACGCGCATGAAGGTGAGCGCGTAGCCCTTGCGGACGCCGTAGTCGGTGACGGGGAGGACGTCGGGGCGGCCGAGGCGGAAGATGAGCAGCATCTCCACGGTCCAGGGGCCGATGCCGCGCACTTCAGTGAGGCGTTCGACGATGTCGGCATCGGACATTTTGCGGATGGCGGCGTGCGAGGGAACCGTGCCGTCGAGGGTTTTGGCGGCGAGGTCTTTCATGGCTTTGGTCTTGTTTCCGGATACGCCGGCGGCGCGGAGAACTTCGTCGGGCGTGTCGATCAACGCTTTGGGCGAGGGGTCGCCGCCGTAGTATTCGCGGACGCGGCGGTGGATGGTAGCGGCGGCCTTGCCGTGCAACTGCTGGTAGAGGATGGATTCGAGGAGCGACTCGAACGGAGACGGCAGCGCGTCGAGCCTGAGGGTGAAGGGCCCGGCGCGATCGATGAGGACGCCGAGTTTGGGGTCGCGGGCGCGAAGGTGGGCGAGGGCTTCGTCGCGGTCGAAGGGAAGCTTGCGGGTGCGGCCGTCGTGGATCATGGGATCAGTCTAAGGGCCAATTTCGCGGGTCCATCATCATGATGCGACGGCTGCCGAATTGATTCACGAATCGGGTCCTATGGCTGGAGGGGTGGTACACTCCGGAGCGGACTGGAGTGAGTACGGATATGAAACGACGGGATTTTGTGAAGACGATGACCGCGGCGGGGCTGCTTTTCGAAGCCGGCGCGCTGGGTTCGTTGCCGGCCGACCAGCCGAAGCCCGAGCCGGACGTGAAGCGGGTGCTGGTGATGTTCAAGTGCCACTTCGACGCGGGATTCATCGACACCCAGGCCAATGTGGTGAGGCGCTACTTCACGGAATATTTTCCGCGGGCCATGGCGGTGGCGCGGCAAGCCAACGCGGGCAGCAAGCGGCGCTACGTGTGGACGACGGGGTCGTGGCTGCTGTACGAGTACCTGGAGCAGGCTTCGGCGGCGGATCGCAAGGGGATGGAGGAGGCGATCGGGCGCGGCGATATCGCTTGGCACGCGCTGCCGTTCACGTGGCAGACGGAGATGATGAGCCGGTCACTGATTGAAGGGAGCGTGGCGCTGTCAAAGGACCTGGACCGGCGCTATGGGAAAGTGACGACCGGGGCGAAGATGACCGACGTGCCCGGGCATACGCGCGGGCTGATTGCTCCGCTGGCGAAGCAGGGCGTGGGGTTTCTGGAAATCGGCGTGAACGGCGGCTCGACGGTGGCGAAGCTGCCGCCGATGTTTCTGTGGAAGTCGCCGGGCGGCGCCACGCTGCCGGTGATGTACCACTGGGATTACAGCGGGACGGCGCGGGTGCCGGGGTCGGACATGGCGCTGGCCACGCGGGTGCGCGACGACAACAGCGGCCCGCACACGGCCGACGAGATCGACCAGATGCATGACGACCTGGCGGCGCGTTTTCCGAATGCGGAGATTGTGGCGGGCAACCTGTCGGATATGGCGGAGGCGATCGCTCCGCATCGCGACGCGCTGCCGGTGGTGACGGGCGAGATCGGGGACACGTGGATTCATGGCGTGGGCAGCGATCCGCTGAAGGTGGCGCGGTACCGCGAAGTCGCGCGGCTGCGCGAGCAGTGGATCGCGAGAGGGGAATTCCGGGTGGGCGACGCGACCGATGTGAGGCTGCTGCGGCGATTGCTGCTGGAGGCGGAGCACACGTGGGGGACGGACACCAAGACGTGGCTGGATTTCGACAATTACAAGCCGGCCGATCTGGGACGCATGCTGGACACGAAGAATTACAAGGTGGTGGAGTTCAGCTGGCAGGAGAAGCGGCAGGACCTGCTGGATGCCGTGGCGACGCTGCCCGACGCTCTGCGCGCCGAGGCGCAGAAGGCGATGGACGGGCTGAAGCCGAGGGAGCCGGGGATCCCTGCCCAGTTACACGCGGCCGGAAAGCTGATCGAGACGGCGCATTTCACGCTGGGGCTGGACGAGCGGACCGGGGCGATTACGCGGCTGCGCAACAATGCCACGGGGCGTGAATGGGCCTCGGGCGACCGGCCGATCGCGGTGATGGCGTACCAGACGCTGGCGAAGGAGGACTACGACCGCTTCATCAAGAGCTATCTGACCACGACGGCGGATTGGGCTTACAAGGATTTCGGCAAGCCGAATATCGAGCGGCTGGGCGCGGAAAGCCGCACGTGGCTGCCGGCATCGTCAACCGCGCACGTGGAGGAAACGGCGGAGGGGCATCGGGTGCTGATCCAGCCGCGGTTCGAAGATGAAGCGGCCTTTCAGGACGGGCGGGCGGCATTTCCGCGCAAGGTTTTCGTTGAGCTGTCGTTGCCCAAGGCGCAGGCGGTGATGCGCGTGACCGTGACCTGGTTCGAGAAGCCGCCGACGCGGTTGCCGGAGGCGCTATGGCTCACTTTCAATCCGGCGGTGACGGATCAGGCGAAGTGGATGCTGGACAAATCGGACGAACTGGTGTCGCCGCTGGAGGTGGTGGAGTCGGGAAACCGGCACATGCATGGGGTGACCACGCAAGGGTTCTTCCACGGAGAAGGAGCCGACCGGTTCGAGGTGATGACTTTCGACGCGCCGGTGGTGGCGCTGGGGGAGCGAACGCCGCTGCTGTTCTCGAACCAACAACCTGATTTGAGCCGCGGGATTCATTCGTGCCTGTACAACAATGCGTGGGGGACGAACTACATCATGTGGTACGGGGAGGATGCGCGGTTCCGGTACGTGGTGAGGGCGTGAGGGGGCTTCGTCCAAAGCCGCAAGTCAGCGCCGCCAGCGGCGTAGCAAGTGAGCGCATTGGATCAAGCTGTCATGCAGACTCGAAAGCCCGGGCCCTTCAAGCGAACCGCCTGCAGCGTTCAGAACCTTCGCGGGTCTGCCCTTGTAACATCAAGGGGTAACAACGGAACGGGAGCAACGTGATGAGGATGCGGCCGGGGACGCCAACGGGATTCTTGTTGTGCGGGAAGGAATGGACGGACGGAGAAGCGGTCGACGTGAGGTCGCCGTGGGACCAGGGGCTGGTGGGGCGGGTGATCCAGGCGACGCGCGCGGATGCGCGGCAGGCGGTGAATCATGCGGTGGCCAGCATTCGGCGGACACGCGCACTGCCGCGGTGGAAGCGGCGGGAAATCCTCGAGGACGTGACCGGCGCGCTGATTGAGCAGAAGGACCGGTTCGTGCAGTTGATCGTGGCGGAGGCGGGCAAGCCCGCGCGCCTGGCGCGCATCGAAGTGGATCGCGCGGTGCTTACGTTCAAGACGGCGGCGGAGGAGGTATCGCGGCTGGGGGGCGAAACGATTCCGCTGGATCTGACCGAAGGCAACGAGGGGCGCTGGGGGCTGGTGCAGCGCTTTCCGGTGGGGCCGGTGCTGGCCATCACGCCATTCAATTTTCCGCTGAACCTGGCGGCGCACAAGGTGGCGCCGGCGATCGCGGCGGGCTGCCCGTTCTTGCTGAAGCCGGCGCCGCAAACGCCGTTTACCGCGCTGGCGCTGGGCGAGATCATTCTGAAGGCCGGGTGGCCGCAGGAGGCACTGGCAGTGCTGCCGCTGGCCAATGTGGACACCGCGTGGCTGGCGGAGAAGGAAGATCGCATCAAGCTGGTGAGCTTTACGGGATCGGCGAAGGTGGGGTGGGACCTGAAGGCGCGTTCGGGCCGCAAGCGGGTGCTGCTGGAGCTGGGAGGCAATTCGGGCATGATTATCCACGGCGACTGGCCGGACCTGGACGATGCGGCGCAGCGCACTGCGCACGCGGCGTTCGGATATGCGGGCCAATCGTGCGTGAGCGTGCAGCGCGTGTATGTGGAGCGCAGTATTTTTCAAACGTTTTTGTGGAAAGTGGTGGAGATTGCCGCCAAGCTGGTAAGCGGCAACCCCGCCGAAGAAGCCACGGATGTGGGCCCCATGATTCGGGTCAGCGAGGCGGAGCGCGTGGAGGCATGGACAAAGGAAGCGGTTGACAACGGCGCCAAGCTGGTGGCCGGCGGGGAACGCAAAGGGTCGCTTTTTGCGCCGACGGTTCTGACGGGAACGAAACCGGGAATGAAAGTGCGCGATGAAGAAGTATTCGGGCCGGTGGTGTGCATTGAGCCCTATGACGATTTCGAAGAGGCGCTGGCGGAGGTGAATCATTCGAAGTACGGATTGCAGGCGGGCCTGCTGACGCGCGATGCGGGGCGGATTCTGACGGCGTTCCGGGAACTCGAAGTGGGCGGGCTGATCGTGGGCGACACGCCCAGCTGGCGGCTCGATCCGATGCCGTATGGCGGCGTCAAGGAGTCGGGCTTGGGCCGGGAGGGAATCCGCTCGGCGATTCAGGAGATGACCGAGCCGCGGATGCTGGTGATGGCGGGGTTGAACTGAGAGGCAGGGGTCAGGGGTCAGGGGTCAGGGGTCAGGGAATAGGGAGTAGGGGTTAGGGGTTAGGGAGCCGGCAGAATGGACCTTGGGCTGCGAGACAAAGTCATCATCGTGACGGGAGGGGGCGCGGGGATTGGCGCGGGCATTTCGCGCGCTTGTCTCGAGGAGGGCGCGCGGGTGGTGGTGCTGAGCCGCCGCTCGGAAAACGTGCGGGAGTTCCTGGATGAGATGGCTGCCCAAGGCGGGCGCTGCGAGCTGATCGAAATTCATCTCGAAGACGTCGAGCGCTGCCGGCAGGCGATCGCCGAGGTGGAGGAGAAGTTCGGATCCATCTACGGGCTGGTGAATAACGCGGGGGTCAACGACGGGGCCGGGCTGGAGAACGGATCGGTGGAGAAATTTGTTCAGAGCCTGGAGCGAAACCTGATTCACAATTACGCGCTGGCGCACTATGCGCTGCCGGCGCTGAAGCGCAGTCGGGGAGCGATCGTCAATATCAGCTCCAAGGTGGCGCTCACCGGGCAGGGGAACACCTCGGGGTACGCGGCATCGAAAGGGGCGCAGCTGGCGCTTACGCGCGAATGGGCGGCGGAACTGCTGCCCTGCGGCATCCGGGTGAATGCGGTGCTGCCGGCGGAAGTGATGACGCCGCTCTACCGGCGCTGGCTGGATACGCTGGGCGATCCCGAAGAGACGCTCAAGCGGATCACGGAGAAGATTCCTCTGGGACACAGGATGACGCTGGCCTCGGAGATTGCCGCGGCGGTGGTGTTTCTGCTGTCGCCCACGCAGTCGGGGCACACGACGGGACAGCATCTGATCGTGGACGGCGGGTACGTGCACCTGGACCGGAAACTCACTTAAAGCGGTTCGAGCGAACGTAGAAACGCCCGCGGTTGACTGCGGGTTTCGCCCGGGCCTATAGTCGAACCCACCTCGTCTGCGTGGAGCTGATCGCTTCAGAAGGATCCGACCGTGCAGGATTGGACGAAGGTTGTTACCGAGCCCCTGGGGCTGGCTGGATTCGCGCTGTTTCTTGTGTTCGGAGTTCTGTCCAGGCTCAAGCGCAAGACAGAGCTGCGATGGATGGGTCCAGTCGCGGCGGGGATGGCGATCCTGGCGCTGGCCGGGGGATTGGCGCTCGCCTATGTGAAGACCGCGCGACAGGCAACTCCTGTCGTTTCCCAGCCGGCAGCGGCGGCTGCGCCAACGCAGACCAACCAGCAGGTTCAGCAGACCACCAAAGGGGCCGGAAGCCCGATCGTGCAGGGCGTTCAGGGTGACGTGACGATCACGGTCGACCAGAGCACCGGAAGCACGAAGAAGAAACCTGCGGCCAAAACCACGGACAAGAAGCCATGATCGCGGCGCTGCCGTGGCTGTACCTGGCGGTTGCGGCGGGGCAATCGCCGACCATCATCCGGCAGACGACGACCGGCTGGTGCAGCCCCATCATCTCCAATGTGACCGGCAACGTGACGGTAAATTGCAACGGCGTCGATCCTCGCGCGCTGAAACGCCTGAACGCCCAGCTGGCGGAAAAGCGCCAGGAGCTGGCGGCCAAGATGGACGAGGCCGACGACTGGGCGGAGCGCTACCACGAACTGGAGGCGCGGCTGACCGAACCGGGACCGGACAGCGCGCTGTTTCGCCAGGCGAAGGAATATCTGCACGAGGGGGAGTTCGACAAGGCCAACGAGATTCTGGATCGCATTCTCGACGAGGATGAACAGAAGGCCCGTGAATTGGCCGCTCACCAGTACGTCAAAGGCCTCGCCGAGCAGATCCGGTTTCGGCCGGTGGAGGCGCTGGCGCACTACGAGAAAGCCTACAGGTTCCGGCCCGAGAATCCGGCGTACGGCTTGAAGTATGCCCAGTTCCTGGTGAGGGAGAACGAGTACCGCAAAGCGGCGCCGGTGCTGGAAGACACCCTGAAGCATGCTCGCGAAATCGTGGCGCAACACCCCCACGTAAACAGTCCGGGGCTGGCGCGAATTCTGGTGGTGCAAGGGGGGCTGTACCGGGAGACAAAGCAGTACCAGCTCGCGGAAAAGGATGACGAAGAGGCGCTGGGGATCTATCGCGAGGCCGCCAAGGCAAAGCCGGAACAGTACGATCCGCGGATCGCCAACCTTCTGTCCTCCCTGGGCAGGCTTTACGAGCGCACCAAGCGGCTGGATCAGTGCGAGGTGGTATACCGGCAAGCGGTTGCCCTGGCGCGGACACTTCCCGCCACGCCGCTGAACCGCGATTATCTTGCCGTAAGCCTGAACAACCTGGCCACGCTACTGGTTCAGACGCAGCGGTTGCCGGAGGCGCAGGAGGCGATCGACGAGTCGGCGAAGATTGCCCGCGAGCTGGCGCAAGCGAAGCCTGCAGCGTATGAACCGGACCTGGTGCGAATCCTGGGGAATGTTGCGCTGGTGTACGATGGCGGCCATCGATTCAAAGAGGCGGAGCAGGCGGCTCGCGACGGGCTGGAGATTTCCCGGCGGCTGGCTGAGGCCAATCCCGACGCGTATTTACCCGACAAGGCGGTCATATTGAGCCTGCTGGGCACGGTGCTGAAGGACGAGGACCGGCACGAGGACGCGCAGGCGGCGTATCGCAGCGCCATCGAGATCGACCGCACGCTGGCGAAGCGGGACGCCGAAGTCTATGAGCCCATGCTGGCGCAGCAATTGAACCAGCTGGCCATGGAGTATGCGGAGTGCAAGAAGGTCCCCGAAGCCAAAGACACCTTTCGCGAGTCGATTGCTCTTCATCGGCGTCTTCTGCAGAACGATCTCGATGAGTGGGGACTTGGCACAGCGGTGGGTTTGCGATATCTCGCGCTGAAGGCAAACGAGGACAACGATTTCCCGCAGGCAGAGGCGTTGTACCGAGAGACAGTGGAGGTGTACCGCCGCCTGGCGGAACGCGATCCGGGAAGATACGAGCCCTATCTCGCCAGTTGCCTGGAAAGTCTTGGATTCATCTACCTTGAGCTTCACGATCCGGAGCGGGCCAGGAGGGCGGCCAAAGATGGGGCCGAGATCCTGGGCCGGCTGGCTGCTTCGGATCGCGTCCGATATGGAGACCAGTTGGCGGCGTGCCTGTTCACCGAGTCGCAAGCCGCCCGGCAGACCGATCCCGCGCAGGTCTGCGATCTCCTCCAGCGCGCGTCGGACGCAGCCTACAGCAGCAAGATGAAGGAGGGCTTTGCGCCCGATTTGCAGGAGTGCCGCGATCGGCATGCCACGGCGGAGCCCCGGTAGAGGATCGAAACGTCAACATTGTGACGGATGGCGGCCTTTCCTGTGGCTATAACACAGGTCCCCTTTGTACACTTCTGTGTTGACGCCACAGGAGCAGGATGGGATCGACGAAACTTGATCTTTTGCAGGGAACGCTGGACCTGATGGTGCTGCAGACGCTGACTGCGATGGGGTCGCTGCACGGGTACGGCATTGCGCGCCGCATCGAGCAGGTGAGCGGCAACCAGGTGCTGCTGAACCAGGGCACGATTTACGCCTCGCTGGTAAGGCTGGAACAGCAGGGCTGGATCGCGCCGAGCTGGGGTACTTCCGACAACAATCGCAAGGCGAAATTCTATTCCATCACCGCGAGCGGACGGCGGCAGCTGGCCAAGGACGCTCACTACTGGCATCGGCTGAGCGATGTGATGGATCGGGTGATGGCCATGGACAAGGAAGGCGAGGAGCCGGCATGAGCGGCGTTCGCCGGCTGGTGCAGCGCACGGCGGCCTTTTTCGGAAAGCGGTCGCGGGATGCGGAGCTGAACGAAGAACTGGCGGCGCACCTGGACATGGCGATCGAAGAAAACCTGGCGCGGGGGCTGTCGGCGGCAGAGGCACGGCGGGTGGCGCTGGCCGGCATCGGCGGGCTGCAACAGGCAAGGGAAAGACATCGGGAGGCGCGAGGGCTAATGACGCTCGACATTCTTGGACAGGACACTCGTTATACGCTGCGCACGCTGGGGCGCGACCTGGGATTCGCGGTTGTCGCGGTGCTGATCCTGGCGCTGGCGATCGGCGCGAACGTGGCGGTGTTCAGCGTGGTGAATACCATTTTGCTGCGGCCGCTTCCTTTCCCGAATGCGCAGGAGCTGGTGTGGATCGCGCCGCCGCCCCAGAAGTGCGGGTTGTCGTGCGCGACCTACTCCACCGACGCCTATGACGAGTTCCGGGCGAACACGCGCTCGTTCCAGGACGTGACGGGGTACTTCGCGTTCTCCAGTCCCGACAATCTGAAGCTGGTTCGCAATGGCGGCGCACCCATTCCGGCGACCGGTATCGACGTGATTCAGAATTTCTTCCAGGTGCTGGGAGTGCAGCCGGCGATGGGGCGGGCGTTCCGCGCGGAGGATGGGCGGCATGGAGCAGCGCCGGTGGTGATCCTGAGCGATGCGTGGTGGAGACGGCAGTTCAACGCCGATCCGGCGATCGTGGGCAAGGCCATCGACCTGAACGGGAAACAGACCACGGTGATCGGGGTGCTGCCGCGGACGTTCGATTTCGGCGCGGTGTTTTCGCCCGGGCGAAAGGTGGATGCGATTACGCCGCTCGACCTTTATGGACCGCCCCGCGACTGGGGCAACATCATCACCATGATCGGGCGCATGAAGCCGGGAGTCACGCTGGGCCAGGCGGTGGGCGATGCCAAGGCAGCCGAGAGATTCATGTGCTGGAATAATCGCTATCCCAACGGCTGCGGGAAAGACTACAAGGATGCGGTGGTGCCGGTGCCGCTGAAGGATTACATCAGCGGCAAGCTGCGGCGCGCGCTGGTGGTGTTGTGGTCGGCGGTGGGGGCGATTCTTCTGATTGCCTGCGTGAATCTTTCCAACCTGCTTCTGGCGCGGGCCTCGGCGCGGAGCAAAGAGTTCGCAATGCGGGGCGCGCTGGGGGCCACGCGCGGCCGCATCGTGCGCCAGTTGCTGACGGAAAGCCTGATCCTCTCGGGGGCGGGAGCGGCGGTGGGGCTGGGCCTGGCCTATGGGCTGGTGACATGGCTGGCGCACCAGGGATCGGTTGCGCTGCCGCTGCTGGGACTGCTGCGCCTGGACGGCGCCGCGCTGGGCTGGACGGTGCTGGTCGGGGTGGCGGCGGCGGTCCTGTTCGGGCTGGTGCCGGGAATGCGAATCGCCAACGGCAACCTGCAGGAGGGGCTGAAGGAATCGGGCCAGGGCGTGGGACACAGCCGCCGGCATGAGCGCGTGCGCGCGGTGCTGGTGGTGGTCGAAGTGGGGCTGGCGTGCATGCTGCTGGTGGGCGCGGGCCTGCTGCTGCGCAGCTTCCTGAAAGTTCTCGATGTCGATCTCGGATTCCAGCCGGAGCGGGCCGCGGCGGTGACCGTGGACTACGACGATCCTCCCGGGTTAGACGGCAATACCGATGCCGGGGCCAACGCCATCCTGGCGCGACGGGCGGCGTATTTTCAGTCATTGATCCAGCGCGTGAGTACTCTGCCGGGCGTGGAGGGCGCGGGGATTACCGATTATCTGCCCCTGTCGGGCAACCGGTCGTGGGGACTGCCGTTTCCCAAAGGCGTGAAGGCTCCGGAAAACCTGCACGTCTCGGGGCCGCTGGTGTATGTGATTTCACCGGGGTATTTGCGCGCCATGGGAACCAGGCTGCGCGGGCGGGACTTTAACTGGAACGATCGGCCGGACACGCAGCACGTGGTCGTGATCGACGAGGGATTCGCGAAGTTTCTGGCCTCGTACGCGCACTGGCCGAACAACGATGCGGTGGGGCAGGTTCTGGACGATGGCAGCAAGACGGGACTGCTGGTGGCCGGCGTGGCCGAGGATGTGCACGCGGAGAGCGTGGAGGGCGAGAACGGCTGGCAGATTTACTATCCCGGCACGCAGAATTTTGCGGTGGGATCGCAGCTGGCGATCCGAACCACGCTTCCGCCCGCGCAGATGGCGACCAGCGTGATGAGCATCCTGCGTGAGCTGAATCCGAAACAGAGCGCGGTGGAGTTCAAGCCGATCCAGATGCTGGTGGACCATGCCAACTCGCCGCGCCGCTTTTTCATGATGCTGGTGGGGGCGTTCGCGGGGCTGGGGCTGCTGCTTGCGGGTTTGGGGATTTACGGAGTGATCTCGTACACGGTGACGCGGCAGACGTGCGAGATCGGCATCCGCATGGCGCTGGGCTCGAGCGCGGGGCGGGTGCAGCGCGAGGTGCTGATGGGAACGCTGCGGCTGGCCCTCGTGGGCATCGTGCTGGGGTGCGGCGCTTCGCTGTCGGCGGCCCGCATGATGTCCAGCCTGCTGTATGGCACCTCGGCATGGGATTTCGACACCTATATTGCCATTGCCGTGCTGATCGGGATGGTGTCGGCGCTCTCCGGCTATGTCCCCGCGCGGCGCGCTTCGCGGATCAGCCCGCTGGTGGCGCTGCGGGCGAATTGAAAGACAGGGGTCAGGGGTCAGGGATCAGGGGTCAGTGATCAGTGGTCAGTTGTCAGTTGTTAGTCGTCAGTTGGCGGTCCTCTGCGGGCGGCGCCAGGGCTTGAGCTTTGTGTTGATCAGAAATGCGGATCCTTCACGGCGCCGGTCGCGCAATGCGCGACCGGCTTTGTTCAGGATGACAAACTCAAATTCCACGACGACAATTCGATTGCAGGATTCGCTCAATCCGATGGAAAACCAGACTAACTTCATGTGAATCGGTTGCTGTGATTGAAAGCACAGAGCGCCGCGTTGGGTTCGTGAGAGCTTCTTTGAGGGTTGTGGCGGCCCGCAAGGGAGACGGCGGTGGGAACCTGCGTGATCGAGGAACGAAAGGTGATGCGCACCTTTGCCGATGTGCGGCAGAGGGCACAGGAGCTTGGGCCCAGGCGGGTGGGAGTGGTGCTGGCGGAGGATGATGTGGCCCTGACGGCCGCGGCCGACGCGCTGGCCCTGGGCATCGCCATCCCGGTTCTGATCGGAGATAGCGAAAGGATCCGCACCCGCGCACGCGGGCTTGGGCTGGCAGAACTGGCGGAACGGGCGGAGTTCGTAGCCGCAGGAGAAAAGGCCGCCGAAGTCGCGGTGAGCCTGGCTCGCAATGGGGCGATCGACATCCTGATGAAGGGCCACCTGCGCACCGACCAGTTGCTGCACCCGGTGCTGGACAAGCAGACAGGGCTGCGCGCGGGGCGGCTGCTGTGCGACGTGGCGCTGTTCGAGCACCGTGACGAGAAGGGTCCGCGGCTGGTGGCTACGACCGACGGCGGACTGAACGTCGCGCCGACGCTGGAGCAGAAACGGCAGATCGTCCTGGGGGCGATCGATTTCCTGCATTGCGTGGGCATCCTGCGCCCGAAAATTGCGGTCATGAGCGCGGTGGAGATTGTTTCGGCCACGATGCCGTCCACGGTGGAGGCCGAGGCCCTGGCGGCGATGGGCGAGGCCGGACTGTTCGGCGAGGCTGAGGTCTACGGCCCGCTGGCGCTGGACAATGCGCTGTTCGCGTGGGCGGCGGAGGCCAAGGGCATCGCGCACCCGGTGGCGGGGCATGCGGATTGCCTGGTGAATCCATCCATCGAGGCGGCCAACCTGCTGGCCAAGGCCATTATTTTTCTGGCCGGGCGGGAGTTTGCGCACGTGGTGGTGGGCGCCAGGGTGCCGATCCTGATCCCGTCGCGGGTGGAGAGCGCGCAGGACAAGGTGAACGCCATGGCCCTGGGAGTGCTCTATGCCGCGCGCTGAATTCCGGATCCTGGCCGTCAATCCGGGCTCGACATCGACCAAGATCGCCGCGTACGCGAACGAGCGCGCCGAGTGGATGCGCTGCCTGCAGCACTCGGACGAGGAGATGGAGCCGTTCCGCGGGCGCCCGGTTCTGGACCAGCTGGACTTCCGGCGGGAAAGGATCGAAGACGAGCTGACGGCGGGCGGTTTTGCGCTCGACGGGTTGGACGCGGTGGCGGGCCGCGGCGGCCTGATGCGGCCCATGCCCAGCGGGACGTTTCGAGTGAATGAGGCCATGCTGGCCGATCTGCGGGCGGCGGCTCAAGGGGAACATGCCTCGAACCTTGGCGCCTTCCTGGCGCAAAGCATGGCATGGCGGAGCGGGGCGCAGGCGTTTGTGGTCGATCCGGTGAGCGTGGACGAGTTGAGCGACAAGGCGCGGATCTCGGGCAGCGCTCTTTTCGAGCGCCACAGCCTTTCGCACGCGCTGAACACCAAGGCCGTGGCGAAACGCTATGCGCGCGAGCAGGGCCGGCGGTACGAGGATCTGCGGCTGGTGATCGCGCATCTGGGGAGCGGGATTTCGGTCTCCGCGCACGAGGGCGGCCGCATGGTGGATGTGAATCTCGCCGGGCAGGAGGGCCCGATGTCGACCGAGCGCGCGGGGAGCCTGCAGTGGAACCCGGTGGTGAAGCTGTGCTTCAGCGGGCGGTTCACGCAGGAGGGCATGTACAACGCGCTGTTTCGCGAGGGGGGCATCTACTCCTACCTCGGCACCAAGGACCTGCGCGAGGTGGAGCGCCGGATGGCGGCGGGGGATGGGAAGGCGGCGCTGATCTTTGAGGCCATGGTGTACCAGACCGCCAAGGAGATCGGCGGGATGGCGGCGGCACTGCACGGGCGCGTGGATGCGGTCCTTCTGGCGGGGGGATTGTCGCGGTCGGAGAAGCTGATTGCCGAATTGCGGGCTGCGGTCGAGTGGATCGCGAGGGTGGTGGTGTATCCGGGGGAGGATGAGCTCCAGGCGCTGGCCGAGGGCGCGCTGCGGGTACTGCGCGGGGAGGAAGAGGCGCGGGAGATGGTGGCGGAGAGCGTCCTGGGGCGGGGTTGACCTGCGAATCTCAATCCCGGGTCTCAAAATCGAGAGCTGGGGCACCGGACCCCTCGACCCTACCCATAATCTTCTCTTGCGATCCCAAAATCGGGGACCGGGGACACCCAGATCGTCGGAACTCGAGTCTGATAGCTTCAAAACATGACAGAAGCGGTGGCGCAGACGGACACCAGCGCGCTCGATCTTGAGTCGCTGGCGGCCGATGTAGTGGCGCGGGCGATGAAGGCCGGGGCGACCGATGCCGAGGCGGTGGTGCGGGAAGGCGACGAGTTCAGCGTTACGGTGCGGTTGGGCGAGGTGGAAACTCTCAAGGAGTCAGGGTCACGCGCGCTGGGGCTGAGGGTGTTTCGCGGCAAGCGGACCGGTTCGGCGTCCACCAGCGATCTGACCGCGGAGGGGATTCGCCAGCTTGTCGAAGGGGCCGTGGCACTGGCGGGACTGACGGAAGAAGATTCGTTTATGGGTCTTCCGGAGACCGGGGAGTTTGGCGCCGCCGAGGACGATCTGCACCTTTACTTCGAGGATGTGTACTCGCTGCCCGGGCCGGAGCGCATTGCCTGGGCGCGGCGCGCGGAGGCGGCGGCTCTGGAGGCGGACAAGCGCATCACCAACTCGAACGGCGGCAGCTTCGATGCGGCCACGGGGCGAAAGGTTCTGGCCAACTCGCGCGGGTTCATGGGAGGCTATCGCACCAGCTATGCGGGAGTGTCAGCGGCGCCGCTGGCGGTGGACGCGGATGGCAAGATGCAGCGCGACAGCTGGTGGTCGGGAGCGCGGAGGATGGGGGACTTGGATTCGCCCGAATCGGTGGGCCGGGAAGCCGCACGGCGGACCGTGGGCCGGCTGGGGGCGCGGCGGGTGCCCACGCAGCAGGTTCCGGTGGTCTTTGCGCCCGAAGTGGCGCGTTCGCTGATCGGGTCGGTGTTCGAGGCGGCGTCAGGCGATGCGGTGTGGCGGCATGCGTCCTTTCTGGCCGGGAAGCTGGGGGAAATCATCGCGGCGCCGGGGATCACGATCATCGATGACAACCTGATGCTGCTGCAGACCGGGGCGGGCGGTTTCGGGTCCTCGCCTTTTGACGGGGAAGGGCTGCCGTCGCGGCGCACGGTGGTGGTGGAGAACGGCATGCTGCGGAATTACCTGCTCAACACGTATACCGCGCGCAAGCTGGGTATGAAATCGACCCATAATGCTTCGCGCGGGCTGGCGGGCACGCCGGGGATCGGGGCGGGGAATCTTTATCTCCAGCCGGGCTCGCTCGCGCCGGAGGAGATTCTTGGGGCCATTCCGGCGGGGCTTTATGTCACCAGCCTGATGGGATTCGGGGTGAACATGGTGACCGGAGACTATTCGCGCGGAGCGACCGGGTCGTGGATCGAAAACGGGGAACTGACGTACGCGGTGGAAGAGATCACGATCGCGGGGAACCTTGCCGAGATGCTGCGCAATGTGACGGCGATCGGCAATGACCTGGTGTTCCGCAGCGCGATTGCGTCGCCCACCATCCGGGTGGATGGGATGACGATTGCGGGGGCGTGAAAGACGGCGGTGCAAGCGGGGCTGGCGGGAGCCGGTCTTGCGCACGTTTTAGTTCCACGCGGTCGTTACCGATCCGCGGAAGGATGTAACCCCGGGGCGCATCGACGGGGGTGGTTTCCCGCGAAGAGTGATTGGCAAGCCGGCAGGGATGGGTCGGATTTCCACGATGGATGATCGGGATCGAGAGATGGCGACTGAGGCGATGGAGCAGATCGCGTTCGACCCTGCGGATCCCAAGGCGGCGCTGACGCAAGTGCCGCAACGGCCGGCGGTGTTTGCCCTGCATGGAGCAGAGGCACATGCCGAGCCGTATATCGGGCGCACGCCGAACCTGCGCGGCAGGCTGGAGCGGCTGCTGCAGCCGTCGGCGAAGCATCCGCGGCGGCTGCAGCTGGCGGGCCGGGTACGGCGCATCGAGTGGAAGCCGACGGGGTCGGATTTCGAGTCGCTGCTGCTGCAGTTCGAGCTGCTGGAGGATGTATTCGGCGCCAAGGCGCTGGAGCGCATGCACCTGGGCGCGCCGTATTTCGTGCGGTTTCTCGGGAGCAACGCGTATCCGCGGATCACGGTGACCAACCGGCCCAGCCAGCGCGAAGCGGAATGGGCGTATGGGCCGTTTGCGTCGCGGGGGGTGGCGGAGCGGTACGGCGAGGAGTCGCTGAAGCTTTTTCTGCTGCGGCGGTGCACGGACGACCTCAATCCCGACCCGAGCTTTCCCGGGTGCGTTTATTCGGAGATGAAGATGTGCCTTGCGCCTTGCTACAAGGGGTGCACGGATGAGCGCTACTCAGAAGAAGCGGCGGAAGTGGAAAAATTCCTGGCGACGCGGGGCGAGAGCCGGCTGGTGACGCTGCGAGGCCAGCGCGACGAGGCATCGTCGAACCTGGAATTTGAATCGGCTGCCGCCTTGCATGCGCAGGTGCAGAAAGTGGAGGCGGTGCGGACCCTGGCGCCGGAGCTGGTGCGCCCATTGAGCCGGCTGCGGGCCGTGATTCTGCAGGCTGCGGCCGATGCGGAGCAGGTTGGCGTCTTTATGTACGAAGGCGGGCGGTTGCGCGGGCCGGCAGGCTTCGCGACGCTGGGCATGCGGATCCAGAATGAACAGTCGGGATCGAGCTCGCTGTTTGCCCAGCCGTTGATGCTGGAGGCGGTGCCGGAGGAACAGGGAACCGGGATCAGGGATCAGGGAACAGAAAACAGCGACCAGGGACCCGGGGCCAGAAATCAGGCGAGCGCGCGGAAGGCGGCGCGGACCATGCTGGAGGGGCGGATGGAGGGGATGCTGGCGGAACTTGGCGCGTCGCGCGAGGCGCCTACGGCGACCGTCCGGCAAGGACACCTGGCGCTGCTGAAGCGATGGTATTACCGGCCGGAGGCCAAGCGGGCGGGAGAGATATTTTTTCCCGAGGGAGACGGGCAGTGGCCGGTAAAGGCCATCCTGCGCGGAGTGGGGCGGATTGCGGGAAAATCGCTGGCCGAGGCCCAGGCCTCGTAGGACAATGAGGCGGATCCCCATGCGAGGCCGGATCGATCTTCGCGCGGAACTGGCGATCGGGCGGCATGCGATGCATCCCGGGCGTGTTCCCGCGATTGCAGAACTGGTGGCGGAACAGCCTCGCCGTGCGGAGCGACTGATTGAACTGCTGTGGGACGACGATCCGGGCGTGGCCAGCCGGTCGGCGGATGTGCTGGAGCGCATTTCGCGTCATCCTTCGCGGGGGCTGAGCCGCGTGCTCTCCGAGTACAAGGAGGCATTGCTGGGCCTGCTGCCCGACGCGCGGTTTGCGAAGCTGAGGTGGAATCTCGCATTTGTGATTCCGCGGCTGGCGCTGACGCTGCCGGAGGCGCGGCGTGCCGCGGGCACGCTGTACACGTTTCTCGAGGACCGGTCGTCGATCGTGAAGACGGCGGCCCTGCATGGCCTGGCGGACTTGACCCGGCATGATCCCGAATCGCTGCCTGCGGTGCTGGACCTTCTGCGCATCCACGGCCGGTCAGGGACTCCTGCGATGCGGGCGCGTTCGCGCCACTTGATCCTGCGGCTGGATCCGGCGGCCCGACCGACGCGACGGCGGCGTGCGGCGGCTGGAGAATCATCCCCAGTTACAATCGAAGCAGACCAGTTCACAGTTCGTTAGAGCCGGTGGCATAAATGTGCTGTAGCACGTAAGAAACTTCCCTCAGGGGGCTAAAGCCCGCGATTTTTGACGGGTATTTGCGGCACGGATAAATCCGTGCCATTTCAAAAGCAGCATTTATGCAACCGGTTCCAGTCCCCTGAGTCATTGATTTCTTGTACAAAGAACGAAAAGCAACCGCAGATCCGTCGCTTCATTTGGCGCAAGAATGCGCCAAATTTCGCTCAGGATGACAGCCGTTTCCTCAGGATGACAGCTGTTTGCTCAGGATGACAGCCGTTTGATGGTGCGAACTTCAGACTCAGGAGACTAGTCTTTCACAGTTTTTGATCCCTGCGATCATCCCGGCGCATGAGAAGAATTCTTCCAATCGGAATTGGAGTTGTGGCGGTGCTGGCCTTCGCGTTGATGTACAGCGTGTGGCGTGAGAGCCGCGAACCGGTCACCGGCACTCCTGGTCCTCTCGAAACCGGGCGGGCACAGCTCCACGGCCAGTTGGAAGAGGCGAAGAAGACCGAGGGGGACGCGGAACGGCAGGCGTGGAACTCGCCGGCCCGGCTGCGGGGGCTGATCCAGGGCCACCAGCAGCGCATCGATCGGCTCAAGGACAACCAGGAAGCTGCCGAGATTGTGGCCTACGACCGCGACGCGGTAGATCGGCTGGAGAAGCGGATCGCGCAAATTGCGGAGGAGGAAGCCGCGAAGGCGGAGGCGGCGGAGGCCGCGGCGAAGGCTGCGAAACAGGCGGAACCGGAATCGAAGCCGCAGTGAGAGCGAGAGGGCCGCGCCGGGTTGTTGCCTTTTCTCAGTTCCCTGTTCTCTGATCCGTGCTGCATGGTTTCGCTGATACACTGGCCGGGCGAGGAGAGGCATCCGAACGGCCATGATCGAGTTGTGCGCATCGATTCTCTCGGCGGATTTTGCGCGGCTGGCCGAGGAGGTGGCCGCGGCAGAGCGGGGCGGGGCCACGGTGATCCACGTGGACATCATGGATGGGCATTTCGTCCCCAACCTGACGATTGGTCCGCCGGTGGTGAAACGGCTGCGCAAGGCGACAAGGCTGCCGCTGGACTGCCATCTGATGGTGGAGAGGGCCGATGACCTGGTGGAGCCGCTGGCCGAGGCGGGCGCCAACTGGGTGATCGTGCACTACGAGGCGTGCGTTCACCTGCACCGGACGCTGCAGTTGATTGCGCACCATGGGATGCAGCCGGCGGTGGTGGTCAATCCCGCGACCCGGGTGGACCTGCTGGTGGAGATTCTGCCGATGGTTCACCACGTCCTGGTGATGAGCGTGAATCCCGGGTTCGGGGGCCAGGAATTCATCCCGTTTTCGGTGGACAAGATCCGGCGGCTGGTGGAGCTTCGGCAGGAGCTTGGGCTGGCATTTAGAATCGAAGTGGACGGCGGGGTGGCTCACGATACTGTCGCCCGGGTCGTCCAAGCCGGTGCGGACCTGCTGGTCGCCGGGAATGCTGTGTTTGGCGCAGGAGAGGCGGAGCGGGATGCGCGGGCGCTGCTGGTGGCGGCGCGGGAAGCGGCGGGCGAGGTGGCTGAGCCGGAACTGCGCGGGCGGAGTTGAGATTCGCGGATCCCAGGTCTCAAAATCGGAAACCTGGGGCACCCGACGGATTGTTTATGGTTTCCCGCGCCGGCAGGGCTGGGACGGGCACCAAGGTTTTTCTAACGATGAGACGTTCTGGTTGAGCGTTGGGCGGGGAAAGCCTGCCGCTCGGATGAGGTGGAAATGAACCGGTTTTCCCAGAAGATGGCATCTGCTGCCCTCGCGCTGCTGCTCGTGGGGGGTGTTTCGGCGCTCGCCAAGGAAAAGGCGCCCAAGAAGAAGAAGAATCAGGACCTGAGCGCCAACCCGCTGGCCAACGTGCAATCGAAGCAGCCCGACAAGGAGCTGTTCGACAAGGCGATGACATCGATGAAGAAGGGCCGGTACGACGTGGCGCGGCTGACGCTGCAGACGCTGCTGAACACCTATCCGGACTCGGAATACCGGATGCGGGCCAAGCTGGCGGTGGGCGACACGTGGTTCAAGGAAGGCGGGACGGCGGCCCTGACGCAGGCGGAGGCCGAGTACAAGGACTTCATCACCTTCTTCCCCACCGCCCCCGAGGCGGCGGAGGCGCAGATGAAGGTGGCAGACATCTATTACCAGCAGATGGAGAAGCCGGACCGGGACTTCAACAACGCGCTGCGGGCCGAGCAGGAATACCGGAACATGATCAACCAGTTCCCCGACTCGACGCTGGTGCCGCGGGCCAAGCAGAAGCTGCGCGACGTGCAGGAGGTGCTGGCGGAGCGCGAGACGCAGATCGGCCTGTACTACGAGAGCCGGGAGAACTACTCGGCGGCCATTGCGCGCCTGGAGACGGTGGTGGACACGTTTCCGCTGTATTCAAAGAGCGACCTGGCGTTGTTGAACATCGGCGACTGCTACGCCGGGGAAGCGCACATGTTCCAGATCTCTTCGGGGCTGCCGGGAGCAATCAAGGAGCGGCTGCGTTCGGTATACATGGACAAGGCGGCGGCGGCGTACGCCAAGGTGATCACGCGTTATCCGATGGCTCCCCGCGTGGAAGACGCGAAAGACCGGCTGGTGGCCTTGAACCGCCCGGTTCCGGAGCCGACCGCGGCAGCCATCGCCGAGAGCGAAGCCGAGGAGCAGAGCCGGCAGAAGATCCAGTTCAAGGACAATATCTGGGGAGTCATCAAGCACGGACCCACGATGGTGGAAGCGGTGCACGTGGGCGAGCCGAGCCTGGATGATCCCAAGCGCGTGCTGGCACCAACGATCAACAAGGAAAACCTGTCGATGTTCAATGCGGCCGTGAATGAGGGCAAGCCGGCGGCGGCCGCGGGCGCGGCCAAGCCTACAGGGCCCGAAGAGCCGCCGCGCAGCGATGCGCCCTCGACCGCCCCGCAGATGCAGCCGGGCGAGGGCGGTACGAGCCTGGGAGTGACAGTGGTGGGCGCTCCGGGCGCCGATCCGAATGCGGTGATCAAGCCGGTGGGTCCAGACAAGACGGTGGAGCCGAAGGCGGAAGCGGCGGCTCCCGCGCCGGACCAGATCAACGACATCAAGCCGGGCACGGGCGTTCCCGCCCAGCCGACCGCCGACAACAACAAGAAGAAGAAGGCGCCCAAGGCGGACCTGGGCGACGAGTCCTCGAGCAAGAAGAAAAAGAAGAAGGGGCTGGCGAAGATCAACCCGTTCTGAGCCGCGGTTGAGCTGGATCGCCAAGGGCCGCCCGAGGGGCGGCCCTCGGTGTCTGGATCGGTCCTTATTCATCCTGCGAGAACAACTTAGGCGAGGTCGGGCCGCGAACTCGATACAGTAAGATTGAATTACGCCTGCGCGCGCGGGCGCATTCCAGAAAAATGCCACACGATTTGCCCAAAGCGTACGACCCGACTGCCATTGAAGATCACTGGGCGGAGTACTGGGTGCGCGAGAAGCTGTTCGACCAGCCGACGGCCAGGCTAGGTGATGCGGGTGGGCCGCCATTTTCCATCCTGCTGCCGCCGCCGAATGTGACCGGCCGGCTGCACATGGGCCACATGCTTAACCAGACGGAGATGGACATCCTGACCCGCTGGCATCGCATGAGGGGCGACCGGGCATTGTGGCTGCCGGGCACGGATCATGCCGGGATCGCCACCCAGATGATGGTGGAGCGGCAGCTCACGGCGGAAGGCACGTCGCGGCAGAAGCTTGGGCGGAAAGCATTCGTGGAGCGGGTGTGGGAGTGGCGGCGCCATTACGGCGGCGCGATTCTCGAACAGATGAAGCGGCTGGGCGCGTCGGTGGACTGGGACCGCGAGTACTTCACCATGGACGAGCGGCTGTCGGCGGCGGTGCGCGAGGCGTTTGTCCGGCTCTACGAAGCAAGGGCTGATCTATCGCGGCGCCTACATCGTGAACTGGTGCCCGCGCTGCCAGACCGCGATCAGCGATCTGGAGGTGGTGTACGACGAGCACAAGGGACACCTGTGGGAGATCCGCTACCCGGTGCTCGGACCGGACGGCAAGGATTCCGGCGAGTTCCTGACCATCGCGACGACGCGACCGGAGACGATGCTGGGCGACGTGGCGGTGGCGGTTCATCCCGAGGATGAGCGGTACACCCACTTGCACGGCAAGAAGCTGCGCCTGCCGCTGATGAACCGGGAGATCCCGATCATTCTGGACGAGTGGGTGAGCCGGGAGTTCGGCACGGGCGCGGTGAAGGTGACGCCGGCGCACGACCCCAACGACTTCGCTCTGGGCGAGCGGCATCAGCTGCCTTCGATCAACGTGATGGACGACTCGGCGCACATCAACGAGCACGGGGGGCCGTATGCCGGGCTCGACCGGTTTGTGGCGCGCAAGAAGATTGTCGAAGACCTGACGGAACAGGGGCTGCTCGCCGGGGTGAAGGACCACGTGCACAACGTGGGCCACTGCGACCGCTGCAAGACGATCGTGGAGCCGCGGCTGTCGACGCAGTGGTTCGTGGCGGTGAACAAGAAGGCGAAAGATCGCGACGCATCGCTGGCGGAGCTGGCGATCGCGGCGGTGAAGCCGGACGCGAACGGGAACAAGGCCATCCGGTTCACGCCGGAGATGTACGAGAAGACCTACCTGGGCTGGATGGAGAACATCCACGACTGGTGCATCTCGCGGCAGCTGTGGTGGGGGCATCGCATTCCGGCGTGGCACTGCCCGGTGTGCCACAAGATCACCGTGGCCCGCGAAGACCCGACGCAATGCGCGCATTGCGGGTCGGACCAGATCACGCAGGAAACCGATGTGCTGGATACGTGGTTCTCGTCGGGCCTGCTGCCGGTGTCGGTGTTCGACTGGCCGAAGATTACGGCGGAGAACCGCGCGGATTTCGATGCGTTCTATCCCACCAGCCTGCTGGTGACGGGGTTCGACATCCTGTTCTTCTGGGTGGCGCGGATGATCATGCTGGGCTGCTGGTTCTCGACGGATGTGCCCATGCCGGATGGTTCGGCGCGGCCGCTGGCGGAGTCGGTGCCGTTCCGGGAGGTGTACATCCACGCGCTGGTGCGCGACGCCAACCGGGAGAAGATGTCGAAGACCAAGGGCAACGTGATCGACCCGATCGAGATTGTGAAGCAGTACGGGACGGACGCGGTGCGGTTCACGCTGGCGTCGATGGCCTCGCCGGGAACGGATATCGCGTTCAACGTGGCGCGGACGGAGGGGTACCGGGCGTTTGCGAACAAGATTTGGAATGCGGCGCGGTTTATTTTTATGAATGTGGATAAGGCGGCGGAGGTGGGAATCATGACTCCGTTCGCCAGTTTCCGTCAGCACGAAAGCGAAATCGGAAATGATCGTAATCTTCTCATTAATCTCCCCATCATCGGTGGAGATGTTCCACTTGAAGATCGGTGGATCATTGCCGAGTTGCGCAGAACCGCAGCCAAGGTGGGTCTGGCTCTCGAGAATTATCGGTTCGATGACGCTGCCAATACTATTTATCAGTTCTTCTGGGGAAGCTTCTGCGACTGGTATCTCGAAGTCGTGAAACTGAGACTGAACTTCTCGCCGGTTCCATCGCGCGAGGAACTCGAACGGAGAGCGCCGACCAACGAGGAGGAAATGGCTCTCCAGGCTAATTCTCTCGGGTTCGCGGCACTAGGAAACACGATTTTCGTATTTGAGGCGTCGCTGCGCCTCCTCTCACCCTTTATGCCTTTTCTGACCGAAGAGCTTTGGCACGCAGTCTTTGATGGCAATCCGCCGGCCAAGTCGATCGCGTTATCTCGCTACCCAACCGCGCCTGCCGCGGCCGCCAATCAGGCGCCGATGGAGGAGATGGAATTCCTCCAAAGCCTGATTGTCGAGACTCGCGCCATGCGCAAGGAGATCGGGGTGGAAGAGAAGGCCGCGGTGCCGATCGAAGTGCGCACCCACACCAAGGCGCGCGAAATCTTTTCGACGAATCACGAAATGATCGAGCGCCTGGCGCGGGTGAGCGAGGTGCGGTTTGTAGAGCAGATTTCCGCCGGGGTGGCGAAGCACCACGCGACCAGCTTCGATGTGGGTGTTGTCTATGAACGCACCATCGACGTCGCGGCGGAGCGGGAGCGCTTGACAAGGGAGATCGCGAAATATGAAAAAGGCATGGCTGCCGCGGAAAGGCAACTGGGGAATGAGGCGTTTCTTGTGAAGGCGCCGCCGCAGGTGGTGGAGGGGTTGAAGAAGCAGGCGGCCGAAACGCGACTGTTGCTGGAGAAGGCGCGGAAAGCGCTGGAGGGATTGCCGCCGGAGTAGGATGGCCGAAAAGCAACCGCAGATCCTTCGCTGCGCTCAGGATGACAACATGGGTTAAGTGGCGTAAGGGAGAACTGATCGCTGAGCACTGATCACTAACATGGGTGTTAGTGGGCTAAGGGAGAACGGATCGCTGAGCACTGAGCACTAACATGGGTGTTAGTGGGCTAACAGCCTGTGGTGAGAGTGAGATATGGAAGAAAACCATCCCTCAGCGGCTAAAGCCGCACTCATTGCAGGCCGGTTATGGCACGACTAAAGTCGTGCCCTTTCAAAACGCGACTTTTACCACGGGCTGCTAAGGGAGAACTGATCACTGAGCACTGAGCACTAACATGGGTGTTAGTGGGCTAAGGGAGAACTGACCACTGATCACTGAGCACTGAGCACTGAGCACTGACGACTGAGCACTGACCACTGTTTATGGACTGGAAGAGCCACCGCATCGACGCATTGCTGGAGCACGCCTTGATCGAAGACAAGGCGGCCAGCGATGCCACGACCAATGTGACCGTGGATGCGAACCTGCGCGCGTCGGCTTCGATCATTGCCCGGCAGGACATGGTGGTGGCGGGACTGGGGTGCATTGCGCAGTTCCTGGAGATCTTCGCGCGGCTGGATCCGCGGCCGCAGTCGCATAACCGGTTCGACGTGATCAGCCACCCGGAGGTGTTCGACGGGGTGCGGGTGCGTTCGGGGCAGGTGCTGGCGGTGATCCGCCACAATGCGCGGGTGCTGCTGAGCTGCGAGCGGGTGATCCTGAACCTGATGCAGCACCTGAGCGGCATCGCCACCCACACGCGCACGTTTGTGGACGCCGTTCACGGGACCCATGCGCGGGTTCTGGACACGCGCAAGACGGTGCCCGGGCTGCGCGCCCTGGAGAAATATGCCGTGCTGTGCGGCGGAGGCACCAACCACCGGCTGGATCTTTCCAGCGGAATCCTGATCAAGAACAATCACATTGCGCTGGGAGGCGGGCTGCGCGCCGCGCTGACCCACGCCCTGGAACGTCGCAAGAGCGGGCAGAGGGTGCAGGTAGAGGTGCGCTCGATGGCTGAGCTGGAGGAAGCGCTGGCGTGCGGCGCCGAAGCTGTACTGCTGGATAACATGACCCCCGAGCAGGTGAAAGACTGCGTGGAGCGAATCAAGCGGGAGAGCCGCTGGGTTCCGACCGAAGCCTCGGGCGGCATTGTGCTGGAAAACATCCGCGCGTTCGCGGAGACGGGCGTGGACTTCATCAGCGTAGGCGCGCTCACCCACTCGGCCAAGGCGGCCGACATCTCCATGACCATTTCGGCGGAATAGGCATGTACAACCTGGCCGCGGTGGAAGAGGAACTGGCGGGGACCATTTACGCCGGCAAGGTGCACTTTGCGCCGGTGACGGGCTCGACGAATAGTGACGCCATCGCTGCGGCCCGCACGGGCGCGCCGCATGGGTCAGTGTTTTTTGCCGATGAGCAGACGGCGGGGCGAGGGCGGGGCGATCATGCCTGGCACTCGGCCGCCGGCGAGGGACTCTATGTAAGCGTGCTGCTGCGCACGGAGCTTGCGCCCGCGTATCTGCCGCTGGCGCCGCTGGCGGCGGGACTGGCGGCGGCCGACGCGATCCGGGCGGCCACGGGGCTGGACGTGGATCTGCGCTGGCCCAACGATCTGCTGCTGGGGCCGCGCAAGACGGGCGGCATCCTGGTGGAAGCGCAAAGCGAATCGAACGCCGTGGCGTTTGTTGTGGTGGGCATCGGGATCAATGTGCATCAGCGTTGGTTTGACCCCGGGCTGGCGACGCCGGGGACCTCGCTGGATCTCGAGTTGGGGCACGCGTTCGGGCAGCGGACGAGTCGGCAGGCGCTGCTCGCGGGACTGCTAAAATCGCTGGAGCGCGAAGCCATGGGACTGCTGGATCCCGCGACGCGGAGGTTGATTCCGGCACGGGTGGACGCGGCGTCGAGCTGGGTGCGGGGCCGACAGGTGGAAGTCCACGGCCCGCAGATGTACACCGGGACGACCGAGGGTTTGGACGAACATGGATTCCTGCGGTTGCGCACGGCCGAGGGCGTGGTGCAGGTGCAGAGCGGGGGGATCCGGGAACGAGCTTCCAGCTCCTAGCTTCCAGCTACTAGTCTGGTCGATGCGGGCGAATGGAGTGGATCGGCGGGCGGCCCGCAAGAGCATCGACTCGGACGAGCAAGCCAGGAGCCAGAGGCTGGAAGCCAGGAGCTGCATTGATGCTGCTTGCCCTGGATGTGGGCAACACGAATACGGTGCTGGGGCTGTACAGGCTGGACGAGGACCTGGCTGCGCCGCCTGCGTCAGAGGAGCCCGGCGGTTCCGCGCACGCGGCCGTCGACGCGAAACTCGCGGCTCACTGGCGGGTGACCACGCACCGCGCGCAGACCGCGGACGAGTACGGTGTCCTGTTCGTGAACCTGTTCAACATGAGCGGCATTTCGGTGGAGCAGGTGAAGCACATCATCATTTCCTCGGTGGTGCCGCCGGTGGAGTCCACGCTGCGGCGGGTGTGCGAGAAATACTTCCACCAGCAACCGCTGTTCGTGGAGCCGGGAATCAAGACGGGGATGCCGATGCTGATCGACAACCCGACGGAACTGGGCGCCGACCGTCTGGTGAATGCGATCGCCGCCTATGAACGCTACGGGGGCCCATGCATCGTGGTGGATTTCGGCACGGCGACGACGTTCGATGTGATTTCAGCCAAAGGCGAGTACCTGGGCGGGGCGATAGCGCCGGGGCTGGGCATCAGCGCCGATGCGCTGTTCGCGCGCGCGGCGCGGCTGGGGCGCGTGGACGTGAAGCGGCCGGCGAAAGTGATCGGCACCAACACGGTGACGCATTTGCAGAGCGGGCTGTACTTCGGGTACATCGGCCTGGTGGATGGAATCATCGAGCGCATGTGCACGGAACTGGGTTCCGAGCCGCGAGTGATTGCGACGGGCGGGCTGGCGCGGCAGATTTCGGGGGACTCGCGGTATATCGCGCAGATCGACGACATGCTGACGCTGGAAGGGCTGAGGATTGTGTTTGAGCGCAACCGGTCGGCGCGGGTGCGGGCGCGGGCGCACTAACATAGTGGTCAGGGATCAGGGATCAGGGATCAGGGGTCAGTGATCAGTCCGGTGGCGGATCGCTCTCTGCGCCTTGTTCCCTACCCTGATCCTTGATCCCTGATCCCTGATCCCTGGTCCCTGCATTCGTGCACAATTACTTCAATTACTTTACGGAGATCGAGGAGCGCTTCCAGCAGCGGCGGGGATCGATCCTTTTGCTTTCGACGCTGGATTGGGCGCTGATCGAGACGTGGCAGGAGGCGGGGATTCCACTGGACGCGGCGCTGCGCGGGATTGACGCGGCGTTCGACAAATATGAACAGCGGCAGAAGAAAGCGCGGATGCGGCGCATCAACGGACTGGCGTGGTGCGCGCAGGCGGTGATGGAGGCGGCCGAAGAGATGCGTGAAGCGTCGGCGGGCTCGGCGGGGACAACGAAAGCTCCTTCCGAAACAGGCTTCGAACACGAGCGGGTAGCCGCACACCTGGTGGCCACGGCGTCCGCTCTGGACGCGGCGACCGTGGTTCCGGAACTGTGTGCAACGACCGCCAACCGGTTGCGCGAGTTGGCTCACGAAGTACGCGTGTACGAGGCGGGAAGGGGTGGCGCGGCCGTGGATCTGGAATCGCTGGAGCGCACGCTGACGGTGTTCGAGGAGAAACTGTTCGCGGCCCTGACAGCGGCGGCGCCCGAGGAGTTGCTGGTGGGCATCAAAGAGCACGCCGCACGGGAACTGGCGCCCTATCGCAGCCGGATGGGCGCGGTGCAGTTGCGGCAGGTGGAACGGCAGTTTGCGCAGAAACAGTTGCTGGCCCACTACAACCTTCCCCGCCTCAGCCTGTTCTACATGAGCCAGCAATGAAGCGGCGATCGAGCGGAAGGAACCATCCGCGCCGGGTGGCCGGAAACCGGGCTTCCGCTTCCCGGGTCTCAAAATCGAGACCGGGGACACCCCGTTCCATGCTGGTCCAGATCGAGAAGCCGATCTACGGCGGCAACTTTCTGGCGCGCGACCAAGGCAAAGCGGTGTTTGTGCCGATGGTGCTGCCCGGGGAGCAGGCGCGGGTGCGGGTGGTGGAAGACAAGCGCGGATATGCGACGGCAGAAGCCGAGGAGCTTGTGCTCCGGTCGGCGCAGCGGGTCGCGCCGAAGTGCGCTCATTTCGGCGGGTGCGGCGGGTGCCACTATCAGCACGCGGAGTATGCAACGCAACTGGGGATAAAGCAGGATGTGCTGCGCGAGACGCTGGCGCGGGGCGGCTTGGCATCGCCGGAGAACATTGGCGTGCTGTGGGGAGAGGCGTGGGCCTACCGCAATCGCATTCGCCTGGCGTTCGACGCGCAGGGCAATCCCGGTTACCGCGGGCGGGGTTCGCATGCGGTGGTTCCCATTGGTGAGTGCCCCATCGCCGCGCCGCTTCTGGTGCGGGCCGCGCTGGCGGCCGCGGAAGTGATTCGGACCGTCGCGCCCGGGTTGCGCGCAAGCGAAATGGCGCTCTTCTGCAACCCGGCCGAAACCGCATTGCTGCTGACCATTTTCATCGCGCGCCCGGCGAACGTGCGGCTGGACGATCTAGCGCTTGAAATGCGGAAGAGAATCCCGGAACTGACAGGAGCGGAGCTGGCGATCGAGGGCAACCCGGGTGACGCGCCGCGAACGATCGCGCAGTGGGGTGAGCCTGCAATGATGTACCGCGCGGCGGGGGCCGAGTATCGCGTGGATCATGGCGCGTTTTTTCAGGTGAATCGGTGGCTGGTGGACGCGTTGGCGGACCGGGTGACGGCGGGATACAGCGGGAGGCAGGCGTGGGACCTGTTCGCGGGCGTGGGCCTGTTTGCGCGCCTGCTGGCGCAAAGCTTCGGCAAGGTTGTCGCCGTCGAATCGGCGCCGGCGGCCGCCGGTGCGCTGGCGGCGAATCTGGAAGGCACAACGGGAGTGGCCGTTCGCGCGACCACGGTTCAGTTTCTTCGTGAGAATCGCGGCGGACCGCAGCCGGATCTGGTGGTCGTCGATCCTCCGCGCACCGGGCTGGGGCCGGAGATCACGAACATGATCGCGAAGATAGCGCCGGCCGCACTGGTGTATGTCTCGTGCGATCCGGCGACTCTGGCGCGTGATCTGCGCGGTCTGATCCCGGCAGGATACGTCATCGAATCCATGACGCTCGCCGACCTGTTCCCGCAGACCTTTCACCTGGAGACAGTGGTCCGGATGCGGCTTCCCTGATAGGCTGAGTGGCATAGATCCTTTTCAGCGTTCTGGGCTCCATGGATTCTGTCCGCTCAACTACCGGGCTGCGTGCCGGAGCGTTTGCGCCGGGGCATCTCCCCCGGTGGAGCGATCTTCCGCTCTTCCATGCGGCCTGGCTGTTCGCCGCGGGAATCGTGGTGGCGAGACTGGAGTGGCTGCGGCCCAGCGTGCTGCTGGTGGCTCTGGCGCTGATGGCCGGCGCGTGCATGGTGGCGGCGGTGCGAGCCCAGCGCGTCGCCTGGTGCGCGCTGGCGCCGTTGTGGATCGCGCTGGGAGCGTGGTGCGCGGAGATGGAGCCGCGGCCTGCGCCGGCGGCGGAACTGAACGTGTTTTCCGACGGGCTGCTGCGCACCGTGGAAGGAACGGTCGTGGAGGCGGGGCCGGTGCGCGGCGAAATCGACGAGGATGGCGAAGAGCCATCTCTCTCTTCGCGGGAGGAGAAGCCTTCGCAGCGCATCGACGTGCGCGTGTCTTCGATTGAAAAGGTGACCAACGAGGAAGACGCGCAGATTCCGGCCGATGGCGTGGTGCGGCTGACGGTGCGCTGGCCGTCGCCGCCGGCTCAGCCGTTGGGGTGCGGAGAGCGCGTGCGGGCGATGGCGCGCCTGCTGCCCCCCGAGGTCTATCGCGATCCGGGGGCATGGAGCCGCCGGGACTATCTTCTGGACCAGGGCATCACATCGACGGGATCGGCCGAGAGCGGGCGCGTGGAACGGGTGGGCGATGGGGCGGCGGAGTCCATTCACTGCCGGCTGGGCGAGGCGCAGCGCACGGCGAGCAATCGCCTGCTGGCGCTGCCCGCGGCTACGCGCCGACTGCCGCGCGCGCTCCGCATCAGCGAGGACGATGCGGTGATGCTGGCGGCGATGGTGACCGGCGACCGCACTTTTCTTTCGCGCTCGCTGCGGGTGGGATTCGAGCGCACCGGATCGTTTCATATGCTGGTGGTTTCGGGCTTTCACCTGGCCATCGTGTCGGGATGCATCTTCTGGATCGCGCGACGGCTGCGCCTGCCGCGGGTGCCTTCGACGCTGCTGACGATTGGGGCTTCGTTCGCGTATGCGCTGTTCACGGGGTTCGCGATTCCCGTGCAGCGGTCGCTGTGGATGGTGACGCTGTATCTGCTTGGACGGCTGGTGTACCGCGAGCGCAGCCCGATGAACACGATCGGGTTCGCGGCGCTGTGCCTGCTGGCCGCCAGCCCGCGTTCGCTGTTTGAATCGGGATTCCAGATGACGCTGCTGGCGGTGGCCGCGATCGGCGGGATCGCCATGCCTCTGCTGGAGCACACCATTCATCCATATCTGACGTCGACGCGGGATCTCGCGCTGGTGGCCATTGATGTGAAGCTGCCGCCGCGTCAAGCCGAGTTTCGCGTCATGCTGCGCATGGTGGCGTGGAGAGCGGAAGCGGCATTCAGTCGCACGATTGGGTGGCGGGCTTTTCCGTCCGCGGTGCGGTCGGTACTGCGCGTGGGCGAACTAGTGGTGGTGGCCTGCGTGGTGGAACTGGCGATGACGCTGCCGATGGCGGCCTACTTCCATCGCATCACGATGTTTGCATTGCCGGTGAACCTGCTGATCCTGCCGCTGCTGGCGCTGCTGATGCCGGCCGCGGTGATCACGCTGGTGGCTCTGCTGGTGTGGCCCGCGGCGGCGGTTATTCCGGCCGCGGTGGTGGCGGTGCTTTTGCATTTCGGAGTGCGGCTGGTGCGCCTGTTCGGCGCGCTGGCGCTGGGCGATTTCCGCATTCCGGGGCCGCTGGCATGGCAATCGGCGATGTTCTGTCTTCTGCTGGGAGTGGCGATGATTCTCGCGCGCGGCGGGAAGTGGCAACGGAGGGCGGCGTGGGGCGCGCTGGTGGCGGGAGCGCTGGCCGGGGTTGTGCCGCGGCCCATCGAGCATCCGCGCAATGCGCTGCTGGTGGAGGCTATCGACGTGGGGCAGGGGGATTCGCTGCTGCTGATTACGCCCGACGGCAAAACCCTGCTGGTGGATGGAGGCGGATTGGCGGCCGGGCTGCCGCAGGGGTCGTACCAGAGGGACGAGAGCGAGGGAACCGGAAGCGAGGCGATGCCGGAATTCGACATCGGAGAGCAGGTGGTGTCGCCGGCGCTGTGGGCGCGCGGTATCCGGCGGCTGGATGCGGTGGCGCTGAGCCACGCGCATTCCGACCACATGGGCGGGCTGCCGGCGGTGCTGCGCAATTTCCGCCCGGCGGAGTTGTGGGTGGGCAATAATCCGCACACAACCTCGTATGACGCGCTGTTGCGGGAAGCCGCGGAGCTGCGCGTGCGGGCGCGTTCGTTTCGCGCCGGCGACCAGCTTGCGTTTGGCGATGCGCAGGTCGGCGTACTTGCTCCGCTGCCCGGGTATCTGCCCGGGCCCATGCCGGGGAACAACGATTCGATGGTGCTGCACGTGGCGTATGGCGATACTTCGGTGCTGCTGGAAGGCGATGCGGAGGCGCCGGTGGAGGAGGCCATGATGGCGCGGGCGGGACTGGAAAGCGCGCTGCTGAAGGTGGGACACCATGGCAGCGTGACATCGACCCGGCCGGAGTTTCTGGCGCGCGTGGCGCCGCGCTGGGCGGTGATTTCGTGCGGCCTGCATAATCGATTCGGCCATCCGCGGCCGGAGGTCCTGGCGGAGCTGGAGCAGGCGCGAGTAAGGACCTTCAGCACGGACATCAACGGGGCGACCTGTTTCCGGCTGGACGGGAAAGAGGCGCGGGCGGAAGAATCGTGCGAGACCGATCGGTAGGATGGGGCTGCCCCGACTCACTGTTCCCTGTTCCCTGCCCCGGCTCAAAACCGCAAACGCAGGCCGAAGTCGAATTGGCGGGGGCGGTAGAAGTCGGTGGCGTTCACGTCGAGCGGTTTTCCGAATTCGGTCTGGCCGGTCTTGAGGCCGGTGAGAAAGTTGAGCGTGGGGAGCGATCCGGCGGCGCTTCCGGGAGAGATGGAATAGCCCACGGTTTCGAGTCGAGTGACGTTCTGGTGGTTGAACAGATTGAAGCTTTCGGCCATCAGGTCCAGTTCCCGCATCGGGCCGAGGTCGAACTTCTTGCCCAGGCGGGCATCGGCTTTCCACGTAAAGGGGTAGCGGTAGGTGTTGCGGCCAACGCCGTAGACGCGGTTATCTCCGCCGTAGCCGTTCATGCCGGGACCTAGTCCCACGATGGCGGCGCCGCTGCTCAGGAATTCTTCGGGGATGGATCCGGAGGTCCGCATGGAGTAGGGCAGCCCGCTGTGAAACTGGCCAATGGCGGAAAACATCCATCCGTTGGCGAACTGGCCGGCTTTGGCTTTGCGCCTCCAGGGCGGCTCCCAGAGGAGCATGGTGGAGAGCGAATGGCGGATGTCGAGATTGCTGGTCCCGTATTCCTGGCGGAAATCGGTGGGGTCGAGCACGCTGCTGGTGGAGATGGACATCGACTCGTTGGGGTTCCAGTCCGTGGCGTGGGCATAGGTGTAGCGCGCATGGAAGTTGAAGCCGCGGCTGCCGGAGCGGGAGACGCGCAGCATGGCGGCTTCGTAGGTGGAATTGGCGCGGCTGATCAGTTGCGCGATCTGCTGGTAGCCGGGATTCAGGCGGCCGGAACCGTAAGCCGGCCAGGAGGCGAAGAACGGCACCGTGACTTGCGGCGATTTGATGGGGCCGGCGTTGAGCGCATCGACTACGCCGTAGGTGATGGTTCCAGGATTGGCGGCCGGGTCGAAGTTGGTGTCGAGCGTGACGGGCAGGCGACGGCCCAGGCTCATGGTGGCGCTCGCCACCACCTGGACGCGCCCGGGAAGTCTCTCCTCCAAGCCGGCCTCGGCCTGGTGAATTTCGGGATTCCTGAATCCGGGCGCGATTTCGACGGCGGCCGGCTTGACGACGGTTGAAGGCTCTCCCGCCAGCACATAGGGAAAGGGGGGAGCCCCGCCGGCGGCCAGGTTATCGGTGGGGCGGAAGAAGAAGTTGAGATCGCCTTTGAATGAGCCGGTCTGGATCAGGGCCGATTCCAGGACCGAATTCTGGGTGCGGCCGAAGTACATGCCGTAGCCGGCGCGGAGAACGGGCAGGCGGCTTTCGCCCGATCCCCAGGCGAGGCTGATGCGCGGAGCCCACTCGTTGCCGGGGGAAGGAATCCGCTGCGTGAGGGGCAGGTCCGGATTGTTTACCAGCGCGATGGGGGGCGGAAAGTATTCCCTCTGCCAGCGAAAAGCCGCGGACATCACGAAGCGTTTCGCGGGCTGCCATTGGGAGGTTACGTAGCCGGCAAGATCGTTGGTGCTGAGATGCCACTCGGTGGGTCCCATGGTCTGCGAGTAATACGAATAGCAGGGAAGATATCCAAGGCCGTGGAGCTGGTTATCGGCGTCGCGCCAGGCTTTGCCGCGCGGATCGCAGTTGTGCTGATCGAAGCGGTCGAGGGCGTCGGTGAGGCCGTATTTGGCGAAGACCAAGGCGTCGGAGACGAAGTTCTCGACGGTTGAGTAGTGGTAAGTCCCGGTGTGGTTGCGGACCATGCTGGTGGCGTCGGCGTTATGGCGCCAATCCGCGCCGGCTTTCAGCAGAAAGCTGCCGCGGACCCAGTCCACTGTTGGCTGGAGTTGGTAGAGGTGCTCGTCGGGGTAGCTGCCGTTGCCGAAGCGGGCGGGGTTGCCGATGGTGAATCCGTAGCGCGAGTCGACCGTCATTTGAGGCAACTGGCGCCAGGCGTTGACGTTCAGTGTCTGTTCGAACGGGGAGGGCGGAGCAGGAGCTTCGGCGAGGATGTGACGGCCCACGGAGCCCTGAAGGACCGCCAGCAGATTGGGGGTGAGGAACGCTTCCCAGCGGCCCAGCAGCCATGTCTCGGAGGCCTGGCTGGACCCGAAGCTGTGGCTGCCATACAGCTCCGAAGCGCGGGTGAGGCCGCCGCCGGGGGAATTCCAGCGCGCCCCGGTTCCCTCGAGTGTGAAGCGGTGGCGCTCGGCGGCCTGCCAGTCGAGACGGCCGAAGCCGACCCATTGATCGGCCGTTCGGGGCGCGGGACCGAGCAGGCCGTCGAGACTCTCGAGCATGCCCGAATAGGCAGCCAGGCCCTCGGCAACCGGGTTGATGGCGCTGAGCCCGAGGCGCGCGCTGAGCACCTGCATTTCGTCGTTCGTGGGCTGGGCGAAGAAGTTGTCGGGATGCCGAACCGCCGCCAAGCCGGGATCGTTGCGAACCGAACCGTCGACGGCGGCAAACCAGAACAGTTTGCGGCGTTTGAATTCGCTGCCCACGCCGAAGCCCCAGCGGTCTTCGCGGTCGGGGGCCGTGTAGGGAAACGGCGTGAATACCGGGGTGGTGTCGAGCGTGGCGGGAGCCGTTTCCCTGACCCACTGCGTGAAGGGGTTCTGGGCGCCCCACAAGTTGCGCCGGTCGAAGAGGAAGCCCTGGCCGTGGAGGCGGCCGGTGCCGGAGTGGGTTGTGACCAAGGCGCGGCCGGTGAACGGTTCGCCGGCTGGTCCGGAGCCTGTTTCATTGTTCCGGACTTCGCCAATGGCCGCTTCGGCGGCTGCCGGCCCCATCAGCGACGAAGTGCGCATGCGACCGCCGGCCCCGCCGCCAAAGGCGATTTGCAGATTGGCTCCGTCCACGGTGACGGAGGGGTTGACGGAAGGATTGGCGGCCCCGGGGTTCGAATGTTGGCCGTCCTCTTCCTCCATTTGCGTTCTCGCCGGCGGAGAATCGAGGACGAAGTTCTCCCAGTGGCGTCCGGAGAGCGGCAGCGCCTGCAACTGGTGCTCGGAAAGGGGAGGCAGAGACCCAGGAGATTCGACGTCCACGGGTTGCGAATGAGGAAAAACAAGCGGGAGTGCCTGTGCGGGAAGGACGGCCGAGGGCACGGGGCGGAGAAGCGCAGCCAGAGGCAGCTTTTCGATGGACTCAGGCGAAAGGGCGGCTTCCAGAGTCATCGCAGCGGCCGCGGGTGGATCGGCGAGGGATTTGGGGAAGGCCGGCGCGGGTGGCCTGGGTGGCACGAGAGGCTCGGCTGCGGGGCGCGCGGAGAGGGCGAGATTGCCGACCGTGGGTGGGGGAACACTTGCCTCGACCGGCCGGCGCGCAAATTCCACTGCTGCCTGGACGCGGGCTTCGTGTCCGGCTGAGACGAAGATGCTGTCGACGTTTCCTACACCGAGGCTTGGGCTGCCGGCCTGAAGCGTGTATTCGCCGGGAACCAGTCCGCTGAACCGGTATTGCCCATTTTTCGCCGAGGTCGTTGTGGCCTCCGCGCCGGTAACGGCATTGCGGAGCACGAGGGTGGCTCCGGCGACAGGGCGGGAATCAATGTCGGTGAGTTTTCCGGAAAGGGATCCGGATGGGGAAGACTGGGCGCTTGTGGCCGCGGCGACGGCTGCCATCAGCAGCGCTGCGAGGAACCCGCACCAGCTCCGTCCTGGTTCTGCTCCGCGAATCACCGATCCGGAGCAGTCACTTCCCAAGCCCACGGCCCAACCTCTTCCGGCCGCTCTCAAAGGCGGTTCCGGGTCGGATGCGTCCGGTCTGCGGGCGGTCGGCGATGGCCGCCCAGGGTTTTCCTGACGCCCCAAGACCCCCGGGAGAAGATACCAGCGATTTTATGCCAAATCGGGAAAGAGGTGGATATTTTTCAAAAAGGGGAAAGGTCGACCCGGGCGGTCCGGCTGCCAGTATGCGAATTGATAAGCTGATAGGAGAGTGGTTTTGATTCTTTTTCCCCGTCCAAGGACGGGCGGGATGACGCCGGAACAATGTTCATTGATGAAGCAAAGATTCGCGTGAAGGCGGGGGACGGCGGGAACGGCTGCATGGCGTTCCGGCGGGAGAAGTTTGTGCCGCGGGGCGGGCCGTCAGGCGGGGACGGCGGCCGGGGCGGGGACGTGATCATGGAGGCCTCGCAGCGGCACAACACGCTGATTCATTTCCGCTACAACCCGGAACACAAGGGTCAGCGAGGGGAGCACGGGATGGGGTCGAACTGCTCGGGCTCCGACGGCAGGCCGGTGGTGCTGCCGGTTCCCGTGGGCACGTCGCTGTTCGACCAGGAGACGGGCGAGCTGGTGCACGATTTTTCGACGCCCGACGAGCGTGTGGTGATCGCCAAGGGAGGCCGGGGCGGGCGGGGCAACCAGCACTTCGCCACCAGCACGCACCAGGCGCCGCGGGAACATGAGTTGGGGAGGCCGGGCGAGGAACGCGCCTATCGCCTGGAACTGAAACTGCTGGCCGACGCGGGGCTGGTGGGGTATCCCAATGCGGGCAAATCGACGCTGATTTCGCGGATCTCGGCTGCGCGGCCGAAGATCGCCGATTACCCGTTTACCACGCTGGAACCGAACCTGGGGGTGGTGACGGTGGGGGAAGAGCCCCACGAGGAGTCGTTCGTGGTGGCGGATTTGCCCGGGCTGATCGAGGGGGCGCACCTGGGATCGGGTTTGGGGGTTCAGTTTCTGCGGCACATCGAGCGCACGCGGTTGCTGGTGCACCTGGTGGACGTGTCGGACGCGTCGGGCCGGCCGGACCCGGTGGAGGACTTCAAGGTGATCAACCGGGAACTGGCCAGCTTCGGGCATGGGCTGGATGAGAAGCCGATGATCGTGGTGGCGACGAAGATGGACGTGGCGAACCCGGAGAAGCTGAAAAAGCTGGCCGCGCATGCGAAGCGGCGGAAGCTGGAGTTTCATGCCATTTCGGCGGTGACGGGCGCGGGGATCGAGGAACTGAAGTGGGCGCTGGCGAAAAGGTTGAGGGCGGTGGAAGTGACCGCGTAAGGCCGCGATGATGCTGTCCATCACGTTTCGACGATTGTGAATCCCAGTTGGCCAACGACTTCAAGCAAGCGTCGATCACCCGAAATGAAAACCCGGTTCCGAGGGTGCCCGCTGCAGCAGATCCACGCGGCCCCAACCTGCAGAGCATCGGCGGCCGTGAGCGGGAAGCGCTCGACGATTTCTTCCGCGCGTTGCCGGATTTGAATATCGGGCAAGATCTCGCGCCACGTTCGCCGCAGGTCCTCAAGCGCCACGACAGCCTGCACCCGGCCATTGGAACTCATCTGACCGTTGCGGAAGCTTCTTCCGAATGCGCTCCGAACTTCAATGGGTGTTGCCCACCAGACAGTGATTCCGTACTTCCGGGCAAGCGTGCGGGCGTTCGCTGTCGGTGGTTCCTGCACGCATAAGGGAACCACGGAACTCGAATCCCAAAATGCGTACTCCATCAACGCTCGCCTTTGGCCCACTTGATGGCTTCTTTCATGGCCTCGTCTGATACCTCAGGCCTGGGCAACGCCCAGAAAGCGTCCCAGTCCATCTCCTTCTCCGGGAGCTTGAGGATTCCTTTGGCAGCCAACGCAGCCTCTTCTTCCGTCACACTCACCGTTCGGAACGGTACGATGCGCGCCACAGGAACGTTGCGGTCACGCACAACCACTTCTTCCCCATCGCGAACGTAACGCAGATAGGCGCTTAACTCGTTCTTCAGCGTTCCGATGTTCACTGATTTCATAACTTCATTCTAGCCTACTTGGCTAACTTAGCCAAGTATCTATACCATGGCTCGTTCCTTCACCGTCAGGTACTGGTTGAGGACCGACGAAGTCAGGGACTGGGGATTGAGGTCGAGGGTGAGGGCGCCTTGTTCGTGGAGGCGGGCGAGGAGAAGTTCGCGGCGGCCGGCCATTTCCTGCGCGGCGGCGGAGCGGAACATCTGCTCGACGTTTTTGGGGCGGGCGCGAGCGATGGACTCGACTTCCGGCTGGGCCATGGCGACAAAGAGCAGGACATGGCGGCGGAGCAGTTGCACGGCGCCGTCGATGACTTCGGGGCGCATGGCGGTTTCGGCCAGGTCGGTGACCCACAGGATCAGGGAGCGGCGCGGCTGAAGACGGTTGAGCACGGTGGTGGCGCGGAGGTGGTCGGCTTCGCTGGGTTCGGAGCGCACCTGGGCCAAGAGCTCAATGAGCTGCCGTAGATGGTCCGATCCGCGGCCGGGAAGGAGGCGCTGCTGGATGGATTGGCCATACGCCAGCAGGCCCACGCGATCCCCGGAGTAGAGGGCCAGCTGCGCCAGGGCGACCGCCGTTGAACAGGCGTGATCGAGCTTGGAGTGGGCGCGCGCGGGAATGGCGACTGAGGGGCTTGCGGAGCCCGGGGAAGACGGAAGAGTGGCCACGCGCGAACGCATAAGGCGTCCGCAGTCGAGCACGATCCACACCGGCTGGCTGCGTTCGGTTTGATACTGGCGGGTGATGAGGCTGCCGCGGCGCGCGGTGGCGGTCCAGCAGATGTCGCGCAGGTCGTCGCCTTCGCGGTATTCGCGGAGGCTCTCGAAGTCGCGGCCCAGGCCGCGCTGGCGAGCCTGGCGCAACTGGAGATCGATCTGGCGGCTGCGCGCGAGAAAGATCTGCTGCTCCTCGGTGGTGCGCAGCACCGGGTAGACGCGGACCGTCTGGGTGAGAGCGGCTTTGGACCAGCGTTCGGAAAGTCCAAGAGGCGAACGGTAGCCGACGTAGAGCAAACCCGTTTCGGCGTCGCCGCGTTCCTGCGGCTCGATTCGGTACCGCAAGCGCGCCGGCACGCGAGGGAAGGCCGTCAGCCGCTGAACCTGGGGTTCGGCGACGAGCGCCGGAGGGAGGTCGTCGACCAGGCGGCATTTGATGATGGTGCGGCCCTGGTTTTCGATGGCCAGTTCGATTTCGGTTTCGCTGTCGAGAGCGGGGGCATTGGACCATGCGCGGGTGGCGGTGAGTTGCGAGGCCGACGGCAGGCGCAGGCCGTCGAGATATGCGGCCAGAAGGACGAGGCCGTCCCATACCAGCATGGTGTAGCTCAGGCGCGCTTCCCAGAACCCCGGAATCAGGAGGAGAAACCCCGCGGTCAGCAGGCCGATGGAGCGGCCGGTGAGGCCGAAGCTCCAGCGCCTGCGGCGTTCGCAGACGGCGGTGACGGGGCCGGGATGGAGGGAGGGGGAGATCATCTTGGTTCGTAAGAGAGATCAAGGGCCACAGAAAGCGCGTAGTCGAGGTTTCGCATCTTCCCGGGCGAAATGGATCCGACAAACTGCCGCAGTTCGGATTTGCTTACGCTCCGAAGATCGTCGCAGTGTACCCAACTCTCGTGCTTCATTCCCTCGTCGATTCCGATACTCAACTGCGTTGCAAGCCCCTGCCCCTCGGTCATTACCGGAGCGCAGACTACTTTGGGGAAACGGGAGTCGATCAGAGTTTGGCGGCTGACCACCACAAACGTTCGATACTGTTTAGGATCGCCTCCCGGCTTATGAACGCGATAGAGCTCGCCCCTCTTCATCGCGCTTCGTCCCACTCAATTGGAGCCTGGTAGTCGTCCAGCTCTCGCGCTTCGCGCGTGAGATAGTCCACGTGAGCGTTGATGAGTTCCAAATCTCGCGCGTTAATAGCCTCTCGCACTTTGGACCTGAAGTATTGGCGAAGCACGTTTTCGATGAAGGCGGAACGGGATGCTTTTGAGCCGGCGCTCCGATCGATCTCCGCCAGGATATCCGATTCAAGTGTGATCGATGTCTTCTGTTTCATACTACCATCATACTACCATTTTCATTGCCTGGGCACCGGCACGGCGGCGATCACGTCGGTGAGCGCGCGATCAGCGTCGAAGCCTTCGAGTTCGGCTTCGGGCTTGAGGATCACGCGGTGGCGCAATACAGGCAGCGCGGCCCGCTTCACGTCGTCGGGAACGAGATAGTCGCGGCTGTCGAAGGCGGCCGCGGCCTGGGCAACCAGCATGACGCTCAGAGCCGCGCGTGGGCTGGCGCCCAGTAGAAGCGTCGGCCACTCGCGGGTGCGCCGCGCCAGGGCGAGGATGTAGCCGTACAGCTCCGGTTCGATGCGGATCTTGCGCACCTCGGCCCGCGCGGCACCGAGCAGGCCTTCGGGGATCGGCACCATGGCGGCGTCTTCGAGAATGCCGGCGCCGGAGCCGGCATGGTGTCGCTCCAGGATCTGGCGCTCTTCGGCTTCCGTGGGGTAAGCCACGCGGATCTTGAGCAGGAAGCGGTCCAGTTGCGCTTCCGGCAAGGGGTAGGTGCCTTCAAAGTCCACGGGGTTCTGGGTGGCGAACACAGTGAACCAGGACGGCAGGGGGCGGCGCACGCCATCGCTGGTGACCTGGCGCTCTTCCATGCATTCGAGCAGGGCGGCCTGGGTGCGGGGAGGCATGCGATTGATCTCGTCCACCAGCAGGAGGTCGGTAAAAACGGGGCCGGCATGGAAGCTGAACGAATCGGTTCCGGGGCGGAGGATGGAGGTTCCCAGAATGTCGGCCGGCATGAGGTCAGGCGTGGCCTGCACGCGCTGAAAACCCAGGCCGAGAAGGCGTCCGAGCGCCTTGACGATGAGCGTCTTGGCGATTCCGGGCACGCCTTCGAGCAGGGCGTGGCCCTGGCAGAGAACGGCGAACAACACCTCTTCGATGACGGCGCGCTGACCGGAGATGACTCGCCCCAGCTCGGTTCCGGCGTGGCTGATGAGCTGGTGGGTGGCCCGCAGCGGCTGAGCGGGCTCGGTCCGGGGCGCTTCCGGGCCGGCGACGGGTGTTTCCAGCGGGGGGGTTGGAACGGGCGAAGCCTGCGGATCCTGCGTGGTTTCCTGATTCATGAAACTCTTTCCTGAGAATGGATGGAAGTGTCTTGCGGTTGAGAGGGCGACGGCCTGGCCGCGGCCTCGAGTTGGGAGTAGTGGCGCTCCAGCAATTGAACCAGACGGAGCGCTTCGCGGGGAGTGACGGCGTCGCCGCCGGCGGCCTGTTCGCACTCCACCAGGTCGTTTTCGAGATCGGACCCGGCGGCCGGAAAGCGGCGCAGCAGAAGGGCGGCAAGATCGGCGGCGCCCATCTTGCGTCCCCGCATTCCGGCAAGGCGGAGCGCGCGGCGGCGGAAACGCTCCCAGGCGATGGAGACGGCGGTGGAAGCCGCACCGGCGTTGCGGTAGAGCGACCCGAGGGCTTCGACAAACTCGACAGGGGTGGCGCGGGCCGGAACGGGCAATTCGCGCACCGGGCCGCTGCGGCGGCTGAAGCTGAACAACACCAGCAGGGCCAGCGCTGGAAGTCCCCAGCGCAAGCTGGTCAGAGCCGGCCCGCTGGCGAAGCTCCACTCCGAGCGGATTTCGCCGTGAAGCGATTCGTCCCAGTAGAAGCGGTGGCCTTGCTTCGGACCGAGCGAGTTGAGAAGGAAATCGAGGTCGCGGGCGCGGGCGAGCGAGCCGTTTTCGAGAGGAGTGGCCGAGGCCCACCAAACGACGTGGCCGTCGCCCCAGTTGTATTCCACCACCGCCGGCTGGCCGGCGCAGCTGTACTGCACGCGGTCGAAAGGCTTGCCGACCTGCCAGGTAGCCAGCGGCACCATCCACACTTCGCCGGAGCCGGCGAGCGGATCGAGGCCCTCGGGCTCGAGCTTGCAGGCCGCGAAGTTGAATTCCTTGGGCGTGTCGATGGAATTGCCGGGCAGGAGGAATCCGCCCCAGAAGCCGGTGGCCAGAACCCGCCCGCCGCGTTCCAGGATTTGCCGTACCGCCTTGATCTCATCGGTTTCGCGGGTGAAGGGCTCGGCGAAGATCACCACGGTTTCGGGTCCGGCGGCGGCGGCCAGCTCGGAGAGGGGACGTTCCCAGCGCTCCACCGGATACCCGGCGCGCACAAGGGTTTCATAGGCGGCCATGGCGCCGTGCTGGCCGGAGAGGTACGTCGAGGGCAGGCGGTTCTCGTTGTTGTTGCCGTTGGGCAGCAGAATGCCGGTGGCGATGGCCAGAACCAGCGCGGCCAACGCACACCAGAGGAGCAGCCGGCGGTCTTTGAGATCGAGGGAGGATAGAAACCAGGACGGCATCCGCAGCCGCGGCATGGGCTTGCCGGCGGCTTTGCGGAGACTTACCGAGTGCCAAATGGCAGTCACGGCGACAAGGCATGTCAGGAGGTACCAGAAATATGTCCGGACAAACGACCAGAAAGTCATGCGGCGCCGCCTTCTGCCGGCACGGGCTGGTTCGCGGCGGCGGGGGGCATCACGCCGGAGCCGCCGGAGATCAAATCCTGAGCCATGGACTCGGCCTTGCGATAGTCGGCTTCGCGGGCTTCGCGGCCGCCGTACCAGGTGCGTTCGAAGCTGCGGGTGAGCGCGCCGAGGGCTTCGCGACGCGGGTCTTCGGGCGCCAGCAGCGCCAGGTATTCGCGCGGGGTGCGCGCCCGGTCGGCGGGCCACAGGCGCTTCGACTCCAGGCGGGAGATGGTGGCCCAGTAAACGAAGTGGATGGCTTCGCGCCAGAGGCCGCGGGCGGCTGCCTGACGGGCATCCTTGAGCCACAACTGCCAGTCGCGCGCGGAGGCGGCATCGGGGGCCGGCCGGTCGTCGAGCGGGACCAGGCGGACGCGCCATCGCCGCTCCATCTGCAGGAGCATCCATGCCAAGCCGATCCCGACGGCGAGAAAGAATCCCCAGATGAGGGCGCGGCCGACCCAGGCGGAACGGGCGCGCAGCCGGTCCATGCTGGAGAAGAAGCGGTTGAGCCAGTTTCCGAAGCGCTCCAGCGCGTTGTCGCGCTCGGTGGGCTGCTGCAGGTTGCGGAATTCGCGCCCGGCGAGAACGTCTTTCATGACCGCGCGCTCCTGGTCGTGGGAAGGCGAGGCAGCCAGGGCGGTGTTCGCCTGGGCGAGGTCCGCCGCCAGGCGCACTTCGGCATTCTCGAGAAGCTTCGAAGTGGTAGGCGGCGCCGGCGGCGCCGGCTCGCCCGACGGCGGGGATGGTTTCGGCTTGCCTGGGGCTTCCATGGCTTTGTCGGGCTCTTCGGCCTGCGAGAAGAGGATCCGGAGCCAGCCGTAGCGCACGATGCGCCGCTCGGCGTTGGGCGAGGCAGTGATCGGCAGGCGATCATCGGGCCCGATCACGGTGGGATCGCAGGCGGTGACGTTGCGGGCCTTGGCGCAGGCCTGGGTCAGCCCTTGCAAAGCGACGAGGTGCTTGCGGTAGTCGTCGAGGGACGCATCCTGCCAACGGCCGACCGGCTTGGGCGAGGCATCGGTGGCGGGATCAACGGGGGCGGCGATGGCCGCGACGCCGGCGATGAAATGTAGCAGAAACAGTGCGGTTGCCAGACCGGCAGCTGCCGGCCTCCACTGGATTCCCCTATCTCCGGGCAAAAGACGCCAGGAGATATAGGGCACCCCAGGTCGTTTCTGATCGGGAACGAGAGAACAAAACATCACGCGGATGGCTCCCCGGGTTCGGCGGCGGCGACGGGTTCAATGGCCGGCTCGGCAGAGAGGGGCGAGGTCATTCCGGCTGTGGTCATCATCCACTCGATGTCGAATCCCTCATGCCGTATGCGCTGATCATAGTAGAAAAGCGTGAGCGCGATGGGAAAGAGGGGAGCGACCAGGATGGAGACCGTGAACTGGGGAATCATCAGGGTGGCGCGAAAAACGGCAAAAGAAAGATCCGGCCGATGGAACCAGTCAAACGAGCGCAGTAGCAGCACCAGAAAGAAGGAGAACGACCCCGCCAGAATCCATCCCAGGGCGCTCAGGAGAAACCACGCGATCATGATGCGGAGGCGGGCGCGTTTCACGAGGGTACGTCCGCGGCGCAGCACGGAGCGCAGAGTCACGGGTTCGAGCATCCACACGGGGACGCAGAACCACAGGATGACGCATACGACCAGGGCCGCCAGCCATTCCGCCCAGACGAAAAACAGATTGCGGGGCCAGGCAAATATCGAGTTCACCCCGCGCCCAAACGAGAGCATGGCGTGCAGGCGGGCGCGCTCGAGGAGCGGGATCCGATAGAGGAGTGCGGGAATGCCGTTCCAGGTTGACCACAACAGCAGGGACACGACGATCCAGCTTCGCCAGCGGCCTGCGCATTGGGCAACAGTGGCGCGAACGGCAGGCTTCCGGTCAAGGAGAATCTGCGCGGCGGCATAAATGAACATCGGCCAGGCGGCAAAACCAAAAAACGACAGCCAGAGAACCACGGGCATGCGCGAAGCGAGGTTTTCGATGCCCAGCTTGGTGGAAGGGTCGAGCGTGGTCTGGGCGAGAAGCGCATCCAGAATCAACCCCAGCGCCAGGACCGAGAGGGTAGCCAGGGCCGGCAAGGCGCCGATGGCCAGGAAGAAGCGGAATCGGGACCGGTAGATGTGAAAGGTGCGGTCGAGGATTTCGCCCAGGGTCATGGGACGGAGGCTGGCGGTCATGCCGGCTCTCCCGCCGCCGGAGGCGATTCCGCCGTATCCACGGAGGGAAGGGGCGAAGCGGGCGTTGCGGCCATGGCAGCGACCACAGCGGCAGGGGCCGGCGAAGCGGACGGCTGGGGGCGCGGCACGGGCGGCATCCAGGGAGCGGCCTCGGGGGCGGCCTGGGGCGCAGACGGCGCGGCGACCATGCCCGCCTGGAGCATCATCCACTCGATGTCGAAGCCTTCCTTGCGAATGCGCTGGTCGTAATAGAAGAGCAATTGCGCGATGACATACATGGGCTTGGTGAAGGCTCGCACGGCAAAGGAGCCTCCGTAGACGGAGAAGAGCAGGATGATCTCGATGGTCCGCATGTGCTGCGGGGTGTCGAGTCCGGGGACCAGCGCAATGATGAGGATGGCGGGAATGGTGAGGAGGAAGCCCAGGCCGCAGCGCAGCGCGAAACCCAGGGTGTAAAGGACGAGAATGCGCCCGCGGGTGCCGCGGCTGAGGGCGATGGCGCGCTTCAGCGCGGTCCAGGCGCCGGCGTTTTCGGCCACGCTGGCAGGGAACGAAAGGCAGAGCAGGAGCAACATCCACATCATGCAGGCCGCGAATGCCAGCATCAGCGAGAGCATGATTACGCCGAAGGTGTTGCTGTCAGTCGCGGCCGGCCCGCCCATCAGTCCGGCGGTAACACCGGTGATCACCGTGAGGATGGTAAAGGCGACCGAGGGCGCGATGAAAATGAACGCGGCTTCGAGGAGCAAGAGCCCGATGCAGCGCCAGCCACGTTTCCAGGCGGCCTTGTAGGCATCGCGGATGCCGATCTTACGGTGCTCGAAGGCGGCGACGGCAGCGTAATTGAGAGCGCCTGCGCCGAGGCCGACGGCCGCGGCGCACAGCGGCAGCAGAACCAGGATGCCGACGGCGAAGAACAGGATCGCCAGGATGCCGACCAGGGCCTGGTTCGTGCTTTGAGCTTCCACCCCGATCCAGAGGAAAAACAGGAACACGACCACCGCGCTGGCCAGGACCACGCCCGCGGGCAGGCCGGCGATCCCCAGGAAGACCAGGAACCGGGCGCGATAGATATCGGCGGTGCGGTCCAGGATCTCCCCCAGGGTAGATGGGCGGAGGCTTTCGATCATGCGTGCTCCGTCTGGTCAGGAAGGGGAGCGTCGGGCGCGGACGGGGCGGCGGCCAATTCGGCTTGAGGGGCGGGGGACAGGCCCGCGGCCTGCATCATCCACTCAATGTCGTATCCCTCCTTGCGCACGCGCTGGTCGTAGTAAAAGAGCGTGAGGCCGGTGGCGTAGATAGGGCCGATGAAGGTGTCGGTGAGAAAGATCACGAGCTGCTGGACGACCTGAGCGCCGGCGGAAAGTTGGCCGTGGCGGATGGCCATCATGAAGAAGGCCAGCTGAGTGACGGCGATGAGCCCGAGGTAGATGACGCCGACCAGCAGCAACAGCAGGAAAATGCGTCCCCGGGAGCCCTTGCTGAGTTGGATACTGCGGCGAATTGCCTGGCGGGCCTTCAAGTCTTCAACGACCGAGGCGGCGATCGCCAGCGAGTAGCGCAAAAACATCAAGACAGCGTAGACCACGCAGGCGGAGATCAGGATGAAGAAGACGAAGGCTCCGGCGATGGCGAGAAGACTTCCCGACGGGTCGGGCGCAGGGGTTGCGCCGGCGCCGCCATGCGCGGCGGCCCGGGCGGCGGGTCGAATAAGGAAGACCAGCCCGATGACCGAGGCGACGTACACGACCAGCATGGGCAGCAATATCTTGACGGTGATGATGACCATCAGCCAGGCATAGCGGGCGGTGCGCGGAAGGATGCTGGAGTAGGCGCCGCGAATGGTGGCCGGCTCCCCGAGATGGAGCCAGGCAACGGCGCGGTTGTTGGCGGCCGCCGCGATTCCCCCGATCACGAACGAAACCAGGATCTGGATCACCGCGGCGAGCACGCCCAGCGCGATGATGTACTTGAGGAGGTGGTCGGCACGCAGCAACTCAGCGCCGCCAATCTGGAGCAGGTTCAAGAGCAGCCGGGCGCCGGAGTTGACCGAGGCAATGCCGGCGAAGAGCCAGAAGTGGGAACGGTAGAGCTGGGCCGTACGATCGAGAATCTCACCGAGGGTGAGGGGGCGAAGAGCGGTTTCCATGGCAATCCCTTTTGCCGTGTGGTGTGCGGGCTTGGCGGGATACTAGCACAGCGTGGACGCGCCGTGGAGGGCACACAGCAAGGATTTGGCGAGAGCCTGTTTCATCCATGGGCAGCGCAATTCAAAACCATCCCTCAAGGGTTCAAACCCCTGAAATTCAGGATGGGTTCGGCACGACTGAAGCCGAACCCTTTCAAAGCACTATTTTTGAAACACGCTCCAGTCTGTCTCTGACCGGACGATGCGGACTTTGCGGCATGAGCCGGCGGAGGCGCCTGCGGCAGGCAGACACCTTTTTTCACGGCGCGCGAATTTTCTACTCGGGGAACAATGTCGGGCGAGTGACCTAACTCACTTATTTTCAGTGAATGCGGTTTGGTCGGAAACTTGCAACAAGCTGGGCCAGATAGCTGACCGCACGTCGAGAGTCCGGGAGAGTAGAAGCCCCATGACGGAAATCGTGAAACGCTGCTTGTCTCTGGGGTTCGCTTTACCAGTCATTCTGGCCGGCGGTGCGCGGCGGATGAACACGCGTGGCAACGGCGCCTCAGCCCTCCCCAAACAATCGGCGCCGGTACCCGTGCCCTCCCCCACCCCCCACGTCCCCGCGCGTCCGGCCCTGTCGAGTTTCAGCGGAACGGTGGTGCGACACGGCACCCGATTCGCGCTGCGCGAACTCGACGGCGACCTGTATGCGCTGGACTCGACCGGCCTGGCGTGGCCCTTTGAAGGTGAACAGGTGCTGATCTCGGGCTACCTGAATCCGGATACGGGGCTGATGCACATCTGCTCCATCGAGGAAGTAGACGACCTGCGGGCCAAGGCGGTCTGAAACCGATCCATTTTTACTGATTCGCTAACCGGACCCGCAGCTTACCCACAAAGTGTGTTCAGTGGATGTCCTGGACCTTGGTTCCTTCGGGGATCTTGATCTGGAACTGGTCGTCGGTGAGCGGCATGTTCTCGGTGACGTTCTCCACGGTCAGGATCACCTGGTACTGCTCCATGGGCCGCTTGATGGTCACGGTGGAGGGATACTTGATGTTTCCGTAATCGGCGTATGTTCCGTAGAGGATCTGGGTTTCCAGGTTGTTGTGCTGGTCGTAGAGATCCTGCTCGTAGGGCAGCAGGTCCTCGCGATGGATATGGATGACGCGCAACGTCTGCAGTTCGGGGCTGCCGGGCCGGGGGCGCATCACGCTGAGGATGTATTCGGGAATGATGAGCAGGTGTTTCTTGGAGGGGTCCTCGACGGTATCGGAATCCGCCACCCTGGTGTATCGGTCGTCGGTCTCGATGCCGCGAATGAACATGGCGTCGAAAAACAGTTTGGGGCGCATGTTTTTCAGCCCGGTCGAGGCTTTGGGAGGCTCGCTGTCCGATCCCTTGTAAGCCACGCTCTCCGGCGGGACGAGCAAGGTGAAGGACTTGCCGTCGCTGGCCATGTCGAAAGCGTGCGTGCCGATGACGGGAATCTGGCCCAGGACGCGCACCATCTCCGGCTTGCGCATGAGGATGTGGCCGCGGATGCTGGTGTAATCGCGAGCGATGTTCTCCTTGGGGTTGGTCACGCTGGCCTGGATGTCCACGGTCACGACCAGCGTCTGGAGGGCGTCCCAGCGCTTGTCGATCTGGTCGACGAGTTCTTCGCCGGTGGCGTCCTGGACGATCGCAGGCGGCCTGGGCACAGGCAGTTTCCGGGTGGTAAAGAGGCAGCCCGTAAGCAGCAGCAGTGGGGCAGCGAAGAATGCCGACGTGGCCGGCCTCATCGTATGCCCGCTTTTTTGATGGCGTTACGATAGCCGGCGACGTTCCGGTTGTGCTCGTCGATGGTGGCGGCAAAGAGCGATTTGCCCTGAGGGTTGTCGCCGGCAGCCACGAAGTAGAGGAAATTGGTCTGGGCGGGGGCGAGCGCGGCGCGCAACGCCTTGATGCCCGGATTGGCGACGGGGCCGGGCGGAAGGCCCGCGTGGAGATAGGTGTTATAGGGAGTGTCGCGTTTCAGGTCGGATTGGTAGAGGGTTCCCCGCCAGGCGTTCTGCAATTGCAAGCCGTAGATCACGGCGGGATCGGTCATCAGCGGCATGTTCTTTTCGAGGCGGTTGTCAAACACGCTGGCGACGACGGGACGTTCGTCGTCGATGGCGGTCTCCCTCTCGACCAGCGAAGCCAGGGTGACGGTGCGATGGACGTCGGCGCTCAAACCCAGCGTGGCGGCCACGACTCGAAAACGCTTGACCATGGCGGCGGCGATTTCAGGCAGCGCGGTCCTGGGGGCGAAGCGATAGGTGTCGGGGAAGAGGTAGCCTTCGAGGCTTTTCGCGGCCGGATCGAGATCGGCGATGAGAGAGCTCTGCTGCATGGCCACATCGAGGAAAGCCTGCCGGGCGCCAAATCCCGCTTGCTGGAGGCGATCGGCGATGTCGAAGATGGTGGAACCCTCGGGCACCGTGACCGCGACGGTGTAGACGTCGCCGCGGCGGATGCGCTCATAGACTTCGGCCGGCGGAGCGGGATGATCGAAGCGATAGGTGCCGGCCTTCAAGGTACCCTGCTTCCATAATCGCGCCAAGTCGAAGGCGAGCTGGCTGCGAATGATGCCCGCGCGGGCAAGCTCGCGGCCGATGCGAACCATGGAGGATCCGGGAGCAATCTCGACGAAGGTTTCGCTTTCCGGCCCGAACGGCGTGAGCAAAAGCCAGGCGGCCCCGCCGGCAATGGACAACAATACGGCCAGGAGGATCAAAGAGAAAGCCGCCGCGCCCAAGCCCCTTTTCCGTGATCTTGTCGGTTTGCGGCGCGCCATTCTCCTCCCGGTCCCCTTCTAGTTGTTCTTAGAGACGCAAAAATTCCCTTCGGGATTCTTCCCCATTCACGATTGTATCGGTCCGGGCCGAATTCAGTTCGCCACCCGGCGGAGCAGGCCAGTAGGGATGAGCAGATGTTTACCGGTGCTTGCGAATCCGGCTCGCCCGCGCCAGGGAACAGCCTGCTTGCAGATGCTCGCAATACGGCAATCACTTCCCCGGGGTCAATATCCCGGCGCGCGAGCCCCGGGGGTTGCTTTGATTTCGGCCCTGACAAAAAGGATGTAGACAAACTACCTACAGGGAAGTAGATTGTCTACGTCCAGACTTCAAGGGACAACGGAGGAACGATGAGCCGATGCGGATTCTGCTTGCCGGCAAGTCGATCGAAAGGGGACCAGATGCGGGTTCTCGGGGTGTGGCTTGCAATGGTGCTGTTGGCGGCGCCGGCCTGGTGCCAGGCGTCGCGCAACGGCGAGTCGGCCGCAGGGCGGTGGGAAGTTTATGGCGGACTGGCTCTCACCGGCCCCAACTCGAGCGACGCACGCTGGGGCGGCGGGGGAGGGATTTGCGGATATCCTCTCCGCTGGCTGGGCGTGCAGGGAGACTTCAGCGTGGCCGAGGGCAACACCGGAAGCACCAACAACACCACCCTGACCGATTACCTGGCCGGACCGCGGCTGGCCAGGCGGCTGTCCCAATCGGTGCAGGTCAGTCCTTTTGTCGATTATCTGGTCGGCGTGCAGCACCTGAATAACGCCAGCACCCAGCACTCTTACTACTATGCAACCGGCTCTGGCGCGGCCCAGGCGGCGGATGGCGGGATGGATATTCGCGTGAACAGCCGCGTGGCGGTGCGTGCCCAGGCGGGCGGGGTCTTCAGCCACTTCGCGGTAGCGGGAGGATCGACCAACGGGGCTACCAATATTCGCTGGCGCGCCGGCGTGTACCTTGTGTTCCAGTTCTGACGTTCGGGGGCCATTGTTAAGCTGGAGTGCGGAGCCGGAACCCTGGAAACGACACCGCCACCTCGCTATCTCGGCCTCGATGTCGGCACCAAGCGCATCGGCGTGGCAGTTTCGGATGAGCTGGGCATGACTGCGCAGCCGGTTCTCACCCTGGAACGAAAACGCTCTTCGCGCGAGGACCTGCGATCGCTGGCGCGGCTGGCGCGGCGGTTTGGGGTGGCGGGAATCGTGGTGGGCCGGCCGCTGCACCTTTCCGGCGAGCAGAGCGCGCGGGCAGCGAGGACGGAGGAATTTGCCGCGGAACTGGGCGAGTTGAGCGGCATCGCGATCCACTTGTGGGATGAGCGGCTGACCACTCACGAGGCACACAGGATCCTGTACGAGGCCGGCCGGAAGCGACAGGAGCACCGCGGTGTGGTCGATCAGGTGGCGGCGACTTTGATTCTGCAATCATTCCTGGATCACAGGGAACAGGGTTCAGGGTTCAGGGATCAGAGCGATGGCTGAATGTTGCCGAGCTTCCGACTGAGTTGTTGGCCGGGGGCACGGTAGAGAAGGCGCTCCGGCTGGTCGTCTGCCATAAGGACCGCTCCGGCAGCGCCGAAGAGCAGCAAAGCGAGGATGCCTGTCGCCACCGCGCATGCCGGGCAGGCCGCCGCGAGCACGACAGTGCCCCAGATGGCGGCTCCCATCCCGACGTTGATCCCCAGCACCACGGGAAGCTTCAAGCCGGCGTCCCCGGGAATGATGAGGGCGGCGATCTGCTTTGGAAGGTAGGTGCGAGGGCCTGCGAAAGCGCGGGCGCAGACGAGCTTGTCCTGCGTGAAGGACTGGATGCGGCAGGTCTGCCGGCGGTCCGGCCGGTCCACTGTGACCACGATGAGCTTGCCCTCGGAGGAGGCGATCTGTTGCGCGATTTGCCAGTCGCTCGCGTATGAGTTGAGAGGAACCTTGAATGTCCCGGATTGGGCGAGCGCAATGGTGGCAGAGACGAGAGGAAGGGCGAAGAGGATAAGGATGCGGATGGGTCGCTCGAGCATTGGACTGCCTCCTGACTTTGCACTGCGTCCATGAGACAGGAAGCGAAGAGTCCGGTGTCTCGACCATGGGACAGTTTCCCGGGTGTCACAGGGGACCCTGGCATGGGACCTCATCCCTTGTTCCCTTGTTCCGTTGGTCCCTCGTATAATGAAAGTTCAAGTTCGTCCAAGTCTCGCGGTGCCGAGACCGCTCGCCCGCCACGGAACACGATGCCCGATCACATAAAAAGCCAGCTTCAGAAGGAAATCGCGCAGCTCGAGCATGAGCTGGCGCACGAACTGCCAGCCGAAATCAAGAAGGCGGTGGCGCTCGGCGACCTTTCAGAGAACGCCGAGTACCACATGGCGAAGCAGCGCCAGGATTTCGTCAACGCCCGCCTGGGCCAGCTGAAACGGCGCATGGCGGAGCTTTCGCTGGTGAACCTGTCCAACATCCCCCGTGATAAAGCGGGCTTCGGTTCGACGGTGGTGGTGTACGACTCCACCAAGGACGAAGAACTGGTATACCGGCTGGTGACCAGCGAAGAATCGGATGTCACCAAGGGCCTGATCTCCACCACCTCGCCGATCGGCCGCGGCCTGGTCGGCAAGCAGGTAGGCGATGTGGCCGTGATTCACACGCCCAATGGAAAACGCGAACTGGAAGTCCTGAAGCTTACCACGATTCATGACGAAGCCGCTGCCAACGGGGAAGCCGCCGCGGGCTGAGCGCGAAGAACTAGCTGCTAGCTTCTAGCCACTAGCTTCTAGCTCTTTCCGGTTCATACATGCAGCCTCGCGCTACATCGAAAATTAAAGGCTAGAAGCTAGGAGCTCGGAGCTCGAATGACCTGGACAAGCGCCTTTGGCCGCGGGTGCGGCTGGCTTCTCGACCGTATCGTGCACACGCTGGCGCTGACCCGCATCTCGCCGAACGTGCTCACGTTCATCGGACTGATGATCAATATCGCGGCGGCGTTCCTGTTCGGCAATGCCAATGCCGCGAATGCGGGGCGCATGTTTCTGTACGCGGGCCTGGTGATCATCGGCGCGGGCGTCTTCGACATGGTGGACGGACGTGTGGCCCGCCGCACCAACCAGGTGACGGTTTTCGGAGCCTACTTCGATTCGGTGATCGACCGCTACTCCGACGTGGTGCTGTTCTTCGGCCTGCTGGTGTATTACGCGCGCATCAATCACTTTCGCTACGTGGTGCTGACGGCTTTCGTGATGGTGACGTCGCTGATGGTGAGCTACACGCGCGCACGCGCGGAAGCGCTGATCGGCCAGTGCAAGGTGGGGTTCATGGAACGCCCGGAGCGGATCGTGCTGGTGATCCTGGGCGCGGTGTTCAATCACTGGGGGGTGATGGCGCCGGTGCTTTGGGTACTGGCGGTGCTGTCGACCATCACGGTGGTCCACCGCATCCAGTACACGTACGCGAATACGAAGAACCTGGCGCCGATCAGTTCGTAGCGTCTTTAGTTGTCAGTCTTCGGCAATGCCTGCTGAAAACTGACGACTGACTACCGGAAGCATTTCTTGCTGTGAACCAAGAACTAAACCCCAACTGATAACTGAAGGCTGACAACTGAAAACTTGTCCTTCAGCAGTTCACTGCCATCATGGAGCAGCCTGCCTTGGGCGGGCGCCACTGGACGAGGAACTTGGTCACCGCGGAGGGTTCCATTTTCCCCATGTGGCTGAACTCGCCGCCGCGCTGGCCGTAGAGAATCTTGCCCGCCGGTGAGAGAACGGCGAGCGCCGGGACGCCGAGAGTGACGGGGATCCCGTAGCGCTCGGCGATATCCAGGTTCTCGTCCATCCGTCCAATGTTGATGTGAACCAGCACGAAGTTGGATTCGAGGATGGGCCGGTTCTGGGGGTTGTGGAAGTAGATATCCAGGACCTGGCAGTCGCCGCACCAGTTGCCGCCGAAGTCCACGATGATGCGCTTGTGGCTCTGGGACGCGGTTTTCAACGCGGCGGAAAGATCGGCTTTGGCCGCGGCGGGATCGGGATAAATTTCGCGGTTGGCGGAACGGGCAGTTCCAGCAGCCAGGGCGAAGGCGGCAACGAGAATAAACAACTTGGATTTCACGGCAGCTTGATTCCTCGACACCCCGGGGCCCCACGGACGCATCTCTTGTCCGTGGGGTGGAGAAGCGGTCTGTTTCCAGTGTGCCACATCCAAACTTGTTTGATTTCGTACCCCATCGAAGGATGAGACGGATGTACATTGGAGAGCGATGAACGATCTGCGCAACCGGCTGGAATCCACATCGTACCCCGACCTGGGGGCGATGATGGAGGGCTATGCGCAGGCGGCGGTGGACCTGGCGCAAAAGGAGTTCCAGCGGGAGCTGGACTTTTCCGCCGAATCGCTTGATTCGCTGGACGACATCCTGGTGGTGGTGAGCGAGAGTCCGGAGAAGGATCTGGATTTCGAAGTGCGCCTGTGGGGCAGCTACCTGGGCGAACTGCTGCGGCGGCGGTACGCGGGCGGCTGGGAGATGACGCAGTACCCCGGTGGTACGGTGGCCGTTCCGGCGGTGGATGTGCGCGGCTCGCGGCTTTTTCCCCTCATGAAAGTGTACCGGCGGCTGACCGCGGGAGACGAGGAAGACCTGCGCAGTTTCTACGCCATGGTGGTAGAGCGGCTGGGCCGGCCGGCGCAGGTGAACTGAAAACGAGCGGCGCGGGCGGAGTTAGCGGAACTTGTGGCAGTGGGTGCTCATTCAGTCAGATGGTGGGATTGCGCGGGCACGTTGGGTCAAAGTGGAGTGAGATAGCTCACATCCCGGTGTCCCGAGCCTGTGCGACAATAGATGTGTTGGAAGGTAGCGCGCTGCTCTGGGCGGCGTGCGGAGGATTTCGTCCATGGGCGACCTGTTTCAGCCGACTCACCTGATCGTGATTGCAATTGTCCTGTTGGTGCTGTTTGGAGCCAAGCGCCTCCCCGAACTCGGCAAAGGGCTGGGGGAAGGCCTGAAGGGATTCAAGGAAGGGATCAAGGGCGTGACCGATCCGACGCCGGTGCCGCCGGCCACCCAGCAGCAGAACGCAACCACCGCGCCACCGCCCTCGACGCCCAACGATACCAAGCAGTCTTAGTTTCACGTTGCGCCGGCCCGGGCTCCCGGTGGCGCCACTGTCAATCCATGCCTGGAAATGGAAACGGCCTGTGCAGCGTTGCACAGGCCGTTTTGGCTTCTGCGAGCTGGATTATTGCTTGACCTGCTCGGCGGACGGGTAGTAGCCCTTCTTGGCGACGACGTCGAGTCCGGGGCGGTCGACGCGCACATCGATGGAGCGGAATTTGCCGTCGAAGGCGGGTTCGTGGGTGTAGTACCCCAGCGTGTACTGGTTGCGCGCTTCCTCGGCGATGGCCTGGTAGCTCTTTTCAATTCCGTTTAGATTGCGCTCCGAGTCGAGGGATCCGCCGGTCTGGAGCACATAGCTCACCAGGCGGTTGTCGTACATGGTGAAGGGCAGGTGGAACTTGCTGAGGTAGCCTTCGCCCCAGCGCGCGGAGTCGCCCACCAGGGTGCCGTACACGGCGATCTGGTTGGTTTCGAGGTACCTGAGCACGTCTTTATAGGTCGCCTTGCTGCCGTTTTCCTTGCCGTCGGAGATCACGTAGATAATGCGGCGCCGTTCGATGGGACGGGTAGCGAGTTCTTTGGCCGCCGCCAGGATGGCGTCGTTCAGCGTATGGATTTCCTTGGGAATGGTGATGAACGTACCGTTGCCGGCCGATTTGCCCGCTTGCAGGTTGGGGTCCACGCAATTGCCGTTGGAGGTGACATTGCAGCTGGCGAAGGGGCCGTCGTTGATGGGAACGGCCTCTTCGGTACCCGCGGCCTTGGTCATCGACAGCACGAACGGCACCCGGGCGCTTTGCGCGCCGGTGAATCCGCTGGAGCGGTCCTGCGCACCGTTGCTGTAGGTGAAAACCGCGACTTCGTCATAAGGGGTAAGAGCCGATTGGATGGCGCCCAAGGAGTCATTGACCTTGGCCATCACGTCGCGGGTCACGCTCTGGTCGATCACGAACGCGATGGAAAGGGGCATGGCGGTCACGCTGAAAACGCGCAGAGGCTCGAAGTTCCCGTTTTCATAGACCTTGAAATCGCGCCAGGTCAGTCCGGGGACGAGCTTTCCCTTGGTGTCCTTCACCGTCACGGGGACGTTCACGAAGGTGGTCTGGATGATGAAGCGGCTTTTCAGCTCTTCGGGGTTCGAAAAATCCTGCGGAGGTGTTTGCTGGATCTCCTGCGGCGGGGGAGAAGCCGGCTTGGGCGCCGGGGCAGGCGCATTGCCGTTCATGGGCAGATCGCCCGAGCCGGAGGTGCTGGCATCCGATCCAGCGCCGCCACCCGGCTTGATGGGGCCGGTGATGCTGGACAGCGGGTTCTGCTGCGGCTGGGGCGCGGGCGCGTCTGGAACCTGGGACGGTTGCTGTTGCTCCTGCGCCCGAGCGAGCAGCGGAGCCAGAGCCAAACCGGGCAAGAGCGCCAATGCCAGTACTCTCAAACGAGGCATCACAGAATTTCATCCTCCCGCCGGCGCGCAATCAAGGGCGCCACGATTCTCCGGTGCATTTCGGGGCTTCAAGAGCCCGAGATTCAACGAAGTCGCCTACCCGTCAGAGTATCAGACGCGTCAGAAAGTCGCAGGTTTGCCCTGTGGGCAGACACGTTACCAGCGGAGGCTCAAAAGCAGGGAACAAGGGACCATGCGAACAAGAAACAAGGGCAGTGTCGAATCTGCTTCGGGACCTTGGTTTAGTGAGGTTTGCGAATGGGCTATTGCGGGGTGCTCGCTTCGTGATATAGATACCGTCTAAACTGACTGACATGCGCATGCGGTGGATTTCCGGTTCCCTGTTGTTTCTTCCCCTGGTTTGCCCGGCAGGATGGGGACAGCTTGCGCCCTCGCCCGATGCAGCGCCGGTGAGCCACGCCCCAGCGCAGCCGGAAGAAGACAAGTCGGTGGCTACATTCAAGTTGCAGGTCAACCTGGTGGACGTGTTCTTCACCGTCAAGGACAAGAACGGCAACCTGGTGCCGCACCTGAACAAGACCGACTGCACGGTGCTGGAGGACAAGCAGCCGCAGGCATGGAAAAGTTTCGTCGCCGAAAACAATCTGCCTTTGACCCTGGGGATCCTGCTGGATACGTCAGGAAGCCAGTACCGGGTGCTGCCGCTGGAGCAGCAAGCGGGGGCCCAGTTCCTGGAGCGTGTGCTCAAGCCGAAGGACGAAGCGTTTCTGCTGTCGTTTGACGTGAATGTTGACATGCTGCAGGACTTCACCAACAGCCCGCGGCTGCTGGCGCGCGCGATGGACAAGGCGGAGATCAATACCGCCGGAGGCAACGGGGCGGCGGGCGTTCCCGGCCTGGGTGGCGGCCCGGTTCCGACGATAGGCGACCCGAAGGGCACGCTGCTGTACGACGCCATCTACCTGGCCTCGAACGAGAAGCTTACGCAGGAGTCGGGGCGCAAGGCGATGATCATCCTGACGGACGGCGAGGACCAGGGCAGCCGGACGAAAATCAGCGAGGCGGTGCAGGCTGCACAGCGGTCGAACGCGTTGATCTACGTGATCCTGATCGCCGACACCGGCTTTTATGGAGGCTGGGGCTACAGCGGGTATTCGGCGGCCAAGCGCCTCTCCGACGAAACCGGTGGGCGCGTGATCAACGTAGGCAACAACGGCAAGAAGCTCGAGGAAGCGTTCGCGCAGATCGAGGACGAGCTAAGGACCCAGTATGCCGGAACCTATACTCCGAGCAACGCCAAGATGGACGGCAGTTTCCGCCACCTGTCGATGGAATGCAAGGGCGATGGCATGAAGGTCCAGACCCGGCGGGGGTACTTTGCGCCGGCGCCGGAAAAGTAGAGGCGAGTTCCTAGTTCACAGTCCCCTCGCGGGACGACCACGAAGAGTGCCCACCCGCCGTAACCCCTTTAAATCATCTGACTTCTTTCGGTAAAACTGAAGAGCCGCGCTTTGGGTTCCTTAGATGGACTGTTCCCCGTGGGTTCCCGCCCAACCGGGAACGATGAACCGTGAACTACGAACTGAAGTGGAACTTACCTCCTGAGCCGTCCCGGCATCTCACCTAGCCGGGGTAACTGGGAATCTCACGGAGGTTTCATGACACCCGTATCCATCCGCATCCTGGCATTCGCGGCATTCGCGAGCCTGCCCGTGTTGGCGCAGCAGCCGGCGTCTCCCAACCCTCAACCCCCGACGGGAAGCAGCCCGCAAGCCACGTCGCCTCAGCAAACGAACCCCGAGCCGGGCGCGACCCAGAATGGGCAGGCGTCGCCGGCGCCCAACACCGCCAACAGTCCCGAAGGCGCCAATCCGTCGATGCGGCCGGTGACCGGCGAGCTGCAGGACAAGCTGGACACCAAGACGGCGAAAAGCGGCGACAGCGTGGTGGTGAAGACCACAGAAGCAGCGACGACGGCCACGGGCGTGGAGATTCCCAAGGGCTCCAAAATCATGGGACACATCATTGATGTGGCGCCGGTCGGCCAGGGCGGAGAGAACTCGCGGGTCACGCTCCAGTTTGACCAGGCGGAGATCAAGGACGGGCAGACGCTGACGATCCGGTCGGTGATCCAGTCGGTTGGGCCTGCGGGAACGACGGCGGGGCCGGATGCGGCGGGCGGGCCGTCGGCGGCCACCTCCTCGAGCGGCAGCACAGCGACCGGCGGCGGAGCCGGGATGACAGGGAGCCACCCGTCCGGAACGAGCAATCCATCTGCCACGCCGAACCAGTCCAATCCCCAGGCGGGAGCGGCGGATTCAGGACAGGCGGGGACGCCTCCGGCGCCGGGGACGGTGGTGGCGACCAAGGGCAACATCGCCGTGCGCACCACGTCGATTCCCGGGGTTCTGCTGATTGGAAGCGTGAGTGGAGCGCCCTTCTCGAATGCCGCCGGCGCTCTGCTGGGCGCACGCCAGGAAGTGCATCTCGACAACGGCACGGTGATGGTGGTGGCAATCGCGGCTGTGCCGCACCCGGTGAACGGGCGGTGAGGGGAGTTGTCAGTTTTCAGTTGTCGGTTTTCAGTTACCCACAAGGGCGCTGAATCAACTGATAATGAGAACGGACGACCGACAGCTTTTCGCTGTGAACTGTTTTCAGACACGACCATTACCGAAGACCCATGGATCCATCGCAAGGGCGTAATCTGGCGCGCAATCAGGCTCTTCGCTAGTATCGGCAATGACCGGAAAAACTTTAGCGGTTTGGAAAAATTCTTTTCAGGTGGCTCTTCCGGCCGGGGCCGTATGAGTTCGAGGTGCGCGCCATGATCTACGATTCCGATTGTGTTGAAGAAGGCTTTGAGATCAGCTTCCGCTTCCGCCGCACCCTAGAGGAACGCATAGCCCGGCTGGAGAGCGATGCCGACTGCGATGAGGGGCTGATCGAGCGCCTCGACAACGCGGATCATGTTCGCCGCCAGAGGCGCCTGGTAGCCGCAGAGCGAGCGGAAGCGCTGCGGATGCGGATTTTTCTCGATCGCTGCGCCACGCGCGGGCAGTGGACCGTGAACAGCGGGCAGTAAACAGAACCAATCTCAACAGCGACGGCCGCGGTTCCATTGGGAATCGCGGCCGTTGTCTGTCATGGGCAATGTGTGGAGCACCGGGCGGGAATTGAACCCGCGAGTACTGGTTTTGCAGACCAGCGCGTTAGCCACTTCGCCACCGGTGCCTGAAAAGCAGGCGTGAGGGGTCAGGTTTCAGTTTGCCCCGTCCACGTTACGCTACGCAAGATATCACCCATAGTTTTCAGCAAACTTCGGTGCCCGTCCTTGATCTCCGGCAAGGATGCCGGAAAGCTGCACCTGCCACCTTCAAGTTCCATCACTTGGCTAAGGGCAATTCCTTCCTGGAAAGATACCACGTCTCGACCTTCAGGCCGGCTCCGCCGCCGTTGGTGCGTCTGGCAGCATCGGCAAGCGTCGCCGGAGCGGGCACGATCACGTCGCTGCCCGGCGTCCAGTCGGCGCCGACGCTGACCCCGTTGCCATCGATGGTCTGGAGTCCCTGGAACACCCGCACCAGTTCCTCGATGTTGCGGCCCAGTTGCATGGGGTAATAGATGATCGCCCGCACGACTTGCTTGGGATCGATGGCGAATACGGCGCGCACCGTGGCCGTATCGGACGCTTCGGGATGGATCAGCCCGTAGAGCGACGACACTCTCTGGTCGAGGTCGGCGACGACAGGGAACTTGATCTCGACGCCGGCTGCTTTTTCCAGGTCGCGGGCCCAGGCGATGTGGGAATAGATCGAGTCGATCGAGATGCCGATCAGCTGGACGCCCAGCCGGTCGAACCGGTCCCAGGCACGGGCGAAAGCGACGAACTCGGTGGAACAGACGGGGGTGAAATCGGCGGGGTGCGAGAAGAGCAGAACATATTTGCCCTTCGAGGTGTAATCGCTGAGACGGATGACGCCCTGCGTGGACTTGGCTTCAAAGTCCGGGGCGGTCTCAAGAATGCGGGGAATACGCCCTTCGTGAACGATACTCATGCTCTGATCTCCTTTGAACCAGTGGTCAGGGGTCAACGATCAGTGGCCGGCGAAAAGCTCTGATCCTTGACCCAAGAAACAAAAAACCCACCGCGCCGTGGGGCGGGTGGGTCGCTTTCAGCTTCGATTTCCGGGTTCTGAAATCAGCTCATCGACAACCCACGCGCGCCGTCACGGTGACAGCAGCACATACACATCGCGGGGGTGACCAGATGAGCCATCGAATCCTTTCCCGCCGGCCGAGATCGGCACAGCAGGTAGTTTCAGGTTAGAGGGAGGCCGGGGGAGTGTCAAGCATCCATAAGCAAAGCTCCGGGACGACTGTTCGTTGGGGGGAGACTGGCGGAAGCGCGTGTGAGTCGAACACACCGTCGCCCGTCAAGGACGACCGCCGGTTTTGAAGACCGGGAGGATCACCGGATCCCAAGCACTTCCATCGTGGGATGGATGTTCGATCCATCCTCGAAAATGATTACATAGCGAGGAGAGGAGTTTGCCGCTTGACCCAGACCGCCGTTGACCAGACCCAGCCGGTACGCCTGACGCAGCATGTAAAAGCGGGGGGCTGCGCAAGCAAGCTCGCGCCCGGATCGCTGAGCGCGGTGCTGTCGGCCCTTCCACGACAGAGCGATCCGAACCTGCTGGTGGGCTTCGACACCTCAGATGATGCGGGCGTCTACCGCATCGCGCCCGGCCTGGCGCTTGTCCAGACCATCGACTTCTTCACGCCGCTGGTGGACGATCCGTTCACGTTCGGTCAGATCGCGGCGACCAACGCGCTGAGCGATGTGTATGCCATGGGAGGGCGCCCGCTGTCGGCGCTGGCGGTGGTCTGCTTCCCGCAGGAGGCCGATCTCGGCATCCTGGAACAGATCATGCGCGGCGGGCTGGCGAAAATGGAGGAAGCTCACTGCACGGTGGTGGGCGGGCACTCGGTTCGCGACGCGGAGATGAAATTCGGTTACGCGGTGACCGGCACGATCGATCCCGCGCGTGTCTACACCAACGCGGCGGCCCAGCCCGGGGACAAGCTCGTGCTGACGAAACCGATCGGCACGGGCGTCATCACCACGGCGCTCAAACAAGGCAAAGCGGAACCCGCGTGGGTGGAGAACGCCGTCCGCTGGATGACGACGTTGAATGGCGCCGCGGCCGCGATGGCTGCCGCCGGCACGGGCGTCCACGCGATGACCGACATTACCGGGTTCGGGCTGATGGGGCACGGGCGCGAAATGGCGCTGGGCAGCGGGGTGGCGCTCGAAATCGAGACGACTTCGGTGCCTCTGATCTCCGGCGCGCTGGAAGCGGTTCGCCTCGGGGCCATTCCCGGCGGCCTGCTGGCCAACCGCGAATTTGCGGAATGCATGGTTGGCGATGCGCCTGGGAGCACGATCCCCGATGAGGTGCGCACGTTGCTCTACGATCCGCAGACTGCGGGAGGGCTGCTGATATCGGTGGCGGCGGGAAATGCATCGACCCTGACCGGTGCGCTGCGCGCGGCAGGAGTTCCCGCCGCGGAGATCGGTTGGGTGAGGGCTGCGCGATCGAAAGACGACCACGGGCCCGCGATCGTTTTGAGATGATGAGGAAGCGGGTTGATCCGGACGGCGGATCGAATGCAATGACGGATATCTCCGACAACCTGAAGGCGCAGGCGCACGACCTGTATCGCCTGCTGCCCAGCGTGAATGACGTTCTGCAGACGCCCGGGTGCCAGCCGCTATTGAGTTCTTTTCCTCGCGGCCGCGTGCTGGATGCAGTGCGGGCGACGCTGGCCGCGCTGCGCCAGGAGGTTCGAGCGGGAGGGCACTCGGCTGCGAGCCTGGCAGAGATCGTCGCCGGTTTAAGCGATCGTATCGCCAGCCGGGTTGCGTCTCCTCGAAATTATTCCCTGCGCCCGGTGATCAACGCGACAGGGGTCATCCTGCATACCAACCTCGGCCGGGCACCGTTGAGCGAGGCGGCCCTGGACCATATCGCCGAAATCGCGCGGGACTACTGCAATCTCGAATTCGATCTGGAAACCGGGACACGCAGCCGCAGAGACGTGCACACCGAATCTCTGCTGCTGCGGGCGGTGGAGATCGAGGACCACGACGGATACGGCGCGGTGGTGGTAAACAATTGCGCGGCGGCGACACTGCTGGCGCTGAACTCGCTGGCCGAGAAGCAGCCGGTGATTGTCTCCCGCGGCGAGCTGGTCGAGATCGGCGGCAGTTTCCGCATCCCGGAGATCCTGGAAAAATCCGGCGCGGTGTTGAAAGAGGTCGGCACGACCAACCGCACGCGCGTTTCCGATTATGAAGCGGCGCTCGCGGCCGACACGGCCCTGATCCTGCGCGTGCACCAGTCCAATTTCAGCATGGAGGGTTTTACCGAGCGGCCGGCCCTGGCGGACCTGGCCTCGCTGGCCAGGCGCGCCGGAATTCCGTTGTTTGAAGATCAGGGAACGGGACTCATGGGTTCGCTGGAGTCGTATGGCGTTGGATCCGAACCTACCGTGGCCAACTCGCTGGCGCAAGGGGCGGACCTGGTGGCGTCGAGCGGCGACAAACTGCTGGGCGGACCTCAGTGCGGCCTGCTGGTGGGCCGAAAAGACCTGATCCAAAGAATCGGAAAAAACCCGCTCATGCGGGCGTTCCGCGTGGACAAGCTTACCTACGCCGCGCTGGAGGCGACCCTTTTCGAGTACGTTACCGGATCGTCCGAGGCGCTGCCGATCTATCGCATGCTCGGCATCCGGCCCGAAGAAGTGATGCGCCGCTGCGGGCAGATCGCGGGCGAAATTCACTCCGTCCGGCTGGCCGTGGATGTGGTGCCAGTGGAAAGCCTGGTGGGGGGAGGAACCGCGCCCAAAGCCACTCTGCCGAGTTGCGCGCTTTCGCTGCGCCATGAATCTTTTTCCGCGGAGGAACTTGCGGCCGCGCTGCGGCGCCTCGATCCTCCGATCGTTGGGCGCATCAGCGAGGATTGTATGCTGCTCGACCTGAGGACGGTGCATCCGCGCTACGATGCGGAGATCGTGGCCCTGCTGAGTACCCTATAAGCATCAATGAACGCGATTCGGAATGAGGATAACCGCAGCCGGGTATGGAAGAAGTTCCACCCGAAACCATGAAAATGCAAACGCAGATCCTTCGCTGCGCTCAGGATGACAACTTAAAGAGTTACAGGCTCTCAAGAATGGCACTGAGAAGACTGCGATGATTCATTCGCCGCGCACGCTCGTCATCGCCACCGCCGGTCACATCGATCACGGCAAGACGACCCTGGTGCGCGCGCTTACCGGGATCGACGCCGACCGGCTTCCGGAGGAGAAGCGGCGCGGGATTACGATCGACCTGGGATTTGCGTCGATGGAATTGAATCAACCGGACGGCGTCCCGGTGCGCATCAGCTTCGTCGATGTTCCGGGGCACAGCCTGTTCATTCGCAACATGCTGGCGGGGGCGGGATGCGTTCCCGCAGCCATGCTGGTGATCGCCGCCGATGAGGGCGTGAAGCCGCAGACGGTCGAGCATCTGGCCATTTGCGGGCTTCTCGGGGTTGCGGGTGGAATCACGGTGGTGACCAAGACCGACGCGGTGGGCCGGGAGCATCTGGAGCAGGTTCTGGAGAACATGCATGCGTTCCTGCGCGGCACGTTCCTCGAGAGCGCCCCGGTCCTCCGGGTGAGCGCGCAGACCGGCGAAGGTCTCGACTCGCTGCGGGCGGAACTTGTTCGCCTTGCGGTTCGCATGGAGTCTGCGCGGTCCGGCGCTCCGCTCCGCCTGCCGCTCGATCGGGCTTTCGTGATGAAAGGATTCGGAACGGTGGTGACCGGCACGTTGCTTTCGGGATCCCTTCATGAGGGGCAATCGCTGGTTCTCGAGCCGGGCGGGCGGGGCGTGCGGGTGCGCGGCCTCGAGACGCACGGTCAGAGCGCAAGCGCCGCACTGGCCGGCACGCGGGTCGCGGTCAATCTCTCCGGGATCGATGTTGCAGACGTGCGGCGCGGCCAGACGCTGGTGGAGGCCGGCGGTCTTTTGGCGGTCGATTTGATCGATGCCGAAATCCGGCTGCTTCCCAGCGCTCCGGCACTGAGACACCGCGCGCGCGTTCACTTCCATGCATTCACTTCGGAAACGATGGCCGGGGTTTCGGTGTATGGCTACGACGCTGTTCCACCGGGCGGCGGGCGCATCGTGCGTTTGAAGCTCGATCAGCCGGTGGTGCTCGCGCCGGGCGACCGGTTTGTGCTGCGCCATCCCGCGCCGGTGGCCACCATCGGGGGCGGGCGGGTCCTGGACGGCCAGCCCGAACCACGCCGGCGCAAAGCCGAGACGCTGGCGTGGCTGGAGCAAGTGAGCCGTGCGGCCGTTCCGCAACAGCTGCGGCTGCGCGTGATCCGACGCGGCGCCTCCGGCATTCGCCTCGACGCCCTCGCGCGGGAAGCCGGCTTGACCGTCGAAGCCTGCCGGCATGCTCTTGAGGCGGCGATGCAGCAAGGCGCGATCGTGACTTTGCCCGGCGACCTGCTCCTGACCCGCGAGGCGCTGGATCGAGCGGCAGACCAGGTTTTGGCCGCTCTGAAGGGACTCGGCGAGACGCCTGGAAGGTCTATCAAGTCGTCGCAGCTGCGCGGCCAAAGCGCGCTCAGCCCTGGGGTGTTTGATTTCGTGATTGCCGGCCTGGCGCGCGGGGGAAAGATCGAGATGCAGGGCGAACACATCTCGCTCGCGGGGATCCCGGCCGCAAGCTCGGGTGAATCCGAACATCTGAAGGCCATCTCAATGGCTTATGAAACCGCCGGGCTGGGCGCGCCATCGGTGTCGGAGTTGGCAGAGCGATTGAGGCTGGGCGAAGCGGAGATGCGCCGGCTCATCACGCTTCTGCAGCGGCAGAGGACCATCATACGGATGGGCAGCGACGATCTGTTCATGCATTCCGGCGCGCTCGACAAGCTGGCCGGGCAGTTGGCTGCGCTCCGCGGCACAGTCATGGATGTGGCGGGATTCAAACAACTCACCGGGCTTTCGCGGAAATATGCTATCCCCCTGCTCGAATACCTCGATCGCGCGCGCATCACGCGCAAGCAGGGCGACAAGCGCCTCGTCCTCTAGCGGCCTGTCTCGATGAGGACCGTGAGATTGGAATCCGCCGCACCGTACTTTCCGAGCCCGTACCTTCCGTGCCCGGACTTTCCGACGCTGGACCTTCCGTGCCCGGACTTTCCGGCGCTGGACCTTCCGACCCCGGACCTTCCGATCCCGGACCGTCCGATCCGGGATATTCCGATTCCGTAATTTCCGGTTCCGAACCGGACGCTTCTTCCTCAACGATAGGGGTACGCCCGTGACTGCCGTGACGCCTGCAGGTGTGGCCTGGCGCGGGACCTGGTCGGCCCGGCGATCGAGGCGGCCATTGGCGCGGATGCCCGCACAACGTGCGCAAGGTCGCGGCGTACCACCTCGGTTTCGCCGACTCCGAGGGCAACCCGACCGGCAGCGGAAGCGGCAAGGCGCTGCAGCAGGCCCTGGCCCTGCTGTCGGCCCGCGCCGCGGGCGCGTCCCCGAACGCGGCGTGACCGCCGCCGTCGCGGTCGAGCTGGTGCACAACTTCTCGCTGCTGCACGACGACATCATGGACAACGACACCGAGCGCAGGCACCGGCCGACGGCCTGGACCGTGTTCGGCGTCGGCGCGGCCATCCTGGCCGGCGACGCGCTTGGTCGATCCGCCGTCATCCAATACCAGCCACCAGCCCCCGGTGATATGCCACAGACTTACGCCGATATTTCGAAGGCCTCTCAATTGCTCCGTTACCGGCCAACCACGCTCATCGAAAAAGGGATCCCGCAATTTGTTGACTGGTTCCGCACCCTATGAGCCCAATTGCTTCCGTTACTGAGTTATGCCGCGACTTGGTTCGTATCCCAAGCGAGAACCCTTCCGGCGCACCCGAAAGTGCGGGTGCGGGTGAAGAAGACCTGGCCCGGTTCGTCGGCGAATTCTTGAGTTCTCACGGCGCCTCGGTCGAATTCGAGTATGTCGCGCCAGGCCGTCCAAACGTGTATGGCTGGTTCCCTAAACCACCGGCCGCCAAAACGACTATCTTGTTTGCTCCCCATTTGGACACAGTCCCGGTCCGCGGAATGACCATCGATCCTTTTAAAGGCGATATCGTCGATGGCCGCTTGCTCGGGCGCGGCGCAACCGACACCAAGGGACCTATGGCTGCCATGCTTTGGGCTTTGACCACGATCGACCTCTCGAAATTGAGTGTCGCCGTCGGATTCGCAGGACTCGCTGACGAGGAAGTCATGCAACTTGGCTCCAAGCTCTGCGCTAAACGCCGGGAAGCCGATTTTGTCGTGGTCGGCGAACCGACCGATCTCAATGTTGTTTATACTCACAAAGGCACTGCTTGGATGCAGCTGGATGCCCGCGGCAAGGCCGTTCACGCCGCTAGTCCTGACGCCGGTATCAACGCCATCGAACTTCTGACCGAAGCCTTCTCCGCCCTTAAATCGGAGTTCCCAAATCTCTGCCCCGTACCCGCCAACGAAGCTCTCGGTAAACCAACCATCAGCCTCGGCACCATTACTGGCGGCGTAAAAATTAATATCGTCCCCGACCATAGCCGGGCCGAGATCGACGTCCGCACAATTCCAGGCCAGGAAGAAATGGTAAAAGCCGTCCAAGCCTTTCTTTCCGCCCGTTTCCCTGAGGTCAAAGCCACCCCGCTGAAAGTTTCTCAACCGCTCTATACCGATCCTACGCACCCCTTCATCGAAAAATTTGTAGCTCTAGGCTCCAAACGCATCGGTGTCCCCTGGTTCTGCGATGCCGCCTTTTTCGCCGAACAAAACACTCCCGCTATCGCGATCGGCCCCGGCAGCATCAAACAAGCCCACACCTGCGACGAATACATTGAGATCCAGGAACTCGAACGCGGCGCCGAATTCTTCCGCTTCTTCCTGAATTCATTCGCCTAGACATCGCAGTCGGGCAGCCGCCCTGCCACCCGCCGAGCGACCAATCACCAATCACTAATCGCCTCTCACTTCTCACTGCTCACGTCACCATGTCAGCATCCGCCCAAAAGACCGCCATCTCTCCCACTCGGGCCGAAGACTTCCCCGAGTGGTATCAACAGGTCGTTCGCGCCGCCGAATTGGCGGAGAACTCTGACGTCCGTGGTTGCATGGTGATCAAGCCGTGGGGCTTCGGCATGTGGGAAAACATTCAGCGGCATCTCGACCGGATGTTCAAAGATACCGGACACAAGAACGCGTATTTCCCTTTGCTAATCCCCCTTAGTTATTTCGAGAAAGAAGCGTCCCACGTCGAAGGCTTCGCCAAAGAATGTGCCGTGGTCACCCACCATCGCCTCGAGATAGGCCCCGATGGGAAAATGCGTCCGGCTCCCTCTGCCGAACTGACCGAACCCTTAGTAATCCGGCCAACCTCGGAAACTATCATCGGCGCAACCTTCTCCCGCTGGGTCCAGTCCTATCGCGATCTACCCATTCTGATAAACCAATGGTGCAATGTGCTGCGCTGGGAAATGCGGACTCGTCTCTTTCTCCGGACCACAGAATTCCTCTGGCAAGAAGGCCACACCGTTCACGAAACCGCCGAAGAAGCCGTCGCTGAAGCGAACCAAATGCTGCGGGTTTACCAGACCTTTGCTGAAGAGTTCCTCGCCCTTCCCGTTTATGCCGGTGAAAAGACCGAGAGCGAACGGTTCCCCGGCGCCGTGACCACCTTGACCATTGAGGCCATGATGCAAGACCGGAAGGCCGTCCAAGCCGGTACCTCGCATTTCCTTGGCCAAAATTTCGCGAAGGCGTCGGACATCCGTTACCTATCACGCGAGGGGACCCAGGAATACGGTTGGACCACCAGCTGGGGCGCCAGCACTCGCCTAGTGGGAACCGTCGTCATGACTCACGGCGACGATGATGGGATCATTTTGCCTCCTCGGATCGCCCCAAGTCAGGTCGTCATCCTACCTGTGATCCAAAAACCCGAACATCGCTCCACTGTCCTGGAAGCCGCGAACGACCTGGCTGCCGAAATCCGCAACCAGCGTTATGCGAACGAACCGGTCACGGTAGAGGTCGACCAACGCGACCTGGGCGGCGGGGTGAAAAATTGGGACTGGATCAAACGCGGCGTCCCTATCCGGCTCGAACTCGGTCCCCGTGATTTGGAAAAAGGCACCGTTGCTATCGCTCGCCGTGATCGTCCGATCAAAGAAAAGGCATTTAGACCGGTCGAAGAGGTGATAAAGGCCATCCCCGAAATTCTTACCGAGATCCAGGCCGGCCTTTACGAGCGCGCCAAAGAACTTCGTGACCGATACACGGTTAAAATCGATTCCAAAGCCGACTTCTACGACTTCTTCACTCCCAAGGACACTGACCGGCCCGAGATCCATGGCGGTTTCGCGTTTGCCCATTGGTCCGGCGACCCTTCTGTCGAGGCGCAGATCAAAGAAGACCTGAAGGTTACGATCCGTTGCATCCCCACCGATCCTGCTTTCAAAGATGAGACGCCAGGGAAATGCATCTTCACCGGCGCCCCCAGCCCCCGCCGCGTCCTCTTCGGCAAAGCCTATTAAGACCGATTTCACCACAGAGACACAGAGAACACAGAGAAAACCTAACCGCAGATGGACGCAGATTTACGCAGATGAGATGGCGTTGCTCCGTTCGGGTCAGGGGAGTTTAGCCTTTTTTTGGCGTTGTACGTTGCGCTCGATCGCGGCTTTTGAACCGAAATAAATGAGCGTCATCCAAAAATCTCAAAGTTGCTGCCTGTGAATGAACGCTAGTAGAAGCCAATATTATCTGCGTAAATCTGCGTCCATCTGCGGTTCGAGTCTTTTCTCGGTGTCCTCTGTGTCTCTGTGGTGAATTTGATTTCTTGAAGGGCGTTTACGCGAGCTTAAACGCCACTTCCGTCTCCCACTTCGCTGGATCCTTCTCCACCCCTGGATCATTAAGATAAATTTCCAACCGGCACCCAAATCTGTCCCCTTCCGGGCTCTTCACCACGTCGACGGTAAGCCCTTGCTCTTTGATCCATTCCCCAAGCGCCGCATTAGCGTCCTTAAGCTGATCATACGGGCCTAGATGCATCAATGAGGCATACCGGCCTGCAGGAAGCACACCCGCTAAAACCCGATCATCTCCAGTCGCCGGCGCTGCCGTCGGCAGCGCAAACTCAATCTCGAGCCCGCGTTCCATGTCGACAACGTTATACTTGAAAAACGGGGCTCCGGCCGGCGTTAAACCGCGCCCACCTAACCACCCGAAAACTTCCCCGAACAGCTGCCCGGCCGTTGGTGCTATCTCCTCCATTTTCACCACTGATTTAATAGCCACATACGGTTGTTCAATGCGTTCAACGATCTTTGGCGATGTAATCATTTGTTTACCTCTCGGTTATTTCAGTTCCTCCCGCTCGACGAACAATGAAACCAAACGAGGACAACTCCTGGCAAAATATTACTAACCGAAATTTGCCCCCTCCTCGCGAAAACACGCCCGACGGTTACCCGACCGAGAAGGCCGCCGAACGGACAGCTTCTCTTCCACCAATCACTAATCACCAATCACTAATCACTAATCACTATCACCAATCACCTTTCGCCCCCCTCGCAGCGCTCGCCCCATCAACGACACAATCCCCCGTCCCGACGCCACCAACACCAAACTATAGAGGTACACCAGCAGAATCATGACACTGTAAAACAACCAGTCCGGGATCGTGCTACCCCCCAAAATATTAAACTGCCCAAGCCCAAGCTTCTCGCAGATCAGCGCCGCGGGTATCACGACGGTAATGAACAAAACACCCACGACTTCCTTCGGAAAGTCATAATCCTTCAGAAGAAAAATAAGCAGGATCACCAACAGGGTCGGAATAGCAGCCAAAACCGGAACAACCCAAAACCTCCGCTTGCGACCTGTCTGCCCCGCGGTCATCGCCGGTCGAACTCCCGATAACCCACGGCGTTCTCGTTCGTCCTCGCCGAATGCATGCGGAGTGATGCTGATGCTCTGGATAACTGGGGTCTTCTGCTCCCTCACCCGCCCGATCGCTTCTGTTTTCATACCGGATGATCGTCGTCCAATCTCTCGCATATATAAAATCGATAAAAGATAAATTAAAATCGACAGGATCGATGCTTCCTCGGGCCTCCGATCTGTCATTTGTCATTGTCATCTGTCATTAGCCCGCCGCCTCGGCTATTGGCTATCGGCTATTGACCATTTCGCGAAGCGCGCTGTTAGCGCTTCGCGACGCCCACCTGCACCGAAACCCGCGCCGCCACTTCCTGTTCTCCAGAGGCCGTCTCGATTGGTGCCCGCGCCGGCGCCATCATTTTCATACCGCCAAGCGGAACCGGCACGATGTTCTCTTCAGACGCGACGTTGATCTGCTCGATTCGCACCACGCGCAACCCCGTCGCCTGGGCTAACGCATCGGCTCGAGCTAGCGCCGTCTTCGTCGCTTCAATAGCCAGATCTTGCCGGGCAGCGTCGATCTCGCTTTCCAGTGGACTAAACTGCGTCTGACTAATCGTATTTGCTCCGTGGTCCAAGCTCCCGCCTAAGAGCGTCGCCTAACTTATCCGGAGTCGTCCGAAACGAGATACTCGCGCTGCCCGTGTAGCCGACAATGCGATCCGGTGCTCCATTACGGCCAGACTCAATCTGCGGCTGATAACTGACGTCTTCCGTGCGGAGCCGCTCCACTCCTTGCTGGCGCAGAAAGTCGAGCAAGGTGTGGGATCGATCAGCCAGCGAGCCTGAAACCGCATCGCCAGTGCGTCCCTCGACCTGAATCCCCAGAACCACATTAGCGACCGTATTCGGCAATCGCTTACGCGCAGTCGCTTCCAAGTTAATTTTGCCCTCCGGCGTCGGGTTAGCCATCGGCGCGGATGCCGCAGTTGGCGATGGCGAAACCTCATCCCCTCGCGCGGACCCAATAACCAAGCTCAGACCTAAAATCGAAACTAGAAACGTCCGCCGGACGCCAAGTTGAACCGTTGGTACTCGCGGAGAGAGAGGATCGTTAAAATTCATTTGGAACAAAGACCATCTCTGTTACCAAAACGCTCAAACGAATCCGGCCGTTAAAATTCGTCGCCTGCTCCGGAGATCATCCTCTCCGTCCCTACTACTCCCGACCACTCCAGTCCACGGCGTCCACTAAGTCCACTAAAGTCCACTTGGCCCGCTATCCCCCGCGCTCCACCAATCACCAATCACTAGTCACCAATCACGTTTTCTCACCTCTCACTGCACGACCTCCCCGCCTATCCCCTTGATCGGAATCTCGATCAAATGCGGTTTCCCAGCCTTGATCGCAGTCTCAACCGCTTCGCTAATTTCTCGGTAAGAATTCACTAACGTCGCCTCTACCCCCATCGATCGTGCTAAGGACTGGAAATCAACGTTTGGCTGGCAAAGATCCATCGCCAAAAAACCGTGCTGATTCGAATTGTACTGCGGCTGGCTAACCATGAAGTTTTTCAAGATGCCGTACTCGAGATTATTAAACACCACGTAAATCACCGGCGCGTTCTCGTGCACGGCGCTCCAGAGCGCTTGAGGCGAATACATCGCGGATCCATCACCAACCACACAAAGCACCGGTGCTCGATCGCGCGCTAACGATACCCCAACCGCTGCTGGCATACCCCAGCCCAGTCCTCCTCCTCGATTATGGAAATATTGGCGTCCACCGGTCGAACGGTGCATCGGCTGAGTAAAGGGATTCGCGCATAGCGCTTCGTCTACCAGCAAGAACCCATCGGGCAATGGGCGTAACACTTCCCTGGTGGCAACAATCGGCGCGATCCTGCGATCATCATTGACCGCAGCCTCTGCCTGGTCCATAAGCCCGCGCCAAAGGGCGTCCTTTTCTTTTTGGGCAACTTCGATGTTTTGTTTGATCGTAGCCGGCGACACCTTGAGTTCTAACTCATCCGCTAACGCTTCAAGCGTCGCCCTCACATTCCCAAAAATACCGAGCTTAGGAGCATCGTTATACCCCAGGTCGTTAGCGTCTTCTGATATATGATAGAACTCGATCGATTCAGGGATCGGATCCCGCATCGTATAAACGATCGAGATCAAACTCTTCCCGCCTAACGCCAACAAACAATCGTATCGACCCAGAATTTCTGAGATACCCTTAGCGGTCGTTGGCAGTGTCCCTCTCCAGAAAGGATCAATAGAAGGATAATTATTAACTGACGGCCAGGAAGCGCCGTATACTGGCGCACCGAGCAATTGAGCCACTCGAGCCGCCGCCTTTCCTACCCCGACCTCCGCAATATCATTCCCGGCCAGAATAACTGTTCGGAACCGATCGAATTTCAGGAGCCCGGCTGCCAATTCGTTGACCCCAACAGCGACGCTGGAAAGTTCAATCCGGCTTGGGGGAAGCACCCGCGGCGAGCCCACCTCGTCCAAGATATTCATGGGTAGCGACAAGAACACCGGGCCGCGAGGAGGAGTTATTGAACTATGAAAAGCCCGGCGCAGTATCAGAGGCAAATCATCTAACGAATTCGGTTCGAAACACCACTTGGCCGCCGGAGCCGCGATTTGCACCAGATCCGCTGCCAGCAAAGGATCAGCCAGAATATGCCGGAGGTCCTGTTGGCCGGCGGTAATTACCAGCGGCACCCGAGCGATCTTCGCGTTCATGATCGCTCCCATCCCATGGCCCAGCCCCCCGGAAGTGTGCAGATTCACAAAGGCCGGTTTACCCGAGGCCTGAGAATAGCCGTCGGCCATACTAACAACCGTCGCTTCTTGCAGGCCCCAGACGTAATGAAAATCCGGATTAACAATTAGCGCGTCGATCAGAGGAAGCTCAGTCGTACCCGGATTCCCAAAAATGAATCTGGTACCCTCCGAGCGTAAAATCTCGAGCAGGATTTCCGCACCCCTTGCTTTCTGCGTTCCCATGGAACCGAGGTTAGCTCAAGCAACGCACCTGATAAATCCGGAATAGCCGCAAAAAGACACAAAAAGCGCAAAAAAGGAGCTAGGAGCTAGAATCTTGGAGCTAGGAGACGCCCCGCGGCCCACCACACCCTTCTTTTTGTCCACTCGGTCGACTCAGTCCACTAGGTCCACTGAGTCTCCCACCAATCCCACCAATCACCAGTCACTTTTCACCTGTCACCTTTGCACTCCCCCTCTCCGTCGCCATTGCAAACGGCGATACATTCCACGCACCGACTGCCGAGACTCTTCGGCATCGTGACAAAAATGTCACCTTGTTAACGGAAAAGTCACACGTTGATCCGAGCACTACCCGAGCACGAAGGCTACGATTTGCGCTGAAGGCAGGAGCCCCATGTCAGCGAATCGGAGTTGCATAAAGCAGACCGCCGTGTCGCCACGTCTCGTTCAGACCTCGATCGATCGCCAAGCGCGATTCGGGACCGAGATCGCGTTTGAACGCTTGGCCGTAATTCCCGACTGCGCTGATCACTCGCTCCACCCAATGGTCGTCCAAACCGACCGGACCACCAATCCCGGGAGTCACTCCCAACAAATATTTGATCTCGGCGTCCGCGCTCCCTTTTCGGGCATCAATGTTGTCGCTGGTGATACCCAATTCATCGGCCTCGATCCAGGCCGAGATCGTCGCGTCAACCAGTGTGACCCAGGACCTATCCGCAGATTGCATCACCGCACTCACGGGCTGCATCCCAATGATCTCCGGCAACATTACAGCGGAAGCCACCGCATGATTTGCTACTCGCAGCCGGGCCAGTTCGGTTTCGTCCGCGGTAATCGCCTTCACGTGTCCCGAAACGAAGGCAGACTCGAGCTCGTCCCACTCCTGAAACGGCGCCATGGCGACCTTCCAACCAGCCCGTCCGAAGTAGTCTCGCAGATGTTCCTCTCCGTAGATTTCGACATTTTGTTCATCCACGCTCCCAGGCTGTACGGCAATTGGTGTCCCCACCAACTGGCGCAGCTCCGTAATACCTGACGCACCACTTACCATGACTCTCTGGACGCTAAAGAAGAACGGCTGTGACGTGGTGAGGCCTAGAGCAGTCAATTTGGATGAGGTCATGGGTCCAACCGGCAAGTATAGGTCGACTGACCCTCGCTGGACTTGTTCAGGCCCGGTTTGCCGGTCGCCCAGCTCGAATTTCACCTTGCTCGCGTCCTGTAAGACAGCAGCAGCTAAAGCTTTCGCCAAATCGACCGACAGTCCAGCCCAGGCTCGGCCTGTAGGCACATCCGCCAACCCTGCACGCTCGTTAACGGCACTAACCACCCGGTCTGCCTTTCTAATATGGTCAACGATAGCTTGGCCTCGGGTTCCACTCTGCAGGCCGATTAACAACACACTAACCGCCAGGAGACTGAAACAATTATCCGTCCTAACTCTTCGCAACATTTTCGTTTTTGTTAGTCGAATTATCCCTAATCGTCAATCTTCCTTCCCTAATCGTAACCTAAGATAACGCTAAACCAATATGCGAGGCACCGATATAAATCGTCTGTTCGCAACGCTCGGCCTATGTTTGACGCCGACGCTGATCTCCGCCCAGGAGGCCGTGGTTGTCAATCAACCAAACCCAAATAAAGAAGTCGTTCCTTATGTCACCGACGTCAGCAAACATGACGAAACGTTGTTTTGCGCTGCGATTCCCGGTTGATCTTTCGGGAGCCTCGCCCTACCAACTCCCCGTACTCCTTCTCCCATATGCTCTTCACGCGCCTCCCATTCCTTGTCGCTCTCCTTTTCTCCCTTTGCGGTCTATCCAGAGCAACTGACATCCGCATCGTTAGCTCCGGAGGTTTCGCGGCCGCTTACCGTGCACTCGCACCCGAATTCGAACAAAGTACCGGCAACCACCTCATCGCCAGTTGGGGACCCTCTATGGGGAACACTGCTGACGCCGTGCCTCAGCGACTGGCTCGTCACGAACCGATCGACGTCGTGATCATGGTCGGCCCTGCCTTGAGCAAATTAGTGGACGAGGGCAAAATCATCCCTGACAGCCGAGTCGACCTCGCTCGCTCAGCCATTGGAGCCGCTGTCCGGTCAGGTACTCAGAGACCGGACATCAGCAATGTCGATTCCTTGCGGAATACACTCCTGAATGCCAAATCAATTGCTTATTCCGATAGCGCCAGCGGCGTATACATTTCGACCGAGCTCTTCCAACGCCTTGGGATCGCCGATCAAGTCTCTGGTAAAAGCCGGATGATCCCAGCCGAACCCGTCGGATTAGTGGTCGCTCGCGGCGAAGCCGAGATCGGTTTCCAGCAAATGAGCGAATTGAAGCCGATCAAAGGAATTGAAATAATAGGCCCCTTACCCAACGAACTCCAAAAAATCACCATCTTCTCCGCCGGAATAGTAGTCGGGTCCAAAGAACCGGCAGCCGCCAAAGCCCTAGTCGCGTTCCTGTCCTCCGCGACCGCGGCCCCGGCCATCACAGCCAGCGGCCTCGAGGCCATACACTCCGTGAATAGCCAATAGCCAATCTCCCTTCCCTACCTCTTGGCTATTGGCTATCGGCTATCGGTCATTCTCGAAGCGCGCAGATAGCGCTTCGAGTGGTCCACCCAAGCTCATCCCGCAGGTGTTGAATTGTTATCTTTTCGGTCCTTCGTCACTTACCCCGGACCACCACTCCATCACTCCGATACTCCACCACTCCATCATCTGTTATTTGTCGTGCGCTTCACTCGGCTATCGGCTATTGGCTATGGCTTCGAGCTGTAAGCCCGAAGCCCCACCATGCGCACCGCCTTGCTGTCAGCCTTCCTTACCCTATCCTTCCTTAAAACTTCCGCAGTGAACCTATCGAGCCTATCCATCGACCAGCTCAAGAACGGCATAGAAAACCAACATCCCACCGCTTTTTACATTCTGGCGCAGAAGCTTTTCGCTGCCGGACAAAAAGACGACGCCGTCTTTTGGTTTTACACAGGCCAGCTCCGTTATCGAGTCTACCTCGTAGCGAACAAGGACACGCTAAAGCCGGACGGTGATCCCGCCGTCTTCGCATCGTTATCAGAAGAAATAGGCCGCCCCATCAACGAATACGCGTTTGGCGATATTCCCCAGCTCGCCAAAACGATTGACGCCGTGATCGCTTGGGATCAATCCCATGCGAATGCCCTAACTCCTCGGGACAAATACAAATCGCAATACGACCAAATCGTAGCCGGCCTAGCCCAGATGCGCGACCAACTCCTAAAACAAGTCGACTCCATCCGTAAGACCAGGACCGCCAATGGCCTGGAAAACCGAAACTAACCATCCCCGGCGTCGCGCTCCACCTGGTCGGCCGCCGCATCAGCTTTCGCTAAGACAGGAGCTAGGAGCTAGAATCTAGGAGCTAGGAGAGCGTGTCGCGCCTTTGGCTATTGGCTATCGGCTATTCGCGAAGCGCTGTAAGCGCGTCGCGCTATGCCTTCACCGCGCCAAACGACAGTCCTCGTGCTAGATATCGCTGCACAAACAGCGACAACAATACCGGAGGCGATATCGCGATTATCGTATTAACCGCAGCAAAATTGAACCGGATCCCCTGCGTATCTCGTGAAGCTAAAATAAAGGCTGGCATCGTAACCGCATTCTGCGTCGTCACCGCCGATGCGAACAACGCTTCGTTCCAACAAAACGCAAAAACGATGAAAGCCGTGACCACCAAGCCATCGAGTGAGAGCGGCAACGCAATCATCCAAAACACCTGCCACAGCGAGGCTCCTTCAATCCGAGCGGCTTCTTCTACTTCCTTGCTAACATCACGAAAAATGTCCCGCATGATGATCACACAAAAATTCAAATTGAACGTGATATAGAGCAGGATCAGCCCCAGCCGGGTATCAATTAGGCCGGTCATAGCTAATAGGATGTAAAACGGCGAAAGCACCACTACCGGCGGCAAGACTCTCTGAGACAAGAACCAAAGAGCGAGATCTTTGCTGCTCACTCGCCTAAAATCGAACCGCGCGAGACTGTATGCAGCCGGTGTCCCGATCAACAACACCAGAACAGTTGAGATCAGTCCCACCAACGCGCTATTGCCTAAACATTTCTGAAGCTGCGGATCGAAGATCACCTTGATCCACATGTCCAGCCTGGGAGTGAACTGCAGAAACGGAATAATCGCTCCCGGCTTGAAGATGTCGGCATCCGATTTGATCGAGTTATCGATCGCCCACAGGAATGGGACCATCACCCAAACCACTGCCAACCCAGTGATCGTGATCAAAATGCCCTTGGAACCCCACTTCGAGTTACGCCACAGCACATTTTCCACAGCTCTGTATTCTCACGCAAAGACGCAAAGGCGCAAAGGAAAGACAGACGAACCGCAGCTCCGAAATTCTCCTGACTTTCGCGGAGGATTAGATCGTTGCTTTAGACTGGATGTGGTTAGACCGATCGACGCGCCGAGCCGCGGCCCAGCGCTAGACACGGCATACCTAGGGCTTCACACAGGCTATAAATATTTCGCCGCTACGCGGCTCCGTCGGCCTCGCAAGCCGGGCGCGCTCCACGGTGGCGGTCCCTATCTGCGTTCATCTGCGGTTCGGATTGTATTCGCGTCCATTTCGCGGTCCCTTTTTCGCGGAGGATTAGATTCTTCTATCCGCGCTTCGCCCTCGCGAGCACAAAGACCATTACATTAGCCACGATTAAAATCATTAGAAACGCGCCGACAAACCACCATAACAAATTGAGAAAAGCCCCTTGTGCTATCTGCAACGGAACCGCTAACGGCACCGAAACAATCTGGGCTCCGATTATATCGTCAAGTTTCCAACCAAATCCATTGGCCGTGCCATAGAGCTTTATCATTTCCACAGGCGCCTTTTCCGCGGTGGTATGGCACTCCAGACAACTAACATTGTTGACTTTGATCGGACGAGCTAAGAACAGCGATATCCCATTAGGTGTATCGCGAGTAGCAGACATCTCGCTGTGTTCCGTGTCCCCGCGAAATTGATTGACGATATCCGTCTCCCAATCTGTCGCCCGATCTCGCGGATTAGTCGGGTTAAGCGTTGCTTCTTTATAAAAGTAGTTGGGAAATTTCTCTCGGAGATACCCAAAGATTTCCGTCGCCGCGAACGCCGGCACGGATTGCGGGTGGAACTCGGTATCCAACAGTTCGTCAGACTTACCTTTAATTGAATTCAAGAAATCTTCTAACGCGCTCAGGGCATGTTGTTGTCCAAGCTGGAACCCGCGCTTGACGCTGGCTCGAAGATCGTTTGGAACATTTTGATCGACTGATTTCGGTACGTCTTCGATCGTCTTGCGAAGTTCCGCCACCGCCGTCTGCAGTTTAAAATTCTTTTGCTGAAGCAGCGGAGCAACCTGTTTGGTGGTGTACGTCCGGCTGGAAAGCGCTGCCTCCATTATAATACGGGCATTCTGCTCCACGTGCTGGCGCGCGGATTCGACCAATGCTTGTTCAGTAACGTAACCGATCGCACCGAAACAGATGAGCAGGACCGGGATGAAGACGAGGTTAAACTTAAGCAATTTCATTCATGTTCTCCGTCGGAGGCGATAACACATCGAAAACCGACATCGTCACTGCGAAAATAAGGATCGTAACCCCTGCGATAAGACGAGAGCGTTTCCTCGGCCCGCGACGTCGCCCACGAACCCCCTCGCAAGGTTCGCCAATTCAGACCGGCTTTGTACTTGTCTTCGCACCATTCCCATACGTTACCGCCCAAACTAGAAACTCCTTCCTGGTTAGGCGCGAATGCAGTTACCGGACCCGTACGAGGGTAAGCATCATGATAGCCGGCTATAACCGCCCAATCCTGCGGCGCGCCCGTTCGCGATTCGCTGCCTGCATAGTTACTGACATCGTTTGCCGGAGGAAATCGATTTCCCCAAGGGTAAACGTTCTTAACGCCTCCGCTTCGTTCCTCCGGAGTACCTCCGGTTTCCCGCGTTAACCCGACCGCTAAGCTCCACTCAGCATCGGTCGGTAAACGATATCGCTGAAACGCGGACAAGATCCCTTCTGCCCGTTCCTTTCGAGTTAACCAATCACAAAATTGTCCAGCATCTTCCCAGCTGATACCGACGACAGGATCATCCGGCGTCTGCACAAATCCCGGTTCCTTCCAAGTGAGCGAATTCAGCTTGAAACCGTTCTGTGTCACTACGGATGACATCCCTCCCGTGGCGTCATAGCCGGTTGCTCCGACAAAGGCGGCAAAATCGTGCACCCGCGTTTGCCAAACCGCAAAGTGAATCAGGCCCATCGGTACGAACTTCATATCGAGACTGTTCGACCACGGCTGTCCGGCGACCAGTGGCGCTCGACTCACGGGAACTGATTTCGCCGTAGGTTTCGCTTTGATGATTGCAGGCTGAACTGGCGGCTTTAGCGACGTGGAGACGAGCCACCAACCTAAACCGGCACATCCGATCACCGCTAAAAGAAGATAGATCCATGGGTGGGATGCTCGTTTACGGGCTGCAGTGCCGGACGCGGTTCCAACATTCGCAGGCCCTTTACCAACGGTTCCTCCCGCTAAGGTCTGAGCAGCGGGATCTTGCTCAGGAACAGCGCCGGGACTTGAGGTTCGTACCGCTTGAAGCGCAGGCCGCTCAACCGGGAGAGCCGTCAATGCCTGGTAAAATTCGATCGCCGTCCCAAAGCTTTGTCCTGGTGTTAAACACCGGCGCAGCACCCGGTTTTCATCCTCGGACGCATTCGCAAGCGGTGTAAACCCACCCGGTTTACCGCCCAGAATCTCGTAAACCAGCAGACCAACCCGGATGACACCCTGTTCATTCCGTGAAGCTCCGCCGATTCCCGGTTCGCCGCCTGTCGCCGTATCACCCGGCTCATGGGCACCCGCCAATGCGTCCATCTTGACGACAAACGCTGGCCATTCATCCAGCGGACACCGGAGGACGATATCTTCTGATGGCTCACCGAATCCGTCCGGGAAATGAACCACGATCTGGCGGAGGCCCACTTCGAGCCTGAGATCCGCAGCCAGCGCCGCATCCACAGCCGGCGCGATCTGCCCGAGCAATAAGCAAACCTCCCTCAATGTCAGCGTTCGACGCACCCGCAGCAGATCGGACAAGGCGAATCCCTCCAGCCACTCGTATACAGCCAAACAGTAGGATCCCTCTTGTTCAACCGTAAACACCTTTAGGAAATTGCGATGAGCGACCGCCTGGATTCGTTTCGCTTCCTCCTGAAGCTGACTTAAAATCGGTTCCGGCGCCCGAAAGACCCGTAGACCGACTCGGGTCCCAGTGTTCTGGTCTTCACCGTAAAAAGTGTGTCGCGGATTCGCGGGGTCCAGATCTTCGATCAGCCGGTAACGTCCCTTAACCATTTCACCAGGTGCCGGCAAGGAATCAGGCCGCGGAGTGGCGCTTATTGCGATTGTCTCAAAATTAACATCCCCTGAGATGGATGATTCTTCCGGTGCTTGGCGTCTTTGAAGCTTTTCAATGCAAGCCTTCAACTCCGCCCGTAACACGACTGGCGTCTGGACGCGGCTTTCTCGATCTTTCTCTAACATTTGTCGCAACACGGTTACGACTTCGCGCGGCAGGATGGCCAAGTCATCGAATGGCGGCGAGCGATCGAAATGCTGCGCGATCACACTGGCAATCGATCCCACGAACGTCGGTTTACCGGTCAGCATGAACCACAACGTCACCCCCAAGGAGTAAATATCCGATCGGATATCTTCAGCCTGCCGGTCGAGTTGTTCTGGACTCGCGAAGTAGGGAGTACCGACAAACCCGGCCGAGGTAAGCCCCGCGCTGGATTGGATCAGGATCGATTTGGCTAGTCCAAAATCAATAACTTTAACAATAGTTTCGCCGTCACCTTCCATGACCAGCATCAGGTTGGATGGCTTAATATCGCGATGAACCAGGTGTTGGGCTTCCGCCGCGATTAGCGCGGAAGCCACTTGCTGTGCGATTTCCAGGGCAAAAAGACAGGGAAGCGGCCCCTCCCGTTTCACCCTCTCTGAGACCGTTTCGCCGTTGATGAATTCCATGGCGTAGAAATAGCTCGAGCCATGTTGACCAAGGTGAAATATCGAAGCCACGTTCCGATGCCGAAGCTTGGCCGCGCTTCGTGCCTCCCTCAGAAAACGGCCGGACGCAGTCGAATCCTCTAATAATCGATCCGAGATAACCTTGAGAGCCACGTCACACCGCAGATTCTTATCGAATGCTTTGTAGGTGATACCCATGGCGCCTCGTCCGAGTTCGACGAGGGAGCCGTCTTCATTTTGCAGAAGCCGATAATGCTCGAATTCAATCGGTTCAGCCATCTAGGCGTGTGCACCTCCATGAGAAAAATTCACCGGCAACTCCGAGCCGGCACAGAATGCAACACGATTGTTCAACAATCCCCCTAAAATGACGGTGTTATCGCCTGCGCGCAAGCGCTTCGCTCCACCCTGGACCGCTGCCTTCCCGCAACCACGGGACGAGGCCGAGAAAGCCGCCACACTAAGAAAAATCTCACGCAAAGACGCAAAGATTAAGACGTAAGACAGAATGACTTTCACAGTAAGATCACAAAGGCCACAAAGGCAGGAGTTACTGGGCACCCCCGAACTCCTTTTTTTTGCGCCTTTTTGCGGCTATTCCGGCTTACGTCTTAACCTTTGCGGCTTTGCGTGAGATTTTCGCTCTTTTTTTTGCGTTCTTTGTGCTCTTTTGCGGCTATTAAAGGACTCCCCAGAATGGATCAGCCCCCCAACGAAAACGACAGCCCTCCCGCTTCGTACCCGATCGCCATCGGCCGGCTCATCAAACCTTGGTTCTCTTTTGCTGTGGTCGGCTTGTTCGTCTTTGCCTGCTTTTACACCCTCAAGGTCGCAGTCGACCTATTCCTCCCTATCGTACTTGCAGGGTTTCTCGGATTTCTGCTGACTCCCGTGACGCGCGGGCTGAGGAAAATTGGTTTATCAGAGTTTTGGGCGCCGCTCGTCGGTACCCTCGGTTTCCTCACCATCTTGCTCTGTTTGTTTGGCGCACTCTGGTTCTCGTTGGCCCAATTCCAACCCGATTTCCCTCAGTACCTCGATCATATCCAAGAGCGCCTGGCGCCGATCATCGATTCCGTCCAAAAAGAGTCCGTCTCAATTGATCGCCTCAGCAATTGGTTAAACCCGGGCAGCGGACACGAGATCAGCATCCGTGGTCCGAGCATCATAGAAATCGCGCTGAGCAACGCGCCAACCTTCCTGGCGGTACTGATTGTTGTTCATGTTCTCGCTTTCTTCCTGCTCCTTTACGGAGCGCGGCTGCTCAAGAAATTGGTCGATATGATCCCCGGCGTATCCGAGAAACAAAACGTCGTTGAGATCGCAGCCGAGATTGAACAGACAGCGGCGCGTTACTTTACCTCGGTCACTTTAATCAATGTGGGACTCGGAGTGAGCGTTTGGATCTCGGTTGGCTTACTTGGCTTACCCCACCCGATCCTCTGGGGAGTCGCTGCATTTTTGCTCCACTACATTCCTTTCGTTGGCGCTACAGGTGGTATCATCGCCATGACCCTGGTTTCCCTGATTCACTTTGACTCCGTCTGGTACGCCTTTCTCCCACCCCTCGCCTATCTTCTATGCGCCGCCATCGAGGGTAACCTGGCCACCCCGTTCTTTCTCGGTCGCTGGCTAGTCTTGAACCCGATCGCCATCATCCTTTCATTCCTCGTCTGGTCTTACCTCTGGGGCGTAGCCGGCACCCTCCTCGCCGTCCCTATCCTTGCCACCTTCAAAATCTTCTGCGACCGAATCGACCCCCTAAAACGCCTCGGCTCATTCCTAGGACACCCATAGCGCGCTGCGCTTACAGCGCAGCGCGAATGACCAATAGCCGATAGCCAATAGCCAGCCAGAATAGCAAATAGCCGACAGCAAATGTGCCTGCCAGCAGCACCTTTCACGAATCACTAATCACCAATCACTGCTTACTGCTTACTGCTTACTGATTGCGCCACCTCTCACCTCTCACTCTCACATTCCCCCGCCCCCCTTGAACTCCTCCGCTCTCTCCGCCCTGGGCCGCCTCCTAAACGACCGCCTCTCCACCGACCCCTCCATTCTCCACCGGCACGGTAAAGATGAATCCTATCACCCGGCGATGCCGCCGGATGCCGTCGCTTTTCCGGACACCACCGAAGAAGTAAGCGCAATCGTTAAAATCTGTGCCGAATACAAAGTCCCGATGATCCCCTTCGGCGCCGGGACCAGCCTGGAAGGCCACATCTCGGCCATACACGGTGGCCTCTCCATCGATCTATCCCGAATGAACCGGGTCCTGGAGATCAACCCCGGCGACCTCGATGCCACGGTCGAAGCTGCCGTAACTCACCGAGAACTCAATGTATCGCTCCACGATAAAAACCTCTTCTTTTCAGTTGATCCCGGCGCCAATGCCACCATCGGCGGGATGACGGCAACCCGTGCCTCCGGCACCAACTCCGTCCGGTACGGCACCATCCGCGACAATGTGCTTTCACTGAAGGTAGTTCTACCCGACGGAAAAATCATTCGTACCGGACATAGAGCGCGCAAATCCGCGGCCGGGTACGATCTGACCCATCTTTTTGTCGGCTCAGAAGGCACGCTCGGTGTCATCACCGAAATCACCGTCCGGCTATTCGCCCGCCCTGCTGCCATTTCAGCTGCCGTCTGTTCATTCCCCACCATCGAAGCCGCGGTCAATACCGTGATCAAAACCATCCAAGCCGGGATCCCCGTTGCCCGGATCGAACTGGCGAACGCAACTCAAATCGAGGCAATCAACCGCTATTCAAAGCTGGATCTACCGGTCGCGCCAACCCTTTGGCTCGAGTTTCATGGCACAACAGCCAGCGCAGCGGAACAAGCTGAATCCGTCCAGAAAATAGCAGCCGAACAAGGCGGCGGATCTTTTGCCTGGTCGAGTAACGCCGAGGAACGCCTCAGACTCTGGCAAGCACGCCATGATGCCGCTTATGCGGCTCGAGCTTTACGCTCAGACGGCCAACTTTTCCCCACCGACGTTTGCGTCCCGATCTCCCGTCTAGCTGAATGCATCGTTTCAACCGAGCAAGATATGGCCTCATCCTCAATCCTTACCCCAATCATTGGCCACGTCGGTGACGGCAATTTCCACGTCGCCATGGTGCTGAACCCGAACGACCCCAAACAACTGGCCGAAGCCAATCGCCTTAACCAACGACTCATCGACCGCGCCCTATCTTTAGACGGCACTTGCACCGGCGAACACGGCGTGGGCCTCGGCAAAATCAATTCCTTAGTCGCCGAACACGGCGAAGCCCTCTCCGTCATGCGCGCCATCAAACAGGCCATCGACCCCCAGAACATCATGAACCCTGGCAAAATACTCACCGGCTAGGTAGTAGGCCGCGCCCGCATCGCTCCGCGAAGCGTTGCGGGCGGGAGTTCAAGGCCTGCCGCGACGTAGGCCTTGCGGAGTCGGGGAGTACGAGGAGTACAAGAAGGCCCCCCTCGTCAGCGCGATGCCACAACAAGCCCCATCAACTCGGTCGACTAAGTCGACTAGGTCCACTCCGTCCACTATCGGCGCCCTCGCCCACGACTCGCCCCAATCTGTCATTTGTCATTTCTCCGCCGCGGCCTATCATTCTTTCGCGAAAAGCGGTTCCCCCCACCGCTTGGTTGCTTCCACCCCATCAATTCAAATGATTATGATTAAGCGCATCTTCGCGACTGCTGTGATCAGCGCATTCGTTCTGGCTCCGACCATCCAGGCTGCGGACACTACCTCCGCCGATTGTTTTAAGCCGTTTTCCCCTGAGACAAAAACCCTGCAGTTCAAAGCCAAAAAACCGCCGTACCGGGTTGCCCTAGCCAATGGTTACATCGGTAACACCTGGCGAATCGAAATGATCAAGTGTCTCCAGCAATACGCCGAAGATCCCCAGATCAAACCCTTGATCAAAGAACTCAAAATCGTCAGCACCGGAACCGACGTCGCAGCTCAGATCGGAGCCGTTGATAACTTTATCAACGCCGGGTATGACCTGGTCATTATTAATGCCGTCAGCCCCACCGCATTCAAACCGGTGATCGAACGCGCTAAACGGGCCGGCGTCATCCTCATCTCCTTCGATAACACCATCGATAGCGACCAGATTGTTGCCGTTAACGAAGATCAGCTCGAGGCCGGCCGCCTCATGGGTAATTGGATCGTTAAACAGATGGGAACAAAAGGTAACGTGATCGAGGTACGCGGTCTCGCCGGTAACTCAGTCGATCTAGACCGCCACAAAGGGCAACACGAGATTTTCGACAAATATCCTGATATTAAGGTCACCGAAGTGGTCGGTAACTGGGACGATGGCACCGCTCAAAAAGCAGTTGCGGATGCCATCGCGGTTCACGGCAAATTCGATGGAATGACTTGCCAAGGCGGCACCACCGGAGCCGTCCGCGCCTTGATCGATGGTAAGAACCCGTTCATACCTGTCGCCGGCGAAGCTGAAAACGGTTTCCGGAAACTGATCGCTGAACACGCCAACGAAGGCTTGAAAGGCTGGTCCTACGGCCAATCCCCGGCCTTGGTTGCCTTGTCGCTGAAGGCCGGCCTCGCCGCACTCCAAGGAAATAGTCTCCCTCAATATATCTCCGCCCCAATCCCGCAGTGTGAGTACGACACGATGAAAGCCGGAGTAGATTATTTTCCTGATCTCTCGGACGACTTCTTCGTCGCGAGCGGTTTCCCGCAGTGCAACATCACCCTCGACGCCGGCAAGCTAATGAATGCCGCTAAGACGAACTAGAGGTTAAGGACGAGCGATGTAAGGACGAGCTTACAGCTCGTCCTTACGTGAGAGGTGATTGGTGATTGGTCACAGGCGGTTTTCTGTGGTCAACACATCAGCTGGGTTGTGCTCCATAATTCCTACCTTCAAAAAAACGCCATGAGCGAAGGTGCTTCTCTTCCACTAATCACTAATCACTCAATCACTAATCACTAATCACCAATCACCAATCACCTCCCGCGCTTCCTCATTCACGCCGACCGCATGCCGACACCGCCACACGCCACCTCTCCCTTCCTGCGCTTACACGCCATCACCAAGCGTTACGGCGGCGTGACCGCGCTCGCGAACGTCGATTTCGCTTGTTCACTCGGCACCATCCATGCCGTGGTCGGAGAGAACGGCGCCGGTAAGAGCTCGTTAATGAAGCTGATCGCCGGGGTTACCCGCCCGGATGAAGGTGAGATTTATGTAGAAGACAAACCGATAAAATTCGCATCTCCGGCGGAAGCAGCAGCGCTCGGCATTGTCTGCATTTTCCAGGAGCTATCGCTCTTACCGGATCTTTCGGTCGCGGATAACATCTCCATCGCTGACCCACCCAAACGTCTCGGGCTAATCGATCACCGGCGCCAACGCCGTATCGCGGAAGAAGTCTTACACCGGGTCGGCTGCGGCGACATCCATCCGGATGAACGAGTCAAAGACCTACCACTTTCCCGCCAACAAATGGTCGAGATCGCCAAAGCGCTCGTCCGCAACCCGCGTCTCATCATCATGGATGAAGCGACCTCAGCTCTGACCGCGAGAGACGTAGACCATCTCTATCGTATTGTCCGCGGGTTACGCCACCAAGGTGTCGCCGTCCTCTATATCTCGCATCGAATGCCCGAGATCTCCGCTCTGGCCGATATCTGTTCTGTCTTCCGCAACGGCAAACACATCGAAACATTCCCAATGTCCAGCCGCACCACGGAAGAAATCGTCCCGATGATGATCGGCCGCGAAGTCGCCCGAGCCTACCCCAAGAAAAACGAAAGCCCCACTCCGTCCACTACGACGCCGAACGCCGAACGCCAAACGCCAAACGCCGAACGCCGAACACCCCCTCTCCTAGAAATAAAAGACCTGACCTGGTACCACGTCCTCAACGGCATCTCCCTGAAACTTGCCCCCGGCGAAATCGTTGGCCTCGGAGGCCTCGACGGCCAAGGCCAAAGCGAACTTTTGTTAGCGCTATTCGGCGTGCTTCGCGGTCTGAGCGGCGAAGTCTACATCGACGGCCGTCCAACTACCATTCAACACCCGCGCCAAGCCAAATCCCGCGACATCGGCTTAGCGTTGATCCCTCAAGATCGCCAAACCCAGGGGTTACTTCTCCCGATGTCGATCGAAGACAACCTGGTCCTGGCGGCTTCACCGGATCTAAGCCGGTTCGGTCTCATCGACCATGCCCGTGAAAAAGCCGCCACCAATGACATTGTCGGCAAACTGCGTATCCTAGCCAATAACCTGGCTGACCCGGTCAGAACGTTGTCCGGCGGTAACCAGCAAAAAGTCGTCATCGGGAAATGGCTGTTGAAACAGCCAAGGATCCTACTCCTGAACGATCCAACCCGGGGGATTGATGTCGGTACTAAACAAGAGCTCTACCGCCTGATGCGCGAACTAGCCGGAACCGGACTCGGCATTCTCTTTTATTCAACCGATTACGAAGAGCTCATCGGGATGTCCGATCGAGTTGTGGTCTGCTACGGAGGCAGATTGGTCCGCGAGCTCAGCGGCCCTGACCTCAACGAACACAACCTCATCACCGCATCCCTGAACCTCGGCGAAAACAACCACTCGAAGGAGTCGCCACCCCTGGAACGCGCCCCGCTTGCGAGGCCGGAGGGCTCGCCACCCGTGGAGCGCGCCTCGCTTGCGAGGCCGACTCGGTCGGAACCACCGACCGCCCCCGCTCACACAACCGAAACCGCTCCGCTAACAACCTCCGCCGCAGAGTCATTCGCGCCCATTCGTGCCCATTCGTGGTCCCGGTTCTGGAAACGCAACGCTGGCCCCTTGCTCAGTTTCCTGGTGTTCGCGGTGATGTTCATCCTGTTCGTGTCCCAACAAGCAAACGGCCTATCCACTAATGTCTTAACCTCCGTCTCGAACAAAGGGGTGGTGTTGGCGTACGTCGCCATGGCGCAAACCCTGGTCATTTTAACCGGCGGTTTCGATCTATCCATAGGGATGGTAATGACGATGACGTCCTGTCTTTCTTCAGTCATCCTGAACGGATCACCGGTTCAAACCGCGCTAGCTGCATTGGCCATTTTAGCCAGCGGTCTTGTAGCCGGCACTATCAACGCAACTATCGTTGTAATCGGCCGGATCCAACCAATCATTGCCACCCTGGCCACCGGCGCCATCTATTACGGGATCGCGCTTTTGTTACGTCCTAGCCCAGGCGGCGAGGTGAACGAAGATCTCAGTAACGCACTAACCTACGATGTTTTCGGGATTCCCACGACCTTCCTTTTGTTAGTCGGAACCATTCTCTTCGTCTGGTGGCCGTTCCGTAACCTCGTTGTTGGCCGGAACTGTTACGCCGTAGGGTCGTCCGAACGCGCGGCCTATATGTCAGGTCTAGCGATCGGACGCGCCCGGTTCGCTGCCTATGCCTTAGCCGGTTTATTAGCTGCGTGCGGTGGTCTATTGCTGTCATTGATCTCGCTCTCTGGTGAAGCCAGCTCCAGCCAAGGCGGCTTTTACACACTGAACTCGATCGCTGCCGTTGCCGTCGGCGGTACTTCATTGTTCGGCGGCTCAGGCGGTTTCATCGGCTCGATCTGTGGTGCTCTCGTTCTGCGCATCATTAGCGACCTGCTTTTCGTGTTTAACGCTCCTGCCCTTTGGCAACCGTTGTTTCAAGGTCTCATTCTGTTGGGTGCAGTTTGTCTAGGTGCAGTTCGCGTGCTGCGCCGCAAAAACCAAATGGACGTTTTCCTGTGAACCCGATCTTCACTAAAGAAAACCAACCGATCATTGCGGCCAGCGCTTGTATCCTGGTGATCCTCGCCATCGGAGCGACGATCAATCGGAATTTTGTTTCCGCGAACTACCTGTTACAACAGTTACAAGTTGCCTCATTCCTCGGCATCATCGCCGGAGGTTCAATGCTAGTGATCCTGCTCGGTCACATCGATCTTTCTATCCCCTGGACGATCACCATGGCAGCAATGATGGGCACCGCCGTCGCTCAGGTTCAAAATACCGCCGGACTACTGGTGTTCCCGGTCGGACTCGGCTGCGGCGCGTTAGTCGGCCTCATTAACGGGGTTGGCGTTGCCTGGTTACGAGTCCCCTCGATGATTTTCACCCTGGGAATGAACGCCGTGTTACAAGGCTTGGTAGTTTTATACACCGGCGGCGCCGCTCCAGCCAGTCATGCCACCCAATTAATGGCGACGTTAGCGGTCAATCACACCTTCGGCATCCCCAACGCCTTGTTTGTCTGGATCGCAGTATCTGCCATCTTAATCTTTCTCCTGCGTGCCACCCAATTCGGACGTTACCTTTATTCCGTTGGTAACCGGGAACGCGCTGCTTATCTCTCGGGAGTACCGACCCGGCTAGTGATTATTGGTGCGTTCGTCACCAGCGGCGTCACCGCCGCGCTCGGCGGGATCATGTTAACCGGTTATTCTACCAAAGCCTATCAAGGGATGGGTGACGCCTATCTGTTACCCGCCATTGCGGCCATCGTCCTTGGCGGAACCAACGTCCTTGGTGGCAGCGGCCGATACATCGGCACCGTAATCGGAGTCCTGTTAATCGTGCTACTCCAAAGCATGCTTTCAGTCCTGCAAATGCCTGAAGCCGGCCGGCAAATCATCTACGGTGGCGTCTTGCTGGTTATGCTCCTCATCTACGGCCGATCCGCGCGGCTTCGGGACTAGCTTTGGTGGGGCAAGGCTCCAGAGTGGTCGGAAAGGATTTGCAGAGCCAGATTGTGTTTCGCCAAAATATGGGATGCAATACCTTAACGCTGCCGAGCCGGGCCCAGCGTAAACCACGGCTCGGCTGCGGGTAGAAGTTACACCTAATATGCCAACGAGGCATCATTCGACCCTGCGACCGTCGTGTGCTCTTTCGGGAGCCTCGTCCTACCATCTTCTTGAACTCTGAATGAAAACTGCATTAGTTACCGGAGCAGCTTCGGGTATCGGAGCAGCAATCGCCGAACGTTTCTTGAAAGCGGGTTACCAGGTCGCGCTGTTTGATATCGATGGCGAAGCAGCCGCCGCGACCGCTTCGCGGATTAATTGTGAACCGCGGAAACTCGTGCTCGCAGGCGACGTGGCCGACGAAGAACAAGTGAAAACGGCCGTGCAAACCACGCTGACGGAATTAGGTTCGCTCGACGTTTTGATTAACAACGCCGGGATCGAGATTAACGGCACCATCGTCGATTTGACGGCCGAACAATGGGACCGTCAGTTAGCCGTGAACCTTCGAGGCGTCTTTCTTTGTTCCAAATACGCCATCCCGCCCATGCGAGGCCGCAACGGGTCCATAATTAACATCTCTTCCGTACACGCTTTTGTATCCTGGCCGAAATGCCCGGCCTATGACGCCAGCAAATCCGCTATCATTGGATTAACCCGAGCCATGGCGCTCGACCACGGCAGAGACGGCGTCCGGGTAAATGCGATCTGCCCCGGATACATCGAAACTGCTTTGCTCGAACGCTGGTTCGCCACCGGCATAGTGACTAAGGAAGAAGTATTAAAATTTCATCCCTTAGGCCGAATCGGCACCCCAAACGAAGTCGCTGAAGTCGCACTCTTCCTGGCCTCCGACGCCGCCTCCTTTATATCCGGAACCTCGATCACCGTCGACGGAGCCCTAAGCACCGCCGGGCATTAACTAAAGAAGAAGTGGCCGGGAAGGGAAAAAAGGGAAGTAGCCTGAGCTGGTGAACCAAGCCCCCCCGATAATCGTCCTCGTTCTCGTCGTCGTCGTCGTCCTCGTCCTCGGTTCGATGCGCTCTGCCATAGCCCAGCGCTCGCCGAAGGACTGTTGATTCGACCTGCGCTGGGTAGACCAACGCCCCGCCCCGCCAAGACAGACGCGCCTGGGACAAGCTCTCGAGGACGAGGACGACTATCAGGGGCGTTGGTATCCGCTGGGCACCCGAAACTCCACCTAAACCAAGGGTATCTCTTGCCCAATTTCAATTTCGCCGCGCGCTTTAACGATGACCCATCCGGTTTGATCGGTCTCTGTTTCACAGCTCAGCAGCTCGCCCAACCGGTCTATTTTAAAATCGGTGACTTCATGTTTGTCACCCCATTTTAAATTGATCCGTGAGCTGCCAGCAGGAACCTCATTCTTAAAATAACTCATTACAACGGCTGAATTCGGTTTCATGAGGGCCTTTCTTACTTTTAGAGTTCGCATCAGAATCCCCCTGCGGGCCTATTAGATAACGATTTTTTGGGAGCGCCTCACCTATCGGCTGCGCATTACCACGAGGCCAGTCACCACCGCTCTGTCCACTTGGCCCACTCAGTCCACTCAGTCCATTCGCCCCTTCCCACCCCTTCGCGCCTCTGTTAACTTGCCGGCTGCCACCCTACCAATCACCAATCACCAATCACCTTTCACCTTTCACCTTTCACTAATCACCTCTCACTTCTCACGCGCGAAGCGCCCCTCCCCCATGCGTCTCAATTCTTTTCAAGGAAAACGCCTCCTAGCGATGGCCCGGGGCGGTGACTATGCCCACGCTGGCGAAACCGAATCAATCGATCTCGTTTGGTATCCGTTACCAAAAAATCCGGCCCAGCAGGTGCTTGATGCGGGCTGCGGACGCGGCGGAACTGCCGCTTATATTCAGCGGGCAGGTTGGGGAAAAGTCACTGGCATCGATATCGAAGGCGAGTCGATTGACCGAGCTCGCCAGGTCTATCCTGAAATCACTTTTGATGTTTGCCCGGTGGAACAAGCTGAACGCATCGGTTCCGGAACATTCGACGTCATTTGCTGTTTCAATTCCTTTTACGCGTTCTCCGATCAACCGGCTGCACTCCGCGCTTTTGCGCACAACGGTAGACCGGGTGCGCGTCTAGCGATTTTCGAATACACGGACCCGGGGACCTTTAATGTTTCAACCCTTGGTAAACATGTAGAATTACTTAATTGGCATCCCCTGATTCTATCTACGATTAACTCTTTACTTAGTGACACTGGCTGGACCCTCGAAACGATCCAGGATGTCACCCCCGAATATATTCGTTGGTACAAAACGTTCTCCGATCGCATCCGCGAGCTGCGCCCTAAACTGATCGAAGAATGCGGTATTGAGACCTGGGAGTACGCCTCAAACTTCTACGACCTCATGCATGAGACCATAAAATCGGGCCATATGGGCGGAGCCATTGTCTATGCAAAAAGGACCGCGAATGGACACGCATAAGCGCAGATAAAATCTCACACAAAGCCACAAAGGCTCAAAGGACAGAGGGTGAAAGGTGAGAGGTGAAAAGTGAAAGGTGAAAAAGCGCAGCCTTGCTTGTGTGTCGCAATCAAATTCTTTTTGCGCTTTTTGTGCCTTTTTGCGGCTATTAATGTCTTCCCTTTGTGGCTTTGTGCCTTTGTGTGAGACTTCTTTGCGTTCCTTACGTTCTTTCGCGGCTATTGAGCATTCCCCGGTTGCGCGAGCGCGTCTTTAGCGCTCTGCGGCAATTTATCGGCGTTGGCCAACAGTTGGCTCACCTGCCACATTTGCTCATCTGTCAGGGAACCGGTAAACCCGGGCATACCGCTCAATCGGATTCCGTTCGCAACCTTCCAAAACGTTTCACCCGCCGGATCGTCGGTCACGCCTTTACCATGAAGCAACGGAGGCGGTTCAGGGAACATCCCTTTAGCAATGGCGCTCTCCGATTCCGTAGCCGTCCCGTGACAAACTGCGCAGTTCTCGATATAGACCTTCGCGCCGGCTAAGAGATTCTGTTCCGTCGGTTGCACCGGCGACTCCTTCGGCGCCTCTTTCTCGATGCGCTTTTCGAGCGCCATCCCCGCCATTTTACGTTCAAAAGGAAGCGGGGCCGCTTTCGTCGAAACCGGGGCATACCCCAGCCAAAAATAGAGATACAACGCCGCCGGCACGAGAATGATGCCGATCACTAACCCTGCCAAAAAAGCTCTCATGGCGCTGAGTGTAGCTCAAAGCGCCGATCACACAAAGAAGTTCAGGAGTTCAAGGCCTGCCGCGACTTAGGCTTGGCGAAGTCGGGGAGTTCAGGAGTTCGGGAGCCTGCTAACGTGGGCACTCAGTTGCTTCACATTCTCGGTTCACAGAGCCTTTGTGATTGCAATTTCTGGATCGCCCTCACCCTGAACTCCTATTTCTTCGTTCTTCGCGAAGCGCTCGCCGCGACACCAGCCAACACCGCAAAGGCGATCAGCAAAAGCAACCCATCGCTCGCCGCAGCGACCATCACAGGAGCAGGTGCCAAGGTGGTCCGGCCTCCGGCAAAGCCAAGCTGGTCCAACCGCCAAGTGAAAACCGTGGAGCAGGCCGATACACCTGTCGCCGTACCTAGAATCCGCATCAGATTAATCAATGCACCTGCTTGACCAGACCGTTCCGTTGGTACCGAGTGCACGGTCGCATCGTTATTAGGAGCAATAAATAATCCGAGACCAGCCCCGAACAGTGCCAAAGCGACCATTACCATCGAAAGACCACCTGTCGTTTGCCGCAGAAACCCATCAAGCAAAATCAACGATACCAGACAGACAACCATCCCGAGTGCAGTCAAAATCCGCGACCCTAACCGTTCATTCAAAGCACCGCTGATCGGAGCGACCAGACCCAGCGCGATCGGGATAATTGCTAGGCGCAGCCCTGCTACCACTGCCGATTCGCGATATCCTCGCACCAACGCAAACGACATGAGCAAAAATATGCCGTAGAGCAAGGCATAGGACAGAAAGACAGCGAGGGCACCGTAACGAAACCCCGGAAACTGGAAGAGAGCAGGGTCAAGCAGCGGCGCCTTCGTTTTGTTTTCATGCCAGACGAAGACCGGCAACAAGACCGCACTGACCATTAGGCAAAGAATGATGGCGGGCGAAAAGATACCCCAGGAATGGACCTCGGTTAGCCCAATCGCTAAACCGATCAACGCTGGGGTCAACAAAAGTGCACCTGGCAAGTCAAACTTTCTCTTTCCATCGAGACCGGTTGTCTGCGGTAAAACCAGCAGCCCAACCATCGCTGCCGCCACTCCGATCGGGACGTTAACCCAGAAAACCCAACGCCAGCCGAGCGTATCCAGCAACACCCCACCGACAGCAGGACCAAGGCTGACACCGACCGCTTGAGCACCCGCGAAGATGCCCATAGCTCGACTACGCCGGTCCGGACCTGCCGCTTTCACCAGAACTGCGATACTGTTCGCACCCAGTAACGCTCCACCAATCCCTTGAATTGCACGAAACAGGATTAGCATTGCCAGGCTAGAGGCCAAGCCGCATAACAGCGAAGCAACCGTGAACAGAACAAACCCGGCAACATAGAGCAACTTTCGGCCGACAATCTCCGCGAGCCGGCCAAACGTGGGTAGAATCGCCGCAAAAGCGACCAGATACGCCACCGCAACCCAGCTGACAGATCCTAATGGCGCATCGAATTCGCGCTCCAGAGTCGGAAGCGCAAGCTGGACAATAGAGGCATCAAGCTGTCCGATAAACGCGCTAACGCAGGTAAGACCCACCACCAGCCACGGGTAATACGTTTGCTGGGCGATAAACCTGGGCGGCGCCGGCTCATAGCCACGAAACAAAAGAGCAAGTAAAGGATTAGCTAACGGCACCGGGGAAGGCTCATCGCTCATGGCTCAATCGCACCCAGCCTATCAGATCCGCACCACCGCAGGCTAACCATAAATCGCTCGTAGAGACACTAGTGCTGTCCCATAAATAACATGGCTTTCGCCGTCGGCCAGTTGGCTGTTTTTCAAGGCGCGAGCGAAGCGCCCATATTTGGTTCATACGGGTCGAGCGAGCAACGCGGAAAAACAGCCGACTGGCCACGGCCCGGAGGGTTGCGATGAAAATGGGCCGGCGGCTGCGTTGCTCGTCGGTTACGTATCAATCTAGATATGCGCCCTCTACCGCCAGTCCGGCTCGGACCGCCTTGCCGGCGGCCCATTTTGATCGCAACGAAAGCCATGCTATTTATGGGGCAGCACACTAGTAGCCGCAGCAGACGTCACCCCGCAGTCACGGAGCTCCCCGGCGTTGTCGGCGTTACTTTGGCCGCCACCCCCCATTTGCTATTTGCTATTCGGCGAACCCTCAGTGCCCTTCCTCATAGTCATACGTAACAACGTTATTCACCGCTTTGATCTCATGCCGATAGTTATCGGCCGGATTATTGTCATCGAACGAATACACCTGCGAACTCCCTTGATCTTTGTGGCCGGTGATTGCACTCAAACTTAAATCTATGAACGCTGTATCGTGAGCCTGTACGACGTTCGCCAATTGGCTGCTAAACTGATTCACTTTCACCGGCAACCCAATCTCAGGTGCCCAGTCGCCTTGCTGGTTAATGAGATAGTTCTGACTAATGTGGGTTACTAGCTGAAGCGTACTGGCCGATTCTAAGGTCTCATCAAAATCAGCAGTAAACGGATAAGAAAGCTCTTTCGTATTCTGCAGGGTCGATAGCACCGCTCCAGTCTTAGCGTCGATAACCTGATAAGTACTCTTGGTGGTTAACGTCGTGCTTTGACTAATATCCTGAAAATATTGGGTCGCCGAAATGGTGAATTTTTGATTGTTGGTAAAGGTCGCATCCTGCTCGACCTTACTAACCAATTTAGTCGACCCCGTGACGACGTAACCTTCTATTGTTAAATGACGCAGCGACGTGGTTGAGATAGTGCCGTTCGGATTACCTTTAACCTGATGCAAATTTGCTTTGATCGTCAGTGGCGGCTCGGAATCGCCCGTCACGGTTACTCCGCCAGTAACCCCGCTTGAGTTGTAGGCCAGGTAGACGAAGAGGTTCGCCGTTATCTGAAAATAATTGTCCGCGTTATAAACGTTGATCGAAATCGTGTGCGCATTCCCGTCGCTCAACAAGGCTGCGTAGGGTGAAAGATCCACCCGGTAAGGAGCGAAATTGAGGGTTTGAACGCCCGGGATCGGTTCCCAAAGAAAAAAATCGGCGCCGCCCGTAAAAATCCAGGGGAAAACCGGAGCAAATCCGGCCACTTGACCATCAATCGTCACTTCGGTCTCTCGAAAAGCGGTACCGGGATTTTGGCCCAATTCTTGAGCCAGATCATCCGGAACATTGCTATACCAGAACTCGTCGTCGAATTGCCCCTGCGGAAACACATCCAGGTAAGCCCGGGCTACCGAAGTTGGAATACCTTGCATCTGTTGCGGAATCGTGACTGCAGCCGACAAGGCGCTGGGGCCGTTCGGTAATCCTATTTGAGAAAGTCCGTTCGGAGTACCAGGCAGCGGATAGATCAGATCCGCTACGACGGGCGCTGCCTCTCCGCTCCCTTGGGTATAAGGATAGAACAAAAGATAAGCCGAAGCGTAGATCACCCCGGTATACTGCGAATTAACAATGTTCCCGATATTCATCTCACCCGAGGTCGCCGTCATCAGCAGCTTACTGTACTCCGTCAAATCTCGTTCAACGTGCCAGGAAGGCCCGAGCTTCTGCTGCGGTTCGCACGTGGTGCCGAAAAAGACGATCGTATTGCCAATGGTCATTTGAGCCGTCCGATCAAACTGCACCCCTGGGGTCACCGAGAGATCGCAAACCAGAATGACCTTGGCCCAGGGCCCAGGACTATTGGGCGCCGCCGGAGGAGTGAACGCCGGCGCACTATAATTAAAATCAAACGGACTAAAACTGTTGAATTCGGCATTAGTGAACAACGTCACTTTAGTAGGGGCGCCATACTTAGCCGGAGGCCGGCTAACCGGCGGATCCGCCGTGATGGTATTCCGCGATCCAAGCGGGCTTCCCGCATAAGTTACGGCCTCGAACCCGGCAGAAAAAAAGACCAAAACGCCGGCGAACCAGACCCCAGTTAGCTGAGATTTCAGGCAAAGCATCCTGGGGACCAGTCTCTTAGCGAATCCAGCCAAGGACGTCGACACTTTTTACACAACGCTAGTGTTTCTTTGCGCTCTCTCGCAGCTTTTCCGGATTCGTCTTCCCTTTGCGCCTTTGCGCCACGCCCGCATCGCTACGCGAAGCGTTGCGGGCTGGGTCCTTGCGTGAGAATTTTTCTTCCGGCGCCGCTCTTCCCCGTTCTGTCATTTGTCATTTGTCATTTGTCATGCCCCCATCGTACCATTCACCTTCGCCCCAACCCCCTAACCCCCCAAGGAGCCTCGATGATTTCCAGTCAGGAAGAACTGCAAAAGTTGTCTGATAGCGCCGCGGCCCATGTGCTCAACATGGAAGGGACACAAACGGGTACCCGTACCGGTTGGCTGATGATCACCACCATTCTGATCGAAGCATGGGACCTGTACTCGATCTCGTTTCTGTTGATCTTCATCAAAGACGAGTTCAAGCCAGATGCAGCCTTACTGGGCCTGGCATCGGCTTCAGTACAATTGGGTGCGTTAATCGGCGCCGTGATCGGCGGTTGGGCAGCCGATCGTCTTGGGCGCCGCGTGGTTTTCCTGACTACCATGGCGCTATTTGTTGTTCTAGCCATAACTCAGGCTTTCGCCCATAACATGTGGGAACTCGTTATAATCCGATTGTTGCTCGGTATACCGTTGGGGAGCGATGTCGCCTCCGGCTACGCCTACATCATGGAATCGATGCCGAAAGGTAAACGCGAAGTCATGGGCAACCGTTGGCAAGGTATGTTCGGTCTGGGCGAGGTCGGCTGTATCATCGTGGTCACAATCATGTTCCTCAGCGGCATGAACCACGATTTGCTCTGGCGAATCGGGCTCGCCTTAGGAGCCGTTCCTGCCCTCATCCTTTTCCTGATGCGGCTCGATATTTCTGATACCGCTCTTTCCCTGATTCAATCCGGCAAATTTAAACAAGCCAAGAAAGTCGCTAAACAGATATTCAATGACCCGTTGGACATGTTGCCGGATGAAGATTACCAGGTCCAGCGACCGCGCACCCGCGACTTTCTAGCGGATATCTGGAGCGACAAGACCCGCCGGCGAGCCAGTATTTACGCCTGGATCTCGAACGCGGCCCAAGGAATCGAGTTCTCCGCGTTTGGCTTTTATCTTCCGATCATTTTCTTGCTAATCGGAATCAAGGACATGGTGAGCATTAACTTTCTCTTAGCTGGGATCTATGTCATCGCCACGATCAGCGGATTTGTTGCTCCTGCGATCACACCGAAACTAGGTCATCGCGGTATCTCTCAATGGGGTTTTGGCGGGACCTGGCTTTCATTAGTGGCGGCGGCAATCTTCCTCGCCCTGGACTGGAGAATCGCGCTCCCAATCGCCGCTGCCTCTCTAATGTGGTTCCATTACTGGTCTGCATCCAATGGGATGACGATCTGCTCAATGGTCGCTCCCTCTAGATACAAAGCCACCGCCTCCGGGTTCGGTTATATCTTCGTCAAACTACCCAATTTCGTTACCATCTTCCTATTCCCGGTCCTGTTCGAACACGTAGGTATCTCCATAGCGACAGCCATAGTCTCGCTCTCATCACTCATCGCCTTCCTATCCGCTATATTTATCCTCCCTGAGGTGTACGGCTACATCGAACGCCAGAAAGACGAGACGCCAGCCGTGGTCGGGGAGAGGTGATTGGTGATTGGTGAACTTGGTGATTGGTGGGCCCGGCCGAAGCCTGGTAGGGCGAGGCTCCCGCAAGACCGAGCCATTGACCAAGGGAAGATTGCCTGCACTGGAACAACCATCGAGCGAGGCCAAGAGACGCGCCGAGCCGTGGCCCATGACAGACCACGGCTCGGCACGTTTTAGGTACGTAGCTTGTTGATTGGTGAGGTTTGGGCGGCTGAGCTTTGATCAATCCCACGCTCTTTCGGGAGCCTCGCCCTACCAATCACCAATCACCAATCACTAATCACGTCCTCTTCCCTTTAGCCCCTTTTTTTGCGTCTTGGCGTGCGATTCCTATTCTCCCTTTTTTGCGTCTTGGCGTGCTTGATTCCTATTCTGGCAAAATATCACAACCCCCCATGCACTCCTTGTCGTTCCCCTTTAATATCGGCTATCGGCTATTGGCTATTGGCTATGCGCTTCGCCTGTCGTTTGTCATTTCTGCCTCCGACGCTGCACCCCCCACTTCCCACCCCCAGCCGCCACGACACCGCCACCACTCCTGAGCTCGCACTCCAACAACAAATCCCGGCCGTCGAAGCGATTGTCCATGACGCGGCAAAACGATACGGCGTGAAAGCCATCATCGCGGCGGTGAATTCCGGCGGCCAAAATATCTACACCGAAGCCGAAGGTGAATCGATGACCGGGGTGCCGGCAACGGTGCCGATGCATTTTCGGAACGGCGCCATGGCTTTCACCTACATGTCAACCATGCTCCTGGAAATGGTCGATCAGAAGAAAGTGAGCCTGGATACTAAGTTGAGCGAGTTTTTGCCCGACCTGCCATCCGCCGATCGGATCACTCTGAAGAATCTCGCCAACATGACATCTGGATACGCCGATTATGTCTATCAGCCGGAGGTTACCCATGCCCTCAGTCTCGATCCTTTCCGGCAATGGTCTTCCGACGATCTGATCCGGATCGGCACTAGCAGACCACTGCTATTTGAGCCGGGCACGAATTGGGCCTATTCGCACACTAACTACGTCATCCTGGGACGGGTCCTGGAGATGATCACCGGTTTACCGTTAGCAACCGCCATGCAGAAATATATCTGCGGGCCGATGGACCTGAAGCAGACGCAGAGCATCGATACACCCGAGATCCCGGCGCCGATCCTCCACAGCTTCAGTTCCGAACGCCGGGGCGAGCTCGGCGTCCCCGCCAGCTCGATTCTCTACGAAGAATCAACCTTTTGGAACCCATCCTGGACCACAGCCGAAGGCGCGGTGCAAACAACGGACATTAACGACCTGGCTAAATCGATAGAAGCCGTCGGTACCGGCAAACTGCTCTCCAAAGAATCGTCCGCCGCTCAGATCAATCCGAACCTGATTGGCTTCGGCCATCCGGACCCGAACTGCCCCAGTTGCCAGCAAAACACTAAAGAGCGCAACTACGGACTCGGCGTCGTGATCCTTGGTTCGTGGGTCACGCAATCCAAAAACTTCGCCGGCTGCGGCGCAATCGCAGGCTATCTTCCCGCCAGGAAACTAACCGTGACCATTGTAACTACCTACTCTCAAAGCGCCTTTGACGAAGAGGGCAATTACAAGAACGCCAGCGGCACAATCTTCGAATCGATCGTCAACGTGTTGGCTCCGAACACAAACCGATAAAAGACGCAAAAAAGCAGGCTGCGCTTTTACCTTTCACGTTTCACCTTTCACGGGATAAAATGGGGCATGGGCGCGCCGTTCAATAAGCATCCCGATTTCATTTTTCATCAAGAAACCCCGCCGAATGGCGGCCCTCCGCTGGACCGGCTCATTGAAGAGTTCGCTACGCCGGTCGAAGACTTCTTTATTCGCACCCACGGCGATATTCCCGAACTTAACGATGCGACTCATCGGCTAACGGTTGGAGGACTGGCCCAACGTCCCTGCCAGTTCTCGCTGCAAGAACTGGCCGAACGTTTCCCGGTTAAGGAAATCGCGGCCACGCTTCAGTGCGCCGGGAACCGGCGCTCCAGCGCCTCCGCCATCAAGCCGGTCCCCCATGAGGTCGGTTGGGGGAATGAAGCGATCAGTAACGCCGGATGGAAAGGCTGTTCGCTAACCGACGTTCTCCATTTTACCGGGTTCGACGATCGGGCGCGACATGTTGAGTTTATCGGCGCAGACCGCTGTCTGAAAGAAGGCACCGAAGTTCACTTCGGCGGATCGATCCCGCTGAGCCGGGCGCTCCAGGGCGATGTACTACTCGCGTGGGAGATGAATAACCGCCCTCTGGCTCAAGAGCACGGTGCTCCTTTGCGAACGATCGTCCCCGGCTACATCGGAGCGCGCAGCGTGAAATGGCTGAAAGAAATCAATCTGCTCGCCCAGCCTTCCAAAAATCTGTACCACGCCCACGCCTACCGATTGTTCTCGTCCGAGGTATCGTCCGCTAGCGCCGATTGGGAACACGCTCTGGAGCTGGGCGAACTGTCGGTTAATTCATGTATCTGCGCGATCGAAGATGTCTCCGGCGCGCTCTTAGTTAAAGGCTACGCCACCGCAGGCGGGAATCGCCATGTTGTGCGAGTCGATATTGGATACGGTGATCCGTTGAAGTGGCGCGAAGCTTCTTTTCAAGATCCGCCTGAACCCGGCATTTGGAGAAGATGGCAAGTGCTGATTCCAAAGTTGCTCGTCGGCGAACTCGTCTGCGCCCGGGCCTGGGATTCCGCCGCCAACACCCAGCCTGAATCCCCGGAAAGTGTCTGGAATTTTAAGGGGTACATGAACAACGCCTGGCACCGGATCCGTTTTGGAATGCCCTGGGAAGACGTCAAAATAGCCAAACCGGAAATCGAGTATTATTTGTAGGAACCGCGAAGAGAGGACCAACCGCAGATAAACACGGATTTACGCAGATAAAAGGAACTGAGGCCTATCTGTGGCTATCTGTTTTACATGACGTCGGAGATTGAGCAGCGACCGTCTGGGCCGGCCCGTTCATGGAAACGATTCGCAATAATGGTGGGTCGGAAATTTTTCGCCCATCGCTTGTTGTTCGGACTGATTATCGCGTTTCTGGCAGCTTTCTTGATTAGAGCTCGGCCGCAATGGAATGATTGGCCGGCTTGGAAGGTCTTGTCCGCAATTCTCGTCTTACTGGGCCTAGGGATACGCTCACTGGCGGATGGCTTTGCCGGGCGCCACACCCGGACGGAACAAATCGAAGCGCCACGGCTGTCAACGGGCGGCCTCTATAGTTTTGTGCGGAACCCGATCTACCTTGGGAGCATGCTCATAGGGTTAGGCATGGTAGGTCTGCTATCGAGCTGGATCGCTCTCATTCCATACTTTGCGGTCTTCGCGATCTTTTACTTTGCGGTTATCCCAGCCGAAGAACAGTTCTTAAGACGAACTTTCGGGCACCAATACGAAGAATACTGTCAGAATGTACCGCGGCTTCTTCCGCGACTGACTCCGTGGTCAGGAGCAGAAAAAATAGCATTTGACTGGAAACCGACACTCGGTGAATGGCGGGTCGCGTTAGCGATTGTTGCAATTTTACTTGTCTTTACCCTTACCTCTTTGGTGTGGCATTGATTAGTTGACTTTGTTACAATATTGTAACATTTGAGATACAACTACATTATCAATCAGTTCAAAGAGGAATTGTTGTTTAGCTGTCGCTCCCAGCTCCGCACGATATCGCCTTAACGCCTACGGACTCAGGTGAGTAAGTCCCTGCTTCCTAACGGTCTCTTATCATCCGTTACAACAAGAATCAATGTTCTCAGTGAATAGGAAGAGGCGTTCCTTTTTGTGTGGTCTCAGAATCCTCCCATATTGTGCGCAGACAATCAGACGCGCCCGCCTAGACGCTTTATCCAGATTGGCGAGTACGATCGAATCAATCAAAGTCAACGCGATCAGCCGAGAAAAACGCGGTAACTGTCTAATGTGGATTAAACGGCGGCAGCTGGGTAGTGGGTTGATCGCCGTTTTCGCGAATCTTTTCTTTTTTGTCGCTCGAGCTCGCATCCATCTGTGGATCGACCTCAAAAAATGGCAATCCTGGGAAGTTGGTTGTTTCCGTCTGTTGTACGGTCGGTCTCTCCAAGTCTTCTCTGAAGGCAGACGCACCGTATGCGTAGGAATCGTGCCGGGAAAAAGTCTGCGAGAATGGGTCACTGATTCGCCGTTTGCTATCCAGGCGATCCAAGCGGCTGGCAAAGAATTGCGTCGAGCGCATGGCCTCCGGTGCAGCCAACTCGGCGATTATTGGTCTCATGGAGATCCGCATCTTGAAAACCTGCTTTACGACCTCGAGTCTGACCAGGCCCGGCTCATTGATTTTGAGCTGATCCACGATAAGTCCCTGCCGGCGGTCGAAAGACACGCCGACGATCTACTTGTCTTTCTCCAGGATTTGATGGGATGTGTTTCTGCGGAACAATGGGTGCCGTGTTCGCTGGCTTTGATCGAGGCTTACAACCAGCCGCAAGTTCTCGCTGAGGTCAGAACACGATTGACTGTCCCGCGCGGCTGGTTGGCGATCTGGTGGAAGCTGCGTACAGATTATGTGGACTGGAGCGTGATGATCGACCGGATCGAAACATTGAACGCGGCGCTGAACCTCACCCGCAGCCACTGCGCTGTGGCCAAACAGGAAATCGGGTATTAGTCGTAGGATGGCGCCGTTCGGGGCCTGCGTTCTCGTCGTCGAATCCGGCCTTCGCCCATCGCCCGGGAGGGATCGCGTCCCCGTCCGGCAGCCGCCGGATTGTTACCGAAGCCGAGGATATGTTGCGATCGCGGACGAAAATACGCGTTTAGGTTGTGGCACGTCCTCGCGGCGCGGGGACGCGCGCCCTCCCCTGATCGCCCCCCAATCACCAATCACTAATCACTAATCACCTCTCACCTTTCACTAGTTCTGCCTTAACGCCTTCGCTGGATCGATCCCAGTAGCCCGGCGAGCCGGCATATAGGACGCCGCAATCGCGACCGCCACGATAACCAGCGCTGTGCCGGTCAGGGTAATCAGGTCATAACTTGGTACCTGGAACAAAAAGGCGGCCACATACCGAGTTAGCAGAAACGAAGCTGCCAATCCCAGTATCATACCGATCACGGTCAGACGTATCGTATAACCAAGCGTCAGACTGAAAATCTGGCTGCGGGAAGCTCCCAGAGCCACCCGGACGCCGATCTCGCGCGTCTGCTGGGTTACCGTGTAAGCCATGACGCTGAAAATGCCGATCCCAGCTAAGGCCAGTGCGATCCCCGCAAAAAGCGTTAACAACACTGTCCGAAAACGCGGCTCGGAAATCGAATCCGCAATATTGTCTTCCATGCTGCGGATCTTTGTCACCGGCTGATTCGGATCAATCTGATGCACCACGCGTTCCACCGACTTCGCCAACGCTTGCGGGTTACTTTCCGTACGTACAACCAGCGACAGAAACTGGACCGGTAATACGCCGTCTACCTGCCGGTAAGGAATATAATACTCGGCCGGTGCTTCACCGCTTAACGCTTGTTTCACGTCCCCTACTACCCCCACGATTTCCATCCAGGGAACTTCATCATCCGGCAGCCCGCCAACTTGCATGTATTGTCCCAGCGGTGATTGATTACCGAAAAAAGTCCGGGCGAACGTGCTATTGATGATCACCGTTGGCGGATGATTTTCCCGATCCGTGTCCTGGAACAAACGGCCTTGTTGTAATGGAATTCGCATCGCCCCGAAATAGTTCGGACTAACCGCCCGATAATTGGCGAGTGAATATTGGTTGTTTAGGGGTGGCCGTCCCCGAATATTGAAGTATAAAGCCGAGGCCGTCGGGCTCAATGGCACAACCGAGGAAGCAGCGGCAGCACTAACGCCTGGCAACGTCGCCGTCTGCTCCAGTATGCGCTCGTAAAAGTCCACCCGCTCGTTCGGTTTGCTATGTGAATTGGGTGATAACGGAATATCCGCGATCAAGATGTGATCCGGGCTGAACCCGGGAGCAACTGCAACCAAGCGCTCAAAGCTGTGCAGCAATAGTCCGGCGCCTACCAGTAAAAGGACGGCTACGGCAATCTGCGTTATCACTAACCCAGCCCGCATCATGGATGCGCTACGGGTTGCACCGCCTTTTACCGCGACGTTCAAGGTCTCGGGCACGCCCATCCGGATGACGTAACGTAATGGCGCTAACCCAAACAAAATGCCGGCAAAGGTCGCCACGGCGATAGTGAATAACAGGACCGACCAATCAATTGAAACCCGGTTACCAAAAGGTAAACTCGGTCCCGCCAGTCCGACCAAGACCGGGACTGCGGCCCAGGCCAGCAATAACCCCAATACTGCGCTGGCAATCGATAACAGGATACTTTCCGTTAGTAATTGACGAAAGATCCGGAACCGGCTGGAGCCGATGGCGCGACGCACTGCGAATTCCTGGTGACGTCCAGCAGAGTTCGCTAACAATAGATTGGCGACGTTGGTACAAGCGATCAGCAAGACCAACCCGACTGCTCCTAATAACACCAGGAGAGCCGGACGGGCGTTCTCCACCATCTGGTCTTGAATCAGGTTTACGAATGCACCCGTGCCCGTGTCGTAAACCGGATACTGTTTTTCCAGCGCTTTAGCGATAACGGTCATTTCGCTGCGAGCTTGTTCCAACGAAACTCCCGGTTTGAGTCGGGCAATAGGAACAATCCCGGGATGCCATGCCCGGTCATCGGGAAGGGTCTTTGCCCAGGGTTCAAATGGCAGCACGACGTCCGGCATTTGAAGTAAGACCTGGTAGCCCGGAGGTAACACTCCAATAACCGTGTACGGTTTGTTATCCAGCGTTAATGATCGGCCAATGACATCTTTCGTTCCGCCGAAACGTCTTTCCCACAAACCATGGCTGATCAGCACTACACCCGGACCACCGGCTCGATCTTCTTCCGCGGTAAAAGGGCGGCCCTCGGTTATGTCGATGCCCAGCGTACTAAAGAGATTAGCGGTCGTCATTTGAGCAGGTAACCGTTCCGGCTCGCCCGCCCCGCTTAGTGTGACTACAGCGTTCCGAACCGCGGCCACTGATTCGAAGGATTGCGCTCTGGCCCGCCAATCGACAAAGTTCTGGTAAGAGACTGAAAGCCTCGGAAAGGCTTTGGTTTGCTCCATCAGCATCACCACCCGTTCCGAATGGGGAAACGGAAGCGGCCGGAGCAGCACCCCGTTAACGACGCTGAAAATCGCGCTGGTTGCACCGATTCCCAGAGCCAACGTGACAATCGTCACCACCATAAAAGCCGGATCTTTTCTGAACCTGCGGATTCCGAATCGAATGTCCTGAAGAAATGTCTGCATAGATCGAGGATCCACGCAAACACTAAGACGAAATCTCACGCTAAAGCCGCAAAGACGCAAAGGCAAAAGACAGTGGAACCGCAGATGGACGCGGATTTACGCAGATGAAATTCGGCGTTGAAAAGGGCGCAGCCTACGAGAGCCGCGCATTGTTTATAGATCACCCTCTTAACCTTTGCGTCTTTGCCGTCTTTGCCGCTGAGATTTTCTTCGCTTTTTTCTTTGCGCTTTTTGTGCCTTTTCGCAGCTAGTCGCGCCATAGACTTGGCGAAGGCGGAGCTATTAACCCGAACCTTGATCTTTGTGTCATCGTGGCTTTGTGTGACGCTCGTAGATGAGTTGTGCCTATCGTTTAGCGTTGTGTTTGGCTATCTGTGCCGCGATGTTGGAGTCAATTTCGGCCAGTGCTCTTTCTCCCGGCCCTGTTCAGGTCGACCAGTCCATTCCGTACCCTGAAAAAATGACGTTCATCGGCTTGTCCCAATCGATAGAACTCGCAGCTTCGATGGGGCTGGCAGCCTCAGTGGCGACCAGAGGTGCTGTCAAAAAGTATGTTCATGACGCGACCAGCCAACGCCGTAACCTGACGCCGCTCGCCGTCTTTGTTCATGAAGAATTCTCCGATGTCATCCGCAGCAAAGGTTTTACCCCGGAGGACAACAGTACGACAGATGACCGGTTTCGTCTGGCTGTACGCAAATACGGCTTCGGTATGGCGGAGATAGTGTCACGCCAAGTGCGCCCGCTGATGACCCTATACGCCGAACTGGTTACACCGGATGACAAAACGCTGTGGTCACACGAAGCAGTCATTAAGAGTGACGATAAGAGTTTACCGGCGATCCTACCCGAAGACCTTCGTAACAACCCGGACGAACAAGAAATGCTTCTCCGCGCCGCCGCCCGTCAAGCCTCGGAAAAACTAATGCAAAACTACGAGGAGAAAGCAAAGAAGGACAGCGAGAAGAAGGAATAGCTGCGAAAAGTCAGAGCCTCGCGCAAAGGACGCAAAGGACGCAACGAAAGACAAGGAAGAATCTGGATTGAGTCCTCGGATACCTGATCAATCTCGGCGAGGAACATCTTAAAAACGGTATTAAACGACTGGCCAACCTCCCGGTTGAACCCCGTTAATAGACAATCCGTTGCGTCCTTCGCGTCCTCTGCGCGAGGCTCTCCTCTTGGCTATCGGCTATTGGCTATTCACAAGGCCCTGCAGCACCTTCAACTCATGTGGAAGAGCCACTTCAGCCGCTTCGATCTCAGGGTGCCAATATTTTTCCCACTCGACCGTGAGAAAACCTTTGTAACCACCGGCAACCAGCAATTGGATCACTTCCGGAACCGGTACCTCTCCTTCACCTAACGGCACGAGTTGCCAACCGCCTTTGTGTGCCGCTGAACGCCGGCCATCCTTAATGTGGACGTGAAAAGTTCGAGCACCAATGTTCTGGTAAACTTCAGTGGGTGTTTCCCCCATCCGATGTGGGTGAAGACTATCCCATATGGCGCCGACCCATTTTGATGGAACCTTGGCCAGGAGTTCCGCCGTCACCGAAGAAGCGGAGAAGCCATCATGCGTCTCGATCAGCATAACCACACCAAGGCGTTCGGCGATCGGGATCGCTTCCTCCAACACTTTAACCGCCGACTCCATCTGCTTTTGGCGAGTCGCAGAATCTTCGGATAACTGACCGCCATAGACGCGGATAAACGGCGATTCCCATTCGTTCGTGAGCTCGAGCATTCGGCGCAGTTCAGGACCGGGTTCTTCTTTGGTGAGAACGACCGAGCTACCGACCGCCACAATCGGCAAACGAGCGGCCGCAACCGTCTGCTTAACGCGTGCGCGGTCGACGGCGGACAAGGAAGAATCAAATAGTTTTCCGTCAATGACCCGCAGCTCGACACCAGCGTAGCCTAGCGAGCTGCCAAGCGAGATCGCCGCCTCCAGGTTCCGATCCGTGAACGCCAAAGTACTGAATGCAATTCGCAATGAGGGGTTCTGATCCATCGCGCAAGATTAGCCAGAATGGGGTCGTTTGCAGCTTCGAATCGTGACGGAGCGTGCCCGAAGCGGGACAGAGAAACCCAGCGCCTGGAGGGGAGCCGCTTTGTAGGTTGGCAGCTTTGCAGGTTCGCAGCAGGCGGCTCCCGGGAATGTGCCAGCGTTTTGCAGCTCTGTTGAACTCGCCTCGACTAACGGAATCGAAACAGAGACGCCGGGCAAAAGCATCGCCAGGGACTATTCCCGGGAGCCGCCTGTCTACCCCGAATGCTTTCGGTGGCTGCCGCCCGACAAAGCTGCCGACCTGCAAAGCGGCTCCCCTCCAGGCGCTGGGTTTCTCCGCCCGCTTCGGGTACGACCATCGCTCCACGACTCGACCGCCACCAATCACCAATCACCTTTCACCTCTCCTTCTCACCTGCCCCTTGCATGCCGTCCACAATCGATCCACATGTCATGCAACCCCATTGCTCATGAATAGCACAATGCCCGCCGTTGTTAACTACGCAGCTGAACCTCACAGTGTCGAGCTCCGCGAAGTTCCGGTCCCGCAAATTGGTGAAAACGAGGTGCTACTGGCCGTTCAAGCGGTCGGGGTTTGCGGCACCGATATTCACGTAGCTTACGAGAAGCACACCGGCGGGAATATCAATTATCCGGTGATCTTAGGGCACGAGTTTGGCGGAGTGATCGTTGAGGCCGGTAAGAACGTTCACGGTTTTAAGGAAGGAGATCGCGTAGTCAGTGAAACCGCGGCGATCATCGATGAGAGCTCTCCCTTTGCTCACTCCGGCTTGTATAATCTGGATCCCGGCCGACGCGGGTACGGGTTTGGTGTTGACGGAGCCATGACCCACTTCACAAAGGTGCCGGAACGTATCCTGCATCATGTTCCCGACAAGTTAGGTTTTGAACTCGCCGCTTTAACCGAACCTTGTTGTGTTGCTTACAATGCTACCTGTGGTAATGCCCGTATTTTCCCCGGCGACACGGTCGCAGTGATCGGGCCAGGGCCGATCGGGCTTCTGTGCGCCACTATGGCAAAGCTTGCCGGCGCCGGTGAGATCGTCGTGATCGGTACGCCCGCGGATAAACGTCGATTGCAAATTGCAGAGCGGCTTGGCGCTTCCGCGACTCTCGGTGCCGACGGTGAAGATGTTGTCGCGTGGACCCGGTCACTCCGAGATGGACACGGGTTCGATGTCGTGGTCGATGCCGCCGGCGTTTCCGTTACGCTCAAGCTCGCGCTGGATATTGTTCGGCCGGCCGGCCAGATCAGTAAAGTCGGTTGGGGCCATCAACCATTTAATTTTTCGCTGGATCCATTGGTTAAGAAAGCGGTGACCTTGCAGGGCAGCTTTTCGCATAATTGGCCGATCTGGGAACGAATCATCCGTTTGTTGGCCTCGGGTCAATTGAACCTCGGTCCAGAGTTCAGCCGGATCTTCCCATTAGCCGAGTGGCACACGGCATTTGAAACCATGCATTCCGGCGAAATCGTGAAAGCGGTATTGTTGCCACAGGAAACCGCGTCAGCACCCTAAATCGAAAACCAGGATTAACCGCAAAACCTGTCGCTTCGAAGGCGGAAAGGCACAATAAGCGCAAACCAAAAACCGCGAATGGACGCGAATAAAATGCAAAACATTTTCAACCGCAGAACCTGTCGCGCCGTAGGCTTTGCGAAGGCGGATGAACGCAGATTTACGCAGATGGTGTTCTCCACCCAAGCTTCGCCTCTTGTAGACGTGCCAGCACCACAGCCACTACAGCAAGCACTCCGTTACTCCATCACTCCATCACTCCACCGCTCCATCTCTCCAAGGGTCCCTAAATGGAAGTTCGTGTTGATAACAAAATTTTTCTGGTAACTGGCGCTGCGCAAGGCCTGGGCAGAGCAATTGCGATTGAAGCTGCCCGCTCTGGTGCGGCCGGAATTGTTCTCACTGATCGCCCAAGCAAGCGTGTGGATGCGGTCGCCGCCGAAATATCGAAACTAGGGGCGAAAGCCGCTTTTGTTCCCGGCGACCTGGTGGAGCATGACGCTCCTGCCAAGATTGTAGCGTCAGCCGTCGAACAGTTTGGCCGGCTAGATGGGTTGGTTAATGCGGCCGGGCTCAGCGACCGCGGGTCGGTGGCCACGGTGGATCCGGCCTTCTTTGATCTTCTGTTTGCCGTAAACACGCGTGCCCCGATGTTTCTGATGCAGGCTGTGATCCGCCATCTGCAGGAACGCAAAGCACCCGGCTCGATTGTCAATGTCTTATCGTTCCAAGCCCACGGAGCATCGGTTAATCTCGCGATCTATGGCGCTACTAAGGCCGCGCTCTCGCTTCTCACCAAGAACGCTGCTTTTGCCCATAGAAAGGATCGGATCCGCATATTCGGGATTAACCTCGGTTGGGCGGACACTGACGGAGAACGGGAGATGCAAGCGGTGAAACTGGGAAGAGGCGAAGCATGGTTGGAGGAAGCCGAGGCCCGCATGTCATGGGGCCGGCTTATCAAGCCGCAAGATGTCGCCCACCTCGCTTTGTTCCTGCTCAGCGATATTTCGATCCCGATGAACGGCGCACTAATCGACCAAGTGCAAGACGCCGTTCTCGGCGTCCGCGACTAGCGCTTCGCGCATGACCAATAGCCAATAGCCGATAGCCGATGGCAACTCGGATCGGTATGCGGCGCCCCAATTGCCGTCTGCCACGCACAGGTCCAATCTGTCATTTGTCATTTGTCATCTGTTATGCGCTTCGCTCGGCGATCGGCTATTCGCGAAGCGCCGCCTCTCACTCCTGTTCCGGGAACGCCCGCAAATATTGCACAGGCGGCTCGAGCGGGCCCTTAAGAGCTTGTGCTGCGTGCAATGGCCAGTAAGGATCTCGAAGCATTTGGCGAGCTAACAACACGAGATCGGCTTGTCCGGATCGAACGATCCGGTTTGCTTGGTCGGGATCCGTGATCATGCCAACAGCTCCAGTTAAAATATCGGCTTCCTTTCGGATCCGTTCAGCGAACGGCGCTTGATAAGCAGGGCCAACACTGATTTTCGCATTGGGAACCACTCCGCCAGAAGAACAATCGATTAGATCGACTCCAACGTCCCGCAGGCGTTCAGCTAGTTTAACTGACTCGTCCAGTGTCCAACCGTTCTCCATCCAGTCTGTAGATGAGATCCGGACAAACAATGGATTGTGACCCGATAAAATTGAGCGGACCGTCTTTGCCACTTCAACGGTGAGCCTGATCCGGTTTTCGAACGAACCGCCATACTCGTCGGTACGCCGATTAGACAGCGGCGAATAAAATTCGTGCAGTAGATAGCCATGTGCAGCATGGATCTCAATCACCTGGAACCCGGCAGCTAACGCCCGACGAGCAGCTGCACCAAAGGCTTCCACGATTCTTACGATTTCAGGGAGGCTTAATTCATTAGGGGCAGGATCAGTGTTACGGAACGGCACAGCGCTAGGGGCGACCGTTTGCCAGCCACCTTCCCCCGCCGGAATGGCGGAGCCGCCTTCCCATGGAACCCGGCAACTCGCTTTCCTACCCGCGTGGGCGATCTGCATTCCGGGTAGAACACCTTGCTCTTTAATAAACGAGGTGATCTGCGACAGTTTCTCGATATGTTCATCCTTCCAGATCCCCAGATCAGCGGGTGAGATCCGGCCACGTGCTTCCACAGCGGCAGCCTCTGTGAGCACTAACGCCGCCCCGCCAACCGCCCGACTTCCCAAGTGAACCAGATGCCAGTCGTTCGCGAAACCATCCTGGCACGAGTACTCGCACATCGGAGAAACCGCGATCCGGTTACGAAAATTCACCCCGCGAATGGTTAAGGGTGTGAAAAGTCCGGTTTCTATTCCCCCCTCTGCCGTCTTCGAATGATCCATGGAACCAACCGTCCGTTGAAGCTTGGACTGCGTCAATGTCTCAAAGGAGGGAGTTGGGAATAGCCCAAAGAGAAAAGCAACCAGGAGCTAGAATCTAGGAGCTAGTAGAGACGTGTCGCGGCTCGATCGTAGTCGTCGTCGAAAGGTTCGCGGGTCGATACAGCGTGCCATCGCCCAGCGCTTGGAGGGGAGCCGCTTTGGTGCGCATATCGCCGCCCTAGCACATTTCCTCCCAAAGGTAGTCCGGCCATTGCGTGTGAAAACAAGCGGCCTAATCGTCTTTTTGAAACGCATTCCTAGGGCTCTCAAGCTCACCCTAGGCTATAAATTTTCACCGCTTCACGGCTCTGCTAGGCTTCGCGTTGTTCTAGCCGCGAACCGCTTCTTTCCACCAATCACCAATCACCAATCACTTCTCACGTCTCACGCCTCACTCCTGTTCCGGGAACGCCCGCAAATATTGCACAGGCGGCTCGAGCGGGCCCTTAAGAGCTTGTGCTGCGTGCAATGGCCAGTAAGGATCTCGAAGCATTTGGCGAGCTAACAACACGAGATCGGCTTGTCCGGATCGAACGATCCGGTTTGCTTGGCCGGGATCCGTGATCATGCCAACAGCTCCAGTTAAAATATCGGCTTCCTTTCGGATCCGTTCGGCGAACGGCGCTTGATAAGCAGGGCCAACACTGATTTTCGCATTGGGAACCACTCCGCCGGAAGAACAATCGATTAGATCGACTCCAACATCCCGCAGGCGTTCAGCTAGTTTAACTGACTCGTCCAGTGTCCAACCGTTCTCCATCCAGTCTGTAGATGAGATCCGGACAAACAATGGATTGTGACCCGATAAAATTGAGCGGACCGTCTTTGCCACTTCAACGGTGAGCCTGATCCGGTTTTCGAACGAACCGCCATACTCGTCGGTCCGCTGATTAGACAGCGGCGAGTAAAATTCGTGCAGTAGATAACCATGTGCAGCATGGATCTCAATCACCTGGAACCCGGCAGCTAACGCCCGGCGAGCAGCTGCACCAAAGGCTTCCACGATTCTTGCGATTTCAGGGAGGCTTAATTCATTAGGAACAGGATCAGTGTTACGGAACGGCACAGCGCTAGGGGCGACCGTTTGCCAGCCACCTTCCCCCGCCGGAATGGCGGAGCCGCCTTCCCATGGAACCCGGCAACTCGCTTTCCTACCCGCGTGGGCGATCTGCATTCCGGGTAGAACACCTTGCTCTTTAATAAACGAGGTGATCTGCGACAGTTTCTCGATATGTTCATCCTTCCAGATCCCCAGATCAGCGGGTGAGATCCGGCCCCGTGCTTCCACAGCGGCAGCCTCTGTGAGCACTAATGCCGCCCCGCCAACCGCCCGACTTCCCAAGTGAACCAGATGCCAGTCGTTCGCGAAACCATCCTGGCACGAGTACTCGCACATCGGAGAAACCGCGATCCGGTTACGAAAATTCACCCCGCGAATGGTTAAGGGTGTGAAAAGTCCGGTTTCTATTCCCCCCTCTGCCGTCTTCGAATGATCCATGGAACCAACCGTCCGTTGAAGCTTGGACTGCGTCAATGTCTCAAAGGAGGGAGTTGGGAATAGCCCAAGGAGAAAAGCAACCAGGAGCTGGAATCTAGGAGCTAGTAGAGACCTGTCGCGGCTCGATTGTAATCGTCGTCGAAAAGTTCGCGGTCGATACAGCGTGCCATCGCCCAGCGCTTGGAGGGGAGCCGCTTTGGTGCGCATATCGCCGCCCTAGCACATTTCCTCGCAAAGGTAGTCCGGCCATTGCGTGTGAAAACAAGCGGCTCCCCTCCAGACGATCGGACACACTGGGCCGGAAGCTTTCGGGCCAACGGTTCGCGCCTTTTTTGCGCCTTTTTGCGGCTAGTCCCTCTTCCCTTTTGCGTTCTTTGCGATCCTTCGCGGCTAATCAATATTGGAGGCGTGGCGCCTCTCCTAGCTCCTAGCTCCTAGCTCCTAGCTCATGTCTTCCCCGTTATCGTCGCCGTTAACATCTGGGCCAACCGGAATTCATCGCTCGTCAACGCAAGGGAACACGCGATCCGCAGGCTGGCTAATCCATGCAGGCCGGACCAAAAGAGCTCAGCGAGCTCCATGGGTTTCGGCTGCAGCTTTTTTGAGCCGATTTGAAGCTCGGTAAATGCGGTCAAAATCAGCCCAAGGGCCGCTTCGCCGGCTCCGGCTTTGTCGGCCTCGCGATGAGTGAAAACCGCTTTGCTGAGCTGCGAGTCCGCCATAAAAATAAGTCGGTAGGTTTCCGGGTCGCTTTGGGCATACTCAAGATAAGCCCGAGCATAACCAGACAGCCGGGTTGCCGGATCTTTCGCAGCGACACTCTGGAGCCGCTCATAAAGCCGTTTAAGCCCGGCAAAACAAAGTTCTTGCGCGATCTGTTCCCGGCTTTCGAAATGCAGATAGATCGCCGCGGGAGAATAATCGATCGCTTCAGCCACCCGTCGCATGGTGAGCGCTGCGAACCCCTGGGAGAGCAGGATTTCGCGGGATACATCTAAGATTTTCTGGCGAAGGACCTGTTTACGTCGGGCGCGAGCGATGGTCGACACTGGACTCTAAAATAGGGTTGACGGGCCCAAAATCCAATGCAAACTGAACATCGTTTAGTAAACGTCGTTCATTTATTGATCATTGTTCATTTCTACTTGTTTATGTCTGCAACTCATAATAATCCCACCATTGCCTTGTTCGGCGGGTCCGGTACCCTCGGACAAGCGTTAGCCCCTCTCTTCGGTTCTCAACCTTTTCGGGTCGTTGGTCGTTCCCTGACCCAGCTCCGATCTGCCTTCGCAGCTCACCCACACGCCGATCTCGCCGTCTGGGACCCGGCAAAACCCGAAACGGCCAGTGCTGCCCTAGAGGGAATCCAAACCCTCGTTTATCTGGTCGGAGTGCCCTATACCGAGTTCCGGTTACATCCGATTTTGTTCGAACAAGTGTTGACCGCAGCGATCGAAAAGGGAGTCGAGCGTTGTACTCTGGTCGGGACGGTCTACCCCTTCGGACTTGCTCAAACAACTCTAGTCCGGGAGGATCATCCCCGGAACCCGCAGACCTTCAAAGGCCGGATGCGTAAGGAACAAGAAGATATTCTGCTCGCCGCTGATGCGGCGGGACGAATCCGCGGCACGATTCTGCGCTTACCTGATTTTTACGGTCCCAAGGTCGAAAGGAGTTACCTTTCCAGCCTGTTTCAGGCTGCAACTAGCGGCAAAACAGCGCAGTTGATCGGACCACTTAATAGGCCGCACGAATACGTTTATATCCCGGATGCCGCCCGACTCCTGTTCCGTTTGATCCACGAAGACCGAGCTTATGGTCACACCTGGAATCTGGCAGGCGCCGGTAAAATCACTTTAGCCGAAATGGTAAAGTTGGTTGAATCCATTACCGGAAGATCACTGCGGAAGTTCGTCGCAGGGAAACGCATGTTGCAACTCGTAGGCTTGTTCAATCCACTTCTAAGAGAGGTCGCTGAGATGCACTATCTATTCACTCAACCGCTGTTCTTAGACGATGGCGCGCTTACCAATCTCTTAGGCCCGTTGAACAAAACGTCGTATGCGGAAGGCGTTCGTATGTCTCTGGCCAGCCTATAATCTTTCCAGACCCACGAAGATCCGACGAAATAGATAGCCGCGAAAAGGCGCAAAAAGCGCAAAAGGGGGGACAAATAATTCGCCGCGAAAGAACGCAAGGAACGCAAAGAAAACCTCACACAAAGCCACCGAAGCACAAAAGGCTTAACCGCAGATGAACACAGAGAGACGCAGATAAAGAGTCGTAAAATCAGGATGCTGCTCTTGAGATTTTATCTGCGTTAATTTCACCCCGGAGAATATCGGGGCTGCGGTTGAGTTTTGTTTTCTTTTTGTGCCTTTTGCGCCTTTCCGCCTTCGCCAAGCCTTCGGCGCGACAGGTTTTGCGGCTATTCAAATACTGAGGCGTGGCGCCTCTCCTAGCTCCTAGCTCCTAGCTCCTACTCTACTGCGACAGGGAGAGCCCAGCTCACGGCTCCCCCTGCAGCTACCTGTCTGTTAGCTTTCTCGCCGGTTAGAACGCGAAGCGTGCTCCCCAGTTAACCTGCACCGCGTTGTTATGCGGGCCGTCAATAAGGTTGTAGGCGGCTTCAGAAAAGATCCCGACATGCGGTGTGAAACGGTACTCGAGACCGCCACCAAAATTGCCGAGAACCTTACTATCGGTTCGTTGGTCACCAGACCGATTATTTCCATCCAAACCACCAAGTAACCCGCCTACCCCACCGAATGCATATGGCGCCAGGTGAAAGTTGGGTACCACTAAGTCTAGCGGATATCGCAGAACCGCATCATAATCGACGATGCCAGCGGTTTGATCTGCGCGGCTGATATTAATAGCTGACCCTTGGAACCTGAATCCCGCATATAACCAGGGGAAATAGGCGACATCGAGACCGCCACCCCAGGCGTGTTCACCGATCCCTTGATTGGCAAAATCGGCCACTCCTTTGTCATAGCTTGCAAACACCCCGAAATCTAACTCGTTAGCTCTGAAGAACGAGGTCGGAGGCGGTGCAGCCGGCGGAAGCACTTCTTTCGAGCTGGTTTCTGTTGGTCCGGCTAACGAGATCGCGGTCTGTCCAAGAAACGCGACGACGGCCGACACAATGAGGGTTTTGGTTTTAACAGTCCTGTTCATGTACTTATGTCCTATTAGTTAAAGCAAAGCTCAGAGACCGCAGACGCAGTCCTGAGCTTCGGCTCAAACCGTTGCCGAGCTAGAGACGGAGCGCAAGAGTCTTTTATTCATGCGGCTCGGAACCGCCGGACGGCGGTCCGATTCGGCGTATGGGCGTTCCGGCGTATCGGCGTTGAGGAGCGCGTTAGGCGCCGCTAACGAAAGGGACCTATGGGACTGAGGCGACTAATGAGACGCCGCCCATCGGTCTCATGGGTCCCATCAGTCCCATTTGGTCGCACCGCCGATGCGAGGCATTGCGTGCCTTCGCGCCACTACGCTCACACGTGCTCACGCCGTCCACACGCCCAAACGCCCACACGCCGTCTCGCCGTCACCGTCTCACTAACTCCGAATCGCTCGCTTCCTTCGTTCCTTCTGGAGCAGGTTTAACTTCGAAGATTCGATTGTAGAGATCTTCACCGTAACTCGTGCGCAGAGGTTCTGCCTGGGCCAGCCTAAAGGTCCGAGTGCCGTCCTCTTTTCTTTCTGCTCGTAAGAACGTCACGTTGTCCCATTCTCGGCCGTGGAATCCAGAGGTAAACGTATATTGGTGAGATACAAAAAAGATCTTCATCCGCCGCTCCACTAGCGCGCTGACGATCTGGCGAGCAATCTCTGAACCTTCGCGTTCATTGGTGGCGGCGAACGACTCGTTGAATAACAACAGCGAATTAGGCGCCAAATGATCGACGATCTCACTCATCCTTTGGAGCTCTTCATCGAATTTGCCGCTCCGCATGGTCTCATCCTCTTCCCGCCGGTAATGCGTTAATAAGTTCGGACAGATGTTAGCAGTAAATGACGTCGCTCCCACAAACATCCCAGATTGCATCATGAGTTGCGCTAGACCAATACTGCGCAAAAACGTGGATTTACCTCCCTGATTGGCTCCAGTAATAATCACCAGCTCTTTCCCCTGGGCCTGGAAATCGTTTCCCACTACCTTCGGCCGGATAGTCAGAGCAAGTCCGACATCATATAATTCGGTAAATGTATGTTGGCGTTCCTCCCCGTTGACCGGCACCGGGAAACAAACCGGCTCTTTCTTTTCTGACAACGCCTGATGCAGGTTCAAACAACCTACATAGAAAGCTAGTTCGGTCCGCAGCGTTCTAAAGAAGCTGAGAATATAATCAGCGGATTGACCAAGGACAGTCGCGGTTTGGGTAATCCCTTTTTCGTTATATTCGCCTAATGCTTTAGCACCGCGTTGATCCCGAGGATGCAACCGGAAGGTAAATCCAGACTGTTTGTCGATGCCGAATAACCTCTGGAGCCGGGACCGTTTAACGGGGGACTTCTGAAGGACGTAATTGGCTCCCCGATTACCCTCACCTAACCTGGCGGTAATCAAAGTGCCATCGATAAATCTCAGGTCTTTGAGATGGACCTGGACATCATGCAGATATTCGTCTGTCAGCTCCCGGCGAAGCCGGGCGAACAAATTACGGAAACCCTCAGAGTCGAACCCCTCTGTTTGTTTTTCCGCCAGGTGCCTCAGTTTCCTCAGTACATCCACTAACATGTTGATGAGCTCAAGTGAGCGGTTGAGGAGACCGGTGGGATATTTGCCGAAGAAAGCCCAATACCCTTTGTTTTCACATTCCACGCCTTTCACGGCGATGGCGTAAAGGTCCCGGACCACGGTCGGATGTTTCAAACAATCTTGGAGCACGCTTTGCCGGTAGAGAATGGTGTCGACATTCGTAGTGAGACTCGCCAGCACGACATCACGAATCGCCCCGAAAAGGAATTTATCCCGATGCGCCATAACCCCGAACACGGCGTCTAGTCCCAGGTCCTGAGCTAACGCTCGCTCATTCCAGGGTAACGGCGGCGACACAAAATTGTTTTCCGGATGCAGAAGACAAACCTTCATAAACTGATGCGATCCTTTACCCGATCGTAGGTAAGCCCGTACTTCTCGGCGATCGTCAACGCGTAGGCAACCCCTTCGGCGGGTTTGCGGAATACTTTATAGGTACGTATCGCCGGGTTGTCCGGAACCACTGTGCTGACCATACTCACCACCTTTTCGGAGTATGACGCTAATTCGTCCACAAAAGTTACCCAAACACACAGCGCGTCCAGCTCGCGGATCTTTTCCATCACCCGTTTGCTCAGAAACAATGCATCCTGCAGCGCAGTCGAACTAAATATCTCGTTCAGAATGATGATGCTGTTCGGCGTCGCTCGTTCCAAAATTTCATGAATGCGGATCACATCGTCCTGGAGCTTGCCCTGCAGATTGGTCATGTACTCGTCCCGTTCATAGTGAGTCATGATGTAGTCGAACAAGTGCACTCGGGCTGCTCGTCCCGGCACGACACAACCGATACCAGCTAAATAATGCAGCTGACCGAATTCACGGGAGAAAGTGGTTTTTCCACCTTGGTTCGGACCCGTCACCAGAAAAATGCGCTCTGGATCTTTGAAATGAAAATCGTTGCTAACCACCGTATGCCCTTCCGCTACCAGCCTGGAAGCCAACGCAATATCGAATCCACCGTCGCTGCGGATCTCTTTGGAATCAGTCGTGATTTCAGGATAACAAAATTTCAAGCCGGCCTGTCTTAATGTTTCGATATAGTCGAGATAGGAGATGTAGAACTGGATCTCGCGCTCAAAAATCTGAATCGGTTTCTCCTCATAATTCGCGTATCGGGAACAATAACTGGCTAGATTTTCAAAGATCTCCGGATAGAGCTGGGTGACGAACTCGAGCACTTTGGCCTCGACCACATTCAGATGGGGTAAGCTCGGGAAGTGATATTTGTATTCTTTGGCGGCTCCTTCTTCGAATTTCTTAAAGGTCCGTTCGACTTCGGCGCTGTAATCCAGGCCCTCTCTATACTTCGTCACTTTGAACGTCCCGGAACCCAGGATGAGCGTGGAATACCGGATCGAGTCCAAATCCGTTTGCAACTTGCGGGTTTCCGTATCAAGCGTCTTGAACGAATTGGACGCAACGTAGGCCGACAAATAATCGCGGAATGCCGCTAACGCGGTCGACTTGAGTTTGGCTAAACTGAGGTCGCGGGCAAGCTGGTCGATGCCGGCGCAAAAAATTCCCACCGCGTCCAAAAACCAGCGTTGTTTCTGCCGGTCATCAGTGACTTTGCTCGCCTGCGCAAGATAGTCGCGCATTCTAATCATCTCCTGCGCGAAGGATTTGAGGTTCTTGAGCAGCACCTCATCCTCGAGATCGTGAAGCACTTCGTGCCGATACGCGATGACATCGATATCGGGCATGTAGGTGTAAAACAGAGGCTTCAGATTATAGAGATCCTTCCCCACTGTGATCGCATCGATCACTTGGATCAGGTTCATGTCTTTGAAGAACTCGGGTGCTTCAGCGCTCTCTCTAGCCTGGGGATCTTCTGCTCCAGGAAACAAAATGCTGTAAAACGTCATGCTCAAGAATCTGCCTTAGCCCACAATAGGTTCCCCGACCTGGCCAAAAATCAACAAATTCTAGGCCAACCGCGAATGGACGCGAATCGACGCGAAGAAAATACCAACCGCAGCCCCGAAATTCGCCGGGGTGAGATGAACCCAGATTTGCCCAGATGGATGGGGCGTTTGGCGTTTGGCGTTTGGCGTTTGGCGTTCGGCGTTCGGCGTTCGGCGTTCGGCGTTCGGTGTTCGGCGCCCGAGAACGATTGCTCGCCCTGCCTCGCCCAGATCCGATCTGTCATCTGTCATTTGTAATCTGTCATGCGCTTCGCTCGGCTATGCGCGAAGCGCTATCCCCGAACCTTCGGCAAAAACCCGGTAACATGCGCCAAAATCGGGATCAACGGCGCCATCAACAACAATGCCACGATGATCCAGGACATTGGCCGGGCAAAGTTCAGGCTGTATCCGAGACCGAATCGTTTCTCCACGAAAATGGCTGAATCGTCTGGATTGAAGTAAAAGACACCCAGCTTCCAGTAATGATCCGGCGTTCGGTCTCCGACCGGCACCGCAGAGCCGAGCGAGTTCTGGCCTGCCGCGAGTGCGCGGCTGCCGCCTTGACCTAGACGCGCAAGTACCACCACCACAATGAGAGCAAAAATTAACGCTAACGGTACCGTGGCAACTGCCATCAGAGGCTGATGACGCGGAATGAACAGAACCCATGAAGCCTGTAAGACGATGTAGTATTCCGCTGCGAGGACAATGACTGAAACCGTCCGGCGAAACTTCAATTCGCGAGCATGCTCAGCTCCACCGGCATACAGCGGTCGTACCCAACGAGCTAAGCCGTAAAGAAACAGGTTCAGTACAACTAGGACCCCGGACATGGCGAGCAGATATACCGTTGAACCGGGTTTTGACTGCGGTTCTGCCCCATGAAACCAAAGATAGGCGGCGCAGACAGCCAACAGAACGAACGGTCCCAGGGCTGCGATCCAGCCGCCAGGAATAACCCGCTCATGCTCTCGTAGCTCCGTCTCGCGGACCGCGGTGGGCGACACCGCGTACGGCAAGGTGCGTTTCCTCGCCAGGTAAAAGGCGGTGAATCCGGCGAAGACCTGAATAACGAGACCCAGGCTAACAAAGCGGACACCAACCCAGGCAACACCGGCAGCGAATATCAAGAGGGCAAGCAAGGAAATAAGGACCAGCTGAGTCCGGTAGCGCCGGAGAATGGATTTGCCCGAGGGTGCATCCCGAAATCCAGAGGGAACCGTCACCGCAAAGTAAAGATCAGGCCGGGTTAGGCGCGGCATGAACCAAAGAATAACAAGATGCAGAATGGCGATACCGCCCATCGTGGCAGCAACGATAAGATTAATGCCGAGCAATTGGTGGTTCATAATGATGTTTCTCCTTCCAGCCGACGAGCGGTGTCGATCATCTCTCTGGGCAAGCGAACTCGGTGACAGTCCATCCGCCAACCCCTTCGCAATCAGCTCTCGTAACGGCCGCGTAAACCGCTCCATCGTATCGGGTCCGGCTGCAGGCTGATCACGTTCACGGACGATTGCCCCGTGGTGCCGTTTCAATTCCAACCAACCTTCGTTCGCCAGCTGGCGATACGCTTCCGCTACCGTGTTGTGATGAACCCCAAGATTGATGGCCAGGGTCCGGACCGTTGGGAGCTTCTCGCCGGGACTGAATGTTCCCGCCACCAGCTCTGCCCTGAGACCGTTGGCGATCTGCTCATAAACCGAAACCCGGGATGCTAAATCGATCCGTAGCATGGGCGACGTAAGGTTATGGAGTTTGTACATCTATGATGTACAAATGTCAAGCTTTCGGGGCTGGAATGCGCCTTCTCGGCGTTCGGTATAATTCTCGGCGGCGTCCTTCTTGCCCTAAACCGGACCGATGGAAGGGTCCGGAATCAGATACGAGGCGAGATGGCGATCGAGTGCGGCGATCGCTTCCGCGTCGACGGAGGGGAACCGGAAGCCGATGTGGCCGTCGGGACGGATCAGGACCACGCCGCCCGTTCCAACGCCAGCGCGGACGGGATTGACATCGGGATTGTGCGAGATCTCCACGCGTTTGTCCCACCGGCGGCCGAGTCGTGCAAGCCGCTCGGCGTCCGTGACGGGCCCAAAAACAAGCACGCGGTGGGAAGTCCCGCCGAAACGCGTCCAGTCCGGATAACGCTGCCCGGGATGCGGTTCCCCCACGCCGGTTCCATCTGGCACGTAATCG
>CAVREL010000083.1:0-166380 GCA_963720105.1 uncultured Acidobacteriota bacterium | reverse complement strand
CCCGTCAGATGTTCCTGGGGCGGGTGTAAATAACAGCATGGTTGATACCTGCCTTGCGTTGGGTCCAGCAAAGATCAATCCGCTCAGTGCGCAATTGGCAGGCTTGAACCCCACAACCTGCGTGGTGACTCCATCTTCCTCTACGTTTGAAAATCTGTTCCCCTTCACTGCGACTGGATTGGTTCAGCCGGGATTGAAGACGTTGGGGCCGCTCAACAACGGATTCATCAAGGGCGACTATGCCATCAGTTCCCACCACCATGTGAGCGGGCTTTATTATGTTTCCAAGAGCTACCAAACCGTGACTTACGCCACTGGCGGTAACCAAGGACAGTTATTGCCGCAGTGGCAAGCCAATGTTCCCTCGGATGTCACGCTCTACGATGGGAGTTGGACTTGGACTCCGGGTTCCAACTGGGTCAACGAAGCCCGGGCCGGCTACGACTACATTGACTCTCAAACGCTCTCGGCGGACAGAAACCTGTTTACCCAGCCGGCTTGGCCCAACGGCTATGGTTTTAACAGCGGCATAACCCAGTCGGCCTTCCCGACGTATGGGGGCATGCCGCAAATCCTCATTGGCGGTTTCACAGGCTATTTGGGAGCGGGCAGACGGACAGGGGTCCGCGGGCCAGACGGGGATGCCAGTTTCGTAGACAACGTTTCCCTGGTTGCGCGGCAAACACGCCTTCAAGTTTGGTTTTAACTTTATGGACTTGGTCTATGAACAGGTCGGTAAAGCCGGAACCGGTTGTGATTTCTTTAGCTCCCCCCTGCATCCCGGAATTGGATCCCGGCGCCTCCACGTTGTCCTGAAAGCGGACGGTGGTTTTGGTGGCGCTCATCGCCGGCAGTTGGGCATAGGTTTTGGCGGCGTAATCATTTGCCTTGTCGAGCAGGGCTTTTTGTGCGGCGGCATCCGGAGCCGGGGTTGATGGAATATCCGTTGCCGGAGGCGCCAGTACCGCGCTGCTCGCTTCCAGCACATAAATCTGCTCGGTGGTCAGCGGACCGGGCGCGTAGTTAGCCAGGCTATTCATCGCGCTGCGGGTCAGCTCTTCGCTCAGTTGCACCTGCTTGAGCGCGTTGGCCACCTCCAGGTCGCCCTTCTTCTGTTCCGACATGGACTTGAGCATGTCAGTCAATTCGCCCACTGTGATCTTCTTCGCCGGCCATGCCGGAACGGCAATAAAAATCAGCGCAAGAATGCAACCTAACCGTTTCATTCCCCGTATTCCTCCACTTGGATTGGCGCAGAAATTGTACGCCTCGGACACCCCACGGGCGAAGACCTGTCCGTGGGACCCCCCGCCCGCCGGTCGCGCCTGGCCAGAAAGCGCATGGTTACTTCCGCTCTCATGGGGCGGCCCTCATCACCGCGGACGGAATGGTGACCGAGCCCATGCGGCCCGAGTTTTCGTCCACCACCAGCACCCGCAAAGAGGCCATTCCCGGTTTCATCGCCACGGCATGTTCAAAGGGAACGCCCTGGGGCAGAAGGTTTTGATAGGTCGCCGGTTTCAGGCGCAGCCCCAGCGTCTGGCCTTCCACGTGGGCATGCAGGCCGGCGTCGTCGCGCTGGATGAAGAAGATGTCCAACGCGTCCATCCAGCGGCCGGCCCCTTGCACCATCTGCAGGTCGGTGGCCGCGATTTTGACTTTGACTGCCGTGCCCGTGCCGCTCGGTGTGACATCGGCGCTGATGGCAATCTCGCTGACGTCGAGCGGCCGCCAGACCGCGGCCTGAAAGCGATCCTTGAGCGTGACCGGCTCCTTTGCGAACAGGTAGCCGGTGCGGTAGCGGAGCGTGAGGCCGCGCCTGCCGGTGAGCTTCACGGTGATCGCGTGGTACTGACCATCGGCCTCGCCCTGGGGCGAGAAACTCAACTGATAAATCGCGCGCCCGTCCTCGGCGATGCCGGAAAGGGCGGCAGCCAGGTCGCCCGTGCGGCGAATGGTTCGTCCGCCGGTGGCCGCCGCCACGTCGCGAACCACGCCCTGAATGGGGTGCAGATCCTGGCTCATTTGCGCCGTGATGCGGCCGGGCTGCATGTTGCGCCCGCCCCCGGCCGCTGCCGGGCCCCCGGCGGAGGCAGCCGTGGCGGCGTTGTCCTGCGCCGCCGGCGTCAGCTCCACGTTGCGGTGCTGGATGTCGGCGGTGATCGCTCCGCCCTCCAGTTGCGAAACATCGAAGGGGTACACCGAGGTATGCGCGTCGTTCATGGCCTCCTGCGCGCGCACCGCGAAACTCTGCAGCTCTTTCGGGCTCTTGTCGATGCCGACCTGCTGGTCCTGCCACTCTGCGAATACGTTGTCGCTCGAGACCCACACCAGGCTTTTGTGTCCCGCGATGGCGGAAAGATGGCGCGCCACCTGCGCCAGGATCACCAGCGAGGCGCGGCCCGGATCGTCGCCCATGGTCAGCAACTGCGGGTCGACAGGCTGATCCGCATCGGGCACGTCGGTGTGATTCCCGTTGACGGAATTCAGGTCGGCGATGTTGTGCACCTCGTTGAACTGCTGGCGATTGCGCGTTTCCTCGTCCTGGGCCTGGGACAGCGCCAGGGCCGAGGGCATGAACGACTTGAGCCGCGCCGCCACCGCCGCATGATCCGCCGTGGCTTCCACGAGGACGCGAAATCCGATGCCGCTCATCGAATAAAGCCCAACCCGTTGCCCGGCGGGCAGGGTGTCGAGGAATTTCAGCATCTGGCCGCGGGCGTAGTTCAAATCGGCCCAGGCGAGGTGGCCTTCGTCAATCAGCAGGATGGTGGCTCCGGCCGCCGGCGATGTCTGCGGCGCCAGAGGCGAGGCGGCCTCCGCGGCGCGATTGGAGAAGATGTGGTCCGGCACAGACACAGGGGCGGGCGGCGGCGGTGCGCTGCCCGCCGGCGCGGGGCTGCCTGTGGGCGCGGGGCTGAAGGAGCGGACCTCCTGCTTGCGCCCGTTGTCGTAGATCTCGAAGTCTTCGGCCTTGAGATCGGTGACCGGGCGGCCCTTCTTGTCATAGGCCACCACCCCTACATCCACCAGGCGCGACGTGACCTTGATGGAAAAGCCGCCGCCACCGGAGGGCGGGGAGTTTGGGGGCGTGTCAGGCAAACTCCTGGCCGCTGTCATGCTGATCTCCGGGACGACCGGTTCTGCCGGCGCGGGAGGCTTGGGTGCAGGCGGAGGCGGAGGAGGAAGGGAATCGGGCGGGGACGATTCGGCTGTCTGCGCCGCCGTGAGCGGGGGCGCGTTCTGCGTGGCTGGGGCTGAATCCACCGCGGCTGGGGCTTCCGGTTTTCCAGAGCCGCCCGCGCCGGCGGGATTCGGACTTTCAGGTCCCGACGCATTAGCCGCCGCATCGGTGATGATGCGCGCGGTCGAGCCCAGCCGGTGGTAGCCGGTGAAGCTGGTTTCGTTCACCAGGAGCACCGGCGCGTTACCGCACCCCTGCGTGTGGTTCTGCCACTCGCTGGCGTCGCCCACTCCATTCAGCGTGGCCGACCCGCCCGATCCGCAGCCGCTCAAGCCGCCCGGTTCCTCTGAAATGGCGAGGCTGCGCGCCGGGCAGATGAATTTCCGGTCGCCGATCGTTATGGGCGCATACTCGATCATGGTTGCGGCGCGAAGCAGCGGATCGCCGCTGCCCAGGTTGGCTTCGATAGTGATGCGCAGGACCGCTCCGGTCGCCGGCTCGATGGCAATGGCGCCGTGATAAGCCGGCGTCTCATGGAACGTCTCCAATTCGGCAGTCTTAGGAACATTCGCCCACTGTTGAACGGATCGCGGCCGGCCGCTCGTGCCGATTTGCGTGCGCCCGCGCGCCTTCAGGTCGAAATGGGAGTAGGTGACTGCGTAGTGCGAAGCTTCCCGCGGCACCTCGTAGCGATAAACCGCCGCCACGCCGCCGGCCGTCTGCTCCCAATGGCTGAAGGTCGCTCTGTGCGATGCCATGTCGGCCAGTACGACCGTCAGCGCGGGGCCGAATTCGCCCCAGCTTCGCAGGCCGAGTTCGTCGGAGGCCTTTGCCGGGGCGGAGCCCGATGCCGGCGCCGGGCTGGCAACGGGTGTCGCATCCAGGACTTCCTTGCCGTCGCGGAAAGTAATTTCCCGCGTGGCGGAGCTCACCGGATGAAGGCCGATGCGCACCGCAAATTCACCCGCATGCAGGACCTGGGCGCTGTTGTCGAACCGCGTGGTCACCCGCGAGACAAAAAAATTCGGCAGCCGCGCCCAGGTCTGGACGGCATAGGCGCGCGCCGCCGCCAGCATCTTTTCCTGGTCCCCACTTTCCGGGGGCGCCGCGGAGAGGCGCTCATCGGCGGGCGGATCGAGGAATTCCGACTGGTCCGCCAGAAGCTGCAAGGCCAGCGCGGTGCGCGGCTGCAAAGGCAATCGGGCCGCGAAATGATTGAGCGTGGAGGCGGTTAGCCGCTCGGTGAGCTCGAGTTGGCCCACTTGCCGGGCCATCTCTTCGTCGCTGCGGTGCTGGGCGATGGATGTCGAAAGAGTCTCGGCGAGCTGGGCGACCGTCAGGCGCCGGGCGGCGAACGCAGGTATCGCCATCCAGCCCGCCACCGCGAGCACGATCAGCTTTCGCATTCTATGAACTCCCCGGCTAACGGATTGCCCTGTTTCGACAGACGGCAGCCGCGGGCCAAAAGTTATGGAAAACGAGAAAAATCGTTTCATCACCGGAGTTGGCGCGCATCGCCGTCCTGCCGACTGTACACGCCGGGCGCCCCGACGGACAAACGCCGCCGGGAGCGTTATCCTGCCCTCAGGCCGGGAGAAGCGTTATGAGAGAAGCAGTGATCGTATCGGCAGCGCGCACGCCGATCGGCAAGTTCCAGGGTTCGTTGCAGCCGTTTACCGCGCCCCAGCTTGGCGCCATCGCGGTGCGCGAGGTGATTCGGCGCGCCGGCATCCGGCCCGCCGAGGTGGACGAGTGCATCATGGGGTGCGTCATCCAGGCCGGGCTGGGACAGAACCCCGCGCGCCAGGCGTCGCTCTATGGGGGCATGCCGCCGGAGTCAGCCGCGCTCACTGTGAACCAGGTCTGCGGGTCGGGCTTGCGGGCCGTGTCGCTGGCGGCGCAACAGATCGAAACGGGCGACGCGGAGTTTGTGGTCGCGGGCGGCATGGAGTCGATGACCAATGCGCCTTACCTTCTGCCCCACGCGCGCTCCGGCTATCGCATGGGAAACGCATCGCTGGTGGACTCGATGATCACCGATGGCCTGTGGGAGGCCTATCGCGGCTATCACATGGGCGTCGCCGCGGAGATGATCGCGGAGAAGTACGGGATCACGCGCGCCGAGCAGGATGCGTTTGCGGCCGAGTCGCACCGGCGGGCGGCGCTGGCCACCGAGAGATGCTGCTTCCGCGCCGGGATCGTGCCGGTGGAGATTCCGTCGGCGAAGAAGGGCGACGCTCCGCGCATGTTCGACAAGGACGAAGCCATCCGGCCGGAAACCACGGTGGAAACTCTTGCGCGGCTAAAGCCGGCTTTCAAGGAGGGCGGAACCGTCACCGCCGGCAATGCGCCCGGCGTGAGTGATGGCGCGGCCGCGGTGGTGGTGACCAGCGCGGAGACCGCCCGGGAGCGCGGCCTCAATCCGCTGGCCGTGATTCGCGCGCAGGCCACCGCGGGGCGCGAACCGGAGTGGTTCGGGTTGGCGCCGATCGACGCCGTGCGCAAAGTAGCGCGCAAGGCCGGGTGGCCGCTCGAGGACGTGGACCTTTTCGAGCTGAACGAGGCATTCAGCGTGCAGGCGCTGGCCGTCAACCGCGAACTTGGCCTCGATCCTGAGCGGGTAAACATCTATGGCGGCGCGGTGGCTCTAGGCCACCCCATCGGAGCCAGCGGCGCGGCGGTGCTGGTCAAGCTGCTTTATGGACTTGCACAGACAGGAAAGACGCGGGGCATCGCGGCACTGTGCCTGGGCGGCGGGAACGCGGTGGGGCTGGCGGTGGAGCGGGCCTGATGCAGCTCGGTGTAGACCCGTCGGTCTAGTGTCGGATGGCATTCTGCATCATCCACTCATACGCGGTCTCGATCGCGCGCGTGAATCGAGGAGTGTCGAACAATGGCGCTTCCATCCTGCTCTTCTGGATTCGCGCACGCAGCATTTCTAACTCCGCGCCATCTCCCGCCAATCGCAAGGCCGTCGCTTCATATTCCGCCAGCGTCGATGTCACCAACTCGGGCAATCCGGCCGCATGCAGGATGCTGCCGGCCACGCGCGACGCGAATGTCTCGCCCGTCGACGTCAACACCGGGCACCCGCCCCACAGCGCATCGCTGGTTAGCGTGTGTGCGTTGTAGGGCAGCGTATCCAGAAATAAATCCGCCACCGCGAATCTGGCCAGGTGTTCGGCATTGGTGACGGATGGCGCAAATTTGAGTCGTTCCGACCCGCCAGTAAGCCGCGCCTCCGCCTCCCGTCGCAAATTTGCCATCGCAGACGGACTCGTCTCGAGCAACCACAAAACGCTTCCCGGCACTCGCTGCACCAGCCGCATCCAGATGTCGAAAATCGCAGGTGTGATCTTGTGGGGCGAATTGAAACAACAGAACACGAATCCGTTTTCAGGGAGTCCGTACTCCGCGCGGCTGTGAGGGCGTGCAATCGGACGGCGTCGATCGTTGACCTGATAGCAATGCGGCAGGTGAACCAGCGTTTCGGTGAAATGCTCCTGTTGATCCGCCGGCACTGCAAATTTGTCCACCAGAACATAATCAATCGCACGCGTCCCCATGGTGCCGGGATAACCCAGGTATCCCACCTGGATCGGAGCCGGCCGCAGCGCCATGATCTCGGGCCGCGCGTCCGTGGTGTAGCCTTTGAGATCCACCAGAATGTCGACTCCGTCCGCCTGAATGCGTGCCGCGGCGGACGCATGGGAGACGTGCTCGAAATCTACGAACAGATCGAACGAGCCGCGTAATCTAGCCCGCGCCGCACCTCCGTCGTCCGCACCGTAAGAGTACCCCATGACGCGAAACCGGCTGCGGTCATGCAACTCGATCAACTCGGAGATGAGATGGGCCGTCGCATGCTCCTGAAAGTCGGCGGAGAGATAGCCGATTGTGATGCGCTCGCGTTCTAGCGGAACTTGCGCCGTGCCGTTCACCGTCAGCCGCCTTGCCTGTGCCCATTGCTCGGCACACTGCCGCTGCTGTCTGGGCGTTGTCTCCAGAGTCAGAAACACAAATGGATTTATCGCGCCCGATCCATCTACCACGGATTGAATGAGTGCCTTGGTAAGATCGTCGACCATCCGCCAGTCACACAGATCTTTAAGTTGGTGCACGAGAAGAGTGACCGCCTCGATATAACTCGGATCGATCGACACAGCCTTTGCCAGAGCCGCGGCTGCTTCTTCCAGCCTTCCCAATCGCCGTAGCGCGCTCGCCAGGTTGCGATACGCCTCGGCATATTCAGGACGAAGACGCAGCGCTGTGAGGTAATTGGCCACAGCCTCCTGCAGATTTCCCGTCATCTGACAAACGTTGGCCAGGTTGTTATGCGCCTCGGGATATGCCGGCGCAAGTTCGATGGCGCGGCGAAATGCCGGAATGGCCTCGGTTGTTCTGCCCAGCTGCGCCAGCACGGAGCCCAGATCGTTCGCCGCGGCAGCCGACTCCGGATTCGCCTCGATAGCCCTGCGGAGCAAGTCCACAGCGACCTCTGACTCGCCTCGTTGAAACGCGGTGAGGGCGCGCTGATGCAGGTTGCCGATTTCGGTCGAGATCATTGGTTCATCATATGGCTACGCCAAGGCCGAATTCCGGGCGCGCAACCGCGGATGCGGAAGTTGCGAAAAACAGCCGCAGATCCTTCGACTGCGCTTCAGGATGACCGCGCGCGGGGTGGTGTGAGACGGGCGAATGACCGCTTATTCGTACATGACCTCGAAGGCATCCCTCAGGGGCTAAAGCCCGGACGTTTTGGGGCGTTTTCGGCACGACTGAAGTCGTGCCCTGTTACAAAGCAATTCTCGCAACGAGTTCGGAAGTTAGGAAGAACAACAGCAGATCCTTCCACTCCGTTTGCCGCGAAATTCGTGGCAAACTCCGCTCGGGATGACAAGCGAGAGGTTGGCGTTCGAAGCGGGAGGCTCATTGCCTGTTCGGGCACGCCTCACTGCGCCGGCTGGTCGTAGTGGAACCACTTCTGATTGATGTCGGGCCAGAATTCTTTGAGCACAAAGGTGAAGGCGTCGATCCCCACGTCCAGGCCCCAGTTCGTCGCGGTGTTGGAGAAGTTCCGTTCCTTCGCGGGGTAGTAGGCATTCGCGAGCCCGGCGGATGCGCCCGCTCCCGCCACTTCCGAAATGTTAAACACGTTGTTGCCCGCGTCCGAGCGCGTCACCACGGCGCGGCTCAGCGCGTAGCCGGTGCGCTTGAAGAAGTTGCCGCGGCCCAGTGTGTAATAGCGCGAATCTTCGTGGGTAAGAACAGGGACGGCAAACTCGACGAAGTAATTCTCGGTGGTCTGGTCGACCGCCGAATGCCACCAGTAGCGGCCGTACCCCGCCGCTCCCTGGCCAAACTCCGGGGTCGACTTCCGCGCCATATTGTACCCCGCCAGCAGGGTCGGAATCACGGCGGCGGAGTAGTCGAATGAATCCTCCGTCGTGGTCACAAATTTCTCCTTGAGGGTCTGCGGCGGCAGCCTGGAATCGGTGCTGACCGCGCGGAAATTGGGAATGACGCCGAGGATGCGCTTGGTCTGGGGCTTGGCTGTGACGGGCGCATTGGACGCGATCGCCGGGGGATCAGGCTGGGGCGCCGGGCTGTCGGGGAGCGTCCCCTGGGCGCTCTGGGGCGGAGCCGGTTCTGACGGCGACTGCGCCGCCGCACTCAGCCCGCCCGGCAGGAGGCCCAGCAATGCAGCGCAAAGAAAGCAGTTCGCCAAGGTTGTCAATGGCAGGGAAGCAAGGCCGTTGTTTTTGGATGGGGAAGCAGGAATTGGTCCAGCCATGCATGGTTGGACTGCAATAGTGGCCCGCAGGGCAGCACGAGGGCCCCAAAGAATCGGACAATACGCTTTAAAATGAATGATTTGTCATTTTCAGGGAGATCTCCCGCCGTTCAGATCCTCACCCGCTAATCGGCGGCCTCGGCCTTGCCGGCCAGCCGCCGCGGCACGCGGCCTGCGGCTCGTTTGGGCGTCATGGGACGGGGAATGGCATTCAGATCCGCCTTGCCCTCGGCGAGCTGGATCAGGAAATCCTGGCTGGAGAAGGGAGGTGCGTCCTTCAGCACCTTCTGGGCCCGGACATAACTTCCATCGGGCTGCAAAATGCGGGCCTTGAGGGTGTCGGCCAGCAGCGCGGGGAGAATCTCGTCGTGGATGCGGGCCTTGGCGGCCGCGTCGCGAACCGGAAACACCACTTCGCAGCGCTCGAACAGGTTGCGCGGCATCCAGTCCGCCGACCCGATATAGACCTCGTCGTCGCCGCCGTTGGCGAAGTGGAAAATCCGCGAGTGCTCCAGGAACCGGCCCACGATGGAGCGCACCCGGATGCGGTCAGACAGTCCCGCCACGCCGGCCCGCAGCGTGCACACCCCGCGAATGATCAGATCCACTTCGACGCCGGCCTGCGATGCCGCATAGAGCGCCTCGATGACGCACGCTTCGAGCAGCGCATTCATCTTGGCCACGATGTGCGCCGGGCGGCCGGCCCGCGCGTGTTCCATCTCCCGCCGGATCAGGCCTAGAAAGCTTTCCGCCATGGTGAGCGGGGCCACCAGCAGCGGCCGGTAGTCGTCCACCTCCGCGTGCGCCGTCAGATAGTTGAACACCATGTGCACGCGCTCGGTGATCTGCGGATCGCTGGTGAGCAGGCTGAGGTCGGTGTAGAAGCGCGCCGTCACAGGGTTGTAATTGCCCGTGCCCAGGTGGCAATAGCGGCGGGTCACGCCGTCTTCGTCGCGCCGCACCAGCATGGCCAGCTTGCAATGGGTCTTCAGTCCCACCACGCCGTGAAACACCTGTACGCCGGCGTCTTCCATGCTGCGCGCCCAGCGAATATTCGAGGCCTCGTCGAAGCGGGCCATCAGTTCCACCACGAGCGTGGTTTCCTTGGTGGCCGCCGCATCGATCAGCGCCTGGAACATGGGCGAGTTCTCGCTGGTGCGGTACAGCGTCTGCTTCATGCTGACGACCGCCGGATCCTCCGCTCCCAATTCAATGAAGTTCACCACCGGGTCGTAGGAATCGTAAGGATGGTGGAGGAGGATGTCGCGGGTGCGCAGGTCTTCAAAGATGTTGGCCGCCTTGCGGCTCAGGTGCAGAGGCTTGGGCGCGAAGGGCGTGTACTTCAGATCCGGCCGCTGAATGTCGCTGTAGAGGTACATCACGCGCGACAGATTCACGGGACCTTCGCCGCGATATACCTGGTTTTCTTCCAGTTCGAAGTTGACCCGCAGCCGTTCGACGATGTCGGGGTGAGAGCCGGTTTCGATCTCCAGGCGCACCGAGTCGCCCTTGCGGCGGTTGTGAAGCTCCACGCGGATGGTTTCCAGCAATGAGCGGGCCTCTTCCTCTTCGAAGTAGAGGTTGGAATTGCGCGTCACGCGAAAGGCCGCATGGGCCAGCACCTCGTAGCCGCGGTACATGCCCGCCAGGTTTTGCGCGATCAGGTCCTGCAGCAGCAGGTAGTCGAACCAGCCCTCGTCCGCGGGAAGCCGGATAAAGCGCGGCAACGCTCGCGGCACCGTGACCACGCCCAGAACCTGGGGGCTGGAACTGCGCCGCTTGGGCCTGAGCAACAATGCCAGGCACAAAGCCTTGTTGAGCACGCGCGGAAAGGGATGCGCCGGATCGATGGAAATGGGCGTCAGAAGCGGATCGACCTCGCGCTGGAAGTAGTTCTGGACGTAGTCGTGAGCTTCGTCGTCCAGCTCGTTCCATTCCAGCAGGCGGATGTTCTGCTTGCGCAATTCCGGCAGCAGGCGCTCGTTCCAGCAGGCGTACTGGGCGTCCACGAAGCGGTGGATTTCGGCCGTCAGGTCCGCCAGCGACTCTTCGGGACGTAGCCCGTCGTATCCCGGTTCGCGATAGCCGTCCTCCATGCGCTGCATCAGGCCGGCCTGCCGAATCTCCACGTATTCGTCCAGGTTGCTGCCGGTGATGGCCAGGAATTTGACCCGCTCCAGCAGGGGATTGGCGGGATCCTCGGCCTCTTCCAGGACGCGGCGATTGAACTGCATCCAGGACGTGTCGCGTCCGTTGAAGAGCTTCGGTTTCTTGGCTGTTCTCACCGCCATCGGATCAGTCCAGTGCGCGTCAGTGCGTAGTTGGCAGTCTACAGCGTTTCCCCCCGTCCGGGCATGAAACCTGAGGAAAGCGTGCGAAGCCGCCTGTCTGATCCGAACAGGGTTAGGGAAGAGAATCGTGAAAAGTAGGCAAAAATCCGGAGTCAATGCGCCAGCTTGATCTCCGCCAGTTTGCGGATGGGGGCCAGGTCGGCAGCCTTGCTCACCACCAGGCGTAATCCCGTGCCCTCGGGATACCGCGGCGCCTCGGCCAGGGCCTGAAGAACCTTGCGCGGAAGTTTGGCGTGTTTGGCCGCCTGCAGCGCCTTGTCGCCCAGTGAGAACGCCACCCGGAAACAGCCGATGCACGGCCCCAGGTACACAATGGTTCGCTTCTTCAGCTTGAGGGTGAGGGACCAGCCATACTTTCGCACACAGATACCCTTCCACTCTTGTGTCGACACGCCCAGATTGGCGGCCATCCATTCGACCAACTCGTTCCACAGGCCGGCGGCCGGTCCCAGGGCCGCCGCAACTTCCTCCGCCGAAGGCCTCTCGGTCTTGCCCACAAATGCATTCAGAACCTCGACCACGTTCACTCCTTTCGCGACGCCGCATCGATTTGGAGCCGCGGCTATCGGCAACCTTGTGACCCGGATGGGGGGAGTGCGGGCGATTGTAGCGCGGTTTCGGTTTTTCGCGCAGTGATATGGATTAAAAGACGTTGCGGGACGTGTCGGCGGCGGTCAATTGACCCTTTCCGCCCGCCCGGGGGAAGATAGGATCAGGAGCTTCCACTTTCCCCCCGACGAGGAGCACTCGATGGCCAAGGAAACCCCTACTCCCAGTTCCCGCCTGAATCCCCCGCAGCCCAACCAGGGAGCCACGGTCGCGCGGGCATTCGAGGGCATGGACAGCATCCTCGACCGGGTGATTGCGGAACTGTACAGCTTTGCCTCCATGCTTGTGGGCGAGAGCGAAGAGACGATTCGCCTGGTAGAAACGTCTATCGCTTCCGCGGAGGTTTCTGCCGGTTCCGGCGCCGATGGAGCGCAACGCAGCAGCCGGCTTGCGCTGGCTTCCGCGGCCGTCGATCTCATCTCCGGGCGCGATCCCCAGGGACTGTCCGCGCCCGCGGACCTGGAGCACGCCGTCACCTGCATCGAAGACGACGATCTGGATGCGGCCGCCGAGGCCCGCGAGGCCATGGAGCGCATGATCGCCGGCCCCGATCGCGACCGGGTGCGCGCCTGGCTGGAGAGCCTCCCCACTGCGATGCGCACCATTTACGCCCTCCGGGCCGTGGGCGGATTAACGGCGTCGGAAACCGCGGACATCCTCGTCCGCTACGGCGGTCCTCGCGCTGCCGGATGGACTCCGGAAGCCGTGCGCGAGCTTTTCCGTCAGGCGCTGTGTTCGCTCGCCTCTCAGCTGATCCACGCCACGGCGAGGTGAAGCAGGGACCAAGGGACCAAGGGAACAAGAAGGCCGCTGCCTCATTTCGCGAAAGCACGCCCACGGAGGGGAAGAATCGCCGGCGGCTCGCGTGGGACCGGCTCCTTCCCTCGTTCCCTCGTTCCCTTGGTCCCTCGTTCCCTTGGTCCCTCGTTCCCTCGTTCCCTTGGTCCCTCGTTCCCTTGGTCCCTTGGTCCCTCGTTCCCTCGTTCCCTCGTTCCCTTGGTCCCTTGGTCCCTTGGTCCCTCGTTCCCTCGGTCCCTCGTTCCTGCATTTACACTGTTTAGGAACCTTGCCGTAATCCGTCTGCATCCATTAATGAGCCAAAGTTTTATCCCAGGGCGAGAAAACCATCGATGCCGTCAGGACCTTCAGAAAAGAACGCAAACTGTTGCTGTGCCTGCCATGCCTGGCTCGGCCTCGCATTTCTGTTGGTTGCCTTGATTTGCGGATTGGCTCCGAAACGGCTGGCCGCGCAAGCGGCGCCCGCCACTCCCACGGCGCCCCAGGCCGGCTCGTCGAGTTTCCAGGGGAGCGTGCAGTCGGGTGAAGTTTCCCCGCAGCCGCTGGACCTCACGCTGGACGATGCCATCCAGCGCGGCTTGAAAAACAACCTCGGCATCATCCTCAGCTCGACGCAAACGGCGGCCGCCCGGGGCCAGCGACTGAGCCAGCTCCAGTCCTTGTTGCCATCGGTGGATGCCAACATCAAGGAAGCCGAATTGCAAGTGGACCTGGCGGCTGAGGGCCTGCGCCTCCCGGGGATCCCAACGGTGGTGGGGCCGTTCGGATACACCGACATGCGGGCCTCGCTCGCCTGGTCCCTGGTCAACGTCAATTCGCTGCGCAACTACCTGGCCGCGAAGCACAATTTCAACGCCGCGCAACTTACCGCGCAGGATGCCCGCGACCTGGTCGTGCTCACCGTCGGCAACGCCTATCTTCTGGTGCTGGCGGATGAATCCCGCGTGGCCAGCGTCCAGGCGCAGGTGGCCACCGCCAAGGTTTCGCTCGATCAGGCGGTGAACCTCCATCAAGCCGGAACTGCCCCGTTGCTGGATGAGCTCCGCGCGCGGGTCGATTACCAATCGCTCCAACAGCAGCTGATCGTGGCGCAGAACTCGCTGGAGAAAGACCGCCTGGCCCTGGCGCGCACCATCGGGTTGCCGCTGGCGCAGAAATTCAACCTGGTCGACAAGGCGCCTTATGCCGCCTTCGACCAGATCGATCTGGAAGGGATGATCAAACAGGCCCATGCCCACCGCAAGGACCTGGCCGCACAGATGGAGCAGGCAAAAGCTGCCGAAGACGAGCGCAAGGCCGCGACGGCCGATCGCTATCCCACCCTCAAGGCCGACGTGGACTACGGCGACATCGGCGTGAATATCCGCCATTCGCACGGCACGGTGGACGCCACGGGCACGCTGAGCGCGCCGCTGTTTAAGGAATATGGTCTGCGCGGCGAAGCGGAGCAGGCGCAGTCGCAACTCGACACCCAGCGCGCGCAGTTGAGTGACTTGAACGCGCAGATCGACGCGGATGTGCGCGATGCCTTGCTGGATATCGCCTCCGCGCAGCGGCTGGTGGAAGTGGCGCGCTCCAGCGTCGACCTGGCCAACGAGGCGCTGAGCGAAGCTCAGCAGCGCTATGCCGCCGGGGTGAGCGATAATCTGGCCGTCAGCCAGGCCGAACAATCCCTGGCCCAGGCCAACGATCAATATGTGTCCAGTCTTTACCGGCACAACATCGCCAAACTCAGCCTGGCGCGGGCGCTGGGTGCGGCCGAGAGCTACAAGACGTATTTGGGAGGAAAGTGAACGTGGCGGATACAGCGACAAGACCCGTACAAACCGAGCCGGATACGACTACCGAGGTCGTGCAGCCACGGTCCCGCCGCAGAGGCATCATCATTGTGGTCATCGCCATTATCGTGGTTGCCGGGATCGCCTTCTGGTGGCACTCGACGTTCAGCGAAGATACCGACGATGCGCAGATCAACGGGCACCTGATCCAGGTGAGCTCGCGGATCGCCGGGCAGGTGCAGAAAGTCTATGTCGAAGAAAACCAGCAGGTGAAGAAGGGCGACCCGATCGTGGATCTGGACCCGCGCGACTTCCAGGTGGCGGTGGAAAACGCCAAGGCGGCGCTGGCCAGCGCCCAGGCCAATGCCCTGGCGGCCAGCGTCAACGTGCCGCTGACCACCATCAATACCGGCAGCGCGCTGACCTCGGCTACATCGGATGTGAGCGGCGCTCACGCGGCGGTTCTGCAGGCGCAGCAACAACAACAGGCCGCCCATGCCCGCGTGATCCAGGCGCAGGCCAATAATGCCAAGGCCCAGTCGGACTTGGAACGCTACAAGCCTCTGGTGGAGAAGGACGTGATCAGCAAGCAGCAATTCGACGCGGCGGTTGCGGCTGCGGCGGGGGACCAGGCCGCGGTGCAGGATGCCCTGGCCAGCGAGCAGGCGGCCCAGGAAGCGATTCGCGTGGCCCGCGAGCGCGAAGCACAGTCGCAGGCCAGCCTGAAATACGCCCAGACCGCGCCTCAGCAGGTGGCGGCCCAGAACGCCAGGGCGAAACAGGCGGAAGCGCAGGTCCAGCAGGCCCAGGCACAGCTCGACCAGGCGATGCTCAACCTCAGCTACACCAAGATCGTCGCTCCCGAAGACGGCATCATCACCCGCAAGAGCGTGGAGATCAACCAGAACATCGCCTCCGGGCAAAACCTGCTCACCCTGGTCTCGCTGGAGGACATCTGGGTGACAGCCAATTTCAAGGAAACCCAGTTGCGGCATATGGGCCCAAATCAGCCGGTGGAAATCTCGGTCGATGCCACCGGTGGGAAATATCACGGCAAAGTGACGCAGATCGGCGGCGCGACGGGATCGGTGCTCTCGCTGTTCCCGCCCGAGAACGCGACCGGCAACTACGTGAAAGTGGTGCAGCGTGTTCCGGTGCGTATCGACTTCACCGACCTGGCGCACGAAGATCCCAATCATCTGCTGCGGCCCGGCTTGTCGGTTGAGCCGGATGTGCGGGTGAAGCAGTAAGACAGTGATCAGTGGTCAGTGGTCAGATTTTGGCCTCCGGTACCCTTCCAGGACCGGAGGCCTTGTTTTCTTTACCACTGAATCTCAATGTGACGGTTGGATTCCGCTATCGGATGGGTTGGGCTGGAATCCGGGAATTCCAAACTGCCAGAGGAGAAAGCTCCACCGGTCGGCGGTGGCTTCCTGGTGTTGTGCCTCGCCACTGCCGCCTCCATGGCCGCCGCCGTAATCGACGCGCAGCAGGACAGGCTTTCCGCTGCTCGTGGCCGCCTGAAGCCGCGCTGTCATCTTCCCCGGCATCCACGGATCGACGCGCGGATCGTTGATGCCTGTGGTCAGGAGGACGGCGGGATAGGCAGTGTGATCCTTTATGTGCGCGTAGGCGCTCATCTGGTACAGGTTCTTGAAACCCTCTTCGGTCTTCACCGAGCCGACCTCGGGGATGTTGGTTTCGCCGTTGGCCGTGGTCTCGGAGCGCACGAGGTCGACAAAACCCACGTCGATAATGGCGGCTCCAAACAGATCAGGCCGCTCCTCAATGGCGCGGCCAATCAGGATGCCGCCCGCGCTGCCGCCCGTCCCGGCCAGCCGCGGCGTGGAGGTGTACTTCTTATCGATCAGGTATTGCCCGCAGGCGATGAAATCCAGCCAGGTATTGGGCTTGGTGGCGCCCTTTCCGCCCAGGTGCCATTCCTCGCCGTATTCGCCGCCGCCGCGCACGTGGCACACCGCGAAAATCCCGCCGAGCTCATACCACGCGACCTGCGCCGGGCTGAAGAAAGGGGTAATGGAGATCGAGTAGCCTCCGTAGCCCTCCATCAGCGTGGGGTTAGCGCCATCAAGCTTCAGGCCCTTCTTGTACACGATCGAAAGCGGCACCATGGTGCCGTCGTGGCTGGGAACCTTTACCTCGACGGATTCGAGATTCCCGGGATCGTCATACGGCCCGGACGGCTGCATGCCGGTATCGGTTACTTTTTTCGATTGCGGATCGTACTGGTAGATCCTTCCTGCGCGGGTCCAGGTGATGGCAAAGATAATGACCCCTGAGACGCGCGGGTCGGCGCTGAAGTATAGGCTCCCGTCGAATGGAAGATAGATGGGCTCAGGCGTGGCCGGTGAACCGTAGGGGACGCGCACCAGTCGGCCGATGCCGCCATCCAGCAGGTCAACATACAGACCGTCCTTGGCGCGGTGAATGCCGTTGACCACGGCCTGGCTTGGCGGCACCACAATGTCCGCCAAGGTGAGGCTGGGGTTGCGCGCATCGATGCGGATCACCTTGTAGCGTGGCGTGTCCTTGTAGGTGAGCAGGTACAGGTCGTCGCCCTGCACCGCGATATCCGTGACGCCGTCATCGAAATCGTTGATCTTGCGCCAGGGCGTGCCGGGTTTGCCGAGCGTTTCCACGGGAGCGATGTAATAGGCGCTGTTGGGGGTCACGCTGCCGTTGAGCACGCCAATGGCATACTTGCTGTCTTGGGGAATCACCACCGAAGCGATCAGGCTTGGATCCACGTCGATGGACGGAACCACTGCGTTGCCGAACACCGGCTTGTCATTCCCGGAATCTGTGCCCAGGACGTGCAGATAGGTTCGAAAATTCTGCCGGACGCGCTCGGGCGGCGCGTCGGGGGGAAGATCCTGAAGCCTGCCATAAACAAAAGCATGACTGTCGGGCAGCCAGGAAACACACAGGCCCTCCGCGCATGCGCCGTGGGCGACCACGTCTGGGAGCTCACGGCCCGTCGCTACTTCAATCACGTGCAGTTCGTTATTGGTCTCCGAGCCTCCCGGCGTGAGGGTGACAACGATCAGCTTGCCGTCAGGAGAAACCGCGGTGCTCCCAATTTCATTTTTGCCCCGTGCCTGGTCTTCGGGATGGAGCTTGATTTCTCGCGGATCGATGAGCAGGCGGTCGGTCCCTGTCAGACCGCTGCGGAGATACATCTTGCCTGCGTCTTCGTTGGGCAGGCGCTTCCAGATGAGGTAGGTATTCCCGGGGAGGCGCTGGGCGAAGACGCGCGGAACCGATTGATCGAGTTCGTGAATGCGGGCCAGCAGCTTCGCCCGGCCGGGGATCTTATCCAGCACGGCGTGCGTGTATTCGTTCTGGCCCTTGAACCAGGCCTGCACCTCGGGATCCTTGAGGTTCTCCATGTAGCGATACGGATCGTCGACCTTGGTGCCGAAATAGTCGTCAACAACGTTCTTCACCGGCGCGACCGGCGGAGCCTGAACCGCGGCGGGGTTTCCAGACGGGGTTTGAGAACCGGCCGAATAGCCGGCCAGCAGCATAGCGCCGGCTGCAAGCGCCCATAGCGCGTTTGGAATTTTCACGGGGACCTCCTCGAAATCGACGCACCAAGGCTAGCACGAAAGCAGCTTCTGGCTTTTAGCCCCAGAGACGACTCCGCCAATTTTGCCCGGGTGTTGCAGGGATACAACAAATGTCTGCCGTCACAAATCCGAAGCTAGAAGCTAGCGGCTCGGTTAGTTGTTGCGAAGTAATTGTTCCTCCAATAGCGTGCAGATACACGATAATAGTGTACACTAATTTCGTATGAAGAACATCACCCTCAGTGCCGACGAAGATCTCATCGAAAAGGCGCGTTCCGTCGCCCGCGCACAGCGCCGAACCCTCAACGATGCGTTTCGCGAGTGGCTGAAGCAGTTCACCGCGAGTGATGGCGACGCGCAAGCCTTTCACGAATTGATGGGACGGCTGAAGCACATCAAGCCAGGCAGGCGTTTCACGCGGGACGAAATGAATGAGCGCTAGATTCTTCCTCGATACGAATATTTTTATCTACTCATTTGATAGCGACGCGACGGCAAAGGCGACGAGGGCCCAGCAACTCATCGATGATGCCTTGACCTCCAGGAAAGGTGTCGTTAGCTATCAGGTCGTGCAGGAATTCTTCAACGTCGCCTTGAGACGCTTTTCACAGCCAATGGCAACCGCGGAGGCACAACAATACCTTGCAACAGTGCTTCGTCCATTGCTCTCTGTGCAGTCGTCAGCAGCGCTATATGGAGAAGCACTGCGAACCGCGGAAGCGAGCAGGATTTCCTGGTACGACTCGCTGATCGTGAGTGCGGCGATCCAGGCGGGTTGCGACCGGCTATACACTGAAGATCTTCAAAACGGGCAGAAATTTGGAACGCTCCAGGTTGTGAATCCGTTTCGTTGAATTTGCGGTGTTTCCGCCAGGCACACTTACCATAAAAGCATGCACGTCCTTTCCGCTGCCGAGATGCAGGCCTGCGACCGCGCCACCACGGAGCGTTTCGGCATTCCCTCCATCGATCTCATGCGCAACGCCTCACGGGCGGTTGCGGAGATTGCGCGCCTTGAGTTTCCGCATGCGCGGCGTGTCACCGCGCTCTGCGGGCGCGGGAACAACGGCGGCGACGGCATGATGGCAGCGCGGCTGCTTGGCGAAGCCGGCCTTGCGGTCACCGTGATTCTGCTGGGATCGCCGGAGGAGATCAAAGGCGATGCGGCGGTCGCCTGGCGCGAGCTCCAAGCTTCCGGCTCGTGCACCATTCACGTGGTGAACTCCGCCGGGGATCTTTCAAAACACAACCATGCGCTCGATACCGACCTGATCCTCGATGCGGTGGTCGGCACCGGGTTCAAGCCGCCGCTCAAAGGCCTTGCGTTGGCAGCGTTGGAGTGGCTCAGGGCCGGCCTTTCCTCAGGGGCTAAAGCCCAAACCTTTTCCGGACCGGTTACGGCACGACTGAAGTCGTGCCCTGACACAATGCCCATCCCGCAACGAGTTCTTCCGCAGTCTGTGAAGTCGTGCCCTGACACAATGCTGTACGAAGTTCCGGTTCTGTCGGTCGATATTCCTTCGGGGTGGCCATCGGATGGAACTCAGGGCGCCGTGGCCGATCCCGTTTTCCCGGCCGACGCGGTGGTGACTTTCACCGCTCCCAAACCCGCGCACGTGTTTGGCCAATTGACGCGCCGTTGGGACGATCCGGTGGTGGTTGCTCCCATCGGTTCGCCGGACGAGGCCATGGTCTCGGATCTGAATCTGCATTGGGCAGGCTCGGCGCACGGCCTGCTTCACGCCCCGCGCGCCTCCGACGCCAACAAGGGAAAATTCGGCCATGTCCTCGTCGTGGGAGGCTCTTTCGGCCCGGCCGGAGGCAAAGCCGGCGCTCCGGCGATGGCGTCGCTGGCGGCGCTGCGCGTGGGAGCAGGCCTGGTGACCGCGGCGGTTCCGTCGCCCGCGCTGTCGGTTGTCTCGGGCCACGCCCCCGAATTGATGACCTGGCCGCTCAAGACCAACGAAGCCGGCCAGGCCTCGCCCGACAATCTCGCCGGCGAACATCTGTCCGCCATGACCAGGGGCATGACGGTTCTGGCCATCGGTCCGGGCCTGGGGCAAAGTGACGATACGGCGCGCTTTTGCATCGGACTGCTTGAGGCGACCGATATGCCTGCCGTGATCGACGCGGACGGTCTGAACATTCTGGCGCAGCACTCCGGCGTTCTGGCCCGGCTTACCGCGCAGGGGCGAACCGTGGTCATTACACCCCATCCCGGCGAAATGGCCCGCCTGGCTGCCGTGTCCACCGCGGAGGTGCAGGCCAACCGCCTTGAGATTGCCCGCAATTTCGCCCGACGACACGGCGTCACCGTGGTCCTGAAGGGGGCGCGCTCGCTCATTGCGCATCCTGACGGCCGCATCGCGGTGAATACCACCGGAAACCCGGGAATGGCCAAGGGCGGCAGCGGTGATCTGCTTACGGGCATGGTTGCCGGCCTGCTGGCCCAATTCCGCGATGATCCGGCGAGAGCCGTCGAGGCCGCCGTCTACCTGCACGGGCTGGCCGCCGACCTTGCCGTGCGGGAGCGCGACGAGCACACCCTGCTGGCCACGGACACCCTTCCGCATCTTTCTCGGGCTTTTCGCTTTCGTTCCCGTGGCGCGAACGGTTATGTTTGGTTGCAGGGGCTGCCTGGGGGAATCGGGGTCCCCGCGAACAGGTCTTAGTTCGCGGGGTTACGAGGAATTCACCGGGAATCGGGCTCCCGCGAGGCAGCTGAATGAGCAAGGAAGCCCCTGTGGCGGAAGGCCGCGTACACCAGTTCACCACGCGCAGCGGCGCGGACACCGTCGAGGTCGGCCGCAAGCTGGCGGCTCTGCTGAAGCCACCGCAACTTTTGTTGCTGCTGGGCGAACTTGGCACCGGTAAGACTACGCTGGTGAAGGGCATTGCCCAGGCTCTCGATGCCGCCGAACCCGACGAAGTGACGAGCCCCACCTTTACGCTCATCCACGAGTACGACGGCACCCATGAGGGCAAGCCGGTCAAGCTCTTTCACATCGACGTTTACCGCCTGGAGAGCGAGCGCCAACTGGAAACCCTGGGGCTGGACGAACTGTTGACCCCCGACGCGCTGGTCGTAGTGGAGTGGGGCGACAAATTCAAGAGCATCAAAAAGCGCGCCACCGGGGAAATCGTCATCAGTTCCGAAGGCGGCGACTCGCGCAAGATCACGGTGACGCTGAAGGACGAGCGGAGCTAGCGGTGTCCGCCGCACAGATGGTCGTTTATGTTTTGAAAGGGCACGACTTCAGTCGTGCCGTAAAACGGCCCGAAATGAGCCGGGCTTTAGAGGCTGCGGAAAAACGCCGTGTGTTGGGCTGTTTTGAAAGGGCACGACTTCAGTCGTGCCGTAAGACGGCCCGAAATGAGCCGGGCTTTAGCCCCTGAGGGACGCCTCTTCCAGCGGACTTGGCGGAGTAAGCGGAGCTGGCGTATTCGTACCACGATCTCGATATGAGCACTTTCCCGAACGCGGGGCGCGATGCAACCAGCTGCGAATCGTGCCCGGATCATGTTGTGCGACCAACGCTGTCCCGCCAGGTTGCCTGGCTGCAGTACATCACCATCGGCTGGATGCTGGTCGAGTGCGCGCTCTCCCTTATCGCCGCGGCGCAGGCCCATAGCGTGGCGCTGCTGGCGTTCGGCGCTGACAGCCTTATCGAACTCCTCTCCGCGTCGGTCGTTCTCCTGCAATTCCTTCCGCATTTCCCGCTCGGGAAGACACATGCCGAACGCGCCGCGGCGGTGCTGCTCTATCTCCTCGCCGCGGCGGTCGTGCTGATCGCCCTGATCTCCTACCGTAATCCCATGGAAACGAGCTGCCTCGGCATTGGGATCACCGCGGCCGCGCTGGTTGTGATGCCGGTGCTTGCCTGGCTCAAGCGCCGCCACGCCCGCGCCGTCAACGATCGCGCCCTTGCCGCCGATGCGGTGCAGTCGGCCACCTGTGCTTATCTCGCCGCCGTAACCCTGACAGGCCTGGTCATCTTTGCGCTATGGCACATTGCCTGGATCGATACCGTGGCTGCCCTGGCCGCCGTGCCTGTCCTCATCGTGGAGGGAAGGCGTGCGTGGCGAGGCGAAGCGTGCGGTTGCGCCGTGTGAGTTATCAGTTTTCAGTGCCCCCCGCCCTAGCAGAGCTAGGACGGGCAACCGGACATCTGATCACTGACCACTGATCACTGACCACTGTTAAGATGGTGCACATCTTCAACTCTCGTCTGGAGGTTGCTGTGCGCTCGCTTCGTTACCCGGTATTCTCGTTTTTTCTTTGGCTGGCAATGGCTGTAACTTTTGGTCCCACCGGCGCGCAAGCAGCGGCCAGGCCGCACATTTTCCAGCGCCCCGCCCTGAGCCGCGACCTGATTGCCTTCGGTTACGCCGGCGATCTGTGGACGGTGCCGCGAGCCGGCGGCCGGGCCACGCGCCTGACGACCGGGGTCGGCATCGAGACCGCGCCCATCTTTTCGCCGGACGGAAAGACCATCGCCTTTACCGGCGACTACGACGGCAACACCGACGTGTTCACGATTCCGGCCACGGGCGGGGTGCCTTTCCGCGTCACCTATCATCCCGCTCCAGACTTCGCCGTGGGCTGGACTCCCGATGGCAAGAACATCCTGTTTCGCTCCACTCGCGATTCGGTGAGCCGTTACTCCCAGCTCTATACGGTACCCGCCACGGGCGGCATGGCCAAGGTGTTGCCTTTGCCCATGGCCTTCCAGGGGCAGTTCTCGCCCGACGGCAAGCAGATTGCGTACTCCCCGCTGAGCCTCGCGTTCGGATTCAACTACACGGCCTATACCGCCTGGGGTAACTACCACGGCGGATTGGCGAGCACCATCTGGATCACCACGCTTCCTGAGCTCGACTCGATCGAGATTCCCCATGAGCAGGGATCTGATTTCGATCCCGTCTACGCGGGCGGCAAGATCTACTTCCTTTCTGCGCGCAAGAACCACATCACCATCTTTCGCTACGATGCTGCCTCCAAAAAGTCTCCTGTGACCGAAGCGCTCCCCAACGACGGCCCCGATATTCGCAGTCTTGCCGGCGAGGGCGGCACGCTGGTCTACGACCGTCTCGGCGACATCTACCTCTACGACACGGCTAGCGGGACCAGCCACGTGGTGCCCATCGAGGTGGACGCCGATCTGCCCGAAGTTCGCGCCCACCTTGACACCGTCGCCGGCCAGATCGAGCACGCGGCCATTTCGCCCACCGGCCTGCGCGCCGCGTTCGAAGCCCATGGCGAGATCCTCACCGTAGCCGTCAAGCACGGCCCCACCCGCGACATTACCAACACACCCGGGGTGATGGAACGCGAGCCAGCCTGGTCGCCCGACGGCCAGTCGATTGCATATTTCTCCGAAGAGACGGGCCAATATGCGCTCCATGTCGCGTCGCAATTCGGTAGCGCGGAAGCCGGCAGTCCCGCGGTGAAGAAGTTTGAACTCGCCAAGGAACCGGCCTACTACTTCGATCCCAAGTGGTCGCCCGATTCAAAACGCATTGCCTTTCACGACAACCGGCTCAACATCTGGGTGCTCGATACCACTACCGGAAAGCTCAGTACCGTCGGCGAGAAGAACGTGTATGGCGGATTCTCGGATGAAAGCTATGACGTGTCCTGGTCGCCCGATTCGAAATGGATCGCCTATGTGCGCTCGATGCCGAATCACCTGCACTCGATCTTTCTCTACTCGATCGATAACGGCCAATCCACCCAAGTGACCAACGAAATCGCCGACGCCCGCCTTCCTGCCTTCGACCGCGACGGCAAATACCTCTATTTCACCGCCAGCACCAACGAAGGCCCGACGTCCGACGGCCTCGACATGACCAGCGACCTGTACCAGGTCACGTCGAATATTTATGCCGTGGTGCTTGCCGCCAACCAGGCGTCACCCATTGCGCCCGAACTGGACGACGAGAAGCCGGCGGAAAAGGAAGAAGCCAAGAAGGAGGAAGGGAAGAAGGACGGAGCCGAAGCCAAGGAAGCAAAGGGAGACGAAAGGAATCCAGTCGCCAAGGTCCCGGTCAAACCCATCAAGGTCGACTTGCAAGGCATCGAATCGCGCATCGTTGCGCTGCCCCTTCCGCCTTCGGTCTACACCGACCTTGCAGCCGGACTTAAGGGAAGCATCTACTTTCTCGAGATTCCGGCCTCAGGACGATTCGTCAATCGAGGCGCAACGCTGAACCGCTGGACGTTCGAAGATAAGAAAACAGAAAAGCTGGCCGAGCACGTGGAGGAATTTCAGCTCTCCGCCAACGGCGAAAAGATGCTGCTGGCGCTTGGTCATGGTCCGGAGGACGGCGGCGGTGCACCGGGCGGCGCCGGAGGAGGCCAGCCGGCGTGGGTGATCGCTCCGGCCAATGCGCCGGTGAAACCCGGCGATGGCGTGCTGAATCTCGGCGACATGAAGGTGCGCGTCAATCCGCCCGAGGAATGGGCGCAGATGTATCACGAGGTTTGGAGGATTGAGCGCGCCTACTTCTACGATCCCAACTTCCATGGCGCCGACACCGTTGCCGACGAGCACCACTTCGAGCCCTACGTTGCTTCGATCGCATCGCGCGCCGACCTGAACTACATCTTCCAGGAGATGCTGGGCGCCTTCTCAGTGGGTCACCTGCGTGGAACCGGCGGAGCCATACCCGAAGCAAAAAAGGTTCCCGGCGGTCTGCTGGGCGCCGACTACGAAATCAAGGACAACCACTACTGCCTCAAAAAGATCTACACCGGAGGGCTGTTCAATCCGCGGGAAAAAGCGCCGCTGGCGCAGCCCGGCCTCAATGTCGCGGTGGGCGATTGCATCCTGGCCATCGAAGGCCAGGAACTCAACGCCGGGATGGACATCCAGCAACTGCTGGAAGGCACGGCGGGCAAGGTCGTCAGCTTGCGCATCGGCTCGGCGGACGGCAAGAACGCGCGCGATATCTCGGTTACTCCCGTGGGCAGCGAAGCGGGTATGCGCAACATAGACTGGATCGAAACCAATCAGAAGAAAGTCGAGAAGCTCTCCGGCGGCAAGCTGGCCTACATCTACCTGCCCGACACCGGCGGCGGCGGATTCACCAACTTCAACCGCTACTACTTCGCGCAGACCAACAAGGAAGGAGCAGTGATCGACGAGCGCTTCAACGGCGGCGGCCAGGTGGCTGATTACTTCATCGAGGTGATGAACCGCCACATCGAGTCCTACTGGGCGCCGCGCTACGGGGTCATCGAGCACACGCCCAACGCGGCGATTTACGGCCCGAAGGTGATGATTGCCAACGAGAATTCCGGCTCGGGCGGCGATGCCTTGCCGTGGCTCTTCAAACAGGCCAAGCTGGGTCCGCTGGTGGGCAAGCGCACCTGGGGCGGCCTGGTGGGCATCGGGCCGATTCCGGTGTTGATGGACGGCGGCCACGTGACCTCGCCCAGCGTGGCGTTCTTTTCGCCCTCTGGACAGTGGGACGTGGAGAACCACGGCGTCGAACCGGATTACGCGGTCGAACAGGATCCCAAGCTGGTGAGCGAAGGCCATGATCCGCAGCTCGAAAAAGCCGTGGAACTGGCCATGGCCGAGCTGGCGAAGCACCCGCCGGTCAAGATCGAACACCCTGCGTATCCCAACTATCACCAGGAGAATGTGTCGTCGAAATAAGTGAGCTTTCACGATGAGTAGAGCCGGCCGCGCGAGGCGCGACCGGCCCGTATTCAGGACGCCATCGCCAGAATCTCCGTCCAGATTGCTTCCTCCACCGGCAATCCCAATCTCCGGTTCTCCTCACGAATCTGCACAGTTCGTTCTCCCGGATAGCGCACCGCTGCGCCGTTCTCCGCACGCGCGGAATTGTGCAGCGATTCGACGATCTCATCGGCGATGTGTTCGCGACCCGGCCCCAGCCCTTCCGGGTCCATGGCCACGAACACCTGCGACAATCCCGTCTCGCGCAGCGGATCGGCGGCGATCTGATGAGTAGCCTTGCCCAGCGACAGCATCGCGGACATGGCATCGAGCATCACCGCGAGCCCTGACCCCTTCCAGTAACCGACGGGCAACGGCCGCTGCGATGCTTCGATCGCTCCGGGATCGCGGGTCAGCTTTCCCTCGGCGTCGAACCCGCCATCCACAGGCAGGATCTCGCCGCGCTTGCGATAAGCCTCGAGTGTGCCATAGGAGAACTGCGACATGGCCATGTCCAGCACCAGCGCTCCCTGGGCCCGCGGCACGGCGATCACCAGCGGATTATTTCCGATGTGCGGCTCTGTTCCGCCCCAGGGCGGCAGGTTGGGCATGGTGTTGGTCCAGCAGATGCCGATCAGACCCGCTTCGGCCGCCTGCCACCCATAGGTGCCGCCGCGCATCCAGTGGTTGGTGTTGCCCATGGCCACGCATCCGATTCCATGTTCGCGGCTCAGCGCCATCGCGCGTTGCATGGCGGCGTATGCGTTCAGGTTGCCCGGCCCGCTGCGGCCGTCCCAGCGCTCCAGCGCGCCGAAGCGCGCCACAGCCACGGGCTCCGCGTTTACGTCGATGCTGCCGTTGCGCACCATGGCCACAAAACGCGAGAAGCGATTGATGCCATGGGTGTACACCCCGTCGCAGGTGGTCTCGGCGAAGAGGAGGGCGCACAGTTCCGCGCGCGCCGGGGAAAACCCCAAGGCTCGCAGCACTGCCGAAAGGGTCTTCTGCACCTCTTCAAAGGGAATGCGATTCATGTGCTGCATCAGATCAGTGCGCTGGGTAATTCCGGCTTGTTGCCGCAAACCAACATGCGTACCAGAAAGGCAGACTCGTAAGAATGACCGAAAACGCCAACCCAATGCGGAAGTTTCTTCTGGCATTCTGACGGGCGACCACAACGTTGGTTCTCCGCTGCCACAGTTCGCTGAGCCATCCAATGGTGTAGCAGGCATTCGCGGCAACGGCATACAACAAAACGCCTGCAAACATTCCAAATGGCTCCTCCGCGTCCTCTCCGGGAGGAAGGGCTTTGCCCATCCGAATTTCGAATCCGATGAGCGTCAGGATGCCGACGATCAGAAGTACTGCATTGAAGACAAGCCGTCGCTTCTCCCACCAGAAGATGACCTGGTTCGTGGAGGGAACTGCCACATGCTCATTCATCGGCTTCGTCCCATGGAACTGATTGGCGAATTGACGGTAGTGAAGGTTATGTTGCTCAGAACCCCATGATGTTGTATCCGCAGTCGACGTAGATCGTTTCGCCGGTGATGGCGCTGGAAAGATCGCTGGCCAGGAACAGCGCCGCGCCGCCCACTTCGAGCTGGTCCACGTTGCGATGCAGCGGGGCACGTTCCTGGTGCACCCTCATCATCTCGCTCAGATCGCCGACGCCCCGGGCGGCCAGCGTTTTGATCGGTCCCGCGGAGATGGCATTTACGCGGATATTCTTCGGTCCCAGACCGTGGGCCAGGTAGCGCGTTGCAGCCTCGAGCGCAGCCTTGGCCAGAGCCATTACGTTGTAATTGGGCACGACCTTCTCGGCGGCATAGTAGGTCAGCGTCATGATGCTGCCGCCGTCGGTCATCAGCGGTGCGGCCCCGCGGCTGACCGCGATGAGCGAGTACACACTCACGTCCATGGCGATGCGGAATCCGTCGCGGCTGGTGTTGATGAATTCGCCTTTCAGGTCCGCGGGGGGCGCAAACGCCACCGCATGCACGAGAATGTCGAGCTTGCCGTATTTCTCCCGGAGCGCGGCAAAGAGCGCATCGATCTCCTGGTCGTTCGAAACATCGCACTGGAATCCGGAGGCGCCCGGCAGATCGGAGATGAGTCCTTCGGCTTCGAGCCTCATGCGCTCGTTCTGGTAGCAGATGGCCAGCGTGGCTCCGGCCGCGTGCAGCTTCTGGGCAATGCCCCAGGCGATGGAACGCTTGTTGGCCAGCCCGAAGACCACGGCCGTTTTGCCTGCCAGATCGATCATTCTTTTCTTGTTCCTCCGTCGTACTTGTGTGGTAGGGGAAAGATTCAGGGCAACCGTTGTTTAGGATATCAGCCGGATTTGGCGTGTCCCGGGGTCCCCTGCGACAGGTCTTCGTCGCCGGGGTGGGTGTCATCCGCCGAGATCCACGAGCTCGACCTGGCCCACGGGACGTTCCAGGAAGCGCGAACCGAGGCGCTGGAATTTGTCCACCGAATCGGTGGCAAAGCAGCGGATGAGCGGGTCTTGTTGCGCATCCGACGAAGCCGCCGTCGCGCGGCCATCGATGATCTTCAGCGCCGCTTCGGCAGTAGACTCGGCCGAATCGATGACCCGCATACCCGCCGGAACGGTCTGCTCGATCAAGCTTCGAATCAGGGGGTAGTGCGTGCAGCCCAGCACCAGAGTATCGGGCTGGAGGCCGATCGCGGCCGCATCGGCAAAGAGCTCGTCGAGATAGATGCGGATTACCTGCGCGGTGACGGGATGATTCGTCCATCCCTCTTCCACCAGCGGCACGAGCAGCGGACAGGCTTTCTCCAGCGCCCGCAGTCCCTGCGCCCGGCAAGCTGCGGCATAGGCGTGGCTGTGCACGGTTGCATCGGTGGCGATCACCAATACATCTCCGCTCTGTGAAGCGGCGCGGGCCGCCATCGCGCCCGGTTGGATCACTCCCAGCACCGGCACCGGCACGGCGGCCTCGATGGCATCGAGCGCCAGCGCGCTGGCCGTGTTGCAGGCGATAACCAGAAACTCGGCGCCCTGTTCACGCACCAGGAATTGCGCGCTCTCGACCGCGTAACGCGCGATGGTGCGGCGCGACTTGGAGCCATAGGGCAGACGTGCAGTGTCGCCGAGGAAGGAAAACCGCGCGTGGGGAAAACGGCGAATGAGCGCACGGAGTACGGTGAGCCCGCCGAAGCCGGAATCGAAAACGCCGATGGTGGGGGTCATGGGTTCTTACGCTCCACCGGGGATTTCGGAGGCGATGTGAGGAACGAAACCGAGATGGCACAGTCCGACTATGTAAGCAATGTAGAGGTTGCGGAATTCGTTATCGTAGGGGATGTTTAGAAATACAGCTTGGGGTTCAATCGGCGGCAGAGGCATTCTTGCGCTTCTCGTCTCGTTCGATCACTGGGCCGGTACCGGCCTGTTCTTCTGTTTCCAATTGCCTGACGAATTCCTCAGCCATCCTGCGCAATTCCTTTTGACGGCGTTTGGGGATGCGCGAGATTCGGGCCACTTCCTCTAAGGTGGCTGGCTTGGTCGTGACGTGAACCGACTTTGGCATAGTTATGGCTCAATCATACCGCCATCCCGATGGAATTGAAATGGGCTGCCGGGCCTGAGCGGCTCACCGGTTGGCTCCTGCGGCCGGTATGGCATCCGAAACGAGATACGTCCGCGTCAGGTCGGCGTGTCCGGCCAGCGAGAGCCGCTCCTGCCCATCCACCAGGAAACGAACCTCTGTCACGTCGGGCAGGTTGGCGTGGATCGTGCCGCAGATCGAGAGAACCGTAAGGCTCTCCGTTTCCAGTCCCGACGGATGGCTGGCGACAAAGTTGCTCGTCAGGTTCACGACGGCCATTTCCGGATGCGCCGGCAGAGGTCCCCCGGAAATGGTTGCGCCGGAGTCGTCCACGATGACCTTGTTTGTATTTTGCGGCAGCGCGCGAATCGCGCCGCCTGCCAACGGGAGCAGAAACACCTGCGCAACCGAACTGGCGCCGCCGGGGACAGGGTGGGTTGCGTTGGGAGCGGCATAGATGTCGAGCAAGCGGCCGAGCACCGCGCGGGCTCGCGAACCCGGATCGGCCGGCAAGGGGAGCGAATGGACCTGGGCCAGCAGCGAGTTGTCGTCGTCGTTGGCGACCATGAGCGTGGCCTTTTCGGCGGGCGCCACTTCCGGCGCCTTGGTGGGCGCCGAGTCTACGCCGGCCACCAGCCTCTCGTGGGCCCTCTGCCGCAGATGCCATAGCATCCCCCCCATGGCCAGCGAAGCCAGCACCAGGATGGAGAAGATCACGACCTGGTAGCGCGGGATCATGGCTGCCGTCCCCCGGTCTGCGCGGCATCGGCGCGCCATTCCAGCAGGGCCGTGGCCAAGGTTTGCGCCACGCGCGCCTGATAGTCCGTGTCGTCCGGCTCGGCCGTGATTTTGTGGTCCGGGTCGCGTTCGGGAGCCAGCTCGATGGCCACCGCAGGGCAGGTCATGCTTTCAATTCCAGGCAGCGGGACGCGACCCAGGGTTACCGTGATTCCGGCGTGCAGCAGCGCGGAATTCAACACCCCGGCAAGGGCCAGGCTGCGCGTCACCCAACCCGCCTGGGCGGTTTTCCAGGCCACGAAGCGTGCGGGAGCCGCGGCGGGAAGGGAAGTCACAAATATGTGCACCCCGGAGCCGGTGTCCGCCGTATGCAGCGTGACGCAGGCCCTGGCATCGGCATGATTGGCGATTTCCGCTCGCCGGTTCAGGTCCACGGACTGGTCCGATTCGCGCGTAGTGACTACCTGGATGCCGCGCGCCGCCAGCAGCGATCGCAGCCGTACACCGAACGCCAGGTTCGCATTTTTCTCCAGTTGTCCGCTGGAGAGATGTCCGCCCAGATCGTCTCCGCCATGCGCCGCGTCCAGCAGAATGACGAAACGTGGCGGCGCTGGGGGGCCGGGCGGCGGGGGTGCTTGAGGACTCTGCGAGAGTGCCGGCCGAGAAGCATCCGGTGGCGCCTGGGTACTGGATTGGCCCCAGACCAGCGGCGCGGTTGCCAGCAGCACCGCAATACAGCCGGTCGAAAATGCCATCCTCGAAGCGGGCGTAAACAAATACATCCCTCGGGGGCTATAAAGCCCTCAGTCATTGTGCGGCATGTGCGGCACGACCAAAGCCACCCCGGCGACGAAGACCTGTCGCTGGGGATCCCGGCAAGCCGTGCCCTTTCAAAATCCCTCAGCCATCACTTAATCCAGGGCATAGATGGCCAGACCACTCAAAAGCTTGGGATAGAAGTCCGTCGATTTCTGCGGCATCACTTCGCCGGCGAAAGCAACTTCCTTCAGCTGTTCCATGGTGACCGGATTGGTGAGGAAGGCAATATCGGCGTCGCCGGTGCGCGCCTGCTCGACAGCTTCAGCCGCGTCGCGAAGATAGCGAACGTTGGTTTGCTCGCGGATCTTTTCCGGGTCCAGGCCGAGGAGGCCTTCGAGCACGATGGTGTGCAGACAGCTCAAGTCGAGCTGCCGCTGACGTTCGGGCAATGCTTCGAGCGCGCGCGATGCAGATTCGGGGCGGGCTTTCAGCAGGAAGTCCCCACGCCGAGTGATGGCGATAAAAGCCGTCCCCCTTGTGCAGCGAAGCGTATCGATGAATTGTGAAGCAGCGTACGGGGGCAATGGGACAACTTCGAAGAACTCCCCGGCGCGCTTGAAAAATGAATCAGGATCGAACCCCGCCAGGCTGTGGACCACGCGATGCGTGGGCAGGATCACCAGGCCCTCTGAATCCATGTTGACGAACGTCATCATGGCGGCGGCTTCCGGATATGCGGGATGCGGCAAGTGGGAGATGTTTGATTCGATGCGCGGCTGCGAGGCCGGCGCGTGTTCCTTCGCATAAGCGAGCGCCGTTTCGTAACGATGATGTCCGTCGGCGATGATGAGCTTCTTGTCTGCCATCGCGGTCACCAGCAGCCGGACCGCAGCCGGATCGTTGACCCTCCACAGCCGGTGCAGCACTCCGTATTCATCCGTCACCTCGGCGTCCACCGGGCCGGCGCCATCGAACAGAATTTGCTCCACGCTGGCAGCCGGATCGGAGAACAGCATGAAGATCTGGCCAAAGTGGGCGCGTGTGGCCCGCAGCAGGTTGAGCCGGTCGCTCTTGGGCTTGGAGAGCGTCTGCTCGTGGCGGAAGACCACCTGCTCGGCGTACTTATGGAGCTTGCCCAGGGCGATGAATCCGCGGCGCTCCCTGACTTCGCTGCTTCCGGGGACCTGGAATCGCTGCGCGTAGGCGAACACGCAGGGTGATTTCTCCTGGATCAGGACGCCTTGCTCGCGCCAGGCCCGGAAGTCCCGGGCGGCGCGGCTGTAGACACTTTCGTTGCGCTCGGCATCGAAGAGTTCAGGCAGCCCCAGGATGATGCGCACCAGGTTGTAGGGGCTGCGCTGGTAATAGGCCTGCTGCATGGCCGGCGAGATTTTGTCATACGGTTGGGTTACCACATCGTCTAAACGAATAGAAGCCGGATTGTAACGCCAGGCGCGGAATGGGTAGATGTGGGCCATGGGTCTGGTCTTGCTCCATACTGAAAAAACGGGCCTTAACGCCCGTGAATTGGCCGGACAACACACTGAATCGAGTGACAAAATCGGTCCGGGTTCCACGGTCGATTGTATCGCGCGCACCGCGGCGCCAGGGTGCCGGTTACCACGTCATGAAACCGCGGAACTGCGAAGCAGAACGGAAGTCGGTCGGCCGTGCTAAGATCACGTTCTATTCCTATCGGTGCTGCGGCATGAGGGCATTTCATTCCATTTTGCGTTCGGGCCACACCGGTTGCAGCTCCGTGCGCCGGGTCCTTCCCCGCGTTTTCAGCGGTCGAAATCTTCTATTCGCCTCGGTGGGGCTCTTCCTGCTGGGGTGGGCGCGCGCCCAGGATGACCCCCTGAACAAGGTGCATGTGCCGCCACCGTCGTCAACCACTCCCGGCACATCGGGGACCGGAGCGCCCGCGGGCGTCGATCCCACAGTTGCGACCGGCGCCGCCGCCGCCAAGGCTCGGCCGGGGGCGATGATCCGCATGAACGTGGACATGGTTCTGGTCCCCGTTACGGTGACCGATCCCATGAACCGCCTGGTGACCGGCCTGGAAAAGGAAGATTTTCAGGTCTACGAAAACAACGGCCAGCAGGCCATCCGCTCGTTCGCCAGCGAGGATGCGCCGGTTTCGATCGGCGTCATCTTCGACCTTTCCGGTTCCATGACGTCCAAGCTGATCCGGGCGCGGGAATCCATCCTGCAGTTCATCAAAACCGCCAATCCCGAAGACGAGTTCTTTGTCATCGGCTTCAACGATCGTCCGGAACTGATTGAGGACTTCACCAACTCGGTTGAGGACATCCAGGCCCGCCTGGCCACGGTGCGCAGCGGCCATCGCACGGCGCTGCTGGACGCGATTTATTACGGTGTAGCCAAGATGAAGGACGCCCGCCACGAGCGCAAGGCGCTGCTGGTGGTCTCCGACGGCGGCGACAACCGCTCCCGTTATACCGAGGGCGAAGTTCGTTCCCAGGTGCGCGAGTCCGACGTGGAGATTTATTCCATCGGCATCTTCGATCCTTATGCCGCCACCCCCGAGGAGCGCGCCGGACCGTTGCTGCTGAACGAACTGTGCGAGGAGACCGGCGGGCGCATGTTCCGCGTGGACGATCTTTCGGAAATGAGCGACATCGCCGAAAAGATTTCAACCGAATTGCGCAATCAATATGTGATCGGTTACACACCCAAGGAGATACGCCGGGACGGCAAGTGGCGTAAAGTTAAAGTAAAGCTGAATCCACCCCAAGGATTGCCGCCGCTTACCGTTCATGCTCGCACGGGCTACTATGCTCCACTGCAATAGCGCGATTGTCGCGGTGCTCCTCGCCGGAGCGGCCCTAACAGTCACAGCCCAAAAAACGCCCAGCCAGCCAGCGTCCGCGCAGGCTCCTTCCCTGACGGTGGACCGCGACCCTGTGCGCTCGCCCGATGGTGCGTCGCCCCTTCCCACCGGGGACGAGGTTCGTAAAGAAGGGGGCGGCTATGTCCTGCGCAAGGATGTGGAAGAAGTTGTCCTGAATGCCACGGTCCTGGATGGCAACCGCCTGGTGCAGGACCTCCACCAGGAGAATTTCACCGTCTTCGAGGACGGGGTCAAGCAGAACATCATCAGCTTCCAGCATACTGACCTTCCGGTGTCGATTGCGCTCGTGGTCGACAACTCCGGCTCCATGTCGAAGAAACGTCCCGCGGTGAACCAGAGCACCCTGGACCTGATCCAGGCGTCGAACCCTCAGGACGAAGCGTTCGTGGTCAATTTCTCCGACGAGGCGTTTATCGACCAGGAATTTACCTCCGACGTAAAGAGGTTGCGCGACGGCCTGTCGCATATCGAGTCGCGCGGCGGCACCGCACTGTACGACGCGGTGGTGGCTTCCGCCGATAAGCTGGCGGCCGACGCCAAACGCCCCAAGCAGGTCCTGATCCTGATCACCGACGGGGAAGACAATGCCTCCACGCTGAACCTGGAGCAGACCATCCGCCGCGTTCAGCAACTCTCCGGCCCTGTTATTTACTCCGTGGGCCTCCTGTTCGGCGACGAGATGAGCCATTCCGAACAGCGCCATGCGCGCCGCGCGCTGGAGATGCTGTCCACCGAGACCGGCGGCATCGCGTATTTTCCCAAATCCCTGGAACAGGTGGACCAGATCGCCGCGGAGGTGGCGCGCGACATCCGCAGCCAATACACGATCGGCTACCACTCCACCAAGCCGACCACCGACACCAGCTTCCGACGCGTGCAGGTGCTGGCCGAAGAAAAGGGCATGAAGCTCAACGTCCGCACCCGGACGGGGTATTTCCCCGTGCCTCGCAAACCGGGGAAGAATACTCCCGCGTCTTCCTCCGGCCAGTAGCGAACAACTTCCCGTGCCCCATCTTCGCGACTTTTTTCTGTCGCGAAGGTGGGAGACCACGAACGTCCGCCCGGTGCCCCGGGTCCGCGGTTTTGGGACCTGGGAGACCACGCCGGCCAACCGGGCGGTATAGACTGGACCGCATGGCGATCGCCAATAGCCTCTTGTCCTCCCCCCGCATTGCCAACGATATAACGCAACTGGTAGGGCATACGCCGGTGTTGCGGCTGGCGCGGATCGTGCCTCCAAATGCCGCCGCGGTGTTCGCAAAACTGGAGTTCCTCAATCCCGGCGGAAGCGTCAAGGACCGGGCTGCTCTGGGAATGATTCTCGACGCCGAGAAGCGCGGCCTCCTGCGCCCGGGAGCGACCATCATCGAGGCCACGGCCGGAAATACGGGCGTGGGGCTGGCTCTCATCGGCGTCAATCGCGGCTACGCGGTGAAGCTGTTCGTGCCCGAGGGATTCGCCGAAGAGAAATGCATCCTGATGCGCGGCTTTGGCGCCGAGGTGATCCGCACGCCCGAGGAGGAAGGCATGCGCGGCGCGATCCGCCAGGGTGAGGAATTGGCGGCAACCATCCCGGGAGCATTCATGGCCGGCCAGTTCTCCAACCAGGCCAACCCGGAATTCCACCACGACACCACGGCCGCGGAGATCTGGGAGCAGATGGAGGGCCGCGTGGATGCATTCGTGGCCGGCGTCGGCACCGGGGGCACGTTCTCCGGCGTGGCGCGATTCCTCAAGGAGCACCATCCCGCTGTCCTCAACGTTGCCGTCGAAACCCAAGGGTCAATCCTCCAGGGTGGTCCTCCGGGGAAACATCGCGTGGAAGGCATCGGGGTGAGTTTCATTCCCGAAACATTTCACCGCCAGGTCTGCGACCGGGTGAAGATGGTCGGCGACGATGATGCATTCGCCATGGTGAAGCGGCTGGCCGCTGAAGAAGGCGTGCTGGGAGGGTCGAGTGCTGGCTGCGCCGTTCATGCCGCCGTGGAGCTTGCCCGGGAACTGGGCGCCGGTAAGCGGGTGGTCACCATTATCCCCGACTCGGCCGAGCGCTATTTATCGAAGAACATCTTTGAGGGTGGAGTATAGAGCGAACCTTACCTCATTGATTGTCATCCTGAACGGAGCGCAGCGAAGTGAAGGATCTGCATTTGCTTTTCAGCGTTCATCCGATCCAATGCTCTCCGGTAGTCAGCAGGCTCGCAGTCGTGCCACTCGCGGCTCAAATCCAGCCACCCCGGGTTTATCCACTCGATCAGCCCGATCTTTTTTGCGCGTCTCCAGCCCTTCAACTCCTTCTCCCGCGCAATCGTCTTCTGCATATCCTGAAAGCCCTCGATCCACTACCGGCGCGAGCCGAAACCGACTGTGACACAAAGAACAAATGCAGATCCTTCACTTCGCTGCGCTTCGTTCAGGATGACAATGCCAGTGGGGAGCCCCATGTGGAGTATTACCCCAAATCGGGGGCCGAGAATGTTTTTGAATCCCATCCCTGCGTCACGCGCATCGAGAGGTATAGCCCGGCGATTCGTCCCAGATTCGTGAGCCTGGTCACAGTTGTGGGGCGAACGGCGCTTCCGCGGGTGCTCGGCAGCGAACACCGGCGTCCAATAGTGGACGGTTACGCGCGGTAGCACTTTCACCATTGCTGGTCTCTTCCCCAAGAATTGTATGTAGATAGCGCATCGAGAACCGTGACCAACTCTGGTACGTACATTGCAACAGCAAGTCGAAAGCTCTTTTTGTGTCGAGGAACGGCTGATGAAGCAGTTTGGGTCCTTTCGACTGGATACGGCCAACGAATGTCTGTGGCGCAGCGGCGAGCAGATTGCCCTGCCGCCGAAGCCGTTTGGCATTCTGCGCTATCTGGTCGAGAATCCAGGCCGCCTGATCACGCATGACGAACTGCTCGACGCGCTCTGGCCGGAGATCTACGTTCAGCCGCAGGTGCTCAGAACCTACATGCTGGAATTGCGCAAGGTGCTGGGCGACGACGCCGGCTCGCCGCGCTTCATTCAGACCTTGACCAAGCGGGGCTACTGCTTTGTCGCGCCGGTGAGCGAAAGCGCGGAAGGGGCGAACGGGGCTGCGGGCCTTGCGGATGCAATGCCTGGCTTTGTGGACCGCGAGCCGGAGATGCGACGCATGCACGCCGCTTTTCAATCCTCTGCCGCCGGCCAGCGGCAAGTGGTGTTCGTCACCGGCGGGGCGGGGATTGGAAAGTCGGCGCTGGCGGACGCGTTCGCGCGCCAGGCCGGATCGCTGCAGGCGGTGACGATCGCGCGCGGCCAATGCGTGGAGGCGCTGGGCCGCAAAGAGGAATACTACCCGGTGATGGAGGCGCTGGCGGCGTTGTGCGCCTCGCCGGATGGCGAACGAGCCTGCCGGATCCTGGCGCGGGTGGCGCCACGGTGGCTGCCGGCGGCCAGCATCGATCCTGTGCCGGCGGTTGATTCCGCCGTCCCGCTTCGAGCCGAACGCCTGCCCGGGGAACTGTGCGCGGCACTGGAAGAGTTCGCCGCCGAAAAACCGTTCATCCTGGTGTTCGAAGATCTCCACTGGGCCGACGATGCGACCCTGGGCATCGTTTCGGCACTGGCGCGCCGCCGCAGTCCCGCGCGGCTCATGATCCTGGGTACGTATCGTGCGCAGGACAGCTCCGCCGACCAGTCGCTGAAAGCGCTCAAGCACGATCTGTTGATTCACCGGCTGTGCCTGGAACTGGTGCTGGAACCGCTTGACACGCGCGCGGTCCGAGAATTGCTGGAAAAGCAACTGGAGCAAGAGTCGCTTCCGGCGGGCCTGGATGAGTTCATCTACAGCCGCTCGGAGGGCAATCCACTGTTCGTCAAGGCCATGCTCGAGCACCTCATGGCGCAGCGCTACCTGGTGCGAGAGCCGGGCGGCGAGTGGCGCCAGCGTACGCCATTCCCTGAAATCGAGTCCGGCGTGCCCGACGAGCTCTCGCTGATGATCGAACTGGAAATCGCGTCTCTGGGCGGGGCCGATCAGCGCCTGCTGGAAGCGGCCAGCCTGATGAACGTGGCGTTTCCCGCCTGGGCCGTAGCCGCGGCCCTGGAGGAGGACGCGGCCGATATCGAGGAGGCGTGCGACCAACTGGCGCGCCGCGTATATTTCGTTCGCCGCGCCGGACAGGATGAACTTCCTGACGGCACTCGTTCGGCCTTCTACGTGTTTGCCCATGGGTTGTATCGCGAGGTCCTCTATCAGCGGCAGTCGGCGGCCGGGCGAGCGCGGCGGCACACGCGCATTGCCGAGCGGCTGGCGCAGTTATTCGCGGGGCGGGAAGTGAATGTGGCGCAAGAGATGGCCATGCATTACGAAGCCGCCGGCAACTGGCTGCGCGCCGCCGAGGTCCTGTGTTCGGCGGCCCGCCACGCGCAGAAGCGCCGCGCCGGCTCTGAGGCCGAGGCCTTATTCCAGCACGCGCTCCGGTTGGCAGAAAACCTTCCCGACCCTCAGCGCCAGGCCATCGCAGACGAGATCCGCGCCGGTTCCGCGCCGTCAGCCATAAATTTCTGATTGCATTTAAGTTGACCGACTCTCTGCGCCTTGGCCGGAGGGGAATCGCGGCCTGAAAATCGGCCCTGACTCCGCCTCCAACAATTCTCCACGGATTCTCGACGGAAATTTGACACATTCAAAACCGTGAAATCGTTACTGTGTTTTTGAGGTAGGAGGTCCACACCGGATGCGATTCATGGCTTTTAAATCTGTCCTGGCGGCGGTTGTACTCACCACGGCCGCTCTCGGCACCCATGCAGCCAAGGCTGAAACCACGCTGAATGTTCCCTTCAGCTTCACCGTTGCCGGCCAGACGATGCCCGCCGGTGTCTACACGGTACATCAGGACAATTTCCACAACGTGGTGATCCTCAGGAACCAGGACGCCACCAAGAGCTTTTCGTATGCGCTGCGGCCAGGCGATCCGGCGCCCAACGAGGTTCACGTCTCGCTGAAGTTTGAAGCTTCGGGCGACACGCACATTCTGCGTTGGATTCAGGTCGGCTCCAAGCTGACGTCCCGGCTGGACGATCGCCAGGCGCCCGCCGGCTACGACCCGGCCCGCCTTTCCCAGGGCCGGTAGAGCGGTTTCACCAAGAGTTTCGACCTTCCTTTTCACGGGAGGGGTCATCGCCACCACGATGCCCTCCCGCTTTTTTTTTTGTTTAAAATTCCCCGGTTAGAGTTTTCGTTGCGTTGAGGGCAGAGGGCGCGTCCAGGGCCGGAGCGGAAGATATCGGTGTGCACGGCAGTCGCGCACACCTGCAACTTGCGCATTCAGCTATTGATGAGAGCGGAGACCTTGAACATGAAGCCTGATGAAGCCAGCCGCACAGCCCTGATGGTCGCCCGGCAGCGGGCAGCTCATCAGGCGCTCGATCATGGCTCCATCCTCAACGACCCATTTGCCATGAAGATTCTGGGTGAAGACGAAAAGGACGTGCTTCAATTTGCGAACCAACACCCCCTGGCCAGCATCGGACGTCTGATCACCACGGCGCGAAGCCGGATTGCGGAAGATGCTTTGTCAGGAGCTGTCGAAAGAGGGATTCGGCAGGTCGTCATCCTTGGCGCCGGACTCGACACGTTCGCTCTCCGCAATCCCCATGGCGCAGTTGAGATCCGTATCTATGAGGTGGACCACCCCGCGACGCAAGCATGGAAAGGCCGGCGCCTGGCTGAAGCTCAAATCGCACTTCCGCCATGGCTGATTTTTGTGCCCGTCGATTTCGAGCAGGACGATTTGGGAGAGAAGCTTGCCGCCGCAGGCTTTCAGCAGAACTCGCCCGCGTTTTTCACCTGGCTCGGGGTTGTGCCATATCTGACCCAGGACGCTATCGGCCGCACCCTGGACTACATGTCGTCCATCCAGAACTCGGAGGTGGTGTTCGACTACATGGAACCTCCCGAGGCATCTTCGGAAGAAGTGAGGCAATTTGAAACGGCGCGGACCGAGCAGCTTAAGAAAATTGATGAACGCTCGGTCTGCCGTTTCGAGCCGGCCGGCATTGCAGCCATTCTTCGCTCGCACGGATTCTCAGCCATCGAAGACATCAATTTCCAGGCGATCGCGTCCAGGTTCGGCCGCGCCGTTCAAGGACTCGCGCCCGGACGCCTTGGCGTTCATGTTGTCCACGCTATGCACCAGGGCTTTGCCGCGAAGGCCCCATAGAAGAATCCGGGTTGAAGTGACGGCCACAATTTTGAGATGCCCCTTTCGGAACGTCTCCGGCTTGGTCTATATTGCTCCTGCCTGAGGGACCAGTCCGGCACGGAACCCGAACGTCGATCCGGATTCCTGGGGCAGCCCGAAGCGCATCTGCGGAAGGGTATGACTTTCTTCGGTTTACACGCTTTTCCGTACCCTGCGGCAAGAAACTTTGAAACGGCGTAACGACACGCATCACTACACCTTTGGTTTGCCCGGCCCAGACGGCGGATGAACGATGCCATCCGCAAACTATGAAACCCCGCCTCACTGTCGTGAACCCAACCCTTCCATCCTCCCGGAGGCTCTCCATGCGTGTGACCTGTGCCCGCAAATCCCTGATTGTCGCCCTCACCCTTGCCACCTGTCCGCTCCTGTTCGCCGATTACACCTACCAGGAAACGACCCAGATCACGGGCGGGTCCCTGCTCCACATGATGAAGATGATGGGGCATTTCAGTTCCGAGGCGCGAAAGGTGGGCGATCCCATCGTGTCGACCGTGTACCTCAAGGACAATCGCATGGCCAAGGTCAGTCCTGACAGCATCGAGATTATCGATCTGGACAAAGAGACCATCACGCATATCGACATGATTAAAAAGACCTACACGGTGATGACGTTCCAGCAGATAAAGGATCAGATCGAAAACGCCCGCCAGCAGATGCAGAAGCAGCAGGCCGAGCACCCGCAGGCCGCTCCGCCGCCCCCCGACCAGAATCCCGACGTCAAGGTCAGCTTCGATGTGAAGGTGCGCAAGACGGGCGTGGAAAAGCAGATCAGCGGCCTCTCCAGCCAGGAAGCCATCCTCACCATGACGATGAACGCCACCGATCAGAAGACCCAGCAATCCGGCGCCATGGCCATCACCAACGACATGTGGATGGTGCCGGAGATCCCCGGGTACGGCCAGGTGCGGGACTTCGAGAAGCGGTTTGCGGAGAAAATGGCGACGGTTTATTCCGATCTGGGCATGGACTTCAGCAAGACGCTGGCGCAGAATCCGGGGGCGACGCAGGCTCTCGGGGACATGGGCCAGGAAATGCGGAAGCTGGACGGCGTTCCGGTGATGCAGATCATGCGCATGGGATCAACCGCCAATGGCCAACCGCTGCCCGCGGCGTCGGAAGCGCCCTTGCCGCCGGACAATTCGCCCGCCATGCCCAGCGCCGGCGATGTGGCGAAGCAGAGCATGGCGTCTGCGCTGACCAGCCGTCTGGGCGGCTTTGGCTTCGGCAAGAAGAAGAAGGACGACCAGCCGCCTGCCAATCAGAACGCCAATCAGAACGGAAATACGCCTCAACCCACTACGGCCATCCTGATGGAGTCGCAGACCACGGTCTCGGATTTCTCGTCAGCTCCGGTAGATTCTTCGCATTTCGAGGTTCCGGCGGGATTCAAGCAGGTCCAGCCGCAGATGGAAAAGCATCAGTAAATCTGTGGATGCGGGTGCCCCGTCCTGGCTTTGCCAGGGCGGGAACGATGCACCCGGCCTGGGGAATCATCATGTCTGGCCTGTATGCTCGAATCAGGCACAGATGACTGAACTTGTGGTTCTTCCTGCAACGCGCCAACTGGCCCTGTTGCGCGCAGGTGAAATCTCCGTACTTGATCTGGCTGAGGCGCATATCGGCCAGATCGAGCGCCTCAATCCGCAATTGAATGCATTGGTCGACTTCGACCCTGAGCGGGTGCGCTCCCAGGCCCGCCGGCTGGACGCCCGGCACACGGACCGCGGACCGTTGCACGGCTTGCCGGTGACCGTGAAGTCATCCATCGCCACGGCGGGATACCGATGCGAGATCGGCAGCCTGCTCCACAAAGGGGACATTCCGCGCGAAGATGCGGTGGCCGTGGCCCGGCTGCGCGCGGCCGGAGCGCTCATCCTGGGCACGACCAATTGCCCTGAATTCCTGATGGCCTACGAGACGGCGAACCTGCTGCACGGCGCCACCCGCAATCCCTGGGACCTGGAGCGCTCGCCGGGGGGATCGAGCGGCGGCGAATCGGCGGCCATTGCGGCGGGATTGTCGGCCGCGGGCCTGGGCAGCGACAGCGGCGGGTCGGTGCGGGTGCCGGCTCATTTCACCGGCATCTGCTCGCTCAAGCCCACCCCGGGCCGGGTGCCGGGCATGGGGCATCTGCCGCCATGCATAGGGCCGTTTTCGACGTTGGGCGCCATCGGGCCGATGGCGCGCACCATAGGCGACGTCGCCCTCCTGTTCCGTGCGCTGGGCGGGCAGGATGCGAATGATCCGGTGAGCCCGCCGTTGCCCCTTCGCCAACCTGCACTCGATGATCTGCGCAGAAACGCGATCGGTTTCTTCGAGGATGACGGGATTGTGCCGGTTACGCCGGAGACGCGCGCCGCCGTCCAGGCCGCCGCGCAGTGCCTGCGCGATGCGGGCTTCCGCGTGGAGCCCTTCCGGCCGCGGACCCTGGAACAACTGCGCAAGCTGTGGTGGATCTTCTTCGTGCAGTGCGGCGCCATGTTCTACGAGCCGGAAATTCGCGGCCGGCGCGATCGGCTGAGTCCGATTTTTCTGGAATTCCTCGAGATTGCCGTAGCTGCCGGCCCGCTGACCGCAACCGAACTGCTCAACGCCTGGGCCGAATCGGATGTGCTCCGGGCCCGGACTCTTGAAGAGATGAGCGAATACCCGGTGCTGCTGTGCCCGGTGGCCAGCATCCCGGCATTCCGGCCCGGCGAACGAAGCTGGAGAATTGACGGGCAGAGTGTTGCCTATCTTGATGCGGTTCGGCACACGCAGTGGTTCAACATGCTGGCCGCGCCGGCGGCGGTGGTTCCGGTGGGCCGTTCGCCTGAGGGCCTGCCCATCGGCGTGCAGATCGTGGCGCGGCCCTTCGAAGACGAAGTGGTGATGACTGTGGCCGCCGTGATTGACGAGGCATTTGGATACCGGCCGCCGCCGCTGGCGATAGGCCAATAGGCAAAGTTGCAATGTTCGTCTCCCGGCGTTTGAGGTCGCGGAATGCGGCTCCGTCACTTCCGGGCGGACGGTCACTCGACCTGGATTGAAGTCAGATCACCGAACATAGGACTCGTCGAAGCTACCCATGCCTGATGGCCGAGGTGCGCGCAGAGGTGCTCCGCGGAATCAAAGGGGATCGGGAGGTATGCCAGTATAGGTCACACACGTGGCGTTCCTCATGGGAAATAAGCTTGCCCTCGCGGTCTTCGGACGCGATGGTCTGGAAGCATGTTGTGCAGATAGAATCGATCGATGCGTCAGGATTTCTTCTATGGGCGAACGGGAAAAGGGTAGTCATTCTGTAACTCTCCTTTCAGGCCTCCGCTTTCGGGATGAAGGGAAAAGGTAGTTTTTGGCCTAACTTTGTTGGCCAGACTAGGGTTAAGGTTGCTCGCTGTCTGAGCAGAATTGCTCATTTCTTCCAAATATGCCCTTCGTCGTTCGCGCGCCCGTTCATCTGGATAAGATCCATAAGCCAATTCTCGTTGCCGCGCCCACCGGCAGCGGTTACTGGATTCATTCTGAATTGCCTCCAAAGACAGCCCGGCGCGCCAGCGCAAAAATCCGATCATGGTCCAGACGAGACAGATTCGTGAAAAGACCATCCGTTAGGATCCGGTGTTGAAGGGCTCTCCAATGAAAACGAGCATTAAGGTTCTCAAGCATTTGGCTATGCCGGTTGCCGCCTTCTGCCTTGCCGTATCCACTGTCGCGCAAACGATTCCCAGTGGCGCAGCCATCGACGCCGAAGTGAGCAAGATTATGGCCCAGACCGACGCCAAGGGCATGGCCGTGGCGGTCATAGATCATGGCAAGGTCGGCTATGTCGGCGCCCATGGCATCCGCAACGCCAAGAGAGATCCGCTGACCACGGAAACTGTCATGTACGGCGCGTCGCTCACCAAGACGGTGTTTGCATATATGGTGATGCAACTGGTCGATCAGGGCAAGCTGAACCTCGACACACCGCTCAAGGACGATCTCGACAATCCTCTGCCCAGCTATGGCCCCGATGCGGTTTTCCCCGACAAATACGGGCCATATAAGGATCTCGCCGGCGATCCGCGCTGGGAAAAGATCACGCCGCGTATGTGTTTGAGTCATTCCACCGGCTTCAGCAATTTCTGGTTCATCGAACCCGACCAGAAGCTGCACATCCATTTCGAACCCGGCACCCGCTTCAGCTATTCCGGCGAAGGTTTCATCCTCCTGCAATTCGTCGTTGAACACGGCCGCAAGGCGCAGGGGTTGGGGCTCGATGTCGGCGATCTGAGCAAGGGCAACTTCGACCGGTTGGGGATGGTCCGCACCAGCCTGGTGTGGCAAAACGGTCTCGACACCAACGTCGCCGACGGCTGGAACGATCAGGGCCAGCCGCAGCCCCATGACAAGCGCAGCAAGGTGCGCGCGGCGGGCTCGATGAATACCACCATTTCCGACCTGTCGAAGTTTGCCGCCGCCCTGGTGCGCGGCGACGGACTCAGTCCGGCCTCACGCGCCGAAATGACGAAGAACGGACTGCATATCGCCACTGCCAGCCTGTTCCCCCTCTTCCTTCCCGACTTGCCGTTCAGTGAGCAGCGCAAGGACTTATACTCGGGCCTTGGCGTCACCGTCTTCGAAGGACCGCAAGGCCACGGTTTCTACAAAGGCGGCCACGACGGCCAGACCGCCAATACGATGGTCTGCATCGATGCTGGTCAGCGTTGCGTCGTGATCCTGTCAAACGATGTTCGCGCCGAGGCGGGCTACGCCCAACTGGTCAGATTCGTCCTCGGTGACACCGGCGTACCCTATGACTGGGAATATGGCGACCATGCTGGAAAGTCGTGAGGGCGCAATGAAGTTTCCTGCACTTGGCGCGATTGCTAAATAATTCGGGGTCAACCCGAGGGGTTCACCACCACATTGTCAACTGCCCCAAATCGCGCTTCGGCCCCTAAATCATTGAAAAACGACGCCAAATTCTTCTCCACGCATTTGCATGTTTATTGCTCCGGAAGCGCACAATACAAAGTAGATTCACTTCCCAGACTCTCTTTTTCCGCTTTGCTTCGAAAATCCGCTCCTAAGTCTTTCTATCCAGATACTCTGTGGGTAAGTCATTTGCCAAGAGAAAGTTGCAGCCAAATTCCTGCCGTAAGCTACTGAATCCAGGAAACTTCCGTACAGAGTCCGGGGAGGGGGAGGGGGGCAGCGAAGACGCCCCTGTCCACGCTGCCTCCTGGAGGGGCAGAGCGCCCGTCTGCCTCACAAAGACGCCCGGCGACGGCGCAAAGCATTGATGAGCGTGCTGCCCGAATCGGAAAACATCTGGCGGTTATCCCCGTTACGGTTTGGTCAGAAACCCTTCGAAGGCGAGCCAGTCCGCGACCGCGGCCCGGCCATCGGCGCCGGCCAGGGGTTCCACCTGATCGCGCATCTGCTTGAATTTCTCCCGGTCGGCAAATAACGCCAGGAATTCCTGCGTAGCATCCTCGCCGGTGTGAGCGAGGCGGTACTTCAATACAAATGCGGTTACGCCCCTGGCGATCAGGTATTTCGCCACGTCAATCCCTTCGCTGTCGATGGAGAGGGCCATGAAACCGCCGCCCGGGCAGATGACAATCGCGGTGCCGTTTCGCAACTCAGGAGCCGGCTTGAAGACCGTCAAGGTGGGCCGGGTCACGTTGCTGACCACTTCGGTGTTCCAGGCCTTGGAAAAATACTGCTTTTCGGGATAATTCTCCGGGGTCGAGCCCGGGGGCGTGCCGGGATAGAGCGGAATGACATCCTGCGCAGCTGCGGCTGAGGTGATCCAGATCACCGCAAACACGGTTCGAAACAGAAAAACTCTCATAGGCGCCCACTGTAACAGAACCATGCCTGGGGATCACACCGGCGTGGGGTTCGAGCCGCCGGCAAGCTGAATGGAAGTTAGCAGTTAAGCGGTTTGAGTCTCCATCTTTGGATTGAGGCAGAGTTCAGGTCTGGAGAGTAGCCTGAAACTTCCCCGGAAAAACAGCAGTGGAGGCCGGAAACGGAGCAGGGCGTGCTTGAAAGCTGGCACGATCGCTTTGCCGAATCTCCGGATGTTCTGAAGACCGAGTGGCGCCGGCAGACCGTAATACCGGTGCGGGACTTCGAGATCGGCGGGGACGAATTCATCACCATGGCGGGGCCGTGCTCGGTGGAGACCGAGGCCCAGCTGATGGCCACTGCTCGTCATGTGCGGTGCGGCGGCGCCCGCGTTCTTCGCGGCGGCGCCTTCAAGCCGCGCAGTTCTCCTTATTCGTTCCAGGGTCTTGGCCTTGAAGGGCTCAAGCTGCTGGCCCATGCCCGCGAAGAGACCGGGCTTGCCGTGGTCACTGAGGTGATGTCGGAAGACGATGTCTCGCTGGTGGCCGAATACGCCGACATTCTGCAGATCGGCAGCCGCAGCATGGAGAATTTCACGCTGCTGGAAGCGGCGGCGCGCTCCGGCCGGCCGATTCTGCTCAAGCGCGGCATGGTGGCCACGATCGCCGATTTTCTGCGTTCGGCGCAATGCATTCTCTCCAACGGCAACCCCAACGTGATCCTCTGCGAGCGCGGCATTCGCACCTTTGAGACGGCGATGCGCAACACATTCGACGTGGCGGCGATCGCATTGCTCAAGCAGATTTGCCACCTTCCGGTGATTGCCGATCCCAGCCACGCGGCGGGGCGGCGCGAACTGGTTGCGCCCCTGGCGCGCATTGCGGTGGCCGCGGAGGCCGATGGGCTGCTGGTCGAAGTCCATCCCAACCCCAGCCGCGCATGGAGCGACGGCGACCAGACTCTCGATTTTGCCGCCTTCGACGACATGATGACCTCGCTCGAACCCTACATCGCTCTCCGCGCAGCACGCTCATCGATTGCCGGGCTTGCCGGTGACGAATTGCTGGAGGCGGTGGGATGACACTCGTCACCCGCGCCGCCGTCGCGGCCTTCCCCGTCCTGATGGTTGTGGTTCTTGGCGGCTTCACGGCTGAGACGGCGAGCGTTTCCCAGGTTCCGATTCTCGTCACATCGGCTCCCGCTTTCGATGCGCCGGCGTTTCTTCACGGCGCTGACCGGTTCCCGAAGGGCGCGCAATTGCTCATCGTCCGCGATGGCAATGCCGAACCGTTTTTGAACGATTTTGCGGCCAGCGCCGATGCCAATGTTTCGTTCGACGGGGCGACCGTTCTGTTTGCGGGGAAAAAGGGGGCCGGCGATCCGTGGCAGATATGGGAAGTCACGCTGGCCGATCGCAGTGTTCGCCAGGTGACTTCGGGGACGGCGGATGCGGCGCGGCCCTTCTATTTGCCGGGCCGGCGCTTCGTTTTTTCGCGGCGGGAACAGCGGGGCTTTCAGCTGCTGGCCGCGGACCTCGACGGCAAGAATGAGTTGCCGCTCACCTACATGTCCGCCAGCGCGATGGCGACCGATGTACTCGCGGACGGCCGCATTCTCTTCGAGGCAGGATATCCGCTGGGATCGGGCAACACGCCGGAGTTGTTTCTGGTGTACTCCGATGGCTCGGGCGTGGAGTCGTATCGGTGCGATCACGGCGCCCCGCGGTGGGGCGGTCATCAGATCGCTTCCGGCGACGTGGTCTTCACGCATGGCGCCTCGCTGGCGCGCTTCACTTCTCCGCTTGCCCATGAGGAGCGCATCGCTGCTCCGCGAGCCGATTACTCGGGTGGCCTTGTGGAGATGCCTTCGGGCGAGTGGCTGGTGAGCGCACGCGCTTCGGCGTCCTCGGCGTTTGGGTTGAACGAGTGGAGTCCCTCGGCCGCGGCGATGAAAACCATTCTGGCGCGGCCCGGCGAAAACCTGGTCGATCCGGTGCTGCTCGCGCCCCGCACCCGCCCAAAGCAGCATCCCTCCGCGCTGCATGACTGGAACTACGCCAATCTGCTGGCGCTCGATGCGCGCCTTTCACGCGATGGCGCAATGAAGACCGCGCCGGCGCAGGTCCGGCTGGAGACGATGGACGTATCCGGCCATGCGGTCGCCATGGGCACATCGCCGGTGGAGGGCGACGGATCGTTCTTCGTCAAGGCGCCCGCCGATCAGCCGATTCGCTTCGTCCTCCTCGATGAGAAGGGCGCAACCTTGCGCCAGGAACATGGGTGGTTCTGGATCCGGCGCGGCGAGCAGAGGATTTGCGTCGGCTGCCACACCGGCCCCGAACGGGCTTCGGAGAACAATGTGCCGGCGGTGCTGATGCGCTCGACCGCTCCGACGGATCTCACCGGCGCCGCAGCGCATGCCGAACAGGGAGGGCGCTAAATGAGGATGAGAGCCGTAGTGCAACAAAGACATCCCACAGGGGCTAAAGCCCTCACTCATTTTGTGGTGGTTGCGGCACGATTGAAGTCGTGCCCTGTTACAAAACACGATGTCCGGCGAGTTTTTCCCCAACCGGCAAAGTCGCGCACTTTCAAAACGCAGCTCAGGTGGCTGGTTCTTGTTTTTGCCGCGGCTTCGGCGATCGGAATGGCGCAAAGCGGCGCTCCGGCAAGCTCCGGGGCCGCATCCTTGTCGAAGCAGCCTGTGATCCGATTTGAAGATGCGAGCGACAAGGCGGGGATCGACTTCGTGCACAGCTTCGGCTCGCGCCAGCTCGGTTCGCTGCTGGAAGGCACCGGCGCAGGTTGCATCTGGTTCGACTACAACCACGACGGTCTCCCCGATCTGTACGTGGTGAACGGGCGCCCGCTCGATGACTCGATGCACCCTTACCCGCTCAAAGAGAAGCCGGTAGTCCCGCCCCACAACCACCTCTACCGCAACATGGGCAATGGGCGGTTCATTGACGAAACGGAAAAGGCCGGTCTCAATCCCGATATGTACTCGGTGGCCGTGACCGCGGCCGATTACGACAACGACGGTTTTGTCGATCTGCTGTTGACCGGCTACGGCAAAACGATTCTCTATCACAACGATGGCCACGGCCACTTCACCGATGTGACGGAGAAGGCGGGCATCAAGGTGGATGGATGGGCGATCAGCTCCACCTGGCTCGACTACGACAAAGACGGCTGCGTGGACCTGTTCATCGGCCGATACGTCAAGTTCGATCCGAAATACCGCAACTACTATGCCGCCGATAACTATCCCGGCCCGCTCGATTACCAAGGTGAAACCAACCAGCTCTACCACAACAACTGCGACGGCACGTTTACCGATGTAAGCGAGAAGTCCGGTATCGCCGCGTTCGTGGGACGCACCATGGGCGTGACCGCGGCGGACTTCGACAACGATGGCTGGGACGACATCTATGTCGCCAACGACCGAACAGAGAATTTTCTTTTCCGCAACAAACATGACGGCACGTTCGAAGAAATCGGCAACGAGACCGGCACCGCCTTTGGCCAGAATGGCGAATCGACTTCGTCGATGGGCCCGGTATTCGCCGATCTGGAAGGCCGCGGCGTGCTCGACCTGTGGGTCACCGACGCGCGCTACAACCGCCTGCTGCGGAACCAGGGAAAACAAAGCTTCGAGGACATGGGGGCGTCCAACGGAGTCTCGCAGATCAACGCGCAGTACGTGAGCTGGGGAACCGGCATCTACGACTTCGACAACGACGGCTACCCCGACATCCTCATCTTTCACGGCGGGCTCATTCATCTCATCCCCCAGGAACACACGCTGTTTCGCGGCGTGGGCAGCGGGCATTTCGAGGACGTCTCGCGCGACGCGGGTCCGGTGTTGAGCGTGCGCACGACGGCGCGCGGCGCCTGCTTCGCCGATTACGACAACGACGGCAAGGTGGATGCGTTCCTGGTGAACCTGGGCGCGAAAGGAACGCTGGTTCACAACACTTCGGAGAACACGGGTCACTGGATCGCGATCAAGCTGGTGGGTGCGATGCGGCCGAGAGATCAACCCAAAGTCGGCGCGGGCGCGAAGAGCAATCGTGACGGCATCGGGGCACGGGTGGAAGTCTACGCCGGCGGCAAGCGCTGGACCGCCGAGCGCGTGGCCGGCTCCGGTTATCTTTCGCAGGACGACGACCGCCTACACTTCGGCCTGGGCGCCGCAGACGCGGTGGACAAAATAGTGGTTCACTGGCCCAGCGGCCGCGAGCAGACGCTCGAAAAGCAGCTGGTTGACCGGGTGATTACGGTGGAGGAGCCGAAGTGAAGCACTCCGCCCAGAGCTCGGCAGGCGCGCGCGGCGCAGCGTTTCTTTGCGCTGCAGTCTGCACGGTCGTTCTTGCCGCGCTTTGGCATCCGGGCCCGGTGGGCGCTTCCATTGCCACGGGCCGTACAGGCGAGGCGCTCACGTATGCATCGCCGGTTGAAATGCTGTTTTCGTCTGACGGAGGGCGGCTCTTCGTGCTCTGCCAGGGTACTGACGAAGTGCGCGTGCTCGATGCGCAGACCTATACGCCGATCAAGAGCATCGCCGTGGGTCGCCTGCCGCGCGGCTTCTCGTTGTCTCACGACGGCAAACGCCTGCTGGTGGCGAACACGTGGGATGACACGATCTCGGTGATCGACGTTGCATCGCTCAGCGTGACGGCAACCTGGCATGTGGGGGCGGAGCCTTCCAGCGTGGTCGAGGATCGCGATGGCAGACACGTGTTTGTCGCCAATCGCATCTCGAACGATGTGGCCGTGCTGGATGCTGAGACAGGCGCGGAAGAGAAGCGCCTGGCCGCGGGCCGTGGCGCCAGCTACATTACGCCCAGTCCCGATGGCAGGCGGCTGTACGTCACCCATGTTTATCCGAATCCCGCCCGCCAGCCGACGCCGGGCGGCAATCGTGTTCCGCCCCGGTCGGAGATCACGGTGATCGATGCGGCGCGCGCGGTGGTGGTCGATCGCATGCCGCTCGATCGCATCGCGCATTCGTTCCACACCGCGTTCTCGGCGGATGGGAGGCTGGGTGTCACGGCCAGTCTGCATCCCAAGAATCTTGTGCCTCTGGCGCACATGGAGCACGGCGGCGCATTTGCGGATACGATCACGCTCTTCGGCGCCGACGTGGGCAATTCAGTGGAACTTCCGCTCGATGAACTGGAGCGCTATGCCGTGCGGCCCTTCGGCGTGGCGATCTCGCCCGACAAATCGCACATCTACATCACCTGCGAAGGGTCGGAGATCGTCACCGTGATCGACGTGGCCGCGGGCGCTGCATTTCGTTCACACGCAACCGGGTCCCTATGTGCAGGATTTGTCGGCCAGCGCCAATTATGTAACCGCGCGCATCGATGTAGGCCACGATCCGCGCGGCATGGCGTTTGCGCCCGATGGCCACAAGCTGCTGGTTGCCAACCGGCTTGAAGACACGATCAGCATGATCGACACGCGCACCAACAAGCTTCTCAGGACTGTGGACCTGGACGGCCCGAAGAAGCTCTCGGTGTTGCGCCACGGCGAGCAGACTTTCTACACCGCGCGCTATTCGTTTCAGGGCCAGATCGGCTGCGCCAACTGCCACATCGATTCCACGTTCGACGGCATGACATGGGACCTCGAACCGGACGGATTCGGACGCGATATCGTCGACAACCGCCTGCTCGAGGACATTAAGGACACAGAGCCCTACAAGTGGAACGGCGGCAATCCCAACCTGCCCACGGAGTGCGGTCCGCGTACGGAGAAATACTTCTGGCGCTCGGAAAACTACGACAGCCTGACGCTGACCGACCTGGTGGTCTACGTGCGCAGCATTCCGCTGCGGCCGAACCGATGGAAGCTTCCCGGACGCGAACTGACTCCCGCGCAGGAACGCGGCAAGGGCCTGTTCGAGCGAAGCGTGGACAAGTTCGGCAAGGCGATCCCGGAGGCGAACCGTTGCAGTTACTGCCACAGCGGCGCGAAGGGAACGAGCCAGAAATCTTTTGATGTGGGGACGAAAAAATCGACCGACAACTCGGGGATGATCGACACGCCGCAACTGATCAACGTGGGGCTCACCGCGCCGTATCTGCATGACGGCTCGGCGAGGACGCTGGAAGAAATCTGGACGATCTACAACCCCGAAGACAAACACGGCCGTACCAACGACCTGACCAAGGATGAATTGAACGACCTCATCGAGTATTTGAGGACGCGATGAATACGCAACGAATGACTGGACAGACCGAGGCCGAACTGGTTTTGAAAGGGCACGACTTTAGTCGTGCCGAAAGCGGCGAAGGAGAAACGAGGGCTTTAGCCCCTGAGGGAAGTCTTCTTCTGCGCGCCGCGATAGTTGCGCTGGCAACCGTCCTTTCAGCCCCTTTGCTTCTGGCCGCATCGCCCGCCCGGCCGGTACCAAAATCCACGGCCGGCGCTTCCAGCGTGCCGCAGATGCCGAAGTTCCAGTTCGAGAACTTCACCACCGCCAACGGGCTGCCCGACAACCACGTCTTCTCGGTGCTCGTTGATGGCCAGCGCATCTGGGCCGGCACCGAGAACGGCCTCGCCGTCTACGAGAATCACAAGTGGAAGACCTACACCACCGCCGACGGCTTGGCGCATCGCGCCGTTCTTTCCCTCGCGCTCGACAAGCGCACCGGCGATGTGTGGGCGGGCACGATGGGCGGGCTCAGCCGTGTTTCGAGCGGCCGCATCGACACCTTTACGCAGCTCAATTCCGGCCTCAGCAACGACGTGGTGTACGGCGTCTCGGTAGAAGGGGAGAACGTGTGGGTGGCCACCGCTGCCGGCGCCTGCCGGCTCGACCTGCGCACCAACCAGTGGTCGCTCTATAACGAGCGCAACACGCCCATGGTCGAGATCTGGGTGTACGGCGTCCACGCCACGCCGGCCAAGGTCTACTTCGCGGTGTGGGGCAGCGGGCTGCTCGAGTATGACCAGCAGACCGGCCGCTGGGACAAGTACGAAGATCCCGACGGCGAAAACGAGATGGTGCTGTTCAAGGATCAGGGTCTGATCCACGAGATCGTCACCTCGGTCAGTTATATCGAGAAGGACAACATCGTGTGGGCGGCGACGTACTTCGGCGACAGCCGCTATGACGGCCGCTACTGGCACAACTTCCTCACCAAGGACAGCGGCCTGCCCTCGAACTTCACCAATACCGTGAAGGGCATTGACGCCAACCACGCGTGGTTCGGCACCGACAAGGGCCTGGCCTACTACGACGGAACGAATTGGGCGGTGTATCGCCCCTCGCTCACGACCGGCAAGCCGGAAATGACAGTGCGCGACGCGCAAGGCAAGGTCACGGCCATTCCTGTCACCACCGCGCCGGCCCACAACTACATTTTCGGAATCGATTTTCAGGGCAGCGACATCTGGGTCGCCACCGCCAAGGGTTTAAGCCACGGAATTCTTCAACCATAACCATAACGGAGCTCTCGCCATGATTGAATTCGCTGAAATTCTCGACACCATCGCCCACGCACCGATCGAAAAGCGCGCCATGACCAACCTGGGCGTACTCAACGAAGCCTTTGCGTACGCCAAGCCCAGTTCGTTTTCGCGCGGCATGCGCATCGACCTGAACGGGCTCACCATCCTGCTCATCTCCGGGACCGCTTCGATCGATGAGCATGGCCGCAGCGTGCACATTGGCGACTTTCGCGCCCAGATGCGCCGTACGCTGGCCAACATTACCGGGCTGCTGGAGAGCGAAGGCTGCACGTGGCACGACATCGTGCGCACCACCTGCTACCTGCGTGACATCGATCGCGACTATGCGGCGTTCAACGAAGAGCGCACGGAATTCTTCCGCGAGCAGGGCCTGGATCCGCTGCCGGCTTCGACGGGAATCGAGGCCAAGCTGTGCCGTCCGGAACTGCTGGTCGAAATTGAGGCCATCGCCATGTTCCGGACGGAAAAAGCCAGCTAGTAGCTCGTAGCCTGTAGCTTTTAGCTCTTGGTTTTCGGCTACCGGCTACCAGCTTCTGGCTACCGGCTACGAGGAGTCGTGATGCATAAGCGGCGATTATTCATTGCATTGTTGATCCTGCTGGTTGGAGGCGGGTTCAACGCTGCGAGCCAGGATTTGAAGCACACTTGCGAGTGCGGAGCGCATCCGCCTGGTCCGCCGCGCGATCGCGAGGTGGCGCCTTATGCCGGCGAGCCAACGGACCTGAGCCCGTGGGCGAAGTTCGCCGCGCCTTACGACCTGAACTACACGCATCCGAACATCTATTCCGGGGCGGGACGGGACCTGCCCGAGCCGAAGAACATTACCGAGGTGCGCATCGGGTTCTTTGGGCCCATCGAACACAATCCCGACGCGGTTCTCGGGTTGCGCATGCTGCACGGCGCGCAACTGGCGGTGGACGAGTGGAATGCTCAAGGCGGTTACGGCGGAAAGCCCTTCCGGCTGATGCTCCACAACGACTACGACAACTGGCAGGCCAAGGCCAGCTATGGCGATGATCGTCCCACCGATCCCAGCATCTGGGGCTCGGCTTCCAATGAAACGGTGAAGATGGTCTACGACGATCAGGATTGGGCCATCTTCGGCTCCATCAGCTCCGAGTCCACGCACATCGCGCTGCGCGTGGCCCTGCGCGCGGAAATTCCCATCGTCAACTCGGCTTCCACCGATCCCACCATTCCGGAGACGTATATTCCGTGGTACTTCACCGATTTGCAGGACGATCGAGTGCAGTGCTTCACTCTGGCGCGGCGTATCTTTTCCGAGCTCGGCCTCAAGCGCATCGCCATTCTGCGCGTCAACAATCGCTACGGCCGCTTCGGCGTCCTCAAGCTCCGGGACGCCGCGCGGCGGCTCGGCCACCCCATCGTCATCGAGCAGAAATACCTGCCCGGCGACACCGATTTCACGCGGGCGCTAAAGATCATTCAGGATTCTCGCACGGACGCGATCGTGCTGTGGGCGGATGAGGCAGAGGCGGCGAACATCCTCAAACAGATGCGGGATCTGGGCATGAAGCAGCGGGTCTTCGGCGCGTACCGTACGCTTGGCCCCGATCTGCTCGCGCAGGCCGGGCCGGCGGCGGAAGGTTTCGAAGCCGTATTTCCTTACGATCCCACGCGCAACGATCCGAAATGGCTCGACTTCAACCGCCGTTTCGAAGAGCGCTTCCACGAGAAGCCCGAAGCGTTCGCCTCGCTTGCCTACGATGCGATGAACGCCCTGCTTGAGTCCATTTGCAAGGCGGGACTCAATCGCGCCCGCATTCACGATGCTCTCGCGAATATTGAAGAGTATGACGGCGTGACCGGCCCCATGGTCTTCGATCCCAACCAGAAGAATGTCGCGCCCATGTACCTGGCCACGGTGCACAACGGGGCGATCACCTATCGCGTGGCGACCATGGAGAAGCTGAGTACGGGTCAGGAGACTAATCCCAGGTCTCAAAATCGAGACCTGGGGCACCCAGAGCGGGAGCCTTACGCGCGCGTGGGAGAAGACGGCGTGTCGTATCTGGGACCGCACCTCCCCGATGTTCCCCGCGAAATGGTGCGCGTTGTGTTGTTCGGTCCCGGCGCCGCCCGAATCGCGCAATTGCCTGACGTGCTGGCGGCGCTTCCATCGACATCCCGATGGGAACTGGCGCCGGTCGAGAGTGAGCAGAACTGGGGCGCGGCCTCCACCCAACTGGTTCACGCGCTGTTTGACGAGCACGCATTGACGATTGTGGCGCTGGATCGCAAGTCCGCCCACCTGGCCGAACAACTGGCTATCAAGACGCTGGTGCCCGTGGTGGCGCTCAGCAACGACCGGTCGCTCACGTCCAACAATGTTCCGTGGATATTTCGGCTTCCGGCCGAAACGGCGCCGGCTTCAGCCCTGCGCCTGCTGCGCACCGCGGTGGAGCAGAGCGGGATGAACCCCGAACGGCTGCGCAATGTGCTGGCTTCGGGAAGAGCTCTGGAAGGGATCGCGTTCCTGCCCACCGGCGAGCCGAAAACGAAGTAGCCAAATTGATTCGCAGAAACAAGAAAGGCAGCCTGGATTCGGGCTGCCTTTTGTTCCAGTGAGGGTTCGTGGTTTCCCGCCTTCGCGCCAGAAAAAAGGCGCGAAGACGGGGCACGGAGGGTTTATGGCAGGTAGTACCGGAACGAGGTCCAGAACATGTTGTCGATGCCCTTGGCGCCGATGCCGGAAGCACCGGACCAGCCTTCGCGCACCGCGTAACCGTACTGGATGCTCTGGCGCAGGCGACCGCGGTCGCCGCGGTAGAAGTCATACCAGTAGCCCACAGTGCCTTCCTGCACGTTGCGGCTTTGCGCGCCGCACGACCCGCCCGGATAGAAGCCGGTCGAACCGCCGCTGAAGCCCGGGTTGGCGGTGGTGTTGCAGGCCGAGTTGCTGAGCACGTGGGAGCCATAGCCCACCGCCGCCGCCGAAGGAGCGCCCCAGTGGCCGCCCCAGGTTCCACCGGCCGCCAGCAGCGCCGACGAGGGCTTGCTGGTGCATTGCGAAGCCGAAGTGAAGCCTGTGGGGCAGAAGGTCGCGGTGGGATTTCCTAGCGTGGTAAAAGCCGCGCCTGCCCAGTCGTCGCGGCCCGCATAATCGATGCCGTAGTTTCCGTAAAGGGCCAGCCGCGGCGTTGGATTGATTTCCAGGGTGACGAGGCCGGAGCCGTTGTGCAGCGCCGACAAGCCGCCCCAGCTGGTGGCGGTCAAGTCGGCGAGAGTCGAGTTGCCGTAGCGGCCCAGGCCGGTGCCCCACATTCCCTTCGCGCCGAAGATGATCGCCTTGCCCAGCGGAACGCGGAAGCTGGCCGCCCCGCCGCCCATGGACTTGGTGTTGGAAAATGCGCCCGCCGTGGTGGCCGCGGGAGCGACGGCAGCCGCGGTTTCGATGTCCTTCTGACCGCCGTACTTCAGGATGTCGGTGGTCACGCCGGGATAGATCGTCTCGTGCGCAAAACGGCCGATCCCGATGAGTTCGAAGTGGCCCCAGCCAGGATCGATCGCGGCCTTGACGATGATGTCGGGCGCGTAGTTGAAGGAGTAGTTGGCGATGTTGGTGTTGGCCGTCAACGTGGCATACACAGGCAGATAGCTGGTGGTTCCGGGCTCATTCACGTAGTTTTGAACGTAGGTGGTGGAAGCCACGGTGCTGACCGCCGCGTTGTAGTTGCCGCCGTTGGTGCCGGCGGCGCCCAGCACCGCATAAGGCGTATTTCCGGCCAGCGATGCGGTGTAGAGAAGCTGCGGATTCTCGACCGCCGCGCCGATGGCGAACTTATCCCAGGTCTTGGTGACGCGGAATCCGTACTGGCGCGTCCACACGAAGCCCACTACGTAGTTCGGGTCTATGGTCTGCGGGGTCATGATGTCGCCCGACAGATTTGAAATGCCCTTCTTGTCTTCTGTGGCCAGCGACCAGAGCTGCCCGCCGGTAAAGGCCCAGTGATTGTTGGTCTCGGCCTGGCCCCAGATCACGCGCTGGCGCAGCACGTAACTGTTGGACTGGTTGTTGTTGGAGGAGATGCCGGTGCCCAGCCAGTCAGCCTCGTAGTAGCCGCGCAGCGTGCCCCAGTTGACTTTGCCTTCCGCCATGAGCGTGACGCGCGACTGGCGGGCCGTGGCGTAGAACTCGCTCAACGAATACGCGTCGGCGTGCTCGTAGGGCAGGGCATTGAAAGCGGTGGGAATGTCGCCGCCGGTGGCCTTGGAACGCCACACAGTTTCACCCGCGCTGTAGCCGCCTGGAGTCAGCGTGATGCCCTTGTAGTGAAGGGTGCTGGGATTGTTGATCGCCTTCTTGATGGCCCCTGTCTCATCCGACACGGTGGTGGCCAGGGATACTTGGTTGGATTTCAGGTCTGTCACTGTCGAATTCAGCGTATTAACGGCGGACTCATTCTGGGTGATTGCCTGCTGTTGCGAGTCGGCGGCCTGCTGCGCCCTGGCGGCTGCGGCCGCCGCATCGGCGGCAGCCTGCTGCGCCTGCTTCAGTTGTGCGTCCTTGTCCGACAGATTGGTCTTCAGGCTGTCGATCTGGCCCTGTTGGCCTTGCACCTGCTGGCGCAGAGCTTCGATCTGTTCTTCAAGCGTGGGTCCCTTTGGTTTGGCCGCTCTGTGTTTCTTGGCAGGAGGCGTTGCATCGCTTGCGTTGGCGTAGGTGCTGACTAGACTGGCTGCCAGTACCGCAGTGGCAACCGCTCGGAGTCTCAAGTTCATTGGGCCTCTCTTGTCCTCGTGCTTTCGAGGTTGTTCGGGTTTACGCTCCGTCCCGGGAGCGCTGTGTGACTCTGCCTGGATAACTCCCACACGTCCATCCCGTGCGGTTGAATCCTGCAGAGATGTACCTGGATACTGGGAGAAAAATGAATTCGGATGAGCGAAACTTTCCCTGCTCGGGTCCGCTAGAAAGCCTCGCAGATTTCTATGAATATCTTGTCAATTCACAGATTTTTAACATGACTATTCTCTAGCAGCGCCAACAAGTTATCCACGGTGAACGGCCGCCGGCGGCGGATATTCATCTATCTTTAACAAAGCCGCCGCAGAGGCTCAACCAGTCGTGAATATGTCACGGATTTGTAACTTAACAGCAAAGTATCTAAGTTCGGGCGCGGGACGGAAAACAGCCCGATCCCGTGCCCAATGCACCGGCACTTTTTCTATTCCGAGTGTCCCGAACTGAGTAGGTTTGCCAGGAGCCGGTAAGCTCCCGGGACCAACTCCGGTAACTGCCGATAGAGCGCATAGGCGACATAGATATAGGTGCCTTTGCCGGGATGTGCCACCAGCAGGCCGCCGCGCTGCGGATCCTGTCCCGCGTCGGCGGTTTCGGTAAGCGGCGTGTAGGCCTTGTCCCAGGTATCGAGAAAGCCATGGCCGCGCTCCTCCACCCATCCCTCGAAGTCTGCCGTGGTAATAGGGTTGGGCCGGGTCAGCAAAGGATTGGATGGATCGAGCAGCTTCATGGGGGATTGTTCGTCGACCACGCGCTCCGGCATGCGGTTATTCATAGCCAGCGGAAGCGGGGCAGGGAAGTTGCCGCTCTGGTACTGCACGATGAGGGTTCCGCCGTTGCGGACAAACTCGTCGAGGCGGGGCTGCGCGGCGGTCAGCACGGGGCGGTTGGAGTAGGCCCGGATGCCGATCACGATCACGTTCCACGCCGACAGATCGCCGGAGCTGAGATCGGAATCGGACAACAGGTGCGGCTGGACGCCCAGCTCCTCAATGGCCTCGGGAACCAGGTCGCCGGTTCCCATCACGTAGCCGATGCGCAGGCCGGGCTCGAGCTTCACGTCGATCTTGCGGGTCTTCAGTTGCGCAGGTTTGTAGATGTTGTAGGGCGTCAGGCCCTGGTAGCCGACGCTTTGCCATCCCATGTCGTAGGTGCGGTCCCCGCAGCGCGCCACCGCCTGGAGCGTGTAGGCGCCGGACTGTACGGCAGCAGGAGTAACGGAAAACATGATGGGCTCGGTATCGCCCGCGGCGGTGCGCTTGAACTGCGCCTGCTCCGGGTTAGCGCGCCAGCCCTCGGGCAGCTTCAGCGAGACGGTGCCCTCGGCCGCCGCCTGGGTGTGCACGGTCACTTTCACCGGCAGCCCGCCGCCATTCAGAGGCAGGATGCGCGCCTCCGGATCGACGCTTATCCCGATGGCCGGCGTTACCACCAGCGGCTCGTAATAGCCGCCATGCCCGGTGGAGCGCTGCAAGGTCTGCACCACTTCGCCGATACGAATGGGAAGGCCCTCGAACGTGAACTGCGCCCAGGCCGACAACGGATAGGGCGCAAATGAGCGCTCGCGCCACTCGGGATGAGAAATGTCGTAGTACGGCTGCTCAATCGAAGGCCGGGTGAAGAAGGGCTGCGTGGGTTCGGCGTCTTCGGGCGCCTTGAGGCTGTAGATCACGTCGGAAACCGTTGCTTCGGCGGAATGAGCCAACGGATCGCCGTGGTTCCACGGTTCTTTCAACGGGCTCTCGAACCATGTCTTCTGGAGATGAATGTCGGGCGACAGCCCGGAGACGTGCAGGCGCACTTTGAGCTCTTCGCCCGGGGAAACGGTACGCGGTGTCTCGTCGGCGGTGTTGCCGCGAAAGCCGCCTTCCTGGATTTTCGATTCGTTGGTGCGGAAGGCGGTCAGTTCCAGACCGAGAGCGGATTCGAAAGCGGATTCGAATTGCGCGATCTTCACGTCGAGTTCGAAAAGCAGGCTCGCTTTCGCTTGCGCATCGATGTCGCCGGCGCCCGCGACCCTGGCGCGCAGTTCAAGTGTCTGGCGATAGAGCGGGCTGAGCCGGTGCGCCGTGTCCAGTCCCGCCTTGCACGGGCAGGAATTGACCAATTCATCGATGCCGGTATTGATGGCTTTCAATTCGTGCAGGAGCCACTCGGAACCGTGAAAGGCGATGAGATCTCCGAGCCCGTTGATAGAGGTTTCGATGTTGACCTTACCGTTGTGGAAGAGGTCGTTGCCCGCAGTTTTTTCAGCGTTCGTGGGCTTCGCTGCCGGCGCCACTGCCCACAGGTGATACCGCGCCGTTGACGGCCCGGTGAGCGTGGGATTCTCGCCGCCATTCTGCGATTTCTGCTCCCCCCACCCCTGGCGCGCGATTTGAACATAAGTACGGCCCAGCGCGGGGTCCCAGGTCCCGTCGGGAATGGCGGCGTCGGTGGAGGGCTGGCCCTCAATCCACTCCCCGGTGACGTAATTCTTGAATTTCGCCGGGGCCAGCTTGCCGGTCGCGTAGTCGAACACCTGTCCCTTGTTGATGGGCGCGAACGGCACCATGCCGTAGACGGCCAGCGGCTGCCACGGCTGAAGCCCGTTCTTCAACTGGTCAGGGAAGACTTTCGGATCGCCCGCGGCTTTGAAAACTTCTTGTGCGATTTCGCCTGAAACCTGGTGCTGTCCGTGCCCGTCGCTGACCGCGCCGATGAAGGTGGCGAAGATGACCTCCGGCCGCTCGCGGCGCACCGCCAGCACGGCGTCGTACAGCACGCGATCGTGTCCCCAGCGCGTGAAGGCCTCCTCCTGCGTCTTGGAGAAGCCAAAATCCACCTCCGTACCCCACACCTGCTTTGCTCCGTAATATTCATCGGCCTTGAGCAGTTCCTGGGTGCGAATCACTCCCAGCGCATCGTAGGTTTCGGCAGACATGGCGTTCTGTCCGCCCTCACCGCGGGTGAGCGTGTAGAGCATGGTGCGGGCGCCCAGGCCGCGGCTCAGGTAGGTCAACAGCGAGCCATCCTCGTCGTCGGGATGGGCCACGATGTCCATGGCGCTGGCGGTGGTCTTCAAGCGCCGCAGTGCCTGGTCGAGGGCCGCCGCGCCGCGATCCTCCGGCAAGGGCAGCGCCAGGGAGTTGGGCTCGCGTGGAGGCAGATTGTTTTCGTATTGGTCGGCACTGGCCGCCTGCTGCGCACGAACCGGGAACGGACTGGAAGCAAGGACAAGACCGGCCGCCGCGGCCAGGGACGCTACTGCTCGCACCACTCGCTGGGAAAAGAACATACTCTTCGCCAGTGTACAATCCGGTGAGCGAATGAGCCTTCCGACCGATACATCCAGGACCGGTGCAGGCCCTCCGCATCTCGAGCGCCGCATCGGCCTCCGCTCCGCGGTGCTGTTCAACATGCTGGAGATGATCGGGGTGGGGCCGTTTATTACCCTGCCGCTGGTGATTGCGGCGGCGGGCTTTCGGCTCTCGGTATGGGCGTGGGTGCTGGGTGCGGTCATCGCCGTGGCTGACGGCCTGGTCTGGGCCGAACTGGGCGCCGCCTTTCCGCAGGCCGGCGGGTCCTATGCGTTTCTGCGCGAGATCTACGGCCCGCAGCGCGCCGGCAACTGGCTCAGCTTTCTTTATGTGTGGCAGTTGAGTTTCTCGGCGCCGCTTTCGATTGCGTCGGGCTGCATCGGGTTGTCGAGTTTCCTCGCGTGGTTCTGGCCGGGGCTGGATCGTGCCCCGTTCGCCTTTCTGCCCGCCGTGCACTTTGCCAATTTCGCCGCCGCCGCGGCCTGCCTGATGGTGACCGCGCTGCTCTATCGACGGCTCAGCGTGGTCACCGGCACGGCCTGGGTGCTGTTTGTGGGCGTGCTGGCGGCCATCGCGGGGGTCATCGTCTCCGGGTTCGCGCTGGGCGGCTGGCACGTACCGCCGCCCTCGGCGCTCTCGCTTCCCAATGCGGTTCGCGGCCTGGCCCAAGGAATTCTGCTGGCGACGTATTGTTACTGGGGCTACTACAACATCACTTTCCTGGGCGGCGAAGTCCGCCATCCCGAGCGCACCATTCCCCGCGCCATCCTGCTTTCCGTCACATTTGTGTCGTTGTTCTACGTGGCGATGGACATGGCCGCCGTGCCCTCGATGCACGACGCCACGGCCCACGCTGCAGACAACGTGATCACCCGCGTGCAGCTGGTGGCCAATATCGCGCGGTCGGCCTTTGGCTCCTGGGCCGGGCACCTGATGGCCGCCCTGGTGGTCTGGACCGCCTTCTCGTCGGTGTTCTCGCTGCTGCTCGGTTACTCGCGCGTGCCCTTCGCAGCGGCGCAGAGCGGCAACTACTTCCGCTTTCTCGCCTCGATCCATCCGCGCCACAACATTCCTCATCGCTCGCTGGTGGCGCTGGGACTGGTGGCGGCGTGCTTCTGCTTCTTCACGCTCGACCAGGTCATTACGATGCTGGTGATCACCCGGATCCTGCTGCAGTTCTTCCTGCAGCATATCGGCGTGATGCTGCTTCGTGCGCAGCGGCCTGATCTGAAGCGTCCATTTCGCATTCCGCTTTATCCGCTGCCTCCGCTGGCTGCCATGGCCGGGTTTCTGTTTATCCTGGTCAACCGGCCGCACGCGATGAAAGGTTTGGCGGTGGCTGCCGGAATCGGCATTAGCGGCACGATCATCTACCTCATCCGCGCCCAACGCTTGGGGCAATGGCCGTTTGCAGCGCGGGCTAGCTCCTAATGGTGTCCCGCCGAAGTTGCAAGACAGGTACTCGGACATAACGAAAGGCATCCGCAGATGCTTCGCTGCGCTCAGCATGACAGCGCGTGGTTTTAACAGGAGCGAATGGCCCCACGAACCTCCCTAATCCCTAACCCCTAATCCCTGTCTTTCGTGACCGCGGTCACTTCGCGGCCCGCACTCCGCCCACTAAAGTTCCTCAGCAGCAAATCCTTGCACTGGCGGGGACGGACCGCGCCGCCGATGAGGTGTCCCCGATGCCGTTGAAACTGAATGTGAACAACGAGGTGAGGACGGTTGACGTGCCGCCTGACACGCCTCTTTTATGGGTCCTGCGCGATGTGCTGGACCTGAAAGGCGCGAAGTATGGCTGCGGAATCGGCGTGTGCGGCGCCTGCACGGTGCTGGTGGGCGGCAAGGCGGTGCGCTCCTGCATGACTCACGTGGGCAGCGTGGCCGGTCAAGCCGTTACCACCATCGAAGGCCTTTCCGCGGACGCGACCCACCCCGTTCAGCAGGCGTGGGAAGCGCTCGACGTGCCGCAATGTGGCTACTGCCAGTCGGGCCAGATCATGGCCGCCGCCGGGCTGCTGAGCCGCACGCCTCATCCCACCGATGCCGAAATCGACGCGGCCATGAGCGGGAATCTGTGCCGCTGCGGAACCTATCCGCGCATCCGCCAGGCCATTCACCACGCGGCTGAAAAAGCGGGCGCCGTGTCCCGCAAAGGTTGAAGGAGGGCGACATGACCATGGATACGAATCTGGACCGCCGTTCCTTTTTGAAGATGACCGCGCTGGCCGGCGGAAGCGTCGCGCTGGGGCTGTACAAGTGTCCGTGGGCCGCCGCGCAGCGTCCCGGCAAACCGCCCTCTTTCGTGCCCGTGGCCTTCATTCGCATCGAGGCCGCCGGCGCCGTCACCATCATGGCCAAGAACACCGAGATCGGGCAGGGTGTGAAAACGATGCTGCCCATGCTGGTAGCCGAGGAACTCGACGTCGATTGGAAAGACGTGCGTGTGGAGCAGGCCGACCTGAACATGGACGTGTACGGACCGCAGTTCGTGGGCGGAAGCATGTCTACGCCCATGAACTGGGATCCGCTGCGCCGCGTGGGCGCGGCATACCGCCAGATGCTCATCACGGCTGCGGCGCAAACCTGGAGCGTGCCGGAAGCCGAGTGCGCCACCGACTGCGGCAAGGTGATCCATGCCGGGTCCGGCCGTAAGGCGAATTATGGCGAGCTGGCCGCCAAGGTGGCCGGGCTCACGCCGCCCGATCTGCACTCCGTGAAGCTCAAGGATCCGAAAGACTACCGCATCATCGGCAAATCGCAGCCCGGCGTTGATAACCGCGCGATTGTGACAGGCAAGCCGATCTTCGGCATCGACGTGAGCCTGCCCGGCATGCTGCACGCCGTGATCCAGAAGTGCCCGGTATTTGGCGGCAAGGTGAAAACTGCGAATACCGACGAAGTGTCCAAGCTGCCCGGCGTGCGCAAAGTGCTGGTGATCGACGGGACACTGTCTGGTTCGGTGGCCGGCTGGGAACCCGGCATGGAACCCGGCGTCGCCATCCTCGCGGACACCTGGTGGCAGGCGCAAAGCGCCCGCAAGAGCCTCGAGGTGGAGTGGGATCACGGCCGCGGAGCCACGCAGAACAGCGACGACTACGCAAAACGCGCGGAGGGGTTGCTGAAATCGCCGCCCGCCACTTCGATTCGCAGCTACGGCACTGTGGAGGGCGCGCTCAAGTCGGCGGCGAAAGTGCTGGAAGCCACGTATGGATATCCGTTCCTCGCGCACGGCACGCTGGAGCCGATGGACACCACCGCGTCCTACAACGACGGCAAGATGGAGATCTGGACCACCAGCCAGGTGCCTCCGCAAGGCCAGGCCATGGTGGCGCGCGGACTGGGAATCGATCCCGCCAACATCAAGGTTCATCTTTGCCGCACCGGCGGAGGGTTTGGCCGGCGGTTGATGAACGACTACATGTTTGAAGCCGCGTGGCTTACCAAGCAGGTGGGCAAGCCGGTCAAGCTGGTGTGGTCGCGCGAAGACGATATCAACCACGATGCGTATCGTCCCGGCGGCGTCATGGGCCTTAAGGCGGGACTGGACACGCAGGGCAAGCTGGTGGCGTGGAGCCAGCACCTCATCACATACGGCGAAGGCAAAACGCTGGTGCAGTGCGGGGATATCGGCAGCGAGGAGTTTCCCGCCGGCCGAATTCCGAACTTCTCGCTGGGATTCACTGCGATGCCGCTGTGGCTGCGGTGCGGCGCCCTGCGCGCTCCCGGCGTGAATGCCTACGCCTTCGTGCACCAGTCGTTCCTGGATGAACTGGCGGCCGCCGCGGGCCGCGATCCGCTCGATTTTCAGATCGAAATCCTGAACGCCACCCCGGACCCCGGCACCAAGGTCAACCCGCACAATCCCGATTCGATGAATCCCGAACGGATGAAAGGCGTGCTCGAGCTGGTGGCCGAGAAATCCGGCTGGCGCAATCGCAAGAAAGCAGCCGGCCGGGGAATGGGCATCGCGGCGTATTTCTGCCATTTCGGCTATTTTGCCGAGGTGGCCGATGTGAGCGTGGACAGCAGCAATCGCGTCACCGTGAACCATGTGTGGGCAGCGGGCGATGTGGGCAGCCAGGTCATCAATCCCGGGGCGGCCGAGAACATGAGCTACGGCGGCGTGATCGAAGGCCTGAGCCACATGCAGCAGGAGATCACGCTGACCAATGGCCGCGTGGACCAGACCAATTACCATCAGCACCCGATGATGAGGATGCGGCAGACGCCGGCGATCGAAGTTTTCTGGCGGAAGAGCGATTTTCCGCCCACCGGACTGGGCGAACCTTCGCTGCCGCCGATCCTGCCGGCGGTAGGAAACGCCATCTTCGCCGCCACTGGAAAGCGCATCAGGACTTTGCCGCTGAAGAGGAGCGGGTTCGGCTTCGCGTAAGAAGGCACAACCTTCTACGTTGTGATCCTGAGGACCGCCGCACGTAAACGATAGAAGAAATTAAGCTTGGGCGCGGCCTGTTCGCCGCCGCCCGACGGGGCTATCATGTCCTGGATGGGCTGGCCGTGCGACAGATTTTCGGGTTAGGCTCATCCAAGCAGTGCAGATCGCCGAGGAGGACTTCATGGACAAACCCGGGACAAATGCTCCGGTTGCCAATGATGTATTGCAGTCCGATCACCACGTGCATATGTCGGAGGAGGAGATCGCCAAGGCAAAGGCTCATCACGCCAAGAAGCATGGCGGGAGCAATCCGCAGAACATGGCGGGCAAGCCGGAGCAGGGCAAGAAGATGGCAGGAAAACCTAAATAGAAACGTGATCCGGATTCTTCGCAGCCGGGCTCAGCCATCGCTGCCCGCGATCCGCTCCAACTGACCGATGTGATTCAGGTCGTGTCCGGCCATGGTTTCGACGATGGTCTGGAAGGTCATGGCGCCTCGCTCCGGGTGTGTGACTTTGCGATCGGCCGAGGCAGGTAGGGCGTTTTGAATAAGCTGAAGGTTCCAGCGGCGAACTGAACTGAAGACTCCTAGAGCAAGGCCAGCTGTAATTCCGCCGTAAGTGGCTGCCCACTTCTCCTGATCGAAGGGCTGGATGGTGTGATTTTCCTCGGCCAAAGTCTGCCGCAGACGAAAGCCAAAGACGATCTCGCAGTCCGTCAAGTGAGCGACGATCTCCGCAGGGCTCCACTTGCCGGGCGCGGGCGCCTGTTGTGAGCGCTCGACGCCGATTTCCGCGAGCAAGAATGCGATGCGGTTCGTTGAAGCGTTGAGAATCTCTTCCAGCGGGCGGCCATCGAGAATTTTTTGGTATGGATTGGCTTCGCTCATGGGGCTCCTGGGTATTGACCTGGAATCATCTTCTCACTCTGCGGAGAGTGTTCAGTTACAAAAACAGCGAGTCAGCTCTGCTCGCGCAGAATAGCGATTCAGCCTCACACCAGTGTTGACAGACTCGCGGTGTATGAAACATGACAAGGTTGGCGTTCGCGGTTTCCCGCCTTCGCGACAGAAAAGAGTCGCGAAGACGGGCACGGAGTTCTGTTTCTTCCTAGCAAGTCAGCCGGGCGCTCTGACCACTGACCACTGCTCACAGATATTCCTGAATCATCCTCTGCCAGGTGGGCCAGTCGTGGGAATTCCAGGTGTCCCAGATGTAGAGTTTGTGGGGGATCCACTTGTCGTTCATCAGCTGGTTCATGTGCTGGTTGGAGCCGAGGCACTGGTCGTCCCATCCCGTCCCCAGGATGTACATGTTGCGGCTGTAGTGGTCCAGGAACCAGCGATCGGTGAGGTTGGGCAGGTATTGCGTGGGCTGGTTGAAGTAGACGTCCCGGTCATGGTAGCCGTGCAGAAAGTTAGTGGTGTCGAATGAGCCCGACATCGAAAGCACGCCCGTGAACACGTCGGGATGGCGCAGCGCCACGTTTAGCGCATGATAGCCGCCGAAACTGCAGCCCAGCGCGACCAGGTGGGAATCCTGGTTCTTCTGGCGGATGAGCGGGACCACTTCCTGAATCAGGTAATCGTCGTACTGCAGGTGGCGGGCGATGCGCCAGCGCGGCGGCACGTTGCGGTTGTACCAGCTCTCCATGTCGACCGAATCGACGCAGTAGAACTGCAGCTCGCCGTTCTCGACGCGGCCCCACACATTAGCCATCATGTTGCGGTCTTCGAATTCATAGAAGCGGCCGCCGGAGGTGGGGAAGACCATGACGGGCAAGCCGGCGTGGCCGAAGACCAGCAACTCCATGTCGCGGCCGAGCCGGGGGGAATACCACTTGTGATACTCGCGATTCATTTTCTTTCCTTAATTCGGACTACCTGTGCGACACGGACAACCTCCCGTGGCGGCTAAACAGGTTGCGGAAAAAGGCCAAACGCGAAAAGCGGTGACATCGAGCATAGCAGGGGCTAAAGCCCACCGTGATTTTGCAGCAGTTGCGGCACGACAAGTCATGCCCTGTTACAAAGCCCGTTTCCCAATGCGTTTTTCCGCAGCCTGTAATGCCCGGACATGATTTCGGTCTGTTCGGCAGCAACTGAAGTCGTGCCTTGTGACAAAGCGTCTGGCTGACTACGGCACGCAAAAGCCACGCCGGCGACATGCATCCGTGTGTCTGCCTCGGGAATCTGTTACTCCACAGCAGATCCTTCGCTCCGCTCTCCGGATGACAAGGTTAGGAGGTCAAATGGATCTGGTTTGGGAAATTGCTGCGTTCTTGATACTGTAACATTCACAGGCTGCGTTCTTTGCCCGGCAACAGCGCAGCCTCGAGCACGCCCCTGAATAGGATCGTACGGATTGAATTTCGAACCGGAGTCGCAGCCAGGAAATGATGCTCCCGAGGGTTTGCTGGCTGAGTCCGGCGACACGCCGCATCCACGGCTGCGCCTGCATCGCGGGTTTGCGAGCCAGTATCTGCCGGACGCGCGCGACGTGATTGTGTATCTTCCGCCGGGATACGAGGAAGAGTCCCAGCGCCGCTACCCCGTGCTTTACATGCAGGACGGGCAGAACCTGTTCGATCCGGATACGTCGTTTATCAAGGGCCGCACCTGGGAGATGCGCGAACAGGCGGACGAAATGATCGAAGCGGGGGAAGTGGAGCCGCTGATCATCGTGGGCATCTACAACACCGGCGACCGGCGGATTGCTGAATATACCCATGAACGCGACTGGCAGCGGGGCGGCGGCGAGGCAGGGCGCTACGGGCTTCTGCTCACCGAAGACCTGATGCCGTGGATTGCAAGCCAATACCGGGTGCAAACCGGCCGGGACTCGACGGGGCTGGGCGGATCGTCGCTGGGCGGACTGGTGACGCTGTATCTCGGACTGCGGTATGCGCACCATTTCGGTAAGCTGGCGGTGCTTTCGCCCAGCGTGTGGTGGAATCACAAGAGCATTCTCGGATACCTGAACGAAAGAGCGCCGCAGATCTGGGAGCGCCCGCGAATGTGGCTGGATGTGGGCGAGCGGGAAGGGCAGCGCACGCTGCGCGATGCAGAGAGCCTGGCGCGGAGGCTGAAAGCCAACGGCTGGGTTCCCGAGGAGACGCTTCATTTCGAGCGCGTGCCTGGCGGAACGCACGACGAGGCGAGCTGGGCGAAGCGGGTGAAGCCGATGCTGCGGTTTCTATTTCCGGCGAAGGTTCCCAGGTCCCAAAACCGGGGACCTGGGGCACCCGGCATGGAGCAAATCCGGCGGTAGAATTTCAGCACCGTGCGCTGTCGCCGTTGCCACCGTTCTCACTCTGTACGCCGGCTTTCACGCGAGGTGATGCCGGTATCCAAAACTTGCCCGGAACCCCGCTTATCGGCGATACTTAGGTGATGTGCCTTGAGCGGCCGGCTTTCTTCCGGTCCATGGTTGGCGTGGCGTGAGCCGCCCGGTCCCGCAATTTCCCGAGGGACATAAGCCGAACAAGAAGCTCTGAAAGGAACTGTATCGCCGTGGTGATGATTCGTTTGGCGCGCGTTGGCGCCCGCAAGCAGCCCTACTACCGCATAGTGGTGATCGAGAAGGATCGCGCCCGCAATGGCCGCTCCATCGAGGTGGTGGGCACCTATAACCCTCGTACCAGCCCTGCATCCGTCAATCTGAAGCATGAGCGCATCGCGTATTGGCGCGGTGTAGGCGCGCAGCTTTCTCCCCGAGTGGCCAAGCTGGTGGAGAAGTTCCCCGCGCCGGCGCCGGCTTCAGAGCCGACGGCAGCCTAAGCAAACTTCCTTCCCTGTTGGCCAGTAATCAGCTGTGTGTTTCTTGCATAGAATTGCTGACGACGGCCCCGGTGTGCTGTTAGTATCGGCGCACTGATTCCATTCGCCAACGATTGACGTGGCGATTGGAGCAACGGGGTCCCCGCGAAGAGTTATTCGTTCGTGGGGTGACACAACGGTCAGGGGCACGTGCATGACCCAACATGAGATGGTTGCAGTAGAAGAACTGGTTCGCGAAATAGCGCGGGCTTTGGTGGATGAACCGGCAGCCGTTGAAGTCGAAGCCGTGGGGCGGGAAGAGAACACGGTTCTCAAGCTCCGCGTTGCGCCGCAGGATGTGGGCAAGGTGATCGGCAAGCAGGGCCGCACGGCCCGCTCAGTACGAACGATTCTGGGCGCCGTGAGCATGAAGCTGCATCATCGCTACACGCTCGACATCCTGGAAGAGGACGAGCAAGGCTAGCCTGGCTTGAAGTCCCAGATCTGCAGACAGGAGTTAAGCCGGTGACGGCGGACGCGCCCCAGACGCCTGAGAATTGGGTCTGGCTGGCGCGCATTCGACGGCCCCAGGGACGTAGAGGCGAAGTCTTCGCCGACATGCTCACCGACTTTCCGGAAAAGTTTGCGGAGCGGCGGCGGTTGTGGCTGCTGGACGAACCGGATCGGACCGCGGATCGAACGCGCGCCCATCATCCGCCCCACCCTAGCAGAGCTAGGATGGGGCACCCAGGCTCGTCGCGGCCGGCGGATTCTTATTCTCCTCAATCTGTCCAATTGACCCATCACTGGCTGCACAAGGGCGGAGTGGTGCTGCACTTTGCCGGCGTGGATTCCATTTCCGAAGCGGAAAAGATCGCCGGTAAGATCGTGGCTATTCCGCGCGAGCAACGCGCTGCGCTGGCCGAGGACGAGGTGTATATCGCCGATCTCGTCGGTTGCATGCTAGTGGATGTCGCGAATCCCGGTGCGCCCGCGATGGTGGGGGAGATCGAGGACGTGGAACGCGATGTGGGGCCGGCGCCGATCCTGATGGTGCGCGGGGTAACAGGTGAAGTGCTGGTTCCTTTCGCGAAGGACTATCTAAGAAAGATCGACCTCGAAAGCAAACGCGTGGAGATGGCGCTGCCGGAAGGGCTGGTGGATCTGAACGCGTGATGGTTGTCAGTTTTCAGTTGTCAGTATCTGCACCCTGGCCGCACCGGAACTGACGACTGAAAACTGAAGACTGAAAACTCTATTGAAACGCCAACGGCTCCCACATCCCATTCTGCTTGAGCGCCAGTTGGATCGGGCGAGGCGGGCCTTTGGGCGGGACCGTGACCTCGATCCATAATTCGGCTTCGCGGGCGACGGTCAGAGGGCTGCGCGCGTGCTCGGAGATATAGAAGCTCACCGGGGCGACAAGGCGCATCTGGTCGCAACGCGAGGCGAGCCAGGCAGACACCATCTGCACGGACCGCTGGTTTTCCTCATCCGGAATCTTCACCGCGGTCAGCTTGTTATCGACGACCTTCAACTCGGCAGGAAACTCCAGATTACCCGCACTGCGGATACCGAAGCTGCCGGGGACTGCGGCGCCATTCACATCGCGGGGAAACTCGGCCTGACTCGCTGAGGGCAGCGTGCTCCGGCAGCCGTCGACCGTGAGCTGAAGGCTCAGGTAACGGCCGCGCATGACCAGTTCAGGATCGTAGGCCGCAGTGCGTGTCCACACACGCGGGCAGGTCCACCGCTGGTAGAGGTACTTGGCCGCAATGGAGCAGACGATGGCCAGTTGGATCACCAGCACGGCGATGGAAGCGGCGGAAAGCTTGATGGGACCGAGTTTCATCGCGCCTCCAGCTTGGTTTCAAGCGGACCAGGGCGGGGCTTTTCCATGCGCTGCAGCAGGCCGCGGCGCGTGACTTCAAGGCCCCATCCGCCCAGGAGAAAGAGAACGCCGAGCCCGATAAGGCCGAGCGAGCGCCCCACCTTGTCGAAGATATCGCTAAAGTAGAACCACGCCACAGCCAGCGCGAAATAGACCACGCCGAGATTGACCAGCGAGCGGCTCACCTTGCGCACGCCCCAGGCGATGATGAACACGGCGAAGGCGGCCACCAGGGCGTGCGCGGCGAGATTGGAGCGGGAGTAGGTGTAGGGGCGAACTCCGAAATCGTAATTGATCCGATCGACGAAGACGTGCTGGCACCAGGGCAGGGCAATGGCGGTGACGATGGCCGAGGCGGGCGGAATCAGCCCCCAGTGGCCTTTGAAAGCAGCGATGATCAGGGGGATGGCGGCGATAGCGGTCCAGGCCCAGAAGCGAGTCCCAAACGGAATGAACGTCTGCGTCCCATAAGAGTTCCATCCCCAAGTCATCAGAACCACGCCGGAAATAGCGGTAATGGCGGCAGCCGCGAACAGGATCCCGAACACGGCCCGGCGCCGCGAGCCAAGAATCATGGTGAGGAAAAAGATGGCCCAGACGAAGAGGAACCGGCCCAGGTAGGGCGCCTGCCCGATGTGCTGCTCGGTTGCGAACTCGAGTTCGCAGAAGATCCAAGCGGGGAAGAGCAGGAAGGTGAGAACCTGGTGGGCTTCGTCGTGGAGCAGAGCCCAGGCGGCCAACGCCGCGATCGCCCATAGCAGGATGGCCGCCGGCCAGTGCTCCTCGATGTTGAATATCTGGCCCACGAGGGCTATGGCCGCGCCGGTGGAGATGGTGCCTACGGCGTGGAGGGCCGTGGACAGCGCGCGGTAATTGTCGCGCACCAGGGCGCCGGCGAGATGAAACACCCCGACCATGGTCACCACCAGAGCAAACCGTGCGCCCGGACCGAGATGGTCCCAGTGCGCAGAGACGAAGAGGATGACGCCGGTGGCCAGCAGGATGGCGCCCAGGATGAGCGCGACGATGCCTTGCCATGCCAGGGCGGCCGGGGATTTTTGCGGAGCGGACTCACGGCCCTGCCCGGCTTCCCAGGAGCGGATGCGGTCGGCGGCGGCGCCGTCCAGGACGCCGGCGTCCTGCCAGCGTTTCATCATGCTTTCAATTTCGGTCATGATCGTTGGGGAACATTAGAGCACAGTTCGGACATGGATGCGTGAACCGATTCGGTTTACCAGGTCTCAAAATCGGGGACCTCCACCCCACGAACAAAAAAGATGTTCGCGGGGACCCGGGAGACCTGGGTACACCCCAGTGGGCTTCTATCATCTAGAGAACGAGATGCGCTTCGATATCGTCACCATCTTTCCGGGATTCTTTGCCGGCTTTTTCGAGCACGGAATCGTGCGCCGGGCGCAGGCCGATGGGCTGGTGACGGTGAATGTGCACGATTTGCGCAACTCCACCCACGACCGGCACCGGACGGTCGACGATCGGCCTTTTGGCGGGGGGGAAGGCATGGTGCTGAAACCGGAGCCGATGGCGGAAGCGCTGGAGTCGATTGGGATCGGTACAAGGGGAGAACGAAGAGCAGGTCCTTCGACTTCGGTCGCTGGCGCGACCTCCGTTCAGGATGACAATTCAGATTTTCAGGATCACAACTTTTGTGGGGGGACGCGCGTCGTTCTGCTATCGGCGCAGGGGCGGACGTTTACGCAGTCCTCGGCGAGGGAACTGGCGCGGCTGGAACGCGTGGTGTTGATTTGCGGGCGTTACGAGGGCGTTGACGAGCGGATCAACGAGCTCTACTGCGATATGGAGCTGTCGATCGGCGATTACGTGCTGAGCGGTGGCGAACTGGCTGCAGCCGTGGTGCTGGATGCCACCATGCGCCTGGTCCCCGGCGTGCTCGGCAATGAGGCTTCGGGGGAGTTCGAGAGCTTCGGGGTGGCCGACACGGCCATCACCACGGATTTGGGGGGCGTGCCGCGCTCGCAGCATGGCTCGGGCGGCCTTCTGGATTACCCGCATTACACCCGGCCGGCGGAATTTCGCGGGCTGCGCGCGCCCGAGGTTCTCCTCAACGGCGATCACCAACAGATTCGCCGCTGGCGGCGGGAACAGCAGCTTCGCAAGACGCTCGCCAACCGGCCCGATCTGCTTGAGCAGGCGGCGCTTAGCGCGGAGGATCGGAAGCTCCTCGACGAGCTGCGGGGGCAGCCGGGCTGAAGCGAATCGGCCCGGGCATTCCCTATCCAGCCCCCTTCCCTGACTCTGTCGGCCGCTACCAATCCCAATTCCGAAACGCAGAAGAGCCAGCTCTGCGAAGCCAACTTTTATGCGGGCGAGGATGCGCTGCTGCATCAGCGCCGGACCGCGGCCATGGCGCGGTTCCGGGCGGCGCGCGACATCTGCCCCCGGGATTATTGTGGAGTATCCCGCTTCCCTGGCGGAACTGAAACGGCTGTCCGCAATCTCCTCGGCGGCAAAGTAGAGAGCGGGGCGGGCGGGCGCCCGCCTCTGCGTGTATCCCCCAAAAGTGCAGGTTGGTGTAACTATTGGGGGCGGCCCATGCCCAAATCCGGGTGTATGATAGGGCAACTTCCCTTATATAGAAGGAGGCGACGAACATGATTCGCGCATCCACCCTGTGTGCATGTATAGCGCTCGGAGCGGCCATGGCGGCTGGCCAGACCCGGGACGAAAACTGGAGCAAATGCAAGGCAAGCGATCCGGACACCAGCATTGCCGGATGCACAGCTCTGATCCAGTCGGGGCAGGAATCGACCACCGATGAGTCGAGCGCTTACTACAACCGCGGAATCGCATATCACGACAAAAAGCAATTGGACGCGGCCATGCGCGACCTGAATCAGGCGATCCAACTGCGGCCTGCATTTCCCAGCGCGCTCAACAGCCGCGGCAACGTGCATACCGATCAGAAGGACTATGACCTGGCGATTGCCGACTACAACGAAGCGCTGCGGCTCGATCCCAGCCACAAGCTGGCCTACTACAACCGCGGCAATGCCTACGCGGACAAAGGGGAATACGCGCGGGCGATCGAGGATTACGACAAGTATGTGCAACTGGACGCGAGCGACCCGGACGGCTTTAACAACCGAGGCCACGCGTACCTGATGAAAGGCGACACCGATCACGCCCAGGAAGATTTCAACGCGGCGCTGCGTCTCGACGCGCGGCATCCCAATGCCACCCTGAATCTGGGAATTGTGTACAACCGCCGGCATCTGTACGACCAGGGGATCGAGCAATTCAACAAATACATCGCCATCAAGCCCGGCGACCAGGAAGGATATGGCGCGCGGGGCGATGCGTACCGGCACAAGATGCAGTGGGAGCAGGCGATTGCCGACTACAGCAAGGGCATCGATCTGAACTCGGAGTACGAGAATGCCTACTATAACCGGGGCATCTGTTACAGCCGGTCGGGCCAGTTCGACAAGGCGATTGAGGACTTCGGGCGCTTCATCTCGTTGAAGCCCAAGGACTCCGATGGCTACATGAACCGGGGCCTCGCCAGCCTGGAAAAGGGCAAGTACGAGAGCGCGATCGACGACTTCGAAAAGATGAATGATCTGCAGCCGAACAACCAGCTCTCGTTTTTCAACCGCGGGTGCGCGCACCTGCTGGAAGGTCACGCGCGAGATGCGGTTGCCGACTTCGAACTCAGTGTCGCGGTGGATCCAAAAGCTGTGAACGCGGTCTACGCCACGCTGTGGATGCACCTGGCCAGGAAGCGGCTGGGAGAGGACGATGCCGACGCCATGGCAAAGGAAGCCGACAAGGCGAACCTGTCGAGTTGGCCGGGACCGGCTCTTAAGCTGTACCTGAACCGGATATCGGCGGATGAAGTCATGACGGCGGCCACCGATGCGAACCCGGAAACCCAGACCGGCCAGATGTGCGAAGCAAACTTCTACGCCGCCGAGGATGCCCTGCTGCATCAGCATCCGGCGGTGGCGATGGCACGGTTCCGGGCGGCGCGAGATGTCTGTCCCCGGGACTACGTGGAATACGCTGCTTCACAGGCGGAGTTGAGGCGGCTGAGCACCACCGCCGGACTGGCAAAGTAAAGACAGGCAAGCTGGGGCCCCGGGTGGGGCTTGCTTGCATCCCCCAAAAGTGCGGATTTGGAGTGAAAGTTCTTCCAATCCGGGTGTATGATAGGGCAACTTTCCATAAATAGAAGGAGGCGACGAACATGATTCGCGCGTCCATGGTGTGTACAGGTGTGGTTCTCGCCATAACGGTGGCTGCGGCCGGCCAGACCCGGCAAGACAACTGGAATAAGTGCAAAGCCGACGATCCGGACACCAGCATTCAGGGGTGTACAGCGCTGATCAATTCGGGCACGGAGTCGACCGTGGACCTGAGCAGCGCCTATTACAACCGCGGCATCGCTCACCACGACAAGAAGGAGCTGGATCCGGCCATGCAGGACCTGAACAAGGCCATCAGCCTGCGTCCCGATTTCGCCAGCGCCTACAACAGCCGGGGTTTCGTCTGGGACGACCTGGGCAAATACGACGATGCCATCAACGACTACAACGAGTGCATCCGCGCCGAAGCCAACCACGCGCTGTGCTGGTACAACCGGGGCAACAGCTATGGCCACAAGAAGATGTACGACCGAGCGATTGAGGACTACAACCGTTACGTGCAGCTCGATCCGAGCGACGCCGACGGATTCAACAATCGCGGCCACGCGTACATGGAGCTCAGCCGCTACGACAATGCCATCGAGGACTTGAAGCACGCGCTGCAGATCAAGCCGAACCACGACCTGGCCACCTATAACCTGGGCATCGCCTACGCCAACAAGAAGGACTACGATCAGGCCATCACCTGGTATAACCGGTTCCTCTCCATCAAACCCAGCGATCGGGACGGCTATATCCAACGCGGCCATGCCTACCGCCATACGGGCCAGTACGAGCAGGCCATCGAGGATTACAACCACGCCGTGCAGCTCGATTCCTCGTGGGAATTTGGCACCTATTTTCTCGGCCTCTCGTATGAGCGCATGGGCGAGTACGACACCGCGCTCTCGAACATGCAAAAGTACATCGAGCGCATGCCCAAGGACTCAGACGGCTTCATGAGCCGCGGCAGCATGTACTATCTCAAAGGCCAGTACGAGCCCGCGATCGCCGATTTTGACAAGGTAAACGACCTGAGTCCGAACAATGCCTCCGCTTTCTACGCCCGCGGCTGCGCGCACTATCTTGCCGGCCAGACAGCGCAGGCCCTGGCTGACTTCGAGCTCTCGATTGGCGTGGACCCCTCATCGAGCACCGCGGTGTACGCGGCGCTGTGGGTACGCATTATCGGCAACCGCCTTCACCAGGACGAGACGAAGGAACTGAGCCGCGTCGCGGACAAGGCCAACCTCACCCGCTGGCCGGGCGCTGTCCTGAAGCTCTACATGGGCAACGCAACCGACGATGACGCCATAGCTGCGGCCGCGGACCCCGATGCGATAACGTCGAAGGGGCAGACGTGCGAGGCCAACTTCTTCGTGGGTGAAAACGCCCTTATTCACCAGCGCAGCACAAGCGCGCTGGCGCGTTTCAGGGCCGCCCGCGATGGATGTATCAAGAGCTATTACGAGTATGGCGCGGCGATGGCCGAGCTGAAGAAGCTGAATTCAACCACCACGGCGGCCAGGTAGGCCGCATCCGGCCGACTCGACGCGGGCGTCTTGGGGCGCCTGCGTCGGGTGTTTGGTCTTTCGGGCGACTGCCTGAGTGGCATAATCGGTGCCATGCTGCAGATAGCCGCTTACATCGTGCTGAGTGTGTGCTGGATTGCCTGGTCGCTGGCGTTTGTGAAACCGCGGCGACACGCGGCCGGGCAGAAGAAAGCCGTCCGCGATCCTTCATCGCGGCGGGGAATCCTGCTGGTCATGATCGCGTTCGCGTGCGAGGGGGCATTCATCCGACCGCCGGGATTCCACAAGCCGGCGTGGATGCTGATTGCCTCGATGGTCATTGGTCCTCCATGCGTTGTTCTGGTGTGGATGGCCGCGCGACACCTGGACAAGCACTGGCGGTACGAGGCCGCTCTCAGCGAAGATCACGAACTGGTCAAAACCGGACCGTACCGGTGGCTGCGGCATCCGATCTATGCATCGATGTTCGGCATGTTGCTGCAGACGGGACTGGTGCACGCCTGGTGGCCCCTGTTGATCGCCGGATTGGTTTTCTATGTGACCGGAACGGAGATCCGGGTGCGTGCGGAGGACGGCCTGCTGGCGGCGCGCTTCGGCGAGGAGTTCGCCCGCTACAAGCGAAGCGCGCACGCCTACGTGCCCTTTATTCGCTGAGTGCGGCTTATCCGTTGGCGGCCGCCCGTTGCTTGAAGGGCTGGACCGGAGCGGGCTGCTCAGAGCCCACCTGGCCGGTCTTGATCTCGGACACGTAGTAGTTTTCTCCGCAAATCGGCGAGCCGGCCAGGCGGCGGATCATGGCCAGTTGGCCCACGTGCGTGAGGGCATCGGCAATCGGGCCCTGGAAAAGCGCTTCGGCGGAGGCATACAAGGGCTCGTTCGAGGCAAGGTAAGCATCGAAAGCATGTAGGGACGCGAAGAACCGCTGCTGCTCGGTCATCCAGCTATGGGGCTTGGAGGTGTGCCAGCGCTCATTGCCCTGGACGGCGCTGAGCGCCCAGTCGAAGAGGTCGCCCATATGGGCGAGGATGTGGACCGGCGGGCGCCCGGACCCGCTGAAGTCGGCAAACGACGCCGGGGCATCCTCGATGGCGCGGGCGGCACGGTATGCGAGACTGGCGACGGTGTGGCGGAGTAATACGCGCTTTTCGTCCATGGGGGGAAATATAGCGTGGGACCGCTGCCTTGTCGTCACAAAAGTGTTTCTGGTCCAGATTTCTGGTCAGAGGGGAGATCGCGATGGCGCGGAGAGTCGGGCTTTGGGCGCTGGTTGGGGCGGCGGTTGCATTTTTCTGGTTTCTCTACTTCACCTGGCTCACCTGGGGCGCCTACCACGGCGGACCCGGTTTCAGGTTCAGCGCGGTGACGGAAGCCCTTGTGAACATCACGGCCCCGGTCCGGCCGCTGTTCGGACGCCACTACCCTGTCACCTGGTACTGGTCCATTGTCCTCAATGCGGCGATTTACGCATGCTTCGGACTGGTGGTGGAGATGGTTCGACTGACCGTACGAGGGGGCAAGCCGGCCAGAGTCTAGGAAGCAGGGAAGCGAGTATTGCTCCCGCGCCAGCAAAGCCAGGACGCGGGCGCCCCGCACCCGTTTCCGGGGCGGCAAAGCGGTGATACCCCCCTCCCCGGACTCTGTACGGAAGTTCCCTCCTTTCAGCACCTTAGAGGAGCAATTTCGGTGCAGGTTCTTGGTTGAAAAGGAGTTACCCGCAGAGTTCTCTCAGGAAAGGACTTAGTGGCCAGCGTAGAAGCCGGAAGCCGAAAACAGACGACCAGAACCAAGGTGAAAACTATTTCCATTGTGCGCTTCTGGCGGGAACGAATATGCAAAGCTGACGGCGGAGTTTTGGCTGATTTTTCAATGATTTAAGCATTGGGCGGATCCCGGGTACTTGACAAGCGCTGCCTGCCGCTCGTTTCCAATGGCGGTTTTTTCCCGGAAAGTTGGTCAAATTGAATCCCCAAGCGGAGTGAATTGGGTCTCCGACGGGTTTTGCCGGGCAGCCAACTTCAGGAATGCTTTCCGCATCCTGAATAAAATTGGCGTAGTTTTTATGACCCAGCCGTCATCCACAGTACAGCGAGCCCTTTGCATGGCCTTGCTCGATATGCTCAAATGGCCCGACCTCACGGCCGAGGAGAGGCGATGGCTGCAGCAATTTGCCCTTCGGACTATCGCAGAGTTCAACCTGCTGAAGTCGAAAAGAGGGAAAGGGAAAGCACCCATTGCCGCCTAGTAAATGCCCCGCAGTTGGGTTGAATTGGAAGAAAAGACGTCCCTCAGGGGCTAAAGCCCGGCTCATTTCGGGCCGTTTTGCGGCACGACTGAAGTCGTGCCCTGTTACAAAGCACATCCCGGAATGAGTTTTCCGCAGCCTCTGAAGTCGTGCCCTGTTACAAAGCACATCCCGGAATGAGTTTTCCGCAGCCTCTAAAGTCGTGCCCTGTTACAAAGCACATCCCGGAATGAGTTTTCCGCAGCCTCTAAAGTCGTGCCCTTATTACAAAGCACCTCCCGCGGCGAGTTTTTCCGCAGCCTCTGAAGTCGTGCCCTTTCAAAACATAAACGACCATCTGTGCGGCGGACACCGCTAGCCTTTCTGTGGATTCAAACTGGCCCACTACCTTTTTCCGCCGCCTATAGGAGAAGCGCCTACTCCTCTGTTAAACTTGAAGTTCTCGGCCACCCCAGCGACGAAGACCTGTCGCCGGGGACCGCGTGAGTTCAATCGCAGGAAGAAACCATGTCAATCCATCCCGTAATGCAGCGCCTGGCTGACAAGCTGAAGCGCACCGATCTCCCCGACTTTGTGCCCGGCGACCAGGTTCGCGTCCAGGTAAAGATCAAGGAAGGCGATAAAGAGCGCCTGCAGGCGTTCGAAGGCCTGGTGATCGCGATCAACAAGGGACCCCAGGGCACGTTCACGGTTCGCAAAATGAGTTTCGGCCAGGGGGTTGAGCGCATTTTCCCGTTCAATTCCAAGGTGGTCGACAAAGTTGAGAAGATCCGCAGCTACAAGGTGCGCCGCGCCAAGCTGTTCTACATCCGCGGATTGCGGGGCAAGGCCGCCCGCCTGAAGGAAGTGGAGCGCGAAACCGCCAAAGCATAAAGAATCAATCCGGGTGCCCCGTCCAAGCTCCGCTTGGGCGGGGTTTCTGTTTATGTGGCTATTGGCGCCTGCCGCTTGAATCAGCGCGGATGGTGCGCGCTATAATGCGCTCACCATCATGCGCACGTCCGGTCGCAGGATTGCCGTCGGCCCGGACTCGGTCGATGTTGAATGGAACGGCCCCTACCGCTCCCCAGCCGCTCGCTTCTTCTCTGGAAGCTTCTTTGTCGCAGCCGCGTTGTTTGTCCTGTACGGCTCGTGGGTTAACCATGGGCGGCCAAAGCCGCATTGATTTCTAAATTCTTACGGCACGGCTGAAGCCGTGCCCTTTCAAATCAGACCTTCATCAGTGGCCGCAGTTCCGCCCATACGCAAAATAGCCCCGGCAAGCGCCGGGGCTATTTGCGCATTGGAGAAGCGGCAACCTAAGCCATCACGGGAACCGGATCGGCAGGTCTGACGGGGGCCGGCACCGGGGCATGCACACTTGCGGCGGGCGTGGCCGTGCTGCGGGTGAGGCGATGGACGAAGTGGTACGGCGGCCATGGCCCGGAGACCTGCATCTGGCAATCGCGCAAGCTGGCGCTGGTGGTGGCGAACTTGTTCTGATAGCGCTCCACGCACTTGCGATCGATCAGGTGGGCAATATCCAGGATCATCTTGCCGCTGTCGGTGAGCCGGCAGCTCACTTCCTCGTCCAGGGGATTGAAGAGGCGGTGCATCTGGAAACTGATGGCCCGGGCGCGTGTCTGGCGTTCGCGCTGCCGGACGGCGTTCTCTCTGAGGCTGGTGAGGTACTCGCGGCCCACTCCCTCGGCCGGCATGTGCTTGGCGAATTCGTGGGCGCAGCAATCATCGACGAAGATTTTCAGGTGCATCTCTGTCTTGCCGCGCAGCTTGTCGATATTGACCAGGAACTGCCGCTGGTTGGAGCGGATGGATTTGCGGAGGCTTTCGTCATCGTTGAAGACGGTCCCGAAACGGAAGGGAAGGACGGTGGAGTGTTGGAAGCAATCGGCAATGACCCTGGCGTGGTCCATGCCGGATTTCTGGCCGAATTGTTCGGTGGGATTGTGTTCGCTGACGATGACGGCGAGGTCACTGGCGGGGTAAAGAAAAACCTGATTTCCGCTTACGCCGTGGACGGTTTCGAGGGGGACTGGTTTGCGGTGACGGGCCAATTCAGGAAATGCTTGCTTTTCACCGATGCAGTAGGCATACCATGCCATAACAGGACACTCCTGCGCGGACGCGGGTAAGCGCCGCTCGTTGGTGGAACCTCTGTGAACTCGGGAACAACTGCATGCTGGCGGACTTGGCGCCGGGTCGTAGTGTCAACCCGGTCGAACTGTTAGGGAATATAGGCTTCTGAAAACACGATTGGCAATGGTCGCGATCACCGAAGTTCACGAAAGGTAGCTTTCCCGGCAAAAATCGTGTTTGTTTTAGATCAAACCACTTTCATATCGTGAAAAAACGAAAGTAACGATATAAATTCGAGAGAAAATCGGGTGTTGCGGCCGCATCGGTGGTCCGTATCCGTGAGGGGCGGATGCAAGCGTAGAATTCCTGCCAGAGCATCAGCTTCAGCTCAGAGGAGATTCCCAATGAGGTGCAGGCTCACGGTCCTCACCCTGCTTTCGGTTTGCTGTTGGCTGGGCGTTCTGGCCCAGAGTGGGGCGCCGGGGCCGGCGGACAGTCCTTCGCAGCGCGTGGACGAACTGTTCCGGAAGATGGATACGACGGTTTCCCCGGGCTGCGCGCTTTCCGTGATGAGGGACGGGCACATTATTTACGAGCGCGGTTACGGGATGGCCGACCTGGACCACAATGTTCCCATCACGCCGGCGACCGTCTTTCACGTGGCCTCGATGTCCAAGCAGTTCACGGCTGCGTCGATCCTGATGCTGGCCCAAGAGGGGAAGCTTTCGCTGGACGACCCGGTGCGGAAGTACATCCCGGAACTGCCCGATTTCGGCACTCCGGTGACCATCCGGCAGCTTATTCACCACACCAGCGGACTGAGGGATCAATGGGACCTGCTGGGGCTGTCCGGTTGGCGGTATTCGCTGGACCTGATCACGGACGACGACGTTCTTTCGGTCATCAGCCGGCAGAAGGATCTGAACTTCACTCCGGGATCGAAGCACTTGTACAGCAATACCGGCTATACGTTGCTGGCGCAGGTGGTGAAGCGGGTCAGCGGTCAGTCGTTCCGGGAATTCACCACGGCGCGCATTTTCGAGCCGTTGAACATGAAGAGCACCCATTTCCGCGACGATCATGCCGAGATCGTCAAGAACATGGCCTATGGGTATGAGCCGGCGAAGGATACTTTCCGCATCAGCCTGACGAATTTCGACACGGTGGGGGCGACCAGCCTGCTGACGACGGTGGAAGACCTGGTCCACTGGGATGAGAATTTCTATCACCCGTCGGTGGGCGGAGAAGCGCTGATCAAGCAGATGCTGGAGCGCGGCAAGCTCAACAACGGCGAGCAGTTGAGTTATGCGTCGGGCCTGGATATCGGTAGCTATCGGGGGCTGGCAACCGTGGATCACGGCGGTGCGGATGCCGGCTACCGGTCGGATATGATCCGCTTTCCGGACCAGCATTTTTCGGTCGCCTGCCTGTGCAACCTGGCCACCGCCAATCCCGGCGAGCTGACCCGCAAAGTGGCGGAGATTTACCTGGCCAAGGAGATGAAGCCGGAAGAAAAGCCGGCGGAGGAGACCGAAAAGGGCGTGACGCTGACGGCCGAGCAGCTGAACAGCAAGACGGGGACCTATCTCAATCCGGAAGACGACTCGGTACTTCGGCTGCTGGTGAAGGAGGGCAAACTGCGGGTGGTGGCCGGGTCGGAAGACGAGACGTATGAGCTGAAGGCGCTGGCCGAAGACCGGTTCCGGCTGTTGACTGCGCCGGTGGACCTGACGTTTGAAAAGCCGGAACCCGGAAGCCCGCTGCAATTTGTTTTGAAAGGCGGGGACGGGAAGCCGAATCATTTCGCTTCGGTGCCATCATTCGCGCCATCGGCGAGCCAATTGAACGAGTACACCGGGGTATACAGCAGCGAGGAGATCGAACCGCTGTACGATCTCCGGCTGGAGAAGGGCGAATTGGTGCTGCACCGGCTGCGCAGCAAGCCTGACACGCTGCATGCGGTGACGCTGGATTTGTTTGCCGGATCGATCGGAAGCATCCGGTTCACGCGCAACAGCAGCGGGAGGATTTCGGGGTTCACGCTCACCACGGGGCGGATCAAGAATCTGCGGTTTGAGAAAGGGCGGCCGGCGATTCCGGCCAATGAGGCGGTGGCGGAGTCGCGGTAGAGCGCTCCTGAGTCTATGCGTCCAGGTTGGGGTGCGATATGGAAAGGGAGGTCAAGGTTTCATGGCCACGGAATTGAAAGCCGGGATCACCTCATTGTTTCTCAAGGAATCGTGCAAGCAGATGTTCGAGGAGTGCTGGCCGCGCCTGCGGGAGACCGTCGCGGGGCTGAGCGAAGAACAGCTCTGGTGGCGGCCCAACGAGGCCAGCAACAGCATCGGCAACCTGCTGCTGCATTTGAACGGCAACGTCCGGCAATGGATCGTGACGTCGTTCAACCAGCGCGCGGACCGGCGCAATCGGGCGGCCGAGTTTGCCGAGAAAAGCGGCGGCCCGGGGAGCGAGTTGCTGGCGAGACTGGGCGTCACCCTGGACGAGGCGGGGGCGATTTTTGCGCGCCTGACCGAGGAGGAGCTGGCGGCGCCGATGGACATCCAGGGCTATCACGTGACGGGACTGGAGGCGGTGTATCACGTGGTGGGGCACTTTGGGATGCACTATGGGCAGATCCTCTATATTGCGAAGGTGCTGCAGGGCAAGGATCTGGGCTTCTACAGCCATCTGAACAAGACCGGCCGGGCTACGGAATGATGAGGCCGTCCGCCGGCCACTGACCGCTCGCCTGCCGTGATACAACTAACCCCGTGGATCACTCACGACGTCTCGGCCAGGTGCGCCGCCGGATGAACAGCGCGGGGGTGTACGGCCTTCTTGTCACGCATCTTGCCGACGTCCGCTATCTCTCCGGCTTTACCGGCTCGAGCGCCGCCCTGGCCATCACGCGCCGCGCGGCGCGGCTGTTCACCGATGGACGGTACAGAAGCCAGGCCGCCGAAGAGGTAAAGGCCGCCCGGGTGGAGATCGTCACCGGCGCTCCGGCCATCGCGGCAGTGCAGTGGGTTTCGGCCCAGCCGGGCGTGCACAACGCCGGGTTCGATCCGGCCTGGACGACGGTGGGCGAGCTGTCGCGCTGGAAGGCAGGCCTGGTGTCGAAGCTGCGGCGGAAATTCCTGGTCCCTCTCGCTGAGCCCGTGGTAGAGAGTTTGCGCATGGTGAAAGACGCGGAGGAGCTACTGCTGATGGGGGAGGCGGCGCGGCTGGGCTGCCGGCTGTTCGATCACATCCTGAAGCTGCTCCGTCCGGGTTTGCGGGAAATCGACGTGGCCGCCGAGCTGGAATACGAGGCGCGACAGCTGGGGGCCGAAGGGATGTCGTTTGAAACCATCGTGGCATCGGGGCCGCGTTCGGCCCTGCCCCACGGACGGGCCACCACCGCGCGCCTGCCCCGGCGGGGATTCCTGACCCTCGACTTCGGTGTTATTCTCAATGGTTATTGTTCGGATATGACGCGTACCATTCACTTTGGGACGCCAAAGGCGAAGGAACGCAGTGCATACGAAAGGGTTTTGGAGGCGCAGCAGTCCGCGGTGGCGGCCGTAGGGGCGGGTGTGAGCTGTGGTGACGTGGACGAGGCGGCGCGCCGGGTGTTGCGCGAGGCGGGATACGGAGATGCGTTTTCCCACTCCACCGGGCACGGGGTCGGCCTGGAGATTCACGAACCGCCGCGGGTGGGCACAAACCAGGCCAACAAATTGCTGCCCGGCATGGTGGTCACGATCGAGCCGGGGATTTACATGCAGGGTCAATTCGGGATTCGGATTGAGGATATGGTGGCCGTAACCAGGTCCGGGGCCGACGTGATGACGCCGTCGCCGAAGGCCTTTATCGAGTTGTGACGATCCGGCAATTGACCACGCCTTCGCGTGTGGAACGGAAGGCCAAAAGGAACGAATGAAACCAGAAGATATAGCGGACCTGAAACAACTGATCGAATTCCTGAAGGAGAACCAGGTCGCGGAGTTCGATCTCGACCGCGGCGACGTTAAGATACGGCTTAAATTCAACCAGGGGGTCGATGTTCCGGGCCTTACAGGCTACTCGGCCCCGGCAGCCATTATTCCGGTTTTATCCTCCGCGGGCGTTTCCCCTGCCGTACCAGCTCCTCATGTGCCGGCGCCCTCCGAACCCGAGACCGAACTTCACATCGTCAAGTCGCCCATCGTAGGCACGTTTTACGGCTCGCCGTCTCCGGGCGCGGCCGCGTTTGTCAGCCCCGGCGACCACGTCGACAAAGGCCAGGTCATCTGCATCATTGAAGCTATGAAGCTGATGAACGAGATCGAATCCGATGCCGCCGGCGAGGTGGTGAAATGCCTGGTAACCAACGGCCAGCCGATCGAGTATGGCCAGCCGCTGTTTTCGATTCGCACGGCATGATGGAGGAGTTAGCAGCGCTTGCGACAAATCGAGATTCCGGGAAGGCATCCCTCAGCGGCTAAAGCCGCACAGACTATTTGGCCGGTTACGGCACGACTGAAGTCGTGCCCTTTCAAAGCTAATCGCACTGACGCGCTGACTCCGCTAACTCTGCTTTTTTAAGGTCCCAATGCTTCGTAAGGTTTTAGTTGCCAATCGCGGCGAAATCGCACTGCGCGTGATCAATGCCTGCCGGGAACTCGGCATCCGGACGGTCGCCATCTACAGCGAGGCCGATCGTAATTCGCTCCACGTGCGCTTTGCCGACGAGGCCATCTGCATCGGGCCGCCGCGGCCGGCCGACAGCTATCTGAATGTGCCGGCCGTGATCTCCGCCGCCGAAATCGCGGACGTGGATGCGATCCATCCGGGGTACGGCCTGCTGAGCGAGAACGCCAACTTTGCTGAAGTGTGCCGGGCCTCGAATATCAAGTTCATCGGGCCGCCGCCAGAAGTGACGCGCCTGATGGGCGAAAAGGAAAAAGCGCGCCAGACCATGAAGAAAGCCAGGGTGCCGATTCTGCCCGGCTCTGACGGCGTGCTGGCCTCGGAAGAAGAAGCGCTAGCCTGGGTGAAGAAGGTCGGATTCCCGGTCATGCTCAAGGCCAAGGCGGGCGGGGGCGGGCGCGGCATGCGCATCGTGCGCAGCGCCGAAGAGCTGCCCAACCTGTATCACGCGGCATCCACCGAGGCCGCCAACGCTTTCGGCAATGGCGACCTCTACATGGAGAAGTTCATCGAGCGGCCCCGGCACATCGAGTTCCAGGTCCTGGCCGATGAGCACGGCAACGTAATGAGCCTGAACGAGCGTGAATGCTCCATTCAGCGCCGGCATCAGAAGCTGATCGAGGAAGCTCCCTCGATGCAGGTCACGCCGAAGATGCGCGAAGACATTGGGCGCACGCTCCGCCATTGCCTCACCGAGATCGGCTACCAGAATGCCGGCACGGTGGAGTTCCTGATGGACGAAGACCGGCAGCTTTACTTCATCGAGATGAACACGCGCATCCAGGTCGAACATCCGGTGACCGAGTTCGTCACCGGCATCGACCTTGTGAAGGCGCAGTTGCGGATCGCCGCGGGCGAGAGACTGGAAGCTATTGTGCCGCCGAAGATCGAGATGCGCGGGCATGCCATCGAGTGCCGCATCAACGCCGAGCACCCTGAGAAGTTCACACCTTCCGCAGGCAAGATCACGGTCTTCAATGTTCCGGGCGGCAACGGGGTGCGCGTGGACACGGCGCAATACGCTGAAGGCGTGGTCCCGCCGTATTACGATTCGCTGATCGCCAAACTGATCGTGCACGGTCATGACCGCGCCGAGGCGATCGCGCGGATGGAGCGCGCGCTGAGCCAGTTCGTGGTGCAGGGAATCGACACGTCGATCCCGCTGCACCAGGCCATCTTCCAGGACCCGAGCTTTCGCGCCGGCGAATTCGACACCAAGTTCATGGAGCGGTTTTTGGCGCGCGAAGAATAGTTTGCCTCATCATCGGAGCTGTCATCCTGAGCGAAGGTCGCCGCGGCGACCGCGGTCCAAGGATCCCGGTCGTTTTTCGTATGCCCGAGCGGACGATGATCCTACCGCGATCCAAACCTGGACTGTTGCTGGGCAGAATTGCTGGATGAGTGAGTCGGCGATTATGCGCCAATTGAAAGTGCTGCCCGGCTGCAACATCGCTCGTCCGTTTAATGGCTCCTTATTCAGAGCGGAGGACCTTCATCGGGTCAATTCGCGACGCTCGGCATGCTGGCAAAAATGCAGCCACGAACGTGGCCGCCAGCAGAATGCCCACGCTTGCGACGATCGATGCAGGGTCAACGGGGCTGGTCTCGTAGAGCAGGTTGCGGATTGAGCGGGTGGCTGCAAGGGATGCCAACAAACCCAACAAGATACCTCCGCCAACGGGCATCAGTGCTTCCATTAGAACGAGACGAATGAGCAAAACCTTGCTTGATCCGAGCGCGATGCGGATGCCAAATTCAGGTGTTCGGAGTGAGACTGAATACGCCAGAACGCCATAGACTCCGAGGATCGCGAGGACCAGCGCCGCGATGCCGAACGAAGACAGAACGATTGACTGCAAGCGCTCTGGTGCAACTGACTGCGCCAGTTGGGTATCGAGCATTTCGATGACGGGAATAGCGGCTTCAGGATCAATATCCCAGACTTGACGGCGAATAGTCGGCGCGAACTCCTCAAGGTTACGAGCAGTACGCACAAGAAAGAATACGGTTGCAGGTGGCTCGTGCCAAAAGGGCAAATAGACAACCGGGACGTTTTCCTTGAGATTCGCGATCCGTGCATCGGCGGCGATGCCGGACACGGTGTAAATGCGACCATCGATCTTGAGCTTGCGGCCGAGCGCCTGGCCACCGGGCCATGCGGCTTGCGCTGCTCTTTGCGAAATGATCGCGCTCTGGGACTTGACGCGCTCGCCGGCGGTAAAATCGCGGCCTGCGATGAGCCGCGTCTGCATCACCGCGAAATACCCGGGACTGACGTTGCGGAGATTTGCCGTAGGAACTTCGCTCTCAGGCAGCGGATGATCGGGACGATACACGCTATGCACAGCAGCATCGCCGCTCAAGGGCATGCTGCTGGTGATGGCGGCGAATTCTACGCCGGGATTCGAGCGAATCTTGCTGAGTATGCGATCGATGAATTCGGAACGGGCAGAGTCGCCGGAACCGTTCGGCTGTTCGTATCTTGGGCTGAGTAGATCCACCTCGGCGAGAACAACGTGGCTTGCATTAAAATCATGCGGCTGATTGAGAACCCGCGAGAAGCTGCGTACCACTAGACCCGTCACGATGAGAAGCACGACCGTACATGCGATTTCAAGTGTGATGAGCAAACGTCGGGCGAAGGGAGTTTGGCCGCCATGAGATATGCGCGTGGACGCCGACTGCAATGCACGCTGGGGATTGGAGCGGAGCGATTTTAGAGCAGGAAGCGTGCCGGACAACAGGGCGGTAATTCCTGAAATTCCGCACGCGAACAGCAGGACCTGCCAAGTGAAATGAATCTCATGCAGCCGCGGAAGGTTTTCAGGGGCGATGGCTGCAAAAAGCCGAATTCCGCCCAGGGCCAGCAATATTCCGAGGGCTCCGCCCGTGATGCAGAGGACGACGCTTTCCATCAATGCTGCCTGGAAGAGACGCATTCGTCCAGCTCCAAGTGCGGCACGAACTGCATTGTCACGCTCACGCACGATCGCCCGTGCCAGTTGCAAGCTGGCAAGATTAACGCAGGCAATCAGCAGGAGACCGAGAACCGCCGCGAAAAGTAGCCAAAGCGCTTTGCCGACGTTACCTGTCACCTCCTGCGAAAGCGGCTCGACGATTGCGCTGAGGTGAATGGGCAAATGATTGGTCGCTGAGTAAGCGCTCAGCATGGAAGCCAGCTCAGTGGACGCTTGGGCGACTGCTACGCCTTGTTTTAGCCGTGCTATGACGAGGAATGCGAAATCGGCATCGTCTGAGGTGAGATCGTCTCCTTGTGGGACGAATGGTTGAAACACTTCGTATGGGGACGCCTGGTCTGGGCTCGCACCGCCGCGCATTTCATTGATTACAGGAAACTCGAAGTTACGGGGAAGAACTCCGATGATCGTTGTCGGTTGGCCCCTAATGCTGACGTTGCGCCCGACAACGCCGGTGTCTCCATGAAACAGATCCTGCCATACAGCCCAGCCGATCAGGACCACACCATTCCTTCCCGCCTCCGCCTCTTCGGGGAGGAAGGTGCGACCGAGCGCTGGTGTTACGCCGAGTACAGAGAAGAAGTTGGGCGAGACGTTGAGTCCCTTCTCGATGTAAGGATGATCACCGCCGGCAGTGACGGCAAAGGATGCATTCTGAACGAGCGCTGCTTCCTGAATCGTGTTGGCGTGCGACCTCAGATAGAGGAAGTGACGGTAATTGTCAGGGACGGAGGGGTACTCCTTGGCTGCCTCCTGAACCACCTCACGCCAGATCACGATCTGCCCAGGATCTCGGAATGCGTAGGGGCGCAGGAGCACTGAGTCGAGGATGCTGAAGACCGCTGTGCTTGCGCCAATGCCAAGGGCAAGAATTAGCACGACGGTCAGCGTAAATCCTGGAGACCTACCCAACAGTCGGAAAGCATATCGAATGTCTTGCAAAAGCCGCTGAAACGGCGCCCATCCCCAGGTTTCGCGGGTCTGCTCCTTAATTAAGGTTGCATTGCCGAAGGCGCGCCGAGCGGCATAGCGGGCCTCTTCTGCTGACAAGCCGTTCTCCCGCTGCTCTTCTTCCTCCAATTCCAGGTCAGAACGCAACTCCCGTTGCAGGTCCGCATCCCTCTTCTTCAACTGCCACCATTTCATTTCAGCTCTCCTCGGCGGCGGGCCACATTACTCGCGCCACGGCTTCGGACATCAGCTTCCACTGAGATTCTTCGACCACGAGCTGCTTCCTGCCTTTATCCGTCAACCGGTAATATTTGAATTCTCGGTCTCGGTCCGGAGCCGTCTGCCATTTGGCACTCACCCATCCTCTCTTCTCCAGACGATGCAATGCGGGATAGAGCGAACCGTGCTGCATCTGCAGAAATTCGTTCGTGGTCCTCTGAATGTGCTTGCCGATCTGGTGACCATGAGCAGGTCCATAAAGAAGCGTCCGCAAGATGAGCATGTCCAGGGTTCCCTGGAGAAGTCCAACCCGCTGCTGTGCCTGTTTTTCTATAGAAGACATTCTACCCTCGATCTGGCAACGATGGTAGACACGCGACCATCAGCGTGTCAAGGGGATGTGAGCAGGAGTGAATTCTCAACTGGCGACTTCAGGGCCGAGTCACTCATTGACAGAGTTCCGGGCGGGTGTTTGCAACTGTTCCCCTTGGCGTCCTTCGCCTCACCCGGCAACCACCCTGGCCCGCCTGCGGAGTAATATGGGTCAGCATCGGACCCATGTGTCCCCATCGCCGCTAAGGGATTTACCATGCTCAAAGTCTTTTGTTCTCCCACTCGCTACACGCAGGGGCCTCACGCCACGGAACAGCTTGGTTCCGAGATGCGCAACCTGGGCCTGGAAGGTCCGGCGCTGATTGTCGCTGGGCGCAGCGCGATTCGGCTGCTTTCGGAGACCTGGGAAAAGACATTCTGGGATGCGGGCATCACTCACCAGATCTTTCGCTTCGCCGGCGAATGCACGGCGGCGGAGATTCGGCGCGGAGGACAAGCGGCCCGCGAAGCCGGTGCGCGGGTGATCATCGGCGCGGGCGGCGGCAAGGTGCTCGATAGCGCGCGCGCCATTGCCTCGGACCTCTCGCTGCCGGTGGTCAACTGCCCGACCATCGCTTCGAGCGATGCACCGTGCAGCGCGCTTTCGGTCGTCTATACCGAGGCAGGGGAGTGGGAAGCCTATCGCATTTACCGGCGCAATCCTGACCTGGTGCTGGTGGACACAAGCGTGATCGCCCAAAGCCCGGTGCGTCTGCTGGTCGCGGGTATGGGCGATGCGCTGGCCACATGGTTCGAGGCGAAGGCCTGCGCCGAGTCGGGCGCGAAGAATATGCGCGGAGGGGCTTCCACGCGCAGCGCTCTCGCCCTGGCGGAGCTTTGCTACAAAACGCTTCTCGCCGACGGCGTGGCCGCCATCGAAGCGCTCGGTCGAAAGGAGTCCAACGACGCTCTTGAACGCCTAGTGGAAGCCAACACGCTGCTTTCCGGGCTGGGTTTCGAATCATCCGGCCTGGCGGCGGCCCACGCCATCCACAACGGGCTGACCGCTGCGGCTGGGACGCACAAATATATGCATGGAGAAAAAGTCGCATTCGGGCTGCTGGCGCAGCTCATGCTCGAGTCGCAGCCGGAAAAGATGGTCGAAGAAGTGCTGGCATTTTCAACCAGCGTGGGTCTGGCAACGAGCTTTGCCGATATAGGGATCAGCAATCCCAGCCAAGAGTTGCTGGCCATGATCGCCGAGCGGGCTGCGGCGCGCGGCGAAACCATCCACAATGAGCCGATGGCGGTTACTCCGAAGATGGTGGTGGAAGCCATGCGCGCGGCGGATGCCGCGGGGACTGCCTATCGCCGGTCTGCTGAGAGGCACGCGCACGCGTAAAGGCTCACGGATTCGCCGGCGCAGATGCGGCCGCGCCCGATAAGTGCGGATGAAACTCTGCTTTACCGTTGGGTAGCAACACGATCTCCAACGTGCCTTCCTGCTTCTCGGCGAGAGACGGTCCCTTGATCTGCACCTGGTGCTCGTGGGGATCAGTGTATTGCATTTTCAATTGCCCACTGCCCTGGACCTGGATGCGGTAGTGAAACGTGGCGCCCGCGGCGAGGCTGTCGGCTCCAAAGCTGGCGTACGGATAATCCACTTCCAGCAGGCGGATGGGAGCGCCGGTCCGGTTCTCCACGGCTACATCGATATGAAAAGAATGGCAACCAGCGAGAATGATCGTGATTACGAGCCCGGCAAGAACGGCGCCGAACCAGGACGCCCCGATCTCTGATCTCTGATCTCTGATCTCTGCCTTCATTCCGGCGGCTCCGCTTTGGGCGAAACCTGCTTCTCCAGGCGGTCCAGGCGGCGGAGCATCTCCGGGAGGCGCTGAAAGATGGCCACGGCGCGCAGCCAGATGCGGTTATCGAAGCCGGGCGAGCCGGAGATCATCTTGCCCGCGGGAACGTCATGGGAAACGGCCGACTGGGCAGTGAGGATGACGCCGTCGCCGAGGCTGCAATGGCCGGCCACGCCGGCCTGGCCGGCGAGGATGGCGTTGTTGCCGATGACCGACGACCCGGCCAGTCCCACTTGCGCGCAGAGCAATGTATTCTCGCCCACGCGCGACCCGTGCCCCACCTGGACGAGGTTGTCGACCTTGCTGCCGTCGCCGATCACGGTGGCGCCGACTGTCGCGCGGTCGATGCAGGCATTGGCTTGCACGTCGACGCGATCGCCCAGGCGTACAGGACCGGACTGAGGAATCTTCTCCCATTGGCCGGCGTCGTTTTTGGCGAATCCAAACCCATCGGCCCCGATGATGGCGCCGTTTTCCAGCGTGACGTGATCGCCGAGAACGCAACCTTCGCGGACCACGGCGTGCGCGTGGGCGAAGAAGTGGCTGCCGATGTGCGCTCCCGGATAGAGAACCACGTGAGGAAGGAGCGTGGCATGCGGCCCGAGGCGCACGTGCGGTCCGATAACGACGTAGGCGCCGATGTGCGCCCCCGCGCCGATCTCGGCGGTCGGATCGATGTCTGCGGTCGCGTGAATGCCCGGCGCGTAGGCAGGCGGCTGGTAGAAGAGCGCCAGTGCGCGGGAAAACGCGTAGTACGGATTTTTAATTCGGAGGGTAGCGGCGGAAATTTCGGGGAACTCGGGCTCGACGAGCACGGCGGCGGCGTTTGTGGTGCGGGCCAGGCCGGCATAGCGGGGATTGGCGACAAACGTAATTTCAGAAGGGCCGGCCTCTTCGATGCCACGCACTCCGGTCACTTCCAGCTCGGGGTCGCCTCGCAATTCGGCCCCGAGGCGGGCCGCCAATTCGCCTAGCTTCATTGAGGAAATTGTAAATGGCGCGAGATGGGTGGACTTTGGGTGGATTACTTCCGAATTGGCCACGATACACTCGCGATATGTTCTCTTGGCTAAAAAGAAATCCAAACGCAGCCTTGGCCATGAGGCGCGTAATCATTCTGAAATACATCTTCGTCAAGGGACTTGCCGCACCTCCGATCGATCTTCTTGAGACTGTCATGAGCCAATGGACTCCTGAGGAAAGGTCCCGACTCGCAGCAGAAACCGCGCACACGTTTATGCAGAGCGTTAGCCATTTGAAAGCTGCGGGGCTCTGGCGGGATGTAGAAGAGGACGAAAGAAGATTCCTGCAGGCTGGGATCGACGGAATCACTGCACAACAGCGGATTGACGCGGGCTGGCTGGCTGAATCGATCGCATGTTTGCTCTGGGCGCTGCGGATCGTTCCACAGGTGCCGCCCTATGATCTGGAAGCGAGCCATGAACTAGTCAAAGCGCTTCCCGACACTTCCATCAAGGACCTCATCAAGCAAGCTCAGTTACGTCCCCATGAGGAGATCAAGAAGCAGAGGGACCTAGCGGAGCTTTGGCATTGGCGGGCGCGAACACGACGGCTGCAGGAGGAAGGGCGATTGAATGGCCCGCTCGCCGGTGGTTACACGATCGAGCAGGTCATCGAAGTAACAGCAACAAAGGCTGCTGAACGCGGGGATGTGCCGAACCCACTCGGTTCTGACTTCCCCGCCATGGGAAAACCCTACCGCAACCTTTCCTTTGAGGAGTTCGCCACGCTGACCTCCATTGCCCAAGAACGACATAAAGCTCTCAATTGGCTTTGCGGTTTCTCGCCAAGTGGTCGGTGGGCAGATACACCGACGGGGACATAGATAGAACTCTGTACCGCATGTGAGTTTAGAGGGCTTTGACATGCATGATTGGTGTGTCACCCCCGACTCGGAAATTACCTCGAGGCATCCCTCAGGGGCTAAAGCCCGCACGTTTTCTGAGGCGTTTGCGGCACGACTGAAGTCGTGCCCTTTCAAAACAAACCGTGGTAGAAGACGAGCCGTGGTGGAAGACGAGCGGTGGCGGGAAGTGATGGCCGCCTAGCCTGTTTCGTCGGTGAACAGCTCTGGCTGCTCTTCGGGCGGGGTGGCGGCTGCCGGGCGACGGCGGGCGGGAGCGCCGATCAGGCTCACTACTTCCAGCGTCTGGATGGCCTGGCGGGGGATGTAGATGCGCTGGGTGTTGGAGCGCATGTCGGGGGGTGTCAGCAGCAGGCCGGCGCCATCGACCAGGGAGCGGTCATTGGCTGCCAGGCCTTCCAACTCGTCGCCGTCGGCCAGGGTCATGCGCAGCCACAACCCGGCGGCGCGGGGCCGAACGGCAAAACGCTTGTGCAGCAGGCGCTCGGGATTGCTCTGATCGACGGATGACAGGTTGAAGTCGCGTACATAGCAGACCCATTTGACCGCTTGCCAGGGGATCTGGAGGACCTTGCCGGCCAGATCGAGGATCTCCAGTTCGGGCGCGTCCTGGCCGAAATTGGTACGCGCGTAGCCCGCAGTCCAGTCCCGCGAGAACTTGCGCACAATCACAGGTTTGCGCCCGGAAGCCATTGTTCTGGATTGTCGCACGGGCCGTGCCGGAGGGAAAAACAAACAGGGCAGCCGGGGTGCAAGCTTATGTACCGGACGGGCTCAAGGAGGATTCCCTCGATAGGCAAGTGCTATCGAGGTTGGGGAAGTTCCACCCAGGGAAATGGGCCGGAAATGGGTCCCAGAGGGGCTAAAAGAGGCTGCGGAAAAACGGAGAAAATGCAGCGAAATTGCGCGCGCGAGCATAGCAGGGGCTAAAAGCCCGCGTTGATTTTGGGCCACTTGCGGCCCGACTGAAGTCGTGCCCTTTTACAAAGCACATGCCGTAACGAGTTTTTCCGCAGCCTCTAAAGTCGTGCCCTTGTTACAAGGCACCTCCCGCAACGAGTTTTTCCGCAGCCTGTAAAGCCCGGGTTATTCAGTCTTTTCAGCACGACTAACAGTGGCGCCCTGACACCAAGCCCGGCGCGCTTGATTCCAGGCAGCTCACGAAACCAATTATCAAACGGATTCAACAGCCTGATCGGGCGGTTAGCGGCTCTAGCCAATCCGGGCGACTTATGATAAGGTACAGCTTTGCAACCTTTGCTGAGGGTGGGATAAGCGCAACGGCATCAGCAATTTGGCAGAGGGGCGATGGCTTGAGCGAACGGAATGCCTGATTATATCTACCTTTTGGGACATCGGCTCTCAGCCGATCAGCAGAGCGCCCTGCGACACTTGCGCGAGGCAGCCCGGCAAGCCGAAATGATCCTGTTTCTGACCGGGGATGCCGTCCGGGACCTGACCAGCGGACACGCTGTCCGGGACATTGAAGTGGCCGTCCACGGAAATGCCCTGGACCTGAAAAAGGTCCTGCGGAGCACGCCGGTCCAGATCTGGGGCGAAGACGCAGCCTCCCGGTCGCTGTACCTGTGCTTTCCCGGGACGGTGCGCGTGGACGTGGTGAGCACGCATCGGACGGAATACCCCAAGCCGGGGCAGCCCGTATTCCATCCGGCGTCAATTCATGAGGACCTGCGCCGGCGCGACTTTACAGCCAACGCGATGGCGATTTCCCTGAACGAAGGATCGTACGGGCTGCTGATGGACCCGCTCAACGGGGCCGCGGATATCGCGGCGCGCACCCTGCGCTTGGTCTCGAATTATGGGTTTCTGGAAGAACCGGCCTTGCTGATCCGGGCGGTGCGGTATCGGGCCCGCCTGGGCTGGGAACTCGATCCGAAGACCCAGATGCGTTACGAGAACGCCAAGGCTGAAGGCGTGATCGAGCTGCTCTCGAGCCATGAGCGGAGCCGGGAACTGGAACAGATCGGGCACGAGGACGATGGCCTCAAGGTTTTGCAAGCACTCGAAAACGAAGGCTGGATGAAGGATCTGTCCGCCCAATGGACCGTTGCCAAGGCGGACGAAGAAAGGCTGAAGGCGCTGCACAGCCTGGCGGTGGATCTGCTGATGCAGGGAATCCATGCCGACGTCTCGGCTGCCCAGATGCAGCTGCTCACGGCCCGAATGGCCGCCAAGGAACTGACCGCGTTGAAGAAACAGTTGCTGCGCCCGGGATTTGTGGAGGAATGGAACAGCCTGGATGCCCTGGCGGCCGGGTTTGCCAAGGTGTTGATGGCCAAGGACAACCAGCTTCCTTCGGCGAGCTACAAGCTTTTCACCACCTACGATCCTGAAGCCGTGCTATGGCTCGGGTTTACGACCAAGGATACGGCGGTGAAGGAACGCTATGACCTGTTCCTCAAGGTCTGGCCGGAGATGCGCCAGCGCATTCCGCATGCGTTGATGCAGGAAATGCGCATCCGTCCGGAACTTGTGAATTACAACGAGATCGTGCAGTCGATATTTCTTGAGCTGATCGATGGGAAGTTGACCACTCCGGAGGAGATGCGCGCCTTTCTGGAGCCGCATTCGCCGCCCGCCCCGCCGCCCCAGGTCACCATCAAGCGCACCCGCGCCAAGCGCGGTGAAGCCAAGGCCAAGGACTTCGACGAGGAAGAGGCGGAAGAAGGTCTGGAAGGGGAAGGGGAAGAAGAACTGGAAGAGATGGGCGGGGGGGAAGAGGATGAGATTGGTCTCGGCGGCATCGATCTCCCCAAGGTGGACATTGAAGTTGACTTAGGCGAGGAAGAAGGGGAAGAGGAGCCGGAAGAAGAGGGCGGGGAAGGAGAGGCAGAAGAAGAGGAAGAGGCGGAGGAAGACGAAGCGGAGCCTGTCGCGAGGAAGGGTTCGAAGGGGACCAAGACTCGGGCGGCGATTCAGCCTGTCGCGGGGAAGAAGCAAAAGACGGCGGACAATGGAAAGCCCCAGACCGCCCGGCATGAAGCTGAACCAAGACCGAAGCCGGCCCCCGAAGGGAAAGCGGCACCGGCCACTCACGCCGCGGCAAAGGCCCACGCGGTGGCCGCCAAGGGTTCGGCACACGCCCCGGCCAAGGCGAAGCTGGCGGCGCCGGCCCGGAAGCCCGCTCCTGAACCTCACCCGCATAAATCCGCCAAACCGGCGCCGGTCAAGCACGAGCCGAAAAAGGCTCCTGCCAAAGCTGCGGCGAAACATGCGCCGGCGAAGTCCCATGGCTCGCATGCGGCGCCGGCCAAGCACGCGGCTGCATCCAAGGCGCACAAACCGTCAAAGCCCGCCGTCAAAAAGGCCTTCAGCAAAAAGCGGTAGTTAGAACAAGAAGGGACCAAGGCACCCAGGGACCAAGGGACCGAGAGCGGGTTGCTTAAATGGCGTGAAGGCATCCCTCAGGGGCTAAAGCCCAATGCATTTTGTTCGGCTTATCGGCACGACTGAAGTCGTGCCCTTTCAAAACAGCCCAACACACGGCGTTTTTCCGCAGCCTCTAAAGTCCGCGATTGCTTGGGACTTCTGCCGTACGGATAAATCCGTGCCCTTTCAAGGCACTTACAAGGCCCGGTCCCATGTTGCCTTGGTCCCTTGGTCCCTCGTTCCCTTGGTCCCTGCATCATCGGTATTGCAGATGAATCGCGGTGTCGGTGGCGGGGCACTCTACGTGAACCACAGCCTCGCGGAACGGCGGGGCTGAGAATCCTACGTGGGGATTGTTGGCGAATCCGAACCCTTCCTTGGGAATTCCGATCAGGTTGCGATCCAGCCTGGCATTGCGGTTTTCGTCGTGGATCGCCGCGACTCCGTAATCGCCGGGGGGGAGATGTTCCCAGACGACTGTAGCATCGCGGTGGCCGGGCGGGATGGGTGTCGGACCGTGGCGAAAGGATTTGTTTTTATCCTCCGGCCAGCCGTCCGACGATCTGAAAATGATTGAGCCAACGACGCCGTTGGAGTTCCGCAGCCCATCGACATGAATGCGCAGCGTGCACCCGGAGGCGGCATTGGCCGCAGTCACATTCTGTGCCGCGCTGTGCCGCGGAAAGGGCAGGCACAGCCACAGCACAAGCATCAGGGCGGCGCATTGCGCGCGACGTGACAACACGGAAGTAGGACGGTAGAGAGACGAAAAGATCAACCAGGTAATGTGACCGCGACCCGCGATGAACGCGCAGAACGCCTTTCCCAAGATTCACCAGTGGCAATTGCGCCGAGACAGCTTCTGGATTCTAACTTGAGCCTGGAAAGGGGAAGAGTTCAGGTCCGATGCCGGGTATGCTCAAAGGACCTGGGTGAAGGTTAATAACGGCCGCGCCCTCCACGAGCGCCGGCGCCGGCGGGGGCACTGCCTTTGCGGGCCTGGTAGCAATCCCGGCAAAACACCGGGCGGTCACCACGCGGTTCGAAGGGCACGGTTGTCGGCTGACCGCATGAGGAACAGATCACTGGTGTTCCCTGTGCCGGGGCCGAACGGTAACCGCCTCCTCCTCCACCGCCTTGATCGTTCTTCTTTGCCACGCGGCAAGGCTTGCAACGTTTGGGCGTAGAGTAACCGCGTTCCTGGAAGAACGCCTGATCGGCAGCGGTGAAGGTGAAATCCTGCCCACAATCGCTGCAAGTTAATTGAATATCTCCGGCCATGGGTCTCCTCGTGCAAATTGTACAGCCCACTCTATCACTTTTCGCATAAGGATTTTTGTGGTTTCTAAGCGGAAACGTGTTCGTGAAAGAAAGCATCGGCGTCATTGCACAATTGCAATTACCTGGATGAAATGGATGCGTTGGACGTATACGTTTGCGTAACGATCCGGTTCTTGAAAGCATCAACCATCTGCATCGTGACATTGGTTGCCAACGCGGAATTCGAAGCCGAGTGCATACGCCGCATTCAAGCCGGCGAGAAGCAGCTTTTTCATGAGCTGATCCGGCCCTGTGAACGCGCGATCTACTTTTTGCTGAATTCGATGCTGAAGAATGAAGGCGAGGCGGAAGATGCGGCGCAGGAGACGGCGATCAAGGTCTACCGCAATCTGCATCTGTTCCGCGGGGAGTCGCAATTCCGCACGTGGGTGTTGTCGATCGCGCGCAACGAAGGTCTGGGCCGGCTGCGCAAGCTGGCCAGGCGCCGCGAAGACTCCTTGGATGCGGAAATCGATGAACAGACCGGCGACTACACCCCGGCGATCCTTACCAGCTGGGGCGAAGTGCCGACCGAAGCGCTGGAACGCAAGGAACTGGCGCAACTGCTGCGCACGGCCATCGACGCGCTGCCGGAGAACTACCGTAACGTTATAGTGCTCAGAGACATCGAAGAGATGGATGTGCGCGAGACGGCAGGGGCGCTGGGGATCAGCGAAGGCGCGGTGAAAGTGAGGCTGCATCGGGCGCGCGCGGTTTTGCAGCGGAATCTGGCTCCGAAGTTGAAGGAATTTGCGCCCAAGCGCAAGGGATGGTTTGGGGGGCGGGCGTGAGAATCGATTGCAAACACGTCTGGCAGCACATCTCGGCGTACATCGACGGCGAGGTGGAGGCCGAATTGCGCGCCGGAATCGAGCGCCACCTGGAGACGTGCGAGATCTGTTCCGCGGTGCTGGATTCGACGCGCAATGTCATCGTGCTGGTGGCCGACGATCGCGTATTCGAGCTGCCCGCGGGTTTCAGCCGGCGGCTTCACGAGCGGCTGGACAAAGAAATTCTGTCGGAAACGTAGGGGACGGGGAGATCGAACCCTGCAAATTCGATCTGACCCGCGCCGCGGCTTCACTTCACGTTCAGCATGGCGGAGTGCGATTCCCTGGAACCGGGCGGGACCGGCGAATGTTCGCCGTTGCGCTTGTTTTCATACATGCGCAGGTCCGCGGAGATGCACAAGGCTTCCATATCCGGGGCATCATCGGGGAAAACGGCCACCCCGAAACTGGCGCCGATCCTGACGTTTCGATTTTCAAGATTCAACGGTTCCCTGAGGAGTTCCTGCAATGCGTGGCCGACGAGGAGGGCTTCGGCCCGGTTGGTGGGGCCGTCGAGGATGACCGAGAATTCGTCACCGCCGGTTCTGGCCACGGTGTCGGATCGGCGTATGCGGCCGCTGAAAATTTTGGCAACTTGCTGCAGGAGGAGATCGCCGACGTGGTGGCCCATGGTGTCGTTGACCTGCTTGAAGCGGTCCAGGTCGAGGACCAGAAGAGCAGCCTGTGTACCGGTGCGGCGGGCTCGCTCCACGGTGATGGCCAGCCTGTCCTGGAAGAGGCGGCGATTGGGCAACCCGGTGAGGACGTCATGCAAAGCGAGGTGCTTGTTGTGCTCGATCTGCTCTTCGAGCAAAAGCAGGATCATACCGATGCCGACCACGAATTTGGGCAGATTCCAGACTTCGCTCTCCACGTGGACAGCGGGGAACCATCGCTCCAGGAGCGGAGCAATGACGAAGACCAGGGCCCACAGCACGAACCCGGAAATGGTGATGAACGCGCCGGCCGTGGCGCGCCGGTACATGGCCCAAAAATGGACGGCACAGCCGAAGTAAACCGTGAATAGTATGCCATTCAGCGCCAGGTCGGCGGCATCGGGCCGGTGCTGGGTGAGAAGGATGAAAATTGCCAGACCGGAGTAGAGGAGGACGACCGCCGAGCGGAGGGGGTGGCGAAACCTGCGGATGTACTTGAGCGCCAGGGCCAGGGGTCCGGCTCCCAGCAGAACGGCGGCCACCCTGGCAACCCATGAGGGAACCCCATCCTGAAGCGCGCAGAGCAAGAACGTGTTGGTGGCAATCAAGGTCAGAAGCATGTAGCGGCTCGACCTCTCCTGCCGGTAGGGGACAGCGGCCCACATGAACAGCAGTCCCGCCCAGACGAGGGAGGCCAATCCGAGGAAGCCGGCGATGAATCCCCAGAAACGGGGCGCGGGCTGGAACAGGAAAGAGGTAAAGTGCAGCAGAATGAGCAGCCAGCCGGTGAGCCAGATCCCCGAGGCGCGGGTGTAATTGCGGCGCGCAACGGATGCAAAGGCTAATGCCAGCAGTCCGACAGCAATGATGTCGGGAAGCTTACTCCAATCCACTACACACTCCTAAACCGCACTGCTCGAAGGCTTCAAGATAACGGAGCTTCGCGCAAGCCCCGCGAGCCCCAACTTCAACGTCCTTACTCCCAGTCCGTAATTGGCATGCTCCCGGAACCAGGCTTGCCTATGAGCGGCACAGAATGCGATGGATCCAACTCAGGTCTATCTCAGCATATTACGGCGATTCTTATTCCGTTGAAGGAACGTTGGGGTAAACTCTCGTAATTTACATCACATCAAAAGATGTTCCAAAGGGGAAGAAAAAAATGGTTTATTGATCCGATGACTGGGGAGTTCTTTTTGTGGATTCAAAGCCGCAAGGCCGCTAGACTGGCAACTGATGGCAGCCAGCTTATATATCGTCGTCGAGGGCGAGGACCCGGGGTTCGATATTTTTGTGAACGGCCACGCCCTGGCGCGCAACGAAGATGCCCTGGAACGCCTTGCCGAGCGCTTGAAAGTCCATCCCCTATTGGAATTCTTTTCGGCGGATGAGAACTCAATGGCTCTGCTGCTGGAGCAGGGAGCCGGCAACCCCGAATGGGCGCGCCACCTTCCCGAGCCGCAATGGTTCACCCCCAGTGCGGGCCTGGCGACAATCTGCGCATTACTCGATTTTCTCGAAGCCTCGCCCATGGCGCTGGGTTCGGAAACCGCCTCGGTGGTCTCCGAACTGGGGGAATATGAACGCGTTCTACACCGGACAGAAGAGCGCGGCCTGCGCTGGCACCTGGCGGTCAGTTGGCGATAAAAACAGGGACCGAGGGACCAAGGGGACGAGGGACCAAGACGCCATAGCCTACCGCTATCAACCCGCTGCCACTTCTTCGGGTTGCATAGATGGCACATTTCCCACGCGCTCAATGCGCGCGCCGGCGGCTCTGAGCTTTTCTTCGATGCGCTGGTAACCGCGATCGACATGGTAGACGCGGTCAAGGACTGACTGGCCATCGGCCACCAGCGCGGCCAGCACCAGGGAGGCGGAAGCCCGCAGGTCGGAGCACATGACGGCGGCGGCCGAAAGCCGGGTGGCTCCCCGCACAGTGGCCGTGCTGCCTTCCACCTTGATGCCGGCGCCCATGCGGACGAGCTCCTGTACGTGCATGAAGCGGTTTTCGAAGATGTTTTCCCGCACGATGCTGACGCCTTCGGCCTGGGTGGCCAAGGCCATATATTGCGCCTGCATGTCGGTGGGGAAGCCAGGATATTCCTCGGTGGAGATATCGGCCGCCTGCAGCCGCCCGTTGTTGTAAACGCGAACCGAATCGGGGCCGGGTACTTCCACGGTGACGCCCGTCTCTTCGAGCTTGCCGATCAAGGCGCCGAGGTGGGCGGGATTGCACCCGGCCACGGTCAAGTCGCCGCCGGTGATGGCGGCCGCAATCATGAAAGTGCCTGCCTCGATGCGATCGGGATTGATGCGATAGCGTGCGCCGTGCAGGCGGCTGACACCCTGTACGCGGATGGTCGCGGTTCCAGCGCCATAGATCTTTGCTCCCATGGCGACGAGGAGCGCGGCCAGATCGCAGACTTCCGGCTCGCGCGCACAGTTCTCCATCAGGGTCTCGCCTTCGGCAAGCACGGCCGCCATCAGCAGGTCTTCAGTGCCGGTCACGGTGATCTTGTCGAATACAAGGTGCGCCCCGCGGAGGCGCTCGGCGTGGGCTTCGAGATAGCCGTGCTCCTGCACGATGGTCGCGCCCATCTTCTCCAATCCCTTGATGTGGAGGTCGATGGGGCGCCCTCCGATGGCGCAGCCTCCGGGCATGGCGACACGGGCCATACCGGCGCGCGCAATCAGAGGCCCCAGCACCAGCGAACTTGCCCGCATGGTCTTCACGATTTCGTATTTGGCCACCGGATCGGATATGGCGGCGCATCGAATGCGCGTACAGTGGCCGGCCTGGTCTTCGATCGCTTCCACCTCGCCGCCCATGGCCGACAGCAGCCTTCGCTCAGTCTCGATATCGCGAACGTGGGGAATATTGTCCAGGATTACTTCTTCATCGGTGAGGATGGCGGCGGCCATGCAGGGAAGAGCGGAGTTCTTCGCCCCGGAAACGTGGATGGTTCCCTCGAGGGGAACGCCGCCGGTGATAAGGAATTTGTCCATGAGTCGGTCATGCTCCTGGATTTCAAGTCTAAACGCGTATCGCAGAGCGGTCATAACGCTTAGATGTGAGAGGACGTACCGAGTTTTGACTCGGCGCGATGCGGCGGAGGCGGAACGGTCATCGGCCCCGCCTTTCAGAGTGGGAATCGCAACTCTCTGGCGAAGATCACGTCTATACCGGACAACTGGGCCAGTGGAAACGGCTGGCCCCGAGGAGAAGACTCACATATGCATACAAGAACGATATCTATGCTGCTCGGCGCAGTGCTATCCACGGGTGTGGTACTGGCACAGGCGCCGGACCAGACTCAGCCGTCGAGTGCTGCGCAAGCAACACAGACGGACAACGCCCGCCCCCATCGCGCGCCCAACCCCGATCGCATGGCGAAGCACCTGGGCAAGAAACTCGGCCTGTCGAGCGACCAGGTGAACCAGATCAAGCCGGTTCTCGAGGATCGCGCGCAGAAGATGCAGGCGGTGCGAGCCGATGCCACGCTGTCACAGCAGGATCGCCGCAGCAAGGCGCACGACATCATGCAGGACAGCAACAGCAAGATCGAGGCGGTTTTGAACGACACGCAGAAGCAGCAGTTCGAACAGATGCTGCAGGAGCGCCGCGCTCATCGCAAGGCGGAGAAGCCCCAGGCGCAGTAAACCGCCGCTCGTCACTGCTTCATCGCTGTTCATCACGCAAGTGCGCACGAGCAGGTTGCGGAAAAACACCGAAGGACAAGCGAATCGTCGTGAAAGGCATCCCTCAGGGGCTAAAGCCCGATTCCATTTTGCGGCAGTTACGGCACGACTAAAGTCGAGCCCTGACACGAAGCGCGTTTCCAATGTTTTTTTTCGCAGCCTGCTAGTCGAGCCAATCGCGGGCGGTGCGCATTTGCTGTTTACGGCGAGGTGACCCGCATAAGTTTTTCGCGAAGGCTGTAACCTTTTCCGACGAAGCCCACTCTTCCTCAGTGCCAGAGGGTCCGCATCATGTTTGCGGTTCGCGTGCCCGGGCACAAATCCCCAAACGGAGTACATCAGAGATGAAGAGCATCCGGCTTTTACCCGTAGTGTGTCTACTGCTGACCGGCTCGCTGTCGTTGATACAAGCGCGCGCCGCAGAAGACGAACACGCAGGCGCAGTGTTCGTCATGACCAACGCCGCGAGCGGCAACCAGATCAAAGCCTACGCGCGCAACGAAGATGGTTCATTGCAGGCCGCCGGCGAATTTGCCACCGGCGGAAACGGCAGCGGAGGGACGGTCGATCCGCTGCATTCACAAGGCTCTCTTACTCTCAGCGCCGATCATCGCTGGCTGTTTGCGGTAAATGCCGCCAGCGGCACGGTTTCGTCGTTCGCGGTGAATGGCGCCAGTCTTACGCTGGTGGATACCGAGCCGACCAACGGAAGCACGCCCACGGCAGTGGCGCAATCGGGAGATCTTCTCTACGTGCTCAACTCGGGCGGAAACGGAAACATCAGCGGGTTCCATGTTGCCGCGGGACATCTGTATGCAATCAAGAATTCGACCAGCAATCTGAGCGGCACCGCAACCTCGCCCACGTCGCTTGCCTTCAGCCCCAATGGAAGATTCCTGGCGGTGACGGAAAGCGCGACCAACAACATCGATGTATTCCGCGTGCGCGATAACGGCACTCTCTCCGGAATCGTAGCCAATCCGAGCGCCGCCGCCGGTCCGTTTGCGGCCGTATTTGCGCCCAACGGCGCCTTGATCGTCGGTGCTACGTCGAACACCATCTCGTCCTATCGTCTCAATTGGAACCAGACGCTCGAGGTGATCTCCGATGCGCTTCCCACGCTGGGAGCGGCGACGTGCTGGGATGTGGTGGCGCGCGGCCGATGGGTGTACACCGACAACGCGGGCAGCTCGAATGTCTCCGGATTCACCATTGCACGCGACGGTTCCTTATCGGCCGTGGATGCGACCATCGTCGGCGTGAATCCCAGCGGGAGCAGCAATCTTGATATGGCTGCGAGCGCGAATGGCCGGTTTGTGTACACGCTGAATGCGGGCACGGGGGCCATTGGGATTTTCTCGGTGGAGAGCGATGGAAGCCTGCAGCGGACGGGAGAAGTTGACGGCCTGCCGGCGTCGGCGGGGATCAACGGCATCGCGGCGTATTGATTTTCTTGCACGCGCGGGGCGATGTCAGGCGTGCCCCGCGCTTTTTTTTGGATTCATGAGGACGATGCGCGCGCAGAGGGGCGAATTGAAGATTGTCGAATGAAGTGAGCAGCCGCGGTTCTTACGCCCCCTGCGGGGGCTGTGGTTCTTGATGGCCAGCTTTCCCCAGGCTCACGCCTGGGGCTACCGTCTGGCGCCCGCTTCGCGGGCTTGGGGGCGCGAGATTCGGCACAGACTGCAGTTCCTTCGACGCGTTTGGCCGTAAACCGGCCAAACTTCGCTCAGGATGACAGGACAATTACGTTGTGAAGTTGCGGGACGGCACGCTAGAGTTCGAGGACGTTGTCTTCGATGGCGAGGCGCACGTTGCCATCGGATTTCGCCAGGCGGCGGACAGCCTCAGGCTTGTCGACACGCGCCTTCAGCATGACCAGTGCCACCGGCACGCTGCGGCCGGCGCTCTTGATGGTCTCCACGGCTGTCGGGCGGTCGATGTTGCAGGCGCTCATCAGGATGCGGATGCCGCGTTCCACCAGCTTGGAGTTCTGCATGTGCACGTTGACCATCAGGTTCTCGTACACGTAGCCCAGGCGGGTCATGGCGCCGGTAGTGATCATGTTGAGGATCATCTTCTGGGCGCTGCCGGCTTTCATGCGCGTCGATCCGGAAATGACTTCGGGTCCGACTTCGGCCACGATGGTGGTCTCGGCGGCTTCGGCCAGCGGCGTTCCATGATTGCAGGTGACGGCGGCCGTCTTTGCGCCGCGGGCGCGGGCATAGGCCACGGCGGCGACGACGTAGGGGGTGCGGCCGGAGGCGGAAACACCAACCACCACGTCTTTGCGCGTGGGACGGCGCCGGGCGATATCGCGCTGCCCCAGTTCCTCTGAGTCCTCGTTGACCTCGACGGCGGAAGCCAATGCCTTGGGGCCGCCGGCCATGATGTATTGGACCTGGCCGGGAGCGGTGGAATAGGTGGGAGGACATTCGGAGGCGTCGAGGGCGGCAATGCGGCCGCTGGATCCGGCGCCGATGTAGATGAGCCGGCCGCCATCGCGGAGGCTGCGGGCCACCTGGTCAATTACCTGCGCGATCTCTGGGATCGCCTTCTTGACGGCCCCTGCAATCTTGGAATCTTCATGGTTGATGATGCGGGCGATATCCAATGCTGACTTGGTATCAAACCCCTGAGAAGCCTCGTTCTGGCTCTCGGTCATCAGATGTTGAAGCAAGGATGCCTGGTCTTTCTTTGAATCCTCTTTTCCATGATTGCCGGCTGTCTCTTGCGTCTGGCTGGTCAACATTCGCACCTGTCCCCAGATTTTCATTGTATAGGGGATTCAGGCAACGAAGAAAATTTTGTGCGATTCCGGGGTCCTCCGAAAGTGGGATTTTCCTGCACGTTAAAGGGCTTCGCGAACAGCATCATGGAAGGCGGGACGCACCTGGCGAATGGCCTGGTTGCCGCGGTCGGGCCAGGTACGATTGGTGAGCAAAACGACGGCAATGTCGTTGGCTAAATCGATCCACAGCGAACAGCCGCTGTAGCCGAGATGGCCGATTGAGCGAGGCGAAAAATGACGTCCTGATGAAGAGTTTTCCGAAGGCGTATCCCACCCCAGCGCCCGCGAACTGCCCTCCGGTTTCTGGCGCTGGGAGAAGCGCTCGACGGTCGACGCCTGGAACAATCCTGTTGGATCCGGCGTTCGCCGGGCGCGGAGGATTTCGTCGGCGAAGCGCAGCAGGTCCGGGACATTGGAAAAGAGCCCCGCATGACCGGCCGAGCCGCCGAGCACCCAGGCGTTTTCATCCTGGACCTCGCCCTGGATGATGCGCCGGCGGAAGGTGGTGTCCTGTTCAGTGGGCGGGATCTCGGAGGCCAGGTAGCGCGCCGGGTTGAATGCGGTGGATGCCAATTCCAGCGGATGGAAGATCTCGCGCCGGACCCAGCCGGAAAGGGGCTCGCGCATCACGACTTCAAGAGCCTTTCCCAGCAGGATGAAGCCCGGGTCGGAGTACTCGGCGCGCTCACCCGGAGGGGCTTCAAACGATAGCTCCAGGCAGGTTCGGAACAGGGCGGCGGCATTGGGCGCGGTGCGGAAGAAGTCGACATAACCAGGCAATCCGGAAGTGTGGGCCAGAAGATGTCGGAGGGTGACATGGCGCGACCAGGTGCCGGGCGGCCGGCCGACCACGAACCCGGGAAGCAGCTCGGCCACCGGAGCATCCAGATCGAGCAAGCCCCGTTGCATAAGGAGCATTGCCGCGGCCGCAGTGGCCACCACTTTGGTGAGGCTGGCAATATCGTAGATGGTGTTGGGCGCGACGGCCGGGGAGTGCTGGTCGTAAGTGAATCGCCCAAGGGCATCGGTCAGGATGGATTTGCCACCGGCGATCAATCCAAAAGCGCAGCCGGGAAAGGTTCGCTCCGCGATGGCGGTCTCGAGCACCCGGTAGGCGGCGGCGAAGCGCTCGCGGGATTCACTCATCCAGACAGCGGTCATAGGAAGGTCGGTTGCCATAACATTGCATCGTAGCGCGAAAATCCGCCCACGGGCGGTGATAAGGGGTAATTTACAAGGAGCGAGGGAATCGGGCTATCCTTGGCTTTGTAGATTCCGTCTATGAATATGAGACTTGGGAGGGACCATGAGGGCAGATTGTGGGCCGCTCTTCGCTGAAATGGCAGCAGTGAGCTTGATGGCATTGGTTTGCTGTCCGGCGTTCGCGCAGTCTCCGGAGCAGCCTGCGGCCAGTGCGGCACCGGTGGCGCAGAGTCCCGCTGCGAATCCTCCGGCCACGGCGCCTGCTGCAGCGCAGGCTGCCGCGACGGCTGCGGACAACGGCGCCAGTTCCGAACCGGCTGGCCCTCCGAAAAAGACCTATACCGTGCCGGCGGGAAGCAAGGTTTTGCTGACCCTGCGCAGCGCCATCAATACCAAGAGCGCCAAGCCGGGCGACGGGGTTTATCTCTCGTCGGCCTTCCCGGTGGTGGTGGGCAACCGGGTGATGATTCCGGCGGGGGTCTATGTGCAGGGCGTGGTGGATCGAGTGCAACGCGCCGGGCACGTGAAGGGCAGGGCACAGCTCGATATGCACTTCACATCCATCATTTTTCCCAACGGCTCGGTGGTGGAGATTCCCGGGCTGGTGGACAGCCTTCCCGGCGCCCGTAAACAGCAGGTGAAGGACGGCGAGGGCACCATCCAGCAGGACGGGGACAAGACGCGCAACATGGGCAAAGTGGCCGAGGTTTCCATTCCCACGGGCGGCACGGTTGGTTCCATCGCCGGGCTGCCTTCCGGGCATCCGCTGGCCGGGGGACTCGGCGGCATTGGGGCGGGACTGGCGACCGCCGGGCTGGTGGCGCTGTTTACCCGCGGCGCAGATGTGAATATTGAAGCGGGAACGCAGGTGGAAATGGTTCTGCAACGTCCGCTGATCCTGGAAGAGGCAAACTTCGCGCCTGTGGTGGCGGAGGGCGCGGCAGCCCCGGCGCTGGTTCCGGCCGTCCAGCCTCGGCCGATGGACAAACCAGTTCGTCCACGCTTGTTGTGCCCGCCGGGAAGCCTGGGCTGCGAGTAAATTAGAAATAGATGGAAATGTTGCCGCCCGAAACCGACTGTCAAAACCCGACAACGGAGGCCTCTCCGGGAACGCCGGTTGCGTCTTCCGGCGTGGGCAAGCCCGCACCGGGTGACTCGCCGAAGGGAAGCGGATTCGGGTTATGGGTGCGCGACATTGTCATCTCGGCCGCGGTTTCGATCCTGATCATCACGTTCCTTTACCAGCCGGTGCGGGTGGAAGGCACCAGCATGCTTCCGCGGCTCGAAGACCACGACCGGCTGTTTATCAACAAATTTGTCTACCGGATCTCGTCCATTCATCGCGGCGACGTGGTGGTGTTTCACTATCCGCGCGATCCGGAAAAGAGCTACATCAAGCGGGTGATCGCGGCGCCCGGCGATCGCATCTCCATCGAACGCGGACGGGTTTATCTCAACGGCAGGCTGCTGCATGAGCCGTATGTGCCTGAGGAGTACCGCGATACGCGGTCGATGGCGGAGACGGTGGTTCCTGAAGACGCGTATTTCATGATGGGCGATCACCGGTCGATCTCGTCCGACAGCCGTGAATTCGGCCCGGTGGACCGCGATCTGATTTACGGCAAAGCGGTTTTCGTGTACTGGCCGACCAAGGACGCGGGGGTGGTGGAATAACGGCCGTTGTTTCCACAGCACCGCTGTTCGCCTCCTCGCTCCGAGTCCAAAGCCAGGAGAAAAACCTGATAAAATCTATTGAATCCACTCCTCGGAGAGGCGATGCAGGCAATTCTTGCGCTCGAGGACGGGCGCATCTTCTCGGGCCTCGGCTATGGACACCCGGGCGAATGCCAGGGCGAGGTCGTTTTCAATACTTCCCTTACCGGTTACCAGGAAATCGCCACCGATCCTTCTTATGCCGGGCAGATTGTGGTTTTAACCAACCCGCAGATTGGGAACTACGGGACCAACCACGCCGATAACGAGGCGGCCAGGCCGTACATCGAGGGCCTGATCGTGCGCGAGTTCTCGGCCATCAGCTCGAACTGGCGCTCGGAGCAGGTGACCGACGAGTATATGGAGCGCTACGCCGTTCCGGTGCTGGCCGAGATTGACACGCGGGCCCTGGTGCGGCACCTGCGCGACAACGGCGTGATGCGCGGCGTGATCTCGACGACGTCATCGGATGCTGACGTGCTGGTGCAACGGGCGCGGGCTATTCGGAAGATGGACGGGACCGACCTGGCCAAGGTGGTCTCGACCAAGTCGCGGTACAGCTTCGATGCTTCGGATCCGCGCTTCCAGGGCGGCGATCCGCTGCTGCCTTCGTCGATCAACAAGGCGCCGCTGCACGTGGTGGCGTACGACTTCGGCATCAAGCAGAACATCCTGCGCATGCTGGGACGCGAGGGCTGCAACGTAACGGTGGTGCCGGCGGAGACGACCGCCGCCGATGTGCTCAGCCTGAAACCGGACGGCGTGTTCCTGTCGAACGGCCCCGGCGATCCGGAGCCGGTGGACTACGCGGTGCGCGCGATCCGCGACATGATGGGGCGCCTGCCGGTGTTCGGAATCTGCCTGGGGCATCAGCTTTGCGGGCTGGCGCTGGGCGGGCGGACATACAAGCTGAAATTCGGCCATCACGGCGGCAATCATCCGGTGAAGAACAACGCCACGGGCAAAGTGGAGATCACGGCGCACAATCACAACTTCGCCGTCGATCCGGATTCGATCAACGCGAACGAGGTGGAACTGACGCACGTTGATCTGAACGACAACACGCTCGAAGGGCTGCGCCACAAGACGCTGCCGCTGTTCAGCGTGCAGTATCACCCCGAGGCGGCACCCGGCCCGCACGATTCGCACTACCTGTTCCGCGATTTCCGCCAGATGATGGAGGAGTGGAAGGGATGACCATGCGCGAGAAGGCCGGCATTGCACAGCAGCGGAGCTTTTGGCTCCGCTGTTTTTTGGGTGCAGGCTTTCTGTTGGCGGCTGTTTCGGTCATGTGGGCCAAGGTCGAGCCGCAGGGGCCGATGCATCTCTGGAGCCTGCATGGGTTCTACATGGATGCAGCGGGCAAGCCGATTGAGAACGCGGAACTCACTCTGCAGCGAGAGGGCGCGGTTCTCTATTCAGCAAAGACCGACGCGTCAGGACGATTTGCGTTTGATCGCGTACGGGGCCGGTACACGCTGCACATCGACAAGACATCGAACTATTCGCAGTTGTCACGCGAGGTGATCGTGGGGCTGGAAACCGCGACCCTGCTGCGGAAGAACACGTTGTACATCGTGGCGGGGCCAGGGGCGTGCACCGATGATTGCTCGTCGGTGTTTACGAGCAAGTACGATTACGACAATGCGGTGCGCAGGAACACGGAACATGGGAAGTTTTGAAAGGGCACGACTTTAGTCGTGCCGCAAAAGGCGCCGATAGCATCCGCGGCTTTAGCCGCTGAGGGACGGTTTTGAAACCCGCTCGCGAGCATGCGACCAACAACGCGCAGACCTACTTCGTCACTTCAAAGACGTGGGAGGGCCGCGCCTTGTTTCAAGCCGACCCGTGGGCAAGACTGTTTTTCAAGACGCTCCTATCGCACCGCGGCGCGGCTTACCTCCTTCACGAATTCGTCCTGATGCCGGATCATTTTCATTTGCTGATCACGCCGTCCATTTCGCTGGAACGGGCTGTTCAACTCATCGAGGGCGGATTTTCCTTTCGAGCAAAGAAGGAATTCAACTCGAACACCGAAGTCTGGCAACGCGGTTTTTCAGATCATAGAATTCGCGATGCCGAGGATTGCGAAAAGCACGTCAATTACATTCGTCTGAACCCGGTCAAGAAGCATCTATGCGAGAATCCTGATGACTACCGGTATTCATCCGCATACCCGGGTTGGAAGCTCGACCCCATCCCTCAGGGGCTAAAGCCCGGGGGATTTGGGGAGGTGCGTAGCGGCACGGCTAAAGCCGTGCCCTTTCAAAACGAGGCGGCCGGCAACGGCACGGCTAAAGCCGTGCCCTTTCAAAACGAGGCGGCCGGCAACGGCACGGCTAAAGCCGTGCCCTTTCAAAACACGCCACCCGCCGAATCATCGGCTTTGAAAGGGCACGACTTTAGTCGTGCCGAAGAGGGCGCGAATAACGACCGGGCTTTAGCCCCTGAGGGAGGGAAGCGATGAAAATCTCCCGCTCTCTGCCGCTTCTCCTTGTCTCCGCCACCGGGTTTTTTCACCCAGTTCCCTTGCTGGCGCAGGTTGACTGCTTTGGGGAGCCGACACTTTCTGTTGCTCATTTGCGCGGCAAAGTCGTCGACCCGTTAGGAGAGGCGGTCGCAAACGGCGAGCTTCTATTGATACGAGGAGAAGAGAACGTCTTAACGTCCACGACAAACTCAAATGGAGAGTTTTCTTTTAAAGCTGCGCCGGGGAAGTACAAGATTCACGTGCGCGCAACAGGGTTCTCCACCGGATTTGCGTTCGTAAGCCTTGGGGCCGACATGACCACGGTGTTTCATTCGCCTGCGATCTATATCGTCCTGGGCATAGGAGAATGGCGTCCGTGCCCGTCGGCGACGACGAGCAAGAAACGACTCAATCGGATTCTGAGCGACTATAGTTCACACGCAAAAAGGCAATAGGAAAAAGATGCCACGCAGAAATGACATTCAGAAGATCCTGGTGATCGGCTCGGGTCCGATTGTGATCGGCCAGTCGGCCGAGTTCGACTACTCGGGCACGCAGGCCTGCAAGGCTCTCAAACAGGAGGGCTACGAGGTGGTGCTGGTGAATTCGAACCCGGCTACCATCATGACCGACCCCGAACTGGCCGACCGCACCTACATCGAGCCGCTTACGCGCGACTATGTTGAGGAGATCATCCGCATCGAAGCCGAGATGCTCAACGCGCAGCGCAACCCGGGCAGGTTCGCCCTGCTGCCCACGGTCGGCGGGCAGACCGCGCTCAATCTCGCTGTCGAGCTGGCCGATGCGGGCATCCTCGACCGCTACAACGTGGAGTTGATCGGCGCCAAGCTGGAGGCCATCAAGAAGGCCGAGGACCGGCTGCTGTTTAAAGACGCGATGATTCGCATCGGGCTCGATGTTCCCAAATCGGCGCTGGTAAACAATCTTCGCGACGGGCTCGACTTCGCCAGCAAGCTTGGATTTCCGGTGCTGATCCGGCCGAGCTTCACGCTGGGCGGGACGGGCGGCGGCATCGCCTACAACCGCGAAGAGCTGATGGAGATCCTGGCCCGCGGCCTCGACCTTTCTCCCGTGCATGAGTGCCTGATCGAAGAAAGCGTGCTGGGATGGAAGGAATACGAGCTGGAGGTGATGCGCGATTTGGCCGACAACGTGATCATCATCTGCTCGATCGAGAATTTCGATCCCATGGGCGTGCACACGGGCGACTCCATTACCGTGGCGCCGGCGCAGACGCTCACCGACCGCGAATACCAGAAGATGCGCGATGCGGCCATCGCCGTGATGCGCGAAATCGGCGTGGAAACGGGCGGGTCGAACGTGCAGTTTGCCATCAATCCCGCGAATGGCCGGATGATCGTAATCGAGATGAACCCGCGCGTGTCGCGTTCTTCCGCGCTGGCATCGAAGGCGACGGGATTCCCCATCGCCAAGATCGCGGCCAAACTCGCCGTGGGCTACACGCTCGACGAAATTCCCAACGACATCACGCGCAAGACGCCGGCCTGCTTCGAGCCGACCATTGACTACGTCGTCGTCAAAATTCCGAAGTGGCAATTCGAGAAATTCCCCGGCTCGGACGACACGCTGGGGCCGCAGATGAAGTCGGTGGGCGAGGTGATGGCCATCGGGCGCACGTTCAAGGAAGCGCTGATGAAGGCCTGGCGGGCTCTGGAAACCGGCAAGCGAACGGGGACGGAAGTGCTGGAGCCGCGGCGGCTGACGCAGATGCTGGTCACTCCGAAGCCGGAACGGCTGGGCTATATTCGCTACGCGTTCGAGCGCGGCATGAGCGTGCGCGAAGTGGCGCGCCTGACGCAAATCGATCCGTGGTTCCTGCACCAGATTCGCGAGATCACGCTGGCGCAGCAGAGAATCGCGCGCACTATGCCCGGCGAGATGGATGCCGGGATTCTGCGGCAACTCAAGCGCTTCGGACTGAGCGATGAACGCATTGCCGCCGAGTGGAAGCTGCCGGGCCACGAAGGCGTGAAGCAGGTGAGGGAACTGCGCGAGGGCAAGGGCATTACGCCGGTATTCAAACTGGTGGACACGTGCGCGGCGGAGTTTGAATCGATGACGCCGTATCTCTACTCGACGTACGACGAGGAGGATGAGGCGGCGCCGACGTCGAAGCCGAAGATCATCATTCTGGGATCGGGGCCGAATCGCATCGGGCAGGGAATTGAATTTGACTACTGCTGCTGCCATGCATCGTTTGCGCTGAAGGAAGACGGCTACGAGACGATCATGGTGAACTGCAATCCGGAGACCGTCTCGACCGACTACGACACCAGCGACCGACTTTACTTTGAACCGCTGGTGCTGGAAGACGTGCTGGCGGTGTACAACCACGAGGCGCAATCGGGCGCGAAGGTGGGCATGATTGTGCAGTACGGCGGGCAGACGCCGCTCAATCTTGCGCAGCGCCTGCGCGCGGCCGGCGTGCCCATCATCGGCACGTCGCCTGAATCGATCGACCTGGCCGAGGACCGCAAGCAATTTGGAAAGCTGTTGGAAGAAATGCAAATTCCGCAGCCCGCGGGTGGAACGGCTACGAGCGTGGACGAGGCGCTGGCGGTGGCCGAACGCATCGGCTACCCGGTGCTGGTGCGGCCCAGTTACGTGCTGGGCGGGCGGGCCATGGTGATCGCCTATGATGCGGATGCGGTGGCGCACTACATGCACGAGGCGGTGGAGTACTCGCAGGAGCGGCCGGTGCTGATCGATCACTTCCTGGAGAACGCCGTCGAGGTGGATGTGGATGCGCTGTGCGATTCGCACGACGTGATCATCGCCGGCATCATGCAGCACATTGAAGAAGCCGGGATTCACTCCGGCGACTCCTCATGCGTGCTGCCGGCGGTGGGCATTCGGGAGCAGACACTGAACGTGCTTCGCGCGTACACGCACAAGCTGGCCCTGGCGCTCAAGGTCGTGGGCCTGGTGAATCTGCAGTTCGCCATTCAGCGCGATGCCGAGGGCGAGGACCATGTGTATGTTATCGAAGTGAATCCGCGCGCCTCGCGCACCGTTCCGTACGTGTCGAAGGCGACGGGCATTCCGCTGGCCAAGGTGGCGGCGCGTCTGATGACCGGGCGCACGCTTCGCGAACTGCTGCCGGAACAAGCCGCCAGCGGCAAAGATCTCGAGGTGGGGACGCACTTTTATGTCAAGTCGCCGGTTTTTCCATGGAACAAGTTCGCGGGCGTGGATACGGTGCTTGGTCCGGAGATGAAGTCCACCGGCGAAGTGATGGGCGTGGCCAGCAGCTTCGGCGAGGCGTTCGCCAAAGCGCAACTCTCGGCGGGGCAGGTTCTGCCCACGGCGGGTACGGTGTTCTTCAGCGTGAACGATCATGACAAGCCGGCAGTCGTGGAACTAGCCAAGCGCTACGTTGATCTGGGATTCAAGATCGTCGCCACCGAGGGGACGGCCGCGGTGCTGGAAGCGGGGCTCGGATTCGCGATCGACACGGTTTTCAAGGTGAAAGAAGGGCGGCCGAACGTGGTGGACCTGATCAAGGGGGAGCGCATCCAGCTCATCATCAACACGCCGCGGGGGCAGGATACGTTCTTCGACGAGAAGGCCATCCGGCGGGCGGCGGTGGTTGCGCGTGTTCCGACCATAACGACAATTGCGGCGGCTCAGGCGGCGGTGGAGGGAATCGCGGCCATGCAGCGGCGGATGATTTCCATTCATGCGCTGCAGAATCTTCACGCGGCGACGCTGGCGTGACGGGGAAATGAGGGACGCGAAGACCTCCCTCAGGGGCAAAAGAGTGTGCGTGAGAACTAGTTTTGGGCATAGAGCCCACGATTTTTGATGACAAAAACAGCAAGTCAGCGCCGCTGCGCGGCATGGCGAGTTAGCAAGTTAGCGCGAAGATCCAGTTCTCACGCAAACACTAAAGCCCGACATATTTTGTTCGGCTAATCGGCACGACTGAAGTCGTGCCCTTTCAAAACAGGCCAACACGCGGCGTTTTCCCTGCGTGTAAAGTCGTGCCCTTTCAAAGCGAATGTCGATCAAGCGGTGGCGCGGCGCTGGAGTGCGAGACGCGCACCCATGGAGTACCCGAGCAGGGCGGCCGCCGGCCAGGTGCCGAAGAATGGACCGTCGTCGTCGAGGAGGCCGCTGGGGTGCGGCAGGCTGAAGAAGGTGCGCAGCAGCTTCTCGGTGGCGCTGCACTGGAAGCAGGCATTGGGCCCGGTCGGCATATCGAGAACCCAAAGACTCATAATGAGAAGCCAGATGAGGCCCACGAGCCAGACATGGGTGGCCATTTCGTCGCGGCGGAAGCGCGCCACGAGATTCCCGGCGATCATGGGAATGGCAACGGATAAGAGCAGAACGATGGCCTGGGAAATCGAATCGGGACTGAGAGCATAGCCGGCAAGCATGAGGAGAACCCACGCGCCGACCGCCAGGATGGTGTGGAGAGCAAAGGAAGTGGCTTGCCGGGACAGCCTCTCAGTGCCGTCGTCTTCGTCGCTGATGAGTATTGGCATACTTCTACCTGAACCGTGCAGGTCCGCTTTCATGTGTTGTCTAGTCAATAAGGTATTACGCGCGTGCGGCAAAGGACAATCACCGGATGGTGGCAGGGGAGGGCGGGGCGCCTGTCCGGCCCGCGGCAGAGGAACCGTGCCGGGGATAGAATGAAGTCATGTTGATCGAAGGTGTTTTTGCGGCCATCACCACTCCCTTCTATTCCGATGAACGGATTTATTTCCGCAAGCTGGAAGCCAATGTGAGCCGGTATTCGCGCAGCCTGCTGGCGGGGATGGTGGTGCTGGGCTCGACGGGCGAAGCGGTGGCGCTGACCGATGCCGAGTCGAGGGACGTACTTCGGACGGCAGCCGCAGCGGCGGCTCCGGACAAGGTCCTTATCGCCGGAGTGGGCCGGGAAAGCGTGAAGGCGACCGTGGAAATGGCCGAGGCTGCGGCGGAACTGAAGTTCGATGCGGTGCTGGTCCGGACGCCGGCGTATTATGCGCCCCAGATGTCCACGGCGGCGGTCCTGCACCACTTCCGCAGCGTGGCGGACCGCTCGCCCCTGCCGGTGGTGCTGTACCACATTCCCAAGTTTGTGCCCTATGACTTTCCCGTAGAGGTGGTTGCGGAGCTCGCCGGACACCCCAACATCATCGGCATCAAGGATTCGAGCGGGAGCGTGGAGCGCGTCAGGAAGACGGTGGAGTTGACGCGTTCAGCGCCGCGGCGGACGGTCACGGTGACGCCGGTGTTTGAAGCTGTGACCGGGCGCATGCTGGCGGCGGCGCGTCCGGAGCCGGAGAACGGCCTGGTATCGCTGGCGGGTGCGGGTGGCGCCGCCGTGGCAGCCGCTCCGCCGCCGGCCATCAAAACGCGGACCAAGGAAGCCGGGTTCCAGGTGCTGTGCGGGTCGGCGGCAACATTTCTGGAATCGCTCGAAGCGGGGGCCAGCGGATGCGTTCTGGCTTTTGCGGCCTGCGCGCCGCAGGCATGCACGGAGATCTATCTGGCATACAAGGACCACGACCTGGACCTGGCCCGCGAGAAGCAGGAGAAGATTGCCGCTGCCAGCCAGCGCATTGCGGGGGAACTGGGGCTGAATGGCATCAAGGCGGGCTGCGACTTCAACGGCTACTATGGCGGCCGCGCCCGCGCACCCCTGATTCCGCTCACCGCGGAACAGCGCGCGGAGGTGGAGTCGAAGCTGGCCGGTATCCGGAATTAGCCAGGTGCGATCCAGAGTTCACGTTTCAGGCGAGGGATTGGCCATATTGCGCTCTGCCTGATTGACTTAGACAAGCTGCAGTTTTCGGAGACGAGGCGACCGGCCCGGTCCCGGAAACCGCATCTCAGCGGTGAGAGGATTTCATTCGTGGACTGGACACCGGGTGGGATCAGCGACGATGTCGAAGACCGGCGCGGTTCGAGCGGCGGCTTTGGGGGCATGGGCGGGGGCGGCATCGGAATCGTCGGTTTTGTGATCCTGCTGCTCGTCAGCCTGGTGACCGGCCGAAATTTTCTAGGAAATATCCTGTCCGGCGGAGGGTCGAGCAGCATTCATGCGCCCGCCCGGCCGGATCGTTCGATCAATGAAAACCGCGACGTGCAACTGATCAGCTTTGTTCTCGACGACGCGCAGAAGACCTGGACGCAGATCTTCGCGGCGCATGGGCGCACCTATCGCCACGCCCGGCTGGTGCTGTATCGCGATATGACCTATTCGGGGTGCGGCACGGCGCAGGCGGCGACCGGACCGTTCTATTGCCCGGAGGACGAGAAGGTCTACATCGACCTGTCTTTCTGGGGGGATCTGAAGCGCTTCGGTGGCAGCACGGGGGATTTCGCGCAGGCGTACGTGGTGGCGCACGAACTCGGTCACCATGTGCAGAAGCTGCTGGGCATCGAGACGCGGATGCAGCGGTTGGCGAAGGAGGATCCCGGAGAGCGCAATCATCTGTCGGTCGATCTGGAGTTGCAGGCCGATTGCTTAGCGGGCGTGTGGGGACACAGCACGGAGCAGCGCAGCATCGTGCATCCCGAAGATGTGGATGAGGCGCTGAAGACAGCGGCCTCGGTGGGCGACGACCATCTGCAGCGGATGGCGGGGCGGGCGGTGAGCCCGGAGCGATGGACGCATGGGTCCAGTGCGGAGCGATCGGAGTGGTTCCGGCGGGGGCTGAACGGGGGGACGGTGGGAAGTTGCACGACGTTCAATGGAAAGCTGTCGCCGTAGTTGGCTGGATTGAATCGGGGTTCTTGGTTTCCCACCTTCGCGCCAGAAAAAAGGCGCGAAGATGGGGCACGGGGGCTCTTTAGAACGTGAAACGGGTCCCGAACTGGAATTGGCGCGGGCTGTTGACTGTGGCTTGAATCAACCCGAAGGTGTTCGGTACCGTAAGGCTGGGAACGTTGGGCATCCCAAGTTGCGCCCGGTTGGCAATGTTGTAGCAAGATGCCTCTAACCGCAGTGCTTTTTCTTTGCCCAGCAACAAGCTCTTGTACACGGAGAGATCGAAATCCCGCGCGCCCATGGTGCGGACATGGTCGAGATACGCCGGAGCGGTTCCAGCCACAAATGGGCTTGCAGGAAAGGCAAAGCAGTCGGGTTTGAACCACACTGCCTGCGAGTGAGGCGCGCCCTTGCTGGGATCGCAAGTCATGTCCGCTCGCTGGTTGAAGTACGAGGGCGAGGTCCCCGAGGTCGGGGAAGCAATGGGAACGCCGGTGCTCAGGTAGGCGATGAGGTTGGTGGTCCAGCCGCCGGCGATCGCATCGCCGATGCCGCTCAGGTTAAGCGCGCGGCCGCGGCCCACCGGCAGATCGTAGGAAGCCTGCCCAGTGAACTGATACTTGACGTCCTGCGGGCTGATTGAGTGCTCCAACCGGAGGTTGCGCCAGTCTTGCGCGCCGCCGTTGTGTGAGCCCACGAACCCCAGCGGAGGATTGCCGTCGTCGGTCATCAGCTTGGCCCAGGTAAATGAAGCTAGGGAAGTGAAGTGGGAGGTGAGGCGCTTCTGCAGCTTGGTCTGGAGGGAGCTGTAGTCTGAATCGCCGCCTGGATAGCCGTGCACGACCACGCCATTGCCCGATCCGTAGTTGCCATTGCCGTATTGGGGAAACTGCTGGAGCGAGACCCACAGCGGGACCATGGATGAGCCGTAATTGGCGTTGGTTGCCGGCTGGATAGCCGCCCATTGATTCGGCACCGTAACGCAAGCCCCATTGGATGGATCCACGCACAGGGAAGCTTGTCTACTGGCAATCGTGCCCAGGTCGAGCATATTCAGATCCGCCGAACCGAGGGGCAGGAAAAGACCGCGGCTGCCGACGTATCCGGCGCTAAACACGATTTGATGGGGAAGCTCATATTCGACGCCGAAATTGAAGTCGTAGGTAACGGTGGTGCGTTGTGAGCGGAGCATGGTGTTGAGTGACTGGCCGAGGTTGTTGGCCAGGCCCGCGGGCGCAGACGGGAACTGTTCAATCACCCCATTGGGAAACGGATTGCTGAGCGAGTAAGGTCCGGCCGGGCTCGGAGCGGGGCCGCCCGCCGCTCCTGCGCATAAATTCGTCCCGTTGATCACCGTGTTCCCGTCGGCGTTGTAGCAGGTCGAGTTCCACTGGGTATCGGCGGAGAAGCCATCGCTGTCAAGACCCGTTCCCGCAACCATGTGGGAACTTGGCCCAAAGTAAAAGCCCGCGCCGCCGCGGATCACGACCCGGTGTTCGGGCTGCCAGGAGAAGCCCAGCCGCGGTCCGAAGTCGGTGAGATTGGTAGTAAACGGCGTTTTGCCGCCATTGCCGGCGTAGATTTCGGCGCCCGTATAGGACACGCCGTTGGCGGTATTCGAAACCCTGGTATTGAAGTACTCCAGGCGATTATGCCGCTCGGTCTTGCCGCCGAAGATATCCCAGCGCAATCCGGCCGTGACGGTGAGCGTCTTGGTGGGATGATAGGTGTCCTCCACAAAGGCGGCGTAATAGGGGTTCGACTCGGCGGCGAACAGGTCCTTGGTGAAATTGGGATAATCGTTAGCCTCGTTGCCCGGCGCCTCCCCCTGGCCAATCAGCAGAGAAGCGAAATCGCTGCCGCCGCTGGCGGAAGCCACTGTCTGATCGGTCGCCGAGATATCGAATGCGTAGGCGCCGGAGGCCGCGGGCGGCTGGCCTACGTTGAGCAAGCGCTTCATGAATTCGAAACCGGCGGATACCTCCTGCTTGCCAAACAGCTTGGTGATGGATGCGGTGGCGTCGCTGTTTTCGCTGGCGTAGCGGAAGGTGTTGTAATCCGCCGTGCCACCGACACCGCCGCCCGCATCGTCGAAGACCACGAACGGGAGCAGTTTGATGACCTCCTCGGATGCGAGGGACGAGGGAAAACCCAATGTCGTGATATCGAAGCCGTTCTGTCGTGGATCACCGCCCTGGTTTTCGTAATGGCGGACGAACGAATAGCGCAGTTGCAGGACGGTTGAGTTGCTGATCGTGATGTCGTCGGCTAGAAGGATATTTCGCCCATTGGTCGTGTTCTGGGCATAGTTGAGGTCATACATGTTGCCGAAGGCGTTGAACAGCGAGAAAAACATGCGGTCGAACGAAAACCGACTGAAGAAGCGCTGCTTATCGCTTGGCACCCAATCCATGCGGATGTCGAAGCGATGCACAAACGTGGGGTCCAGCCCGGGAGCAAAAAAGTTGTTGGTTACGTCGTCTGAAGACGTATCGCACGAAGCTCCAATATTGCACTTGGGCATCTCCGCCATAAACTTTTGACCCGTCGAGTTGATGTCAGCCGCGGGGATCACGTTATGGGTGGGAAACTCCTGGCGAGTTTTGTCGGGATTATCCGCAACCAGCGGGTTGTAAATAGTGAAAGTGGTGTCGCCCGAGAAGTCGCCCCCGCGCTCCGCCGTCGTGGGCACAGTAAAGAGGTTGGAACCGTCGTAGCGCTGTTCATCGGTATATTCGTAATCGCCAAAGAAGAAAAGCTTGTTGTGGAGGATGGGACCGCCGATCGCTCCCCCATATTGGTAGCGATGAAAGGAGGGCGGTGTGTTGGGAGTCGGCGGAGTACCGCCCAGCTGGCTCTGCTTATTGAAGTACTCGTTGGCGGCCAGGACATCGGGACGGAAAACGCCGAAGGCGTCGCCGTGGAAATCATTAGTGCCCGACTTGCTGACCAGGCTGATCACGCCCGCGCCGCCGCTCTGGTAAGACGCCGGCGTGTTCTGGGTCTCGATGCGGGTTTCCTCCACCGCATCCTCGGGCAGTTCCATCGCCGGGATGATGGCGGCGGCGTTATTCTCGGCAATGCCCAGCGGGCTGCCGTCCACCATGTAGTAAACCGATCCGACGATGGCGCCATTGATGGTGTAGGAGGAGACATCGACGCCCGGCCGGCCGCTGGAAATGTTCTCGATGGCGAACGAGCTTGAGGAATTGGGCGCGCCGTTGGCGGGCGTGACACCGGCGCTCAACTGCACCAGGTCGAACACGTTGCGGGTCAGGAGCGGCACGCGGTCGATGGTTTCCGAGGAGATCAACTGGCCCACCGTGGAGTTGGTGGTGTCAACGAGGGATGTGGCTTCGTTGACGGTGACCACTTCGTTGACCGAACCGACCTTCATGGCGAGGTTGGCGGTGGTGGTCTGATCTACCGTGACGATCACCCCTTTGCGCACCGTGGTGTCGAAACCCTTCTGGCTGACGCTGACCTCGTAAGTGCCGGGAGAGAGGGAGACGAAGGAATAGATTCCGGCAGCCGTGGAAGTGGCGGTGAGCTTGGTGCCGGTGGCCGTCACGGTGGCGGTGACGGTGGCGCCGGGGATGATGGCGCCGCTGGAATCGGTGATCAGTCCACTGATGGCGCCCCGGCCTGCCTGGCCAAACAGAGAGGAGGTCGTCGCCAGAAGGAGCATGCACAAAACGAGGTGGACTCCGGAAAAAAGGGGGGCGCGCGATTTTTTGTTTCCCATGTCCGAACTCCTGGTCTATATTGATTCAAACGTTTGAATCAGGCGTTGAATGAATATAGGTCGGCACACGGGGGCTGTCAAGGGAAAAAAGGTTCCGGCAATGAGCGACGGATTGAGGCGATGGTGCGATTGCCGTGGAGAGTCGACCACGTGGCGATTCTCAATCACGAATGGCGGAGATCAGGGAAGGAATTCCGGTATAGCATCGTTGTGCAAAGCGATTTAGCGATATTGAACTGCCGTCAGAGAAGGGGAACAGTGTGGGTCAACGAAGGTCCGGACACGTCACGCTGCTCGATATCGCGCGGGCGAGCGGCTTTTCCGTGTCGACGGTTTCGATCGTACTGAGCGAGGCTCCGCTGTCGCAGAATGTGGCCGCCAGCACGCGCGCGCATATCCGTACCATTGCCCAGCAGCTCGGGTATCATCCCGATGCCTACGCGCGTTCGTTGCGGCGGCGGAGTACGCAGACCATCGGGGTGCTGGCATTCGATCTTTCCGATCCCTTCTGCACTCCCATCATGCGTGGCATTCAGGGCAGCCTGCACCCCGCGGGTTATCTGCCGCTGATTGTGGATGCGCAGGCGCAGCGCAAGCTGTTCGACAGTTCGCTGCACATGATCCTGGAACGCCGCGCGGACGGTGTGATCGTGATCGCCAGCTGGGTGTTCGAAGAGACAAACCTGCTGGCCGACGTGAAGAAGAACAATGTGCCTATCGCGATCGTGGGGCGCGACCTGGTGGCGCGCGGCATCGATTCCATCCTGGTGGACAACGAGGCGGGAGGAGTGATGGCGGCACGGCACCTGCGGGAGCTGGGACACGAACGCATCGCCGTCATCCGCGGCCCGCAGGAGATGGTCGACAGCGAGCCCCGCTGGGCGGGGATTCAGAAGATCATGGCCGGGGACGGGCTGGAACTTGATCCCAGGCTGGTGTTTCAACTGCCCGGCTCGGCCGATCCCGCCTCCGGATTCGAAGGCGGCTTTGAAATTGCGAAGAAGATGCTCGCCAGCGGCGGTGCGTTTACGGCGGTGATCGCATTCGACGATCTGACGGCGCTGGGGGTGGTTCGCGGGCTGGTGGAAGCGGGGCTGCGCGTTCCGGAGGACTGTTCGGTGATGGGGTTCGATGACGTGCTTCCGGCCGCACTGGCTACGCCGGCCATGACGACCATCCGGCAGCCGTTGAACGAGATGGGGCGGGAGGCAGCAGAGCGGGTTCTGCAGGCGATCAAGCGCGGCGCAGGAAAAGCGGAGCGGGCGCGCCTGCATAGGCCTGCTCCGGAACTTGTGGTGCGGAAGTCAACGGCCGCACCGTCCAGCGGGGAGAGACCGTGGTGCGTTTCTGCCCAGCCGAAGTTGAAGGAAACCGGCAGGGCGAGGAGATATGCGCCTCATTCGACTCTGTGAAGCGAGTGTTCTTTCGAACGCGCGGAAAAGGTGGTTCATCTTGAAGACACTAAAACCAAAAATGGCGTTGCTGGCGGTTTTTACTTTCCCTTTCCTGGTGCATGCCGGGACCGTGCATGCGCTGCGCGACGGTTGGCGGCTGCAGTCAGCGTGCACTGTGAAAGCGGACGGCGCGGCCATTTCCGCGGCCGGGTTTGCGGTGAATGATTGGATCAAGACCACGGTGCCGAGCACGGTGCTGGCTGCACAGGCAGCGTCGAAGCTTTTCGCCGATCCTTACTACGGGATGAATCTGCGCAACATTCCGGGAACCGGTTATCCCATCGGGCATAACTTCGCGGAACTTCCCATGCCGCAGGACAGCCCGTATCACTGCGGGTGGTGGTATCGGGTGGAGTTTTCCGCGCCCGCAGCAAGCATGCGCGACGAGCGCGCGTGGCTGCATTTCGGCGGGATCAATTATCGCGGCGAGGTGTGGGTCAACGGCAAGCGCATCGCGGACAGCACAACGGTGGCCGGCGCCTATCGCGTTTACGACTTCGATGTGACGGACGCAATCAAACCGGGTGCGGAAAACGTACTTGCGGTGGAGACGTTTGCGCCTACGGAAAAAGACCTGGGCATCAACTGGGTGGACTGGAATCCGTGCCCCCCGGATAAGGACATGGGGTTGTGGGGCGAGGTCAACCTGGTGACGACCGGGACCGTCACGCTGCGATCGCCGATGGCGGCCACGCATTTTCCCGATCCCTCACTGGCGACCGCCGACCTGACCGTCTATGCCGAGTTGCACAACGCGACGGGAAACGAAGTGAAGGGCGTTGTATCTGGGTCGGTGGCGGGGATTCATATCGAGCAGCCGGTGCAGCTTGCGGCGCATGAAGACAAGGCGGTGGTGTTCAGGCCGGAGCAGTTTCCCGCGCTGCGGATGAAGAGCCCAAAGCCGTGGTGGCCGTGGCAGATGGGAGATCCGCACCTGGAACATCTGACCATGAGCTTCGCCGAAAACGGCGTGAAGACCGATGAGCAGAGCGTGGATTTTGGGATTCGCGAGATCACTTCGGAACTGACATCCAATGGCAGCCGGCTATTTCGGGTGAACGGAAAGCCGATCCTGATTCGCGGCGCGGGCTGGTCGCAGGACATGCTGCTGCGCACCGACGAGCATCGGCTGCGTGACCAGATCCGCATGGTGCGCGACATGAATCTCAACACCATCCGCCTGGAGGGCAAGCTGGAGACGGAAGACTTTTTCCGGCTCGCCGATGAGCAGGGAATTCTGGTGATGCTGGGGTGGTGTTGCTGCGATCACTGGGAACACTGGAAGGACTGGACCCCCGATGATCTGACCATTGCGACCGCTTCGCTGCGCGCGCAAATGCTGCGCCTGCGGCAGCACGCCAGCCTGCTTGTATGGTTGAATGGCAGCGACAATCCTCCGCCGGCCAACGTGGAGAGCGCATATCTCCAGGTTGAGGCCGACACGCACTGGCCGAATCCGATTCTTTCATCAGCCAGCGGCACACCCACCACGGTCACGGGGGAGAGCGGGGTGAAGATGACGGGGCCGTACGATTACGTTGCGCCCAGTTACTGGTACTACGGGGCTCACTACGGCGGAGCTGCGGGCTATAACACTGAAACCAGCCCCGGCCCGGCGATCGTGTCGCTGGCCAGCCGGCAGAAGTTCCTGCCCGATCCCGAGGCGTGGCCTCCCACGGCCAACTGGTCGTACCACAACGGGGGCGGGGAATTCACCAACCTGAAGGTGCTGGACGAAGCGATGGCCGATGCCTACGCGAAGCCTGCGTCGGCAGCCGACTACGAGCGCATGGCGCAGACCATGGCCTACGACTCCGAGCGCGCCATGTTCGAGGCTTATGGCAAGAACAAGTACTTCTCCACCGGCGTGATCCAGTGGATGCTGAACAACGCCTGGCCATCGATGATCTGGCATCTCTACGACTACTATCTCGATGCCGATGGCGGCTACTTCGCCGCCAAGAAGGCCTGCGAGCCGGTGCACATTCAGTATTCCTACGACGACCGCTCGATCGTGGTGGTGAACAGCACCTATCAACCCGTTGAAGGCTTGCGCGCAACCGTGGATGTGCGCGGCCTGAAGTGGAATCAGGTATTCAACACGGAATTGAAGGTGGACTCGGCGGCGGACAGTTCGCAGCGGATCATCGCCATACCGGAAGGCCTGTATGTCGGTCCGGAGCGCCTCTTCTTTATCGATCTCAAGCTGTCGGATTCCGCCGGGCGCATCGTGAGCCGCAATTTCTACTGGGTTCCGGGGACGCTCACCACATTCGACTGGGAGCGCACCGACTACACGCACACCCCGGCCATGCGCCACGAAGATCTGAGCGCGCTGGGGAGCCTGCCGCCGGCGCAAGTGGAAGCGAGCGCGGAGATCGAAGGGCGCAAGATCTGCGTGCGGCTGAAGAACTCATCGAACGCGCTGGCGTTTCAGGTGCGCGCGGCGGCGCGTACCCCGTCCGGCGGCCTGATTGCCCCGGTGTTCTGGTCGGATAACTGGATCGAGTTGACGCCGGGCGAATCGACGGAGCTGACGGCGCAACTGCCTGACGACGTGGCGGAGACGCCGGTCATCCAGATTGATGGCTGGAACATTGCGCCGGCGAAGATTACGCCGGGGGCCGCGGCGGCGCACTGAGGTGACGGCACTCGTTGAACGTAATCTCCCTTCCGGGCATACCGGCCTAGGGATTGCTCTGAGCCAGATATAGCGCCTTCCATTCACCTTCATGTTTCTGCTCAGCCGCCTTGAAGGAGTCCGCAATCGAATCGAATTGGGTTCGATGCTGCATCGCTTCTCCCATAGCCACAAACAAGTGCTGTGCGGCATCCGTTTTTGTGAAGGTCTCGAAACTGACTAAATCCCCGTCATACTCTTTATCAAGAGCTTCCAGTTCTTTCTGGCGCTTAACGATCGCCGGGGTCATCAGGAAACCGATACCACCGCCGCCAGAAGGATCATGACGGGCCTTCGACATAGCAACAACGGGCTGGAACAGACGCGATAACATCAACATCCTGACATACTGCTGGTTTTGCTCGGGCGGCAGCTTAGTTGCAGCTTGTCGTTCATCGTCGGTGAAAACAAAGTTCGCAGATCCGATGATGCTGTCAACTGCCCGCAGGAACTCCTGATAGCGCTGTCCTTCCGGTGCACCATAATAGGCAAGAATTGCATCAACGTCGGATTGCGAGAGGTGGGCAGCAATATCTGCCTCATAAGCCTGTTGCATTTTTGGGCCATTGCTTTTTATAGCCGCAAGGATGGAAGGCATTTCCGATTCAAGATCGGCATGAACGCGGTCATAAACAGTCTTCCATCTTGGAGACGACGCATTCCAGTCTTTATTGTCTTGATCCAAAAACCTGGTTGCCGAATTGCTCATCACGTCGAGCAGTTTCTTGCTTGTTGCATCATCTATCTCAGGAGGACGGGATAGTTCTTCTCCACCCAGCATCTTTGCGACCAATGCTGTATCGACTTGGGCCCGCGAAGTATGGGGAACCAATAGGAGGGCCATAATCAGCGATAGCGTTTTTCCAGAATGTGGGGCGCGAAGCATGGTTTTACCCTGGATCTCTTTCTCGATGCGACTGGGATAGTACCATACGCCCTTGAGATAAGTTGTCAACTACATGAGGGCCAAGGATGTGATGAATAGAGGGGCGAATCCTTAGCAAAGGTAGGAATCGGCCACAAACCTCCCGCAAGAACAATTAGGATGTACATTGCATTCCGAATGGCCGGTGAGGCCACTTTGCATGACATGCAGGATCACGCAGAAGCTGCTCGAAATCGGGAGCGTGTTGGCATTGCTCGTTGCCGGTTTCATTACCGTCAGGGCGCTTTACGGCTCGAATGCAGTCCAAGTTGTCGAACCAATGACGAACCCGTTCTCAAGTCATGAGAGCGATTGGGGGACTCGTGCGAGGCTTCTCGAAATACCGGCAGTGATGCTGATCGTGTACATGTTCGGGCTTCTATTGGCCAGGTATTCGCACGTGCTGAACTTTCCAGTTCAGGTGACCGCCGAGAACTATGCTCGACTGCAGACTCTGTCGAAAAGCATGATTTCTTGGCTAAAAGCTGAAGTCCTTGTGCTGTTCGCATGGCTTCAGATCATTCACATCCAAGAGGCTCGCGGAACCCGTTCGGGTATTCCGATGCTGGCATTTCAGACGTTCACTGTTGTGATCTTCTCCAGCGCACTCATTCATTACGTCGCGATACGTCGGCAAGCGCCCAGATAGCAAAGCTAATTCCGGGCGGTTGACCGCCGATGGGGAAGTTTCGAACGACAACCGCAGATGCTTCGCTTCGCTCAGCATGACAGGCCTTCAATGAAGGTCGAAGCGAGCGAATGACCCCCGATTCGGGAGTTACGAAAGACAACCGCAGTCAAAGATGGCGCGTTGCGGCACCCAGAAAACATGAAAATGGGTCCGTTCTTACGTCCCTACGGGACTGGGGTTCATATGGTGCGCTATCCCAGGGTTTCACCCTGGGCTATTTTCTTGCGTTCCCTCCGGGAACTCAGTGCGTGCTCAGTTTGAACAGTGTGGTTTGGGAAGCCAATTTTCAGGGCAGATCCTTCCGCTTCGCTGCGCTCAGCGTCAGGATGACAGCGCAGGAGGATGGTTGGAAGTGGGAGGATGACCGCCTACTCGTCCCCAACCCAATTCCGGGCTGGCCGGACCGGCCCCAGACCGGGGCGAAGAACCGCAAAGGGACGCTTTGGCGAGCTCTTCCGCACCATCGAGTGACCGAAGTTTCTTCCCATTGAGGTCTGTTTGCTGAGCGTCAAAGCCAGACCCGTCCCGGTTGGAGAAATGTGTAAGCAAGAATCCGCCCCCCATCGGTTTCCGATAGCTCACCGATTCCATCTCTTCAAGCGTGGGAGGGAACCCATGACTACTCCATCCGACTGCGATGGCTCATGCCTTGCGAACCGTAATTCGGGGGACGAGATAACGTGTGAGGATGGCGAAGTCCTCGTGTTCTTTCGCTGCATCCATGACGACACGTGGTACCTTACAACTCTCGCCCCGCCCATAACCGTAAAGGAGGATTAATGAAGCTCACTCAGGAGCCGTGCACGAAGTGTCATCACATCAAAGACAGGGAAAGCAAAACTTGTCCGACGTGCGGAGCCACGCAAAAGCAGACGCCCGACCAAGTCTGGTCGACCGGCGTCGCAACCATTGGGAGAACCTATCCGACGGGCACAGCCCAGTAGCACCTTTAAGCAGACGCACTGACGCAGCCAGAGCTCAGCGTCAGCATGACAGCGCTGTGGGGAGTTCGAAGCGGGAGGATGATCGCCGTCTCGGAATTCACCTCGAAGGCATCCCTCAGGGGCTGAAGCCCGAATGCTTTCCGCAGTCTTGCGGCACGACTGAAGTCGTGCCCTGACACAAAACATGTGGTGCAGCGAGTTGTTCCGCAGCCTGTGAAATCGTGGCCTGACACAAAACATGTGGTGCAGCGAGTTTTTCCGCAGCCTGTGAAGTCGTGGCCTGACAGAAAACATGTGGTGCAGCGAGTTTTTTCCGCAGCCTGTGAAGCCGTGCCCTTTTCAAAGCACTAAAATTAGTCGTGTTCCGGAAAGCGCTACTCTGTGCGCAGCGCCTCCATGGGTTCGACGGAGGCGGCGCGGCGGGCAGGGAAGTAGGCTGCCAAAGCCGCGATCGCGCTCAGAAACAGGATGGCCGCCGCGTAGATGAGCGGATCGCCGGCGTTTGCCTGGAGCATTTTCTGGTTGGCTCCCATGGCGGAATTGGTGGCGGAGACGCTGTCCGCCAGGCGGGCCAGAACCCAGGCGAGGCCCACGCCGGCCATCAGTCCGAGGGCGGTGAGCGAGAGGCCTTGACGGACCACCATGAGCAGTACGCGCGCGGGCCTGGCGCCCAGGGCCATGCGCACGCCGATCTCCTGGGTGCGCTGGGCCACCGAGTATGCCATTGCGCTGTAGAGTCCCACGGCGGCAAGCAACAGCGCCAATCCGCCCATGATGGCCATCAGGCTGGCAGCCACTTTCTGCGGGTAGAGCGATGCGCCGATGTATTCCTTGAGGGGCGCAGCGTCGAACACCGTCACGTTGGGGTCGATTTCACGAGCGCGGGCGCGCAACATGGAAAGCACCGCATCCGGCTCGCCCCTGGTGCGCACATAAAACGCCAGGTTCATGTCTTCGCGATAGAGCTGGCGGAAGGGAACATAGAAATAGGGAGGCGCGGTTTCGCTCAGGTAGTGGTACTTGGAGTCTTTCGCTACGCCCACGATGCGGAACCACCGGCCCCAGCCGTGAACCAGGTGGCCAATGGGATTGCGGCCGGCGAAGAATCGCTGCGCGAAGGCCTGGTTCACGATCATCACCAGCGGCGCATCCTTGCTCTCGTTGTCCTGGTCAGTGAAGTTGCGGCCGTCGATGACGGGAATGTGCATCAGCGGAAGGTAGCCGGGCGAGATCACGTTGCGGTAGATGTTCATGTTCTCGTCGGGGCGGGGGGTGTAGCCTTCGATCTTCAACTCCTCCCACCAGCTGGGCTCAAAGCCGAGGGGCACGCCGTCGGAGTAGGCGACACTCGTGACGCTGGGGGCGCTCTCGATGCGCTCGGCCAGGCGGCGGCAGAACTCGAGCCGCTGAAACAGGTTGTATCCGTTGGTGGAGAGATAGAACTGATTCACCAGGACGTGGTCGGGATCGAAGCCGGGATCGACGCGCAGCGACTGCTGGAAGCCGCGGGCGAACAGGCCGGCGCCGACCAGCGCGACCAGCGCCAGCGCCACTTCAGAAGCCACCAGGACGGAGCGCATGCGGTTGCGCGGCCGGCCCGCTGCGCCGCTGCGACCGCCGGCGTTGAGGGTGGTGCTGAGGGCGATGCGGCTGACGTGCAGCGCGGGGACCAGACCCGCTGCCAGGGCGCACAGCACGCAAATCCCCGCCGTAAATGCCAGTACGGCGAGATTGGGCCGCGTATCCATAATGATCAGCTGGCTGATGGGTCCGGGGGGCAGGAGATAACGCAGCGCGTGGCCAAGGAAGGGAGCGGCGGCGAGACCGATGAGCGCGCCCGCGCCGGTGAGCAGGAGACACTCGGTGAGGACCTGGCGCACGATGCGGGTTCGCGTGGCGCCCAGCGCCAGGCGGGCGCTGAATTCCTTCTCGCGCGCAATGGCCCGCGCCAGGAGCAGGTTAGCCACGTTGGCGCACACGATGAGCAACACCAGGACGCAGATGGCGGAGAGAATGCGCAGCGGTCCCAACAGAAGCCCCTGCGGACCCTGAGGCGATTTCCAAAGGGGAATGATGGTGGCGCTGAGGCCTTCGCTCACGTCGGCGTTCAGCACCGCCATGCGCTCAGCCAGGGTCTTGAGTTCGAGGCGCGCCTGCTCGGCGGTGACGCCCGGTTTGAGGCGCGCGATGCCGAGCATGTTGCGGGTGTGGCGATCGCGCAGCATCCAGGTCTGAACGCCATTCAGCATCGGCTGTTCCATGTACGGCACCCACACATCGAACCATGCCGCGGGCATGGATCCACGGAACGCGGGAGCCGCAATGCCGACCACGGTCAATTGGTGCTGGTTGATGCGGATGGTATGGCCGACGATGGAAGGATCGGCAGCAAAATGGGAGCGCCAGAAGCGGTCGCTGATGACGGCGACGGGATACCCGCCGGGCGTATCGCCGAATTCGGAAGGCAGGAACAGGCGTCCGGCCTCGGGCTTGACCCCCAGAACGGAAAAGAAGTTTCCCGAGACCAGTTCGCCCCAGACCCGCTCGGCATGATCTTCCTGTCCGATGCTGAAGGGCACGGGGCGTGTAACGGCGATGCCGTCGAAGAGCTTGAGATGATCGCGGAAATCGACGAAGTCGAGATAAGAACTGGTGATCATTTCGCCATTGGAGGTGACGGTTTCAAGCGTGACCAGGCGGCCGGGATCCGCGACACCCCCGAGCGGCTGCAGCAGAACGGCATTGATCCACGTAAAGACGGTGGCGCTGGCGGCAATGCCGCAGGCGAGTGTCAGCACGGCCACGATGGCGACGGCGGGATTGCGCGCCATCATGCGCAAGCCATAGCGCAGATCGCGGATGATGTTTTCGAACCACTCGGCGCGATCCCTCAGGTAGAAGCGCTCGCGGGCGACTTCCGCGCTGCCGAATGCCGCGCGGGCCCGCCTCCGGGCTTCGCTATGGCTCAAGCCTTGGGCCTCCAGCTCGTCGGCTTCGAGCTGCAGGTGGGCTTCGATCTCCTGGGAGAAATCCTTCATGCCGCGATGGCGTCTCCAAAACATGTCCAGGCTCCTTTGGCGCCGGCCCAGCGGCGGGTTGGTCGCTGAGGGATTCGAGTCAGGCCTCATCCGGGGCGGGGGAGAGAATCGATTCCATGGCCTTCTTGAGGCGGTTCCATTGGGTGGTTTTCTGGTTAAGGTGGGCGCGGCCCCTGGCGGTCAGCGAGTAGTAGCGCGCCTTACGGTTGTTCTCGGAAACGCCCCATTTGGCGCTGATCATACCGCTGTCTTCGAGCCGCTGCAGGGCCAGGTAGAGCGAACCGTGATCGACGAAGAAGACCTCTTCCGACTGGCGCTGGATGGCGCGGGCAATGCCCTGGCCATGAGATTGGCCGAAGAGCAGCACACGCAGGATCAGCAGGTCGAGAGTGCCTTGCAAGAGGGCGATGCGTTCGTTTTCATCTTTACGGGTCGGCATACGACCCAAGTATCGTCTCCTTCGGGTCGGATGTCAACAGGAGCGGCGTGGGTGAACATCGATATGTGATGAGCGAGTGCAGGCGGGCGACGGGAATCGCCGGGGGATTTTGCGGGCTGCATCAGAGGTCCGGGCACGACAGTAGAATGGCATCGGGAGGATATTCATGGGTAGCAACGCCATCATCACCGCGATTGATAAGGAACTTACACGGTTACATGAGGTTCGCCGTCTTCTTGTGCAGAAAGGAAAGGATATACCGACCGATCACAAGTCCGGATCCGGAAACAGCACAAGACGCCGCCTGAGTGCCGCGGCGCGAGCCCGTATCGCTGCCGCGCAACGAAAGCGCTGGGCAGCAGCCAGGAAAAAGGCGAAGGGCTAAACGATGGCCGCCGGTGGAAGCGTTGATGCCACGCCGTTGACGTCAAGACTAGCCGGAAACGTCGCGGCGTTAAAGCGGGGGGCGAAAGTGCGTGGTGTTGGTTCGCCGGCGGCCCGATCGGATTTTGAAAATCGGAGAAGGGAAGACTGAGGTTATTCGCAAGGACGTTGGAAGTAATGAAATTGGGCGGCTCTGGTGTACAGAATATCTGTTATCGGACATCGAAGTAGTCTTTGTCCGGTTGTTTTCACTGGGATTTGCTTTGCTAGAATCTCTCCCATATGGACCCGGTAACCATTGGCGTGTTTGTATCGACGGCTCTGGGGATCGCCGGAGAGGCGATTGTCAAGGGCACGGCGGAACTGGCAGTGAAAGACGCCTACGTGGCTCTCAAGAACAAGATTTCCGGGTGGATCTCCGGCGCGGACGTCGCCGCGCTGGAAACGGCGCCGACCTCGGCGGCGCGGCAGGCAGTGATCGCCGAGGCCGTCGACGCCTTGCCCGAGGAGAGCAAGTCTGCCGTGCTTCCCCTGGCGCAGGACGTCGCCGACCGGCTCAAAGAGAGCAAGACGCCGATCGGGGTCGATATCAGCCGCCTCACGGCGGCGCAGATCCAACTCGGCCGCATCTCGGTGACCGAGGGCGTCGGCGCCAGGATTGCTGACTCCAACATCACGGGGATGGTGAGTACCGGTGACATCGTGGTAGGACCTCCGCCGGGAAAACCTTAGCGGCAGCGGAGTTTCCAACTGCTGCCGCGATCGGTGTCCAGGCGATCGGAAGCACGATCGCCACTCTGAACGTAAGTCAGTCACTCAACCTGAGCGCCGAGGCCTCGCGGCAGATCGAGGCAGCGCTGAGCGATGTCCTGTGGCGGCGAACCGCCGGCGATCCAGGCGCAATAGCCGTGTCCCCCGCTGATGCCGCAAATTTCGTGGTGCGAGCGGAGTACTTCGGTTGCCTGTTGTACGACCGCCGTAACTGCGACTACATCCCGTTCGACAAAGATGCAGCGCAAATCTTTCAGCTCGCCCTCACCGAACCCCAGGACAAGGTCGCCAGTCTGGTTCATTCAGATTTCGACCGGAAGAGCCTGGACGTTTTTTACAAACTCTGCCAGTCGATCAATATTCTCGATAGCTGGGGGCGGTTCACCGGCGCTTTTCTGAACACCGTCCCGTTGGAAGGTGTACTCAGCGCGCCCACCTACGTGCATCTCGCGGTCACCAACGCCTGCAACTTTCGTTGTGGGCACTGCTTCGCCTCCTCGGGCCAGCCTTTCGCCGACGAGTTGACGACGCTGGAAGTAAAAGGGCTGATCGACGACCTCGCGGAGATGGGCTGCTTTAAGCTCGGCCTCGGCGGCGGCGAGCCGCTGGTGCGGCGCGACCTGCCGGAACTGGTCCGTCATGCGAATCGGCGTGGAGTGGAGGTTTCGCTCTCGACCAACGCCATCGCCGCGACGAAAGAGGTGGTGGAGTCACTGTCAGGGCTTAGGTTTGAGGAGATTCTGGTCAGCATGGACGGAGCCACTGCCAGCGTCTACGAGGCGATTCGTGGCGAGGCTGGAACTTTTCAGCAGGCTCTGGCCGGGATCGCGAACTTGAAGCGCCTCAAGGCGCCGATCAGCCTGCGTCACGTGCTCATGAAAGCGAATGCCACGGAGTTGCCGGCGCTGGTGGCGCTGGCCGAGTCGCTTGAGATCAAGCGGGTGATGGTGCGCACGGCGCTGCCGGTGGGGCGCGCGGCGGAGCAGCCTGACATCCTGCTCAACGCCGCGGAAGTGAATCTCGCCTGGCAGCACGGGCAGTCTGCAGGGAACGAGCGCGTCTCTGTCGGTATCAGTCAGGTTCCGCTACAGGGCCGCAAGCGGCTATTTACAGGGATGGGCTGCGAGTGCGCCCGGCTAAGATGTCACGTCGACCCGCGCGGAACGGTGTGGGCCAGCGGTCTGTTAAAGAGCTTACCGCCGGCCGGAAATCTGCGGCAACAAGGGTTGAAGCAAATCTGGAACTCGGGCTTCGCTTTACTGCGCGGGCTCCAGGGCAATATTTATTGCCGTCATTGCTCGTATTATGCGACTTGTCGCGGAGGATGCCGTGCCAGCGCCCTGTTGAACGGCAAAGACCTGAACGCTCCCGATGCCAACTGCCTGGTGGCGGCAGAAGCCGGGTGGCGGCCGGCGGAGGCGGGTAAGGGGTGATGGTACGACAGCGTTCAGAAACCACGATTATGCGCGCCTTCACAATCAAAGGAAATCGGTCTTCCGAGACTGGATGTAGAACGTCATCCCCAAAAGCAGCGGCACCGTAAGCAGTTCGGCGATCAGAACCGTCCAGGCGGTCGCGGTCCAGCGCACGTGCATGCCAAACATGTACGCGGATATGCCGGGCAGATGCGCCAAGACATAGCCAAGAATGTTGATGCCCAGGCTGGAGCAGAAAATCCCGGCCGTGGTCCATGCCTGCGATTCCGTGATGATGCCCGCAGCCACGATGAGCGAGGTGGTGATGAGCATTTCCAGCGCCATGATAGCTGTGTAAGGAACAAGGCCATGCGTCGCCCCGGGAAGGAGCAACACGCCGAGCGCACCGGCGGTGAGCGGCAGCCAGGGAATGAGAAAGATGATGAGATTGGCGAGGATCTTGGCAGCGGTATATTCGCGCCAGGAAACCGGAAGGCTCATCACGAACGCCAGGGTCTGTTCTTTGCGCTCGTTCACTGTCGTGACCATCGCTAGTTGCGCGCCGACCCCGACGATGACCATGCACAGAAGAATGATGCTGAGCATAAAGGCCACCGGTTTGCCGGTGAGAACAAGGGCCAGCGCGGCCAGGCCCACCGGAAGTGATCCGAGAATCACCCCGCGATTCAGGGACCAGTCCTTGAGGATAAGGTGGCGGACGACGGCGTAATTGATTGGTTGGCGATTCATGCGGGCTGGAGCTCCCTTCTGCTCTGAACATTGGCGACAAAGATTTCTTCCAGCGTCATCGAATCGACCGCCTGGACCGTGGCTCCTCGATCCTCGCAGAGCGACACCACCGCGGGATTGAACTGGCTGGTGGTCAGAACCGGAAGACGCTCGGTGCCGGCCACTTCGACGATGCCGGGGATTTGCGGCAGGACAGAACCGGTTGGAACCACGAGCCGGACACGCCGCCAGCGGTCCAGGAGGTCTTCCTTTTCGTCCAGGGCGATGAGGCGCCCGCGATCGATAAAGGCGATGCGGTCGGAGATCTGCTCGACTTCCAGGGTGTTGTGCGAGGAGAAGAAGATGGTGCGCCCCTCGTCTTTGAGCACCGACATCAGTTCGCCGAGAACTTCGCGCCTCGCCACGGGATCGAGGCCCGTGGTGGGCTCGTCGAGGATGAGCAGGCGCGGCTGACGTGCCAGGGCCAGCAGGAGCGCTGCCTTGACCCGCTGGCCGTGCGATAGACCCTTGATCTTCTGTTCCGGTTTCAGGTCGAAGCGGCGCAGCAGTGTTTGGGCGTAGGCCTGATCCCACCGCGGGTACATGGAGCCAACAAAATTCATGTGCCAGGCGAGGGTGGCCGCGCCATAGAGCCGCATGTCTTCTGAAACAAAGCCGATGTCCAGTTTCGCCGCAGTTTGCTCGGCAGGCATCCGGTGGCCCAGCACCTCGACCGAGCCGCTGTCCTGGCGCACCAGCCCCATGAGGATGCGGATGGTCGTGGATTTGCCCGCCCCGTTGGCCCCGATGAAGCCAAGGACGCTGCCCTCGGACAATTCAAGGCTGATGCCGTCCAGAAAAAAGTGAGGGTAACGCTTGCTCACGCCGTCCATGCGGATGCAGAGGTCGTTCATACGGACTCCTTCGAGGGTTTGGGGATGAAGCGCGCGTCGTCGGTTTCATCGAGGGCTTTTCGCAGGCGCGAGACGATATCTCGCTCGCTCATGCCCATCGTTGCACCGAGGCGGGCCGCCTCTTCGAGATGGCCGACCATTTCCTGCTCAAAGATCTCCGGGCCAGGAACAACATGGGCGGCGACAAAGGAACCTTTGCCATGCTGGGTGACGATGAGCCCCGCGTGCTCCATCTCGAGGTAGGCGCGTTTGACGGTGATCACGCTGACGCGTAGGTCGGCAGCAAGCTGGCGGATGGAGGGGATTTCCTCCCCGGCCACCCATTCCCCAACGGCGATCTTCTGTTTGATCTGGTTCACAATCTGCTGATAGAGCGGCCCGCCGGTCTGGGACAAAACGATCTTGGACGGCCCTGTGTGCATAATGAATATACTGAGTATACACAGTTAATGGAGCCTGTCAATGAAAAAAATAAGAGAAATGCCGATACGCTTCGCGCAGGTCTCAGCAACGGCGCTCTTCCAGAGCCAGCAGGGTTCAGAGAATTCGATTCTCCCGCAAATCGGCCGGTGGCCCACTTATCCTGGTATCGGGAGCTGTGCCCCGTTCATCGCGGCCTTATCGCGATGGAGCGGGTCCTCGGGCAAGGTCCCAGCGGTGTTGCATTCACTGGAACCGGTAAAACGGGGACTCGTCGGCGGGTGGTCGAGCCTAAGCAGGCGTGAACCAGACTCCCCAACCTGGGTGCCCCGTCCAAGCTCCGCTTGGGCGGGAGGGGCATCCAATTTGCATTGACTCTGACGCGTGTGCGGACGAACATCGACCAATCACAAACGCCAATTCCCTTCTTCGCTCAGTCTCTAAGTTGAATCCGAACGCGACGCGTGCGATCGAAGATAACAAAGAACGTCATATCGGCGTTTTTCAGGACAAATCCATTCGCAAGCGCCAAGCTGATGCTGGGTGAGCGCTTTGGCCTGTACGCAACAGTTGCAAGCTATTCGGGCTACTCTGAGTAAAGGCACCAGTAATATTCAGAACCGTCCACCCGAGTGGCGTCGTTTCTGCCTTCATGGGGGATCACGGCAACAACATCTTTTGGCCCCTTGCCATTGGGATACCGAATGAAATCTACAGCGTTTCCCATGCCGTACGCCTGCCGCGAACTGTCTGAGAAGACGACGGTGAAGATCGTGTAGCCCATACCCGACTCGCCATTTCTATATATCTCGTTCGCAAACTGAGCCGGTAGACGGATTGGGCTCTCCTCTACCTCCGCGATGTCCTCCATCTTGATCCATCTCTTGCCGTGATCGTTCTCCGGGTACACACCCCAGTACTTGATATATGGCTGTTCCGGGACAATATAAACCGTGTCGCAAGCCTCGCCGGACTTAAGAACTGCACGGCATGGGTAATAGACGAGTTCTCCATCTCGGCTCGGCTCGATGCCATTCAACGTCTCCCGGACGTGAGCAAGCAATGGGGAGTATGTTATGTGTTTCTCCAGCAGTTGTTCCTGCCACATGCCAGGAGCGGTTTCTAATTCGTAGATCAAGTCTCCTTTGACGGAAAAAGTTATGCGACGGACCGAATCAGTGTGGCCACCGCATTCTATTTGCTCCTCTGACGGCGGGAAGCGCAGTCTATCGGGAAGGCAGAAAGCCCTCAACGTCCCGCTGGATTTGATACGCACAGACGAACCAATAGGGAACTTTGCGCTTTGAGGTTTAAAGTCGGCAGTCATGTCCTATTATCGCTCGCCTGGGGATGACTGGTGCATCATCGCCAAATCACTCGTCGACGGCAGATTAGTACCGGCATATCGCAAGCTTTCCGATTCGAAAGCCAACAAAGTCGGATCGAGCGACGGCGTTCGATAGTTCGCGAGCGCATTGAACATGTGAAAGTTCAGCAGTATCGTCGACTTCGCTTGCCTGTTGCGCGGGAGCCCGGGAGGAAGGGCAACAAATCGGGCAAGATCGAGCGCGCGACACAGTTCGGAAGAATATTCAAGCTATATCGTTGATTGTGTAAATTACGGGATGCAACAGCGACCACGATGACTACCAGGAATCAGACATTCCCGTAATTTCAGGAAAGCGCCCAGCCGGAACGGTCTTGCCGTCGTATAAACGGCGCCGCCTGAGGACAGTTTTTGGCCACCATCTTCGGTCCGTCCCACTCGATCTTCTGGCCCGCGCGCAAGGACACGCAGCCCAGCAGCATGGTTTCCGTGAGGCGAGCGGCGATGTCAAAACGCGAGTAGCAGATCTCGGGCTTGTTTTCCTTGATGGCAACGAGCCATTCCTGCGCATGGGCAAAAACACTGCCACCGGATTTCTTGCCATCGCCAGTCTTGCCATAAACGTTGCGGGGAATGCGCTCAGGATATTGCGCCATCGCCGGGTGCTTGGTGTAGTGGATGAATTTTTGATCGCCCTTCAGCTTCACGAAAAAGCTGGTTCCATAATCGTCCGGTGAAAAGATCGTGCCTCCGTCGCCAATCAGCAGACAACCGCTATGGGGAACCTCGCCGAGCAGCGGGACGATGTCGGCCGTCAGTTCGGCCGGCGGCTTGTTGCTCAGGTCATGGCCGCCGCGGGCTGCGGGGTCAGGCTGGCCGCCGTCGTACCACCACAGTTTCACCGCGTCGTGCTCGATCTTTCTCGAATGGTGGAAGAGATGCGGATGTTCGAGGGGAATGTGGGCTTTGCGCCGGGGAAACTCGAAGCGAATTTTGGAACCGACGGGATAGGATTCCTTGTTCATCTGGCCGAAAGGCGTGGCTTCCACTTCCGCCGGGTAATCGAGATCCAGGGCGCGAAACGGCATGTTGACCGTGTGGCAGGCCATGTCGCCCAGCGCGCCGCAGCCGAAATCCTGCCAGCCGCGCCAGTTGAAGGGATGGTAGATTCCATCTTTCTCCTCTGGTTTTGGGCTGCCCTTATACGGCCGCATCGGCGCCGGTCCAATCCAAACATCCCAATCCAATGTCGCCGGAACCGGATCTTCTCCGAGTGGACGATCCATGGCCTGCGGCCAGACCGGGCGGTTGGTCCAGACGTGAACTTCATGCACTTGTCCGATGAGTCCGTCCTGGATCGTCTCCACCGCGCGGCGCAAACCGTCCCCGGCGCTGCCCTGGTTGCCCATCTGGGTAACGAGCTTTCTCTCATGCGCCATTTTCCGCAAATGGCGCGCCTCATAGATGGTCTGGGTGAGCGGCTTCTGGCAAAATACAGCCTTGTTCCTCTTCATCGCCGCCGACGCCACAATGGCGTGCATATGATCCGGAGTCGAAACTGTCACCGCATCGATCTGATTGCCCATCTGGTCGAGCATCTGGCGGAAATCGTGGTAAAACTTCGCGCTGGGATATTTTTTGGTCTGCGTCTCGAAGGCCTCTGAACCAGAATCGACGTCGCACAACGCGACAATGTTCTCGCCGGCGCAGGCATCGGTATCGCTCTGGCCTTTACCGCCAATTCCGACGCAGGCGATATTCAACTTGCTGTTGAGATTCTGTCCGCGCAAAAGCGCCGGCACGCCAAATGCGAGCGCACCGGCGGCCAGAGAACTCGTTTTGATAAATTCACGGCGGTCGATAGGCGAGAGCAAGGTTTCAGGACCTTTCAGTCAGCAATTCATGGGATGTTTCGTCTCACGCAACAGGATATACTCGCGGGGGTCCGGGCGGGCAAGATTCCTGTTGTGCGGCTCTTCCCAATTCCCTGCCTTTGAAGTCTTTTCCAATCGAAGAATCAGACTCAAGGAACCTGCATCGTGGTTGCTGGTGATCGGCATCACCTGGAGGAGCCGGCCATGCGAATGGACAAAAGTGTTGCGTCTCACTCTGTGGTATGCGTATACTCTCGCAATCCCCCAAAGGAGGTTGCAAATGGGCAAGATCAACTATGGCCGCGTGATCCTTGGCGGTGTCGTTGGGGGGATCGTCGCGGGTGTTCTCGATTGGTTTCTGAACGGAGTTTTGGTGGGCCAGCACTGGGACAACGCCATGAAGTCGCTCAACCGGCCGAACGCGTTCTCGGGCGGGTCTTTCCTCTTCTGGCTGTTCCTGATCTACGCCGTTGGAGGCATTCTAATCGTCTGGTTGTACGCCGCAATTCGACCGCGCTTCGGTGCCGGGGTGCGAACCGCCATCTATGCCGGCTTGTTCGCATGGGCCTCTGCGATGCTGCTGCCGAACACGCTGAATGCGGTAACCGGCGTCTTCAGCCCGCGCCTGATGCTCTATGCCACGGTCGTCGGCATCGTCGAGTTAGTCGTAGCTGCCATCATCGGGGGCGCGCTCTACAAGGAAGCTGAATCCAGTGCTGTTTATCGGGCAGCTGCCGAGGCGCGTTAGTCGGCCCATTGAGCGGAATCCGTCAGCTCCGGTGAACGGAAGCAACCAACCCCGGCCGCCAGGCCGGGGTTGATTTTTGCATTGTGATCGCGCCAGCACTGGTTGCATCCATGGTTCACGAGGCCATTTCAAGAGTCCCTCAGGGGCTGAAGCCCACGTATTTCTGGGCCCTTTGCGGCACGGATAAATCCGTGCCCTTTCAAACGGCATTGATGCAACCGCTCCAGCGACTATGATCGATAGACCGAAATGAAGCGCACTCGCCGGCCGATACTCATTGACACCGATACGGCTTCAGACGACGCCGTCGCGCTGATCATGGCTCTGCGCTCACCGGCGGTCGAGGTGAAAGCGATCACCGTCGTGGCCGGCAATCTCCCGGTGGAACAGGCGACGCGAAACGCGCTCTTCACGGTGGAGCTGTGCGGTGCGGACGTTCCGGTGTTCAGCGGCGCTCGAAAGCCCTTGAGGCGTGAGCTCGAGAGCGCCGAGTGGTTCCACGGGCGAGACGGTCTGGGCGATCACGGCTACGCGCCCTCGGTGCGCTTCCCTGCCCCGGGACACGCGGTTGACGCTCTGATCGCCACTGTGGAGGAGAACCCGGGGATCGAACTGATCACCCTTGGTCCGCTTACGAACCTGGCGCTGGCGCTGAATCGCCTGCCCGCACTGGCCCGGTCCATAAGCCGGCTGGTGGTGATGGGCGGAGCGCCGTGCTGCGAAGGCAATGTGACCCCGGCGGCGGAGTTCAATATCTGGGTCGACCCGGAGGCCGCGAGGACGGTCTTTGCATCCGGAGCTCCGATTGAAATGATCGGGTGGCACCTGGCGCGTTTCGATGCCGTGCTGAATGAGAGTGACATCGAGGACGTGCTGGGGCTGGGGACACCGCTGGGGGAGTTCGCCATCCGCGCCAATAGCGTGGCCGCCATGGGGTATTACCGCCAGACGGCCCAGAAGGGCATCTCTCTTCCCGATCCGGTGGCGATGGCGGTGTTGCTCGATCCGGCGCTGAAGCTGGAGGTGAGCCGGCATTTCGTGGCGATTGAGTGCAGCAGCGATCTGACAAGGGGGATGACGGTCGTGGACCGTCTCGGCGTGGCGGCCGATCCGCGGAACCGCGATACCTGGAACGAAGTGATCCAGGCCGGCCACACCATCGAGATTTGCTGGAGGCTGGATGTAGCGGGGTGGAAGGCTACGCTGTTCGATGCATTGAAGCGGTGATTCCTGCAAAACAAATGTCCTGCCGCGATGGAGAAAAGCAACCGCAGATCCTTCGACGGCGTCGCGCTTCGCGCGGCTCCGCTCAGGATGACAGGACATTGTCTCTGCAGGAATCAATCCTAATCGCGCGCCCAGAACGGAGGAGGCTCGATGCCCAGCTCGCGTAGATAGACGTATCCCTGGCCGCGATGGTGAATTTCATTGTCGATGGCATACTGAATTGTGCTCAGGCCGGTCGATTCCCATTGGCCGAAGGCCTTGTCCACTTCCCGGAACCGGTGGGGCGGAATGGCGGGAAATTTCGTGTCGATCTCCGCGGTCTGAAGATCCCACAGGCGTAAAAGCTCGCTCTTGGTGGCCGGCTTTGCCGCTTTGTAATCCTCCCATTTTCCCGTGGAGACGCCGTCGATAATGGGCACGGCCATGCGAATGAACTCCCACGCCATCTCCGCAAAGGGACGCATGCCGCCTGAGGAATATTGAAACAGTTTGTCTTCGGGAAAAGCCTCAATGACTTTTCGGGTAAGGCGCCGGTGGCCCTGCCAGTGCTCCAGAATGTCGCTTGCCGTCTGCACGTTCGTTTCGGTCGTCGCGGTGGTCATGTCTATACTCCTTTGGCCCGAGATGGGCGCATTCCGATCATAAGGGCGCTAAGATGACAAAACGTGTCATATATGGAATTTCTATCCACGTCTTCCCTTTCGGCCGTCTCCACCGCATCCGATGACGCGCTTGCACCCCGCGTTGTATGCTCAGAACCGGCTATGACAAACCAAATCCAGCGCACTCTCGCTTTGGCTGTTTTCGCTTCCCTTGCCCTTCCGCTTTGCGCCCAGCAAACGCCGGCCAAACCCAAACCGGAAGAAACGGAGGTGTGGTCGCCGGAACCCAAGGTTGTGACTCCGGGCGCATCCTGCGATGCCGCTCCGTCTGACGCCATCATACTGTTTGATGGCAAGAACGAGGACGAGTGGGTGTCGGCCAACCAGGAGCATTCGCCTCCTCAATGGGTGGTGCACGACGGCATCATGACCGTGAAGAAAGGCGCGGGGAGCGGCAACATCGAGACCAAGCGCAAGTTCAAGGACTACCAGCTTCACGTGGAGTGGAGAATTCCGGAGAACATCGCCGGCTCGGGACAGGCGCGCGGCAACAGTGGAGTCTTTCTCGCCTCGACGGGTCCCGGCGATGACGGATATGAGCTCCAGGTGCTGGATTCGTACAACAACAAGACGTATGTGAACGGGATGGTCGGCAGCATATACAAGCAGAGCATTCCGCTGGCCAACCCCATGCGCAAGCCGGGCGAGTGGAACGTCTATGACGTGGTGTGGACGGCGCCCCGGTTCAACGACGACGGCACCGTGAAGACGCACGCCTACGTCACCGTCTTACTCAACGGAGTGCTGGTCGATAACCACTTCGAGTTGAAGGGCCAGACGCTTTATATCGGCCAGCCGTTCTATAAGGCGTATGACCGCGCGGCCATCAAGCTGCAGGCGCATGGCGACAAGAGCGAGCCCCTCAGCTACCGGAATATATGGGTGAGAGAGCTGGAATAGCGGTCAAGCGGCGCTAGCCTCCGCTAACTCCGCCGAATCGACTCGTCACTTGTATTCGGCGGCGAAGGCATCCGCCTCGCCGTTCAGTCGCTCGGCAGTTGTTTTGTGCGACATCAGCATGATTCGATAGCGGAAGGTGGCCGTCTGATCCTTCTCCAGGGTGAAATTGAAGGCGGGCTGTTTGGGATCGAAGATATTCCGGCCGAGCGGATTGGCAGCGAACAAACCATAGCCGCGCGCATGCCAGTAGGTGGGATAGCCGGGGTTGGCCGGATGATCGAGAATGGCAATGGTCACGGTATGATCGCCGGTGTGGCCGGTCAATGAGCACCATCGGCCGCGCGTGCCCCAGGCGGCTCCGCCCTGGCGGCCTTCGCTGGTGAGATAGACGCCGCTGGCTCCGGGCGACGCGCCTTCCACCTTGGTCGGCCGTCCGCTGGAATCGGTGAATTCCCCACCCTTTTCTTCTGCCGATTCGAGCCAGCCGGCAACGCGCAGGCCCAGGACGCCTTCCTTGTCGTCATGAAACACGGCACGATCAAGAGCCTTTAACGTCACCACTACGTCGATCACGCGTTCGTAGGGTCGCCGCGTAAAGACGTAACGCGTCGTTTCGGCGAGAATCGGCTGGTTCTCACCGCTGATCCAGACCGAGTCAGCGACCAGTTCTCCGCGGTCGGCGCCGCTCTTTGTGGAAACGATCCTGGTTTGCTCGATGGCGCCCATCTTGTGCCGGTCTTCGGGCTTGATGGCGTCGGAGTTGTTCCAGAAGTCGAATCCATTCACGTCGCCGTAGTTGAACCACAGGCCGGCGTGGTGAGGATGATCGACGCGCTCACCCGGACGAGGCTCAAGCGGATAGCCGCGCGTGACCGTGATCCCCTGGTCGACGATGAGCGGATACAACACTGGTTTCTTGAGCGTGGTGGGCCAGATATAGGAGGTGAACGGCTGGCCGTCGATGGTGATGTCGACGCGGCGCTGGGCTTCGTGGGCCACCACCTGCACGCCCTGTGCCCATCCCGCAGCGCTCATGGCCAGCGCGCTTGCCCCCACCGCCGCGACCAACGCATTATGCATACGGCTTGCCTCCCGCGATCACCTGCTGGGTGGTGTCGTCGAAGGTGACCTTCTCGCCGGTCTGGATGGCGGCCACGTTCATGCAGAGCGCGATGGAATGGCTGTAGCCGGCTTCGATGGGGGCGTTGGGCGTCTTGCGCGAGCGCACGCATTCCATCCAGTTGCGCATGTTGGCCGAAGTCTCAGGGTCGGCGCCGGTGTTGGCTTCGTTCGAGGCTTTATCGGCGTGATCGATGAGTGAGAAGCTGGGCAGCAGGTTGGGTTTCATATGCATCTCGGCGGCGGATTTGGCCGAGAGGCCGCCCTCGGGCGAGACGCACTGCTTGTCCATGTCGATCATGCCGCCGTTGGAGTAATAGAGTTCCTTCACGCCGCCGGCGGAGTTGGTAAAGCGCGACGTGTACTGCACCTGAAAGCCCCTGGTGGGATCATCGAGCGGGCCGTAGTCAAACACGGCCGTCATGGTGTCCCAGTTCTGCCGCCCGTCTTTCCAGAGATAAATGCCGCCGTTGGCGACCACGCTGCGCGGATGCGGCAGGCCGGTAAACCAGTGCACGGTGTCGATCTGGTGGACCAGCCACTGGTCGGGAATGCCCGAGGAGTAGGGCCAGAACAGGCGGAACTCCAGGTACTTGCGCGCGTCGAACGGCTCGTACGGGCGGTTGAGCAGATAGCGCTTCCAGTCGGTGTCTTCTTCTTTGAGCAGCGGCACCACGTCGGGACGGCGCCAGCGGCCGGGCTGGTTGACGTTCCACGTCATCTCCACCATGACGATGTCGCCAAACTGGCCCGACTTGATGTACTCGGCGGCTTTCTGATAGCTGGGCGTGCTGCGGCGCTGGGTGCCGATCTGCACGATTTTCCCGGTTTTCTTTACCGCGGCGAGGAACTTGCGGGCATCATCCATGGTGTGGGCGGTGGGTTTTTCCACGTAGGCGTCGCGGCCCGCTTCGACGGCTTCAATGCCGTGCTGCGCATGCTGGAAGTCGGCGGTGGCGATGATAACCACGTCCACATCCTTGCGGGCGTAGAGCTCGTCGTTGTTCAGCACCGGATCGACCTTGCCCCCGCCCAGTTTTTCGATGTAGGCCACGCCTTCGTCGCGGCGGCGATTCCAGAGATCGGAGATGGCGACGAACTGGAAGTTCAATTCGCCGGCGTGCTCCAGGAAGGAAGGAATCAACGATCCCTTCATGCGATCGCCGCAGCCCACTACGGCAACCCGGACGCGGTCGTTGGCGCCTGCGATGGCGGCGTAGCTGGAAGCGTTCCATGACACGGTGGTGGCGGCCAGCGCGGCGCTGCCGGCTTTGAGGAAATCACGGCGATTGGTGGAGTTTGTGGTCATGGCGCTCCTCTTTGTAGCGGAATCTGCGGGAGATTGGGGTTCGTGGTTTCCCGCCTTCGCGCCCAACCACCCCAGCGACGAAGACCTGTCGCTGGGGACCCCGGAGAAACCGCGCGAAGACGGGGCACGGGAGTTTTGCGGACCGCGGGAAAAATGTTTTCAGATACGAATTGCGATTGTCAAAACCCAGGCATCATTCCGGATGCGCGCTTGCGAGACGCTGGGCCATCTCCAGTCCGCCCGCCTTCAAAATGCCTGGCACGTTGAAGTGCCGTAAATAGTCGGCGCCGGAGTCCAGTTCAGGAACGTTGTCCAGGTGGAGTGTTACCGGGTCCTCGTTCACCGCGGCTGCGAAGGTGGCCCAAAGAGCAGCATCTCCAGAGGCAAAAACCTCCACGCTGCGACCGGCCCGCTTCGCATAGGCGATCGCGGTGAGAATATCCTGCACGCGGGCGGCGTCGACGCTCACGTTGAACGTGAAGAACTTGCCGTAACCGGCAGTGGCATCAGCGCGAGCCTCCTCGTCGGCATCGTCTGGCAGCTTCGGCATGGATCCCAACGTGGGGTCCCCGGGACGGGGCGCCCGGGCTGATCCGGTCTGAAACACGTCCAGCAGCTGGATGGTGCGGCCTTCCTGCCGGAGGCGTTTGACAACCTCGCTGTTCAATGCCGCGGCCGAACCATTCGGATCGACGACGATCGCTACTGTGCTGTTATCATCCTTACCCGAAAACCAGATCCCGGGCACGCGATCCCCCTTCGAAGCCCGTCCAAGTACGACCGGGCGGCCCTCTGCGGCCCCATCGGCAACAGACCTGTGGTTGGCGGTTCCCTCCTGGATTTCGCCAATCACATCTTCCGGCGTTTCCACCGCCAGCGTCATTCGGAGCCGGTAACGCATGAACATTCGATCCAGAGGAGCCTGATTATTCTGCTTTAGCGCAGCCATCTGCCAGCCCGCCGATACCCCGGCGAGTGTGTTTGCGTCCGCAGGAAGTGCGCGGTTAGACAGCACGGCCAACTCCTGCACCATGGGTACGTCGATATCGTGCTCGGTCAATTCCCTGCTGTCGGTGAGCCCCGGATTGTGTTTGGCGAAGAAGCGATACACGGCTTCGCGGCTCAGGCGGTTGTAATTGTGCGGCGCATCGATCTGAACCACTTCCACCTGGTCGCCCTTGCCGTAGAGATCGTAGATCCGCTTGATGGCGGGATACTCCTCCTTGGGAACATTGTGGGTCCAGTCGCCGGTGGCCGAGACCAGCAGCATGGGCTTGGGCGCAAACATGGCGGCGATCTCAACGTTGCTGGTGTTGAGCCGCAGGCCGGGCGCGTTCTCGCACAGGTCGCCGCCCTGCATGATGGCCGAAACCATGTTGACCGGCGAGGCGAACTGAATGCGATCGTCGACGGCCGTGAGAAGGAAGGTCTGCGTTCCGCCTCCGGAGGCGCCGGTTACGCCGATGCGAGCGGGGTCGACGTCGTCGAGCGACGCAAGAAAATCGAGCGCGCGGATCGAGTCCCACAGCTGCAGGCCGAGAGGGCCGAAGGACCACAACCGCTGCTCGGGGCTGCCGAAGCGGTGAGGCACCTGGATGGTGTCGTTGTAGCCCACCATGTCATACGCGAAGACGACATAGCCCTGGCGCGCCAGGCTGATGCCCAGCGACGGCCCGGAATAGAGCGGCTGGTTCTCGAGCCGGCCGTAGGGCCAGTGTCCCTGCGGATTGAGGATGCCGGGATGCTTCGCCTGGCCGTTGCGCGGGCGGTAGAGATTGCCGCCGAGGAAAAAGCCGGGCAGCGTCTCGATGAGGACTTTCTCGATGGTGTAGTCCTTTTCCTCGATTTTGCCGAAGACCTGGGGGTGGAGCGGCGTCTTTTCCGGCATCGGCGAGAGGCCCGCGGCCACCAGAATCTGGTTGCGGAGAAATGCCTTCCGCTCTTCCCACGTCTTCAAGTCGGAGAATTGCGGCAGGGGGAGATGGGTGTCGGTGGTGACGATGTCGGTGTTGCGGGCGTCCTGCGCGGGGAGATGGGCGGCGGGTTGTTGCGCCACGGCGGCGACGGTCAACAGGATCAGAATGGGAACGGCAAGTGAAGTCGCGCGGAACACGCAACGATCATATTCAACGCGAGCGGGAAGCCGGGTAGAAAATGAGTCGATTATCGGGAGAAATCGCCCGGGCGAGCGTAGCAGGGGCTAAAGAGGCTGCGGAAAAACAGTTAAGGGACGAGCAATCGTGGTAAAAAACATCCCTCAGGGGCTAAAGCCCAATACATTTTGTTCGGCTTATCGGCACGACTGAAGTCGTGCCCTTGTTACAAAGCGGGTTTCCACCAGCGGTCGTCAGGCCTACATCTTGTAGCGGCCGAGATCCTCGTCGTTGAGGCCTTCGAGCCATCCGCGAAGCTGTTCGGTGGTGGGGCCGTCGGCCGGTCCGGAGGTATTCAGCTTGGCCGATTGGAGCACCTGCTCGGCGACGAAGATGGGGCAATCCGAGCGCAGAGCCAGGGCGATGGCATCGGAGGGGCGGGCATCGATGGTGAGCGTTTCATCTCCCTGGCTCAGCCACAGGGTAGCAAAGAAAGTGTCATCTTTAAGTTCATTAATGACAATGCGTTCCAGGCGGGCATTGAGATTCTGGATGAGGTTCCGGGTCAGGTCGTGGGTCATGGGGCGCGGCGCCGACATCTTCTCGATTTCGATGGCGATGGCGTTGGCTTCGAACAGGCCGACCCAGATGGGCATCACGGTGTCCGACGCGATGTCCTTCAGAACCACGATAGGCATGTTGGTTGCCGGATCCATCATGAGCCCGCGAATCCGAACCTCGACGTCCATGGCTAAGCCCCTTTCCGAACCATCAGGCGGACCCTCAGACCGCCTCTCCTACTAGACTGTTTGGATGCGTGGCTGTAATCCGCACCTGCATGTAGCTGCCGGGTGCGGGGGCAATCGGTTGCCGCGAGGTGAAATTCACCGGCTTGTTCTGGCTGCTGCGGCCGTTGATTTGACCGCGGGCCGGATTTGCGCCTTCAATCATCACTTCCATGCTTTGCCCTAAATGCCTGGCATAATTGGCCCTTTGAATCTCCCGCTGGCGATCAAGTAATACCTGAAGCCGGTGCGCCTTCTCGCTATCCGGGATGGAATCGATCATCACCAGCGCCGGCGTGTTGGGGCGCGGCGAGTACTTGAAACCGAAGACGCAATCGTACTGCACTTCCGCCAGAAGGTCCATGGTTTGGACAAAGTCGTCCGGGGTCTCGCCGGGAAAGCCGACGATGATGTCGGTGGAAAGCGAGATGGGCCGGCGCGCCGCCTTCACCCAGGAGATGCGTTCCAGGTACCAGTCGCGGGTGTACTCGCGGGCCATGGACTTGAGAACGCGGGTCGATCCCGACTGCACGGGGAGGTGCACGTGGTCGCACAGGGTGGGGTAAGCGTCGATGACTTCGACGATGTCGCGGGTGAAATCGCGGGGATGGCTGGTGGTGAAGCGCACGCGGCGGATGCCGGGCACCTGGCCCACCGCGGCAAGCAGTTCCGCGAAGCTCAACTTCCCTTCCGGATCGCGGTAACTGTTGACGTTCTGGCCCAGGAGCTGGATTTCGGTGTAGCCGGCATCGGCGATGCGGCGCGCCTCGGCCAGCACCGACGACGAGGTTCGGCTGCGTTCTTTGCCGCGCGTATAGGGCACCACGCAGTAGGCGCAGAATTTGTCGCAGCCCTCGATGATGGTGATGTAACCGCGGTAGGGGTTCTGGCGGGCGGTGAATTCGGTCTCGAAGGTTTCGTCGGTCTGGCGATCGTCGAGGCCGGTGATGCGTTTCTCCCCGGCTTCGAGGCGGGCCAGCATTTCGGGCAATTTGCGATAAGAAGCCGAACCGGAGACGAGCGAAACGTACGGCGCCCGCTCGAAGATCTTTTCGCCTTCCTGCTGGGCCACGCAACCCAGCACGCCGAAGCGCTTGCCGGCCTTGTAGAGGGCTTTGTAGTCGTTGAGGCGATGAAAGACCTTCTGTTCCGCCTTGTCGCGGATGGAACAGGTGTTGTAAAGGATGAGACCGGCTTGTTCCTCCGAGTCGACCTGGGCGTAGCCCTCACGCAGGAGTGTGCCAATGACCTTTTCGGAGTCATGGGCATTCATCTGGCACCCGAAGGTCTCAAGGTAGAAGGTTTTCTCGGATGCCATAACAAGTCTGAGTATACCGTGAGGCGACTTCACTCCGTAACCCCCGCACCACCGTCCACTTCTGAACATCAGGCACGTGAAACCGGACAGTTCCCTTCAATCACCGTCCTGTTTTGCATCGTGAAATCTACGGTTTGGGGAATGTTACAGCTGGTCGCTCACGTGCTTCGGATTCACCATCATGGCGAATCGGAGGATTTCCCCTCATGCCCCCTGAAGTCAGCGGTCTTGTTGTTAAAGGTCTTGCCCCTCTCCTACAGGTCTTCGATATGCGCGCCTCCGTCCGGTTCTACCGGGATGTGCTGGGCTTTTCGGTGAGCGGAACTTCCCCGGCCCTGTCCGATGATCGCGATCACGTGAACTGGTGCATGCTGGACCTGGATGGAACGCAGCTCATGCTCAATACGGCGTACGACCCCGAAGACCAGCCGTCGAGGCCCGATCCGCAGCGCTGGTCGGGCCATCAGGACACGTGCGTGTACTTCGGCTGTCCCGATGTGGACGGGGCCTATGAGTTTCTGCGGGCGCGGGGCGTGGAAGCCGATCCGCCGAAGGTCGCACACTACGGCATGAAGCAGCTCTATCTCACCGATCCCGACGGCTACGGCCTGTGTTTCCAGTGGAGAGCGTGATTTCTCTTGCGTCCCGCCCAAGCGAAGCTTGGATGGGGCACCCCATCGATTCCCCCTCGAAGGAGCGACGGATGAGAACGGTTGTGCAGGATTTGCGGTATGCGTTCCGGCAATTGATCAAGATGCCGGGCTTCACCTTCACCGCCATCATTTCGATTGCGCTGGGAATCGGCGCCACGACGGCGGTGTTCAGCGTGGTGTATGCGATCATCATGGATCCGTATCCATACGCCAATTCCGACCGCATGATTCACATGCGCCTTCTGCAGCCCAACGGCGACCTGCGGGGTTTCGGCGTTACCGGAACGCAATGGCAGCAGCTGCGCAAGTCGCCGGTGGTGGAAGACACGTTTATGGAGGATGACTGGCGGCTCACGGTGACGGGCAGCGATCTTCCCGAAGACGTGCAGGGCGTCTATCTCACGTCCAATGGGTTCAACTTCCTCGGCGTGCCGGCGGCGGTTGGCCGCGGCCTGCAGCCCTCCGACGCCATCGATGGGCAAGACCCGCAGCCGGTGGTAGTGCTCAGCTACAAGCTCTGGCAGCGGCACTTCCATGGTGATCGGAGCGTCATCGGCCGGACCATGCAGCTGGTCCGCCAGAACTACACTATCGTGGGCGTGGCGGGATCCAGATTCACGTGGGGAGATGGCGACGTCTACCTGCCGTTGAAGGTCAATGGCGATACCGTGAAGTCGTTCTATGCGGGTATTCGCCTGAAGCCCGGAGTGACGCATGAGCAGGCCGACGCCGCGCTGCAACCGCTGATCCTCGAGTTCGCCAAGGAAAGCCCGAAACATTTTCCGCCCGATTTCAGCAAGCTCCGCGTCGAGGGCCTGAATGAAAGATTCATGAAGGAGCTGGGCGGAACGCTGTACCTGCTTTTCGGGGCGGTGGCGCTGCTGCTGATGATCGGCTGCGGCAACGTTTCGATTCTGCAGCTGGCGCGGGCTACCGCGCGGCAGCACGAGTTTGCGGTACGCGCGGCGATCGGCGCGGCGGGGCGGCGGATCATCCGGCAGTTGCTGACTGAATCGCTGCTGTTATCTCTGACCGGCGCCACGCTCGGACTGCTTCTGGCCTACAAGACAGTTTCGGTTATCGTGGCGAACCTTCCCCAGTTCTCGTTTCCGCACGAGGCGGCCATCCGGATCAATGTCCCGGTGCTTATTTTTTGTATTGCGGTCGCGGTCGGGACCGGGGTTCTGTTTGGATTGTCGCCGGCCTGGCAGCTGTCGCGGCCGCAAGTGAGCCAGGTGATGCAATCGAACTCGCGCAAGACCATCGGCAGCGTGCGCGGACGGAAGACGCACAGCGCGCTGATCGCCGGGCAGATTGCGCTCACCTTGCTGATGCTCGCCGGCGCGGGCGCGGCCATTGAAGGCTTTCTGCGTGTGGCCCACGTACGCCTGGGATATGATCCGCACAACATCATGTCGGTGGGCATTCCCATCCACGACGGCGCCTACAAGACCTGGCCGGAGCGGGAGGCCTATTTTGAGAAGTTGCACGACAAGGTCGCGGAAGTCCCGGGGGTGGTGATGGCCGCGGTCTCCAGCAACGCCACCCCGCCAAGCAATGGCTACAACACCAGGTTCGAAATCATGGGCAAGCCGTCCGGGCAGGACCAGACGTTTCGAGTCAACCTGGTGAGCCGCGAATATTTCCCTGCGTTGCGCATTCCGCTGCGCCAAGGTCAGTTCTGGAATACCGCGGATGAACATCGCGGCGCCGCGCTCATGGTGATCAACGAGACCCTGGCCAGACGCTATTTCCCGAACGGCGATGCCCTCGGCCATTCCATCAAGGTGCCCGAGGTTGTGGCCCAGCCGCCGTATTTCCTCACGGCTCCCGGAAGTGACGGATGGTTCCTGATCATCGGCGTCATCGAAGACAAGCTCGACGACGGCCTTTCCAAACCCGTCTTTCCGGAAGGCTTCGTTCCCTTCACCGTGGCCATGGGCATGTACACCCAGATCCTGGTGCGGACACCAGGGCAGCCGCTGGCCATGCTTCACACGGTGGCCGCCGCGGTGAATTCCATCGATCGCGAGCAGCAGGTGGTGAACAATGTACAGGACCTCGATCACTGGATCTCAGATGAGCCCGAGTTCGCGCGCGGCCAGCTGGTGTCCTGGCTGTTTGGAGCGTTCGCCGTCTTGGCGCTCGCCCTGGCCGCAGTGGGACTGTTCAGCGTGGTGTCGTACACCGTAGCGCAGCGCACCAACGAGTTCGGGATTCGCATTGCGCTGGGAGCAAAGCGGCGCCATGTCCTGCGCATTGTGTTCAACTCCACGGTGCTGAGCGTGGGCGGGGGAATCCTGGCGGGCGTCGTGCTCACGCTGGGGCTGAACAAGCTGATGGCAAGCTGGGCGGCGGAGAGTTCGCGCGATCCGCTGATGCTGTTCGCCGCCGCATGCGTGCTCTCGCTGGTGGCCACGCTGGCCTGCGCGCTGCCCGCGTGGCGCGCGTCGGGAGTGGATCCCATGAAGGCCATCCGGTACGAATAGAAGGCGCAGGCTAAGGCGGGGCCTCGTAGATCTCAACAGTTATCACATGACTAGGCGTGAAGCCCGCGAAGCGGGCGCGAGATGGTAGCCCCAGGCGTAAGCCTGGGGAATGCCGATAAATCTAGAAGCCTAGCCCCCGCAGGGGGCGTAAGAAACACACAGATTGTTTCACCGGTCAACGGTATTCGGGGATCTGCACCACGCATCACACTAGCGCAGGCCGGTGTGCAGATACGCCAGCAGCGCCGCCATCTGCTCGTCGGTGAACCGGCCGGCGAAGGCCGGCATCAAGCCCTTGCCGGCCAGCACCACGCGCCGTACTTCAGCATCCGCGGCGGGCGCGCCGCTGGGCAGCGTGGGGCGCCGGAACACGCCGTGCAGATCGGGAGGAATCTTCTTGAGATGGAGATCGTTCTCCTCATGGCAATGCGCACAGCGAACCTGGTAGAGATGTTTGCCCTCGGCCTGCTGGGGCGTCAGACGAGGCGCTGAATGGCACCCGAGAATTGCCAATGCCAATCCGAATGCGGTCTGCATCCACAGGCGGCTGGCGCGATTTCCAGCGGGCCTGAGCCGACTGTCTGCCGGTGTCGTTTCCACCATGGAATTCTTGCACTTGTCACGTGAGTGAGGTTTTTGGGCCGGGCTCCGCTATGCTGAATCCATGATGGCGCCCAAGCAGACGTTGCCCACGCCCGCCCAGATTCAGGAAGCCCAGTCCATCGTTTACCGCTACATGCCGGCCACGCCGCAGTACACCTGGCCGCTCATCAACCAGCGCCTGGGAACGGAGGCCTGGGTCAAGCATGAGAATTACACGCCGGTGGGAGCTTTCAAGGTTCGCGGCGCCCTGGTCTATATGCAGTGGCTGAAGGAAACCCATCCCGGCCTGACCGGGGTGATTGCCGCCACGCGCGGAAATCACGGCCTGGGGGTGGCCATGGCGGCCCGGCTGCTTGGCCTCAAGGCGTCCATCGTGGTTCCCCACGGCAACAGCAAGGAGAAAAATCGCGCCACGCTCGCCCAGGGCGCCGAACTGATCGAACATGGCCACGACTTCCAGGCGTCGCTGGAGTACGCCCGCAGCCTGGCGGCCGAGCGCGGCCTGGCGATGGTGGACAGCTTCCACGAGCGGCTGGTGATGGGCACGGCCACGTACGCCATGGAGTTCTTCCAAAGCGCGCCGCCGCTCGATCGCATCTACGTCCCCATCGGGCTGGGCTCTTCGATCTGCGGCGTTTCGGCGGCGCGCAACGCGCTCGGGTTGAGCACAGAGATTATCGGCGTGGTTTCGAGTGCTTCGCCGTCGTACGCGCGGAGCTTTGCCGAGCGCAAGATCGTCGAAGCTCCGGCGGAGACCCAGATTGCCGACGGCCTTGCCTGCCGCAAGCCGGCGGCGCAGGCCATGGAGGTGATCTGGGCCAACGTGGCGCGCATCGTCGAGGTGTCCGACGCCGAGATCGCCGAGGCCATCCGCATCTATTTCCAGGACACGCATAACGTGGTGGAGGGGGCGGGGGCCGCGCCGCTGGCCGCGGCCATCAAGGAAATGCATCAGAACAAGCAGAAGCGCATCGGCCTGGTGCTCACCGGGGCCAACGTGGACATGGACGTCTACGAAAAGGTCCTTTCCGGGGCATTCGAGGACGCGCACGCTGCCGGAACCCGATGAAAGCCCACACGGAAAGACTCACCCCCCTCGCCCATACCGCCCACAACCGCTGCTTCGGCTGCGGGCCGGCGAATCCGTCCGGCCTGCACCTTGAATTCATGCTTGCCGAGGACGGCACGGTGGTGTGCGCGGCTTCGATCCCCGACACGTTTGAAGGCCCGCGCGGCTATCTGCATGGGGGCATCATTGCCACGCTGCTCGACGAGACCATGAGCAAGGCGGTTCGCGCGCAGAACGTGGTGGGTATGACACGCCACATGGAAGTGGACTACCAGCGCCCGGTGCCTTCGCGCACGCCGATTCGGCTGGAGGGCCGCGTGTACCATCACGAAGGCCGAAAGCACTGGGCTGAAGCCCGCATTCTCGACCAGGCCGGGGCCGTTCTGGCCCATGGCAAGGGACTGTTCATCGAAGTGCGCCCGCGGCACGAGCGCGTGGTGCTCAGCGGCGAGCCGACGCCCCACGGGTAGCGCGGTGCGTCGCGATGATTATCTATTGTGGGCATCATTTCTTACGCCCCCTGCGGGGGCTGCGGTCTTTCCTGGCCGGCTTTCCCCAGGCTCACGCCTGGGGCTACCGTCTGATGCCCGCTGCGCGGGCTTGCGGGAACCGTCAGGATCAGTTATGCACACAAAAAACAAAACCTTGCGCAAAAATCCCGGCCAGTTATTTCGCCGCGTCGCCTTTGCGCAGCTCGATGGAAAGGACCTGCCCGTCCACTGTCTTGTCCGAGCTTTCCACGTACTGCACGCGCGCCTTCATGCCCTCGATGTCGGAGCAGGGCTGGAGGGCTCCTTCGGGCGTGAAGCCGAGGGCGCTGAATTCGATCTTGTAGTAGTTGTTGTGATAGAGGGAAACGCTGGCCTTTGCGGCTTCCACGCGAAATTCAATGACTGCGGAAGAACTGCATTTCACATCGCGAATCTGGCCCACGATTTCGTGCTTCGGCCCGTCCACCGGCATGGCCGGATGTTTCGGTCCCTCATCCAGTGTCACCAGGGTAGGACTTGCCGCCGCTCTGACATCGGCCGCCGGCACGTTTTTGCGCGCCTCCTGCATCTGCTCGAGCTGAGCAATCTTCCGTTTCGCCATGGCCGAATTCACCGGACTGGCAGCATTCTTCTCCGCCTCCTGCATCACCGCGATGGCGTCTGCTTCGCGGGATTGCGAACCGAGCAATGTGGCCAGGAATTCACTGGCCGGATAAAACCTGGGATTCAGCTTTACCGCTGTCCGCAGGCTGCTTTCGATCGACGGATCGTCCCACCCCTTTCCTTCCGATAAGGACAAATTGGCGAAATTGAAATACGCGAAGTAATTGTCTGAGGAAAGCTTCACCGCCTCGCCATACCACTTTTGCGCGGCCGAACGGTTTCCGGCGCGCAATTCGAGATCGCCCATGGCTTCATGCGCCACGACGTTGTTGGGGTCGGCCTTGAGCACGGACTCCAGCAGGGCGCGGGCTTCCGGCTCGCGCTGCACGCCCACCAGCACATCGCCGCGGATTGCGTCCGCGTCGGTCTGGCTGATCGGATGGACCTTGTAGCCGGATTCGTCAATTGGGGCGGCGGCGCTGGACAGGATGAACTGCTTGTAGCTGCTCGCACGGATGTAATTCTCAAGCTCGTCCTGCAGCTTCTTCAGATCTCCGAAAGCCCGGCCTGCGGCCTCCAGCCAGTCGACATGCTGGCTCACCAGCCTTATGTAATCGCCCACGCGATCGGTGCCTCTCTCCCGATCGGTCACTTCCAGCATGTGGGTGAGGGCCCAGGATTCGGAGTAAAACACCGAGCCCTTCTGTTCCTGGTGGTAATAGGGTGAATTCTTGTCGACTTTGAACAGCACCGGCAGCGGAATGAGCCGGTTCTGGCGCAGGTAGAGGATGTCGTCGGCGCTCGCCTCTCCGATCAAAACGTCCTTGCTGCGGATGTCGGTATTCTGGATGAATTCCGCGAAGCCTTCATTCAGCCACAGCGGCATCCACTCCCCGGCCGATTTGAACTGCAGGTGGGTGTACTCGTGATACACCGACGCAAACGGGTGGGCGAACTCGGCGTCCAGCCGCAGCAGGACATAGTTCTTGTCATAGGAATTCATGAACAGGCCAGCCAGTTTGAGCTGGCCTGCCGCCAGGTAAGCAGCCGGCTCCAGAGCCTGGAAGGTCTTGGTGTTCTTAGCGGCGATGACCACGATCGGTTCGACCGGGTCGACATTGGTTTTGGGAAACAGGGTATGGAACATCCAGCGCATGCGCTCGAACTGATCGAGAATGTGGCGCGCTTCTTTATCGCTGGAATTGGTTACCAGCCGGAAATGCTCGCTACGCGCTTCCAGCCACTGGTCCGGCGAGGCTGCGCCAACACCGCAACACGCGGCCCACAAGATAAGGAACCCGACTGCCCGCCTGAGCATGATTGCGGGCATTTTAGCAGATAGCTGACACGCGGGCGATATCCCACCTTAGCGGACTCAAACGTCCGCGAATGTCCACCCCGCGAACGAAGACCTGTTCGCGGGGGCCCCGGGGTGGGGCGCTCGCCTTTACCGGGAGATATAACCGAAAATGCGACCCGCCCGGATCAATGGATCATGTTGATGGTTTCCTGGGTCACGGTATCGAACGTGGTCACCGCCTTGGAGTTGGCTTCGAAGGCCCGCTGGGCAATGATCAGGTTGGAGAACTCGGCGGAGATGTTGACGTTCGAGGCCTCCAGCGCTCCGCCTTCCATGGTCCCCAGGCCCGCGGTTCCGGATGGCCCGATGGTCACCGTTCCGCTGGCCAGCGTGGGCGAATAATCGCCGTTGCCCAGCGCCTGAAGCCCTTGGAGATTCTTCACCGTTCCCAGCGCCAGCTGACCCACGTTCAGCTTCTGCCCGTTGCTGAAGGTGGCGGTGACGGTTCCGTCCGAGCCGATCGAGAATCCGTTATACTCGCCGCTCGCGTACCCGTTCTGGGTGGTTGAGCCACCGGTGAAGCTCTGATCGACCTGGCTGATCACCGGTTTGCCGTTGGCCCCGTACAAATCCCATGTCATCTGCAGAGTCGCCGCGTTGTCTGATAGCCCCGCAAAGGTGATCCCCGGAAGGTTGGTGGCCGGGCTGACCAGGTTCCCGGCCGCATCGAAGGTCAGAGTCCCGCTGTTGTTGGGGGATGGAACCGGATCCTGAATCACGGCGCCGGAGGTCGACATATTGGTTCCGGTAATGGTCAACACTCCCGCCGCCGATGCTTTGGCAGTAACCCCGATGATCCCCGCCGTCGCCATCGCTGCGGTCAGGTCCGCGGCATAGGTGGCCACCGATTCGTTGGCCGCAATGGGAGGCGCCACAATGGTTGCCGTGCTTCCCCCGGCGGTGGGCCCGGTAATGGTGAGGTTGGTGCCCGCATCCACCGTGGCCTGGACGCCGCCGTTGGAGCCGAAGTTGTACGTGGTGGTCGTGACCGGTCCCGCGATATTCGTGTTGGCGGTCAACGTGTCGGGCATGGTCACGTTATACGTCCAGATATTGTTGGCGCTCTTGGTAAACGTCACCGTGGCCTCGTACCAGTTGCCCAGCGAATCATAGACCTTAACCTGGGTGGAATTGCTGGTACCGATGGCGGATTGGGAGTCCAGCGTGGTGTCCATTCCGAAGGAAGTGGTGGCGCTGGGCGGCTGAATGGCGCTTTCCGGAATGTTGATCGGAACCAGCGCGGCGTTCGCATTCACCAAGCCGTTGGGGGCCGGATACCCCATCACGCTCATCCCGTTCGAAGTGACCAGGTTCCCGCTGGAGTCGGTGGAGAAATTCCCCGCCCGGGTCAAGTACTGGCTGCCGCCGTCGCTGACCACGAAGAAACCCTCGCCCTGCAGCGCAACGTCGGTATCCACGCCGGTCGCGTTGGGCGAGCCGGTGGTGAAGTCGGTCTCAATATTGGCCACCTGCGTGCCTGAACCACGCTGAATCGGATCGCCCGAACCCGTGGAACCGATCTGCTGGTAGAACAGATCGGAGAAGTTGACCGTCTGCGACTTGAATGCCGTGGTGTTCATGTTCGCCAGGTCGTTGGCGATGGTGTTCAGCGCGGTTGAATCGCTGGTCAGCCCGGTAAGCGGAATGTAAAAACTGGCCATGTTTCGTCTCCTTTTTCTTCCCGGTTCGATTCACGCAACTCGGAAAAAAACAAATTGGTTTGTGAGAGGGCAAGACACTCGCGAACGTGCGAGCCCGCTATGCCGCGACCGCGTCTCCACGGACAGGTCTTCGTCCGGGGGGTGGAGGAAGCGACGCCAACCGGCTAAAGAACTACTTGCGGCCACTCAACGCATTCGCGATGCGCTGTGCGGCGGGGATGGGCGCAGGGACACTTAGATTGCCGGAAGCTGACGGCAAATCGTGCGCCACGGAGGCCGGTGTGGCGCTCACCGAACCAGTGGCCTGATGTATGCCGTTGATTGGCGCCGCGGCAGATGGGATCGCAACATGCGCCTGCGCCGCCTTGACGGCCTGCCCCGAAGTGGAACCACCGCTGCCCGGATTCGCACTGCCCACCGCCGTGGAAAGCTCCTGGTTGATCTGGATTAGCTGTTCCAGGCTGTTCACCTGCACCAGTTGATTGATGTACTCGTTGGGATCGGTTTGCGCGGTGGGATCCTGGTTTTTCATCTCGGTCACCAGCAGCGTGAGGAAATCATTGGCCGAGATCGTGGCATCGCCACTCGAGCTGCCGCCGTCGGCGGCTGTGTTGCTGGCCGCATTTGCAAATGGAACCGGGTTGATCGCCGTCATCGTTATTTCTCATCCTTTCCTCATCGGTTCGTTGGCTGCTGTGCATCTCCCGACCGGACCTTGATTACGCCATCACCGAGATGTACCTTCCCGCCACGGCGGGCACACTCGCCAGAGGGGGTACTGCATGGGCGGCGGGCGCGCTTCGCATCGCCGTGGACGGCGCCGCTGAATCGTCGCCGGCTGCGGGCGGCGCCTGGTGTTCGCCGCTGCCCCCATCCGACTGATTTCCGGGATTGATGCCGCTACCCAGTCCGCCCGGTCCGGCGTCGAGGGTTCCCATGATTACGGTGGCGGGCGGACCGTGCTGCTCGGACAGATAGGCATTCAAGCCTGATAAGTGGGTTCCCAGGACCTGCGCTGCCTCCGCGGAGCCGGGCACCAGCGCAGCGTGCACACCGTTCGCTACCGCATCCGCGCGCACGCCTACCCAGCCCAGAGCGGGATCGAGATAGCCGGCTTCGGCATGATGCGCTCCGGCATGAATCCATGTGGCCGGCGGCGAAGAGCGCGCCCTGTCCAGCGCCATGAAGGTATCGCCCGGCGCCATGCGTTCGGGGGCATCGGGCTTCTCCACGGAGGCCCGCGAATTGCCGGAGTCACTCACCGCTAGCGGGGTGGCCGCGGGCCAGGCAGGGGGACTGGGTTGCCTCTCCGATCGGATCGAATCATCGGCGGGATTCTGGCGCGCGGCTTTCGCCGCTGGCGCGTGGCTGGCATTCAACGCGGGCCCGCTTTGGGGAGAATTACTTGGCGCGGCAGGCTGCACGGCAGAGTCCATTGCGCGGTGATGCAACGCTGAACTGGTTTCCAGCGGATCGTGGCCCTGGCCGAGCTTGAACGAAGCATTTTCGAGAGCCGGCTGGGTGGATGGCCGGGTTCCGGCCGCAATGCCCGCCGTGGCTGAATGCGGTTCGGCCAATGGGTTCGTATCGCTTTGCGGATGATGAAAGGCCGAGATCGCATCCGGATCGCCCGGAGGCGTGGCGGGTGAAACCGGCCCCGGTTCGGCGGTGTGAATTCTCTTATCGGCGTCAACGCCGGCGGGGAGGTGGGGATTGGCGATCGGACGGACCTCAGCCGCCGCATTTGGCTGCAGCCGCTCCGTATTTGGCGGGCGGGATGGGAGAGAACTCTCCGCGTTGCCGGCTCTCTCTATCGGCGCCTCGACACGATTGGCTGATATCGAGTTGGCGTTCGCTGGGTGCGCAAACAATATGGTTGCGTCGACTGAAGGTGGCGCCTGGGCGGAGCGGCTTGACGGGGCAGTCACCGCGACGCTGGGGGCGAACCCGGTGCGGGGTGTGTCCGTATCGCCGGGCGTGGTCTTGCCCGCGTTCTCCTTCTTCTTTTGCGTTGCAGCGACGTCAACGCGGTCCGCTCGACCCAGTCCCTTGTTTGGCTGGGTGGTGAGAGACGGCGCGGCTTGGGGGCGTGTTCCGGCGAAACCGTGTTTCTCCGGCTCCCCGGGCCTGCCGGCGGCCCGGAACTCCGGGGACGCCTTGCAGTTTTGTTGAGGAACCGGGAAGGGAGCTTGCTGGGGCGCTCGATCTGCCCCGGGTGTCTGCGGTGCGAAACCGAGCGACGCGAGCACGCTGGTCCAGCGGGAACGAAAGCCCGCGGAATTGTCGCTCGCGCCCGACAGCGCCGCCGCTGAACCCGGAATCGCACTCTCCCAACCGGACACGGCCGGCGCACCTGCTGTACCCGCTCCCGCCCCGTTGGGTTCTCCTCCGGCCTGAATTCCTGCAGCGATCATGCCGAGGGAAGATGCAGATGGAGTGCCAAGGCGAGGTCAGGAAAGGTTAGAAGGTTGTCACAGAATGGGCCGATGATTCCATATCGGGAAGGATTCCACAATCGGCTTGCACGGCCGCTCACGGGGCCCCGGTCTGGGCCGATAAGAGGCGATCATCAAAGGGCATGGATTGTGGAACGTCATACGACGGCGAATTTTTCATTTCGCCTCGGAAGCAGCTGCATGTCTTTCTACCGCCCCCTGCGGGGCTGGGGACACTACATTCACCTGCATTCCCCCAGGCTTGCGCCTGGGGCTACCATCTGGCGCCCGCTGCGCGGGCCCTGCTCTAGCGAGGACCGTTCGCCCGGCGGTGACGACCCGCGGCGTACCAGTCGTCGACCGCTTTCTGGCTGCGCCGGCTGGATTCGATTTCCTCCTGCGCCTCGGCCGCTTCCACCAGGGTGCCGGCCTGGCGGCGCTCGACGCGCTTGGCCAGCAACTCCTGCCTTCGGCGCAGGGCTTCCATCTCCGCGGCGGCAATGCGCGGCTCCAGCAGGCGGGCGCGCCGGCGCGCGGTTTCCATCTCCACCAGGGCGGCCTGGCGATCCACGATCTCCCCCGCCACCGCACTTGATCCGACCCTGGCGCGCCCTTGCCGCTCGCTTTGCCGGGCCGAGTCGCGAGCGCGTTTCAGCGCGTCGAGTTCGCCGAGCGCCGACTCCAGCGAAGCGCGGCGCTGTTCTTCTTCGAGAGCGCGAATGCGCGACAGGCGCTGGAGGGCTTTCGATGCGCTCATCCGGTTACACCTCGGCGGCCAGTCCGGCGAGCTCGCGCAGCGATTCGGAAAAGGCGGATTTCTCTTGCGCGTCCTGGGTCATGAAACTGCGCATGGCGTCGCGGGCGCGCAGCGCGCGGTCGAGATCGGGATCCGAGCCGGCCTTGTAGGCGCCGATGCGCACCAGGTCTTCAGAGCGCGCGTAGACGGCCAGCAGGCGCCGCACCAATGCCGCCTGCTCGCGATGCGCGGGCTCGGTCACGGCCGGCATCAGGCGGCTGATCGAATCGAGAATTTGAATGGGCGGATACCACCCTTCCGAAGCCAGCGCGCGATCGAGCAGCAGGTGGCCGTCGAGAAGCGAGCGTACCGCGTCCACCAGCGGATCCTGCTGGTCGTCGCCCTCCATCAGCACGGTGTAGAAAGCCGTAATGGAGCCGCTCTGAAACTGCCCGGCGCGCTCCAGCAGGCGGGCCAGGCGGGTAAACACTGACGGCGTGTATCCCTTGGCGGTAGGAGGCTCGCCCGCCGCCAGGCCGATCTCCCGCGCGGCCATGGCAAAGCGCGTCAGCGAGTCGAGGACCAGCAGCACATCCTTGCCCTGGGCGGCGAAGTATTCCGCAATGGCGGTGGCCGCGAGAGCTGCGCGCATGCGCAGCAACGGCGATTGGTCCGAGGTCGAGACCACGACCACGGAGCGTTTCCGCCCTTCGTGGCCCAGGGCGTTTTCAAGGAATTCGCCTACTTCGCGGCCGCGTTCCCCCACCAGCCCCACCACGGTCACATCGGCTTCGGTATTGCGGGTCATCATGCCGATGAGCGTGCTCTTGCCGACGCCCGAACCGCCGAAGATGCCGACGCGCTGCCCGCGGCCGGTGGTCAGAAGCGCGTCCACGGCGCGAATGCCCGTGCCCAGCGGCGTCCGGATAGGCGCGCGATCGAGCGGCGACCGCACCTTGCCGTCGAGAAGGCAGCCGGCCGCCGGCGCCGGCGCCTCACGGCCGTCGATGGGCTCGCCCAGGGCGTTCAGCACGCGGCCCATCAGGGCCGGACCCACCTCGATCTCGGCATGCACGCCCAAGGCGGATACCGGATCGCCGAAGCGGATCCCTTCCGTGGTTTCCACGGGCATCGAGAGCACGTGCGCGCCGCGGAAACCGATCACCTCCGCCAGGTGCCGCCGGCCGCGCTGGTCGGTGATCTCGCAGCACTCGCCCACCGAGGTCAGCGGTCCTGCCGACTCGATCGTCTGCCCCACCGATTCGACGACCTGCCCCTGCCAATGCCAGGGCTGCCCGCGCGCCAGGCGGGTAAAGTAGCGTGCCAGCATGCCGCTCATTCCGACATTTCCTCGCGGATGGGGCGGGCATTGCGTCCGGCGCGATCGAAGAAGCCGCGCTCGATCTCTTCGAGCTGCGCCCGCACGCCAAGGTCCACCGACCCAAGCTCGGTCTCCAGCACGCATTCGCCCAGCCGCATCCCCTCGCCGGCCACCACGGCCGGTTTGGGGGCGAGATTGGGCAGGTGGGCAATCGCATCGGCCCAGAATTCCAGGTCCTCCGCAGGCACGCGCAACCGGACCTCGGTGGAAGCCGACAGCTGTCCCAGCGCTACCCGCACCGCGCCGCTCAGCAGCAGCGGATCCATTTGCGCTTCGCGGCGGAGAATTCGCGCCGCTACCGCCAGCGCCAGTTTCACTACCTCGGGTTCAACCGCTTCGAAATAGCGGGCGCGTTCGGCGTTGAAGCTTTCGAGCAGGCGGGCGGCAGGCTCAATCCTGCTCTCGTCCCTGGTCTTGATGGCCGCGGCCAGCGTTTCGCGCTCCAGGGCTCGCCCTTCACCGAATCCGCGTACCCGCCCCTGTTCGAAACTGCGATGGAGTTCCTCGGCCCAAAGCGCTTCGCTCAGATGGTCGTCCGGATCGGCCGGCGCGGTGGCGATGGAGCCGGTTGGCGCCGGCGCTTCGGTCCCCTGGGCTCCGAATGCATCCCACGCCGGCAGCGGAGGTGGGGCCACATTCGGGTAGGCGAACAACTCCAATGCCGGGGACATGCCGGCGTGGCCGGGTTGTGAGGTTCCATATTTCATCGTCCTGCCACTTCAACCTCGCTGCTGGCGCGCTGTTTCAAAGCACGTTCCGGACGGTATAGATTGCTGAAAGATGGCGGTCCGGATCCGGATACGAAAAGCAACCGCAGATCCTTCGACTCCGCGCCGCGGGCGCTTCGCTCAGGATGACAGGACATTCCCTTTGCATGCCTCATTCGCCTCACGCCAGCATCTCGTCGCCCGTTTCCAGCTTGAGGATCACCTTGCCCTCGGCTTCCAGTCGCCGCGCCAGGTTGAGGATCTCCTGCTGGGCCTGGTGAACCTCGCGCGAGCGGACCGGCCCTAGCACCTCCATGTCCTCTTTGAGCATGTCCACGGCACGCGAGCTCATCGACTTGAAGATGGCCGCGCGCAGCTCATCGTTGGTGCCGCGCAGCGCCAGCGCCAGCTGCCGTTTATCTGTGCCGGCAACAAGCTCACGAATGGTGGCCGGCGGCACGGTGACCAGGTCGTCAAACGTGAACATCAGGTTGCGGATGCTCAGCGCCAGCTCCGGCTGGCTTTCCTCGATGGTTTCGAGAATCTTCTTGGCTTCTTCGGCATTGAGGCGGTTGAGCAGATCGGCGACTGCTTTGAAGCCGGAATAGCTTTTGCGCGCGTTGTCGCCCACGCTTTCCAGCCGGCGGTGCAGGATCAGCGCCACCTTCTGCGCCATCTCCGGCGAGAACTGGCGCATTTCCGCCAGGCGCCGGATGGAAACCACCTTGTGCTCTTCGCTCAGATTGTCGAGCATCATCGACGCCCGCCGGGGATCGAGATGCGCCAGCACCAGGGCGATGGTCTGCGGATGCTCGTTGTCCAGCAGCTTGCCCAGTTGCGCCGGATCGGTGCGCTGCAGCTTGGCAAGATTGCCGTACGCTTCTTCCTGCGACCGGCGCAGCTGCAACAGCAGGTCGTCGGCGCGCTGCTTGCCGAAGGTTTCCACCAAGAGGTGGCTGGCGTAATCGAGGCCGCCATGAATCATGAAGTTCTGGGTCTCGAGCAGTTCCCAGAACTCCTCCAGAACATCGGCGGAGAGCTCCGGGGTAATGCCGCGCAGATCGGCCAGCTCCTCGGTGAGGCGCTGCACGTCGGCCTCGGGCAGCGCGCGCAGAATCTCGCGGGCGAGGTGTTCTCCCACGGCCACCAGCACAATGGCGGCT